>NZ_GL397179.1:240333-651521 GCF_000146585.1 Streptococcus mitis ATCC 6249 | reverse complement strand
ATCGCCGTTTGGAAGTTTCTTAGTCTCTACGAAACGGTAACCTGGAATATCTTTCTTAGGTTGTTCACCGTCTTCGGTTGGATATCCTGGAATTTCATTCCCTTCCTTATCCTTATGACTAGTCTTAACCTTCTCATAAACGTGCTCTGTGTCGCCGTTTGGAAGTTTCTTAGTCTCTACGAAGCGGTAACCTGGAATATCTTTCTTAGGTTGTTCACCGTCTTCGCTTGGATAACCTGGAATTTCATTGCCTTCCTTATCCTTATGACTGGTCTTAACCTTCTCATAAACGTGTTCTGTGTCGCCGTTTGGAAGTTTCTTAGTCTCTACGAAGCGGTAACCTGGAATATCTTTCTTAGGTTGTTCACCGTCTTCGGTTGGATAACCTGGAATTTCATTCCCTTCCTTATCCTTGTGACTAGTCTTCACTTTTTCGTAGACATGTTCTGTGTCACCGTTTGGAAGTTTCTTAGTCTCTACGAAGCGGTAACCTGGAATATCTTTCTTAGGTTGTTCACCGTCTTCGGTTGGAATTAATGTATTCCCCTCAGTATCTACAAATGAAGTAATTGGACGTACAGTTGGTGTGTATTTTGCAGTTATTTCTGTTCCGTTCTTATCAACTCGTTTGACTGTAACTCCTGAAGCCTTCCCAACAAAGTCTTTTTCTGGTGTGAAAGTTACCACACCATTTTCATCAATGGTATAAGTTCCTTCTCCCGGAACAACTTTCTTAGTTGTGCCATCATCAAAGGTTGGTTTAACATTTTCATCAATTTCAACAGTCTTCTCCACACCGTTTACTTCAACTTTACCACCAGTAAAAGTTGGTGTACCGTTTTGTGTTTGTCCTTTAGGTCCTTCAGACTCATCATCTGTAGAAGTTGGTTTAACAGGTATTACAGTTGGAGTATACGTTGCTGTAGCAGTTGCTGTAATATCCGTATCATTAGCATCTTTTCCTAATTTTGCAGTAAGTGAAACTGTGACAGGTGTAGCTGTACCGGTAAATGTCTTCAATGGAACAAAAGTTACTTCACCTGTTTCATTATTAATTGAGTAGGTACCCTGACCATCAATTGTTAGAGTATCAACAAATCCACCTGTTTTTGGATCTACTAACTTAGCAGGCGAAGAAGCACTTGGTTTTACTGGTGATCCATCTCCAACAGATGTAAAGGTTGGAGTTTCTTTTTGAGTAGCACCTTGAATATCAGTCGAAGTCACATTATGTCCTTCAATCGTATCAGTTACTGTAATATGGTAGGTTGTTGTAGCGGTTGATGAATCAACTCCATGATCAACTCCCGACTCAGTTCCACTGATTGTTGCTTCAGTAGTATAATTTCCATTACTATCAATAACATCAATCTTAACAGTATATACTCCTACTTCATTTAAGCTATATCCACTAGCAATATTATAGTTATTTGCATCTTGTTTGGTATCAAATACTTTTTGAACTCCTGAAGGCGATGTTACTGTGATTCTAGTGATATAGGTAGTTTTTCCATATTTAGTATCTTCAGAGTCTGAGATGCTTACTGCAGCTTTTGCTTCATTACGAAGGTCAACAGCTGTACCTTTTGTTGAAGTATAATCTTGTGAAGTTGCTGTTGGTTTTGTATTTACTACAGTTGCCACATCAGTATTTGTTGCAATCGTCCCTCTAATAATACCACCAAATCCTGACTTAGTATGAACTTCCCAAGAGTCATTTTCAAGCTTAGTAGCAGTCACTTCAGTTCCATCAGATGACGCCCAGGTATTTGAATGTTTATCGTAAGTGACAGTTACTGACATTCCATCTCCTACCTGATTAGTATTCTTAGAAACATAAATCGTTTCTGGACGAGTTGGCGTTTCTACACTTGTCACTTTCCCAGTGCTATCAAGCTGTCGAATGTACTCATAGATATAAAATTTCATACCACCGTCTTGCTGAGCTTCTGTGTACACTTGACGTTTAGTCCATCTTGTCGTACCATCACCATTCAGTGTTTTACTTTCAGCATAGTCGCCAGGTAACTCCCAGTGTCCGGTAGCCTTATTAAAAGTAGCAGTATGTTTTTGCCCATCCGTTCCATTTAACTCAACTTGTTCACGTAAGAAAGTTCCCTTAACATTTTCAGCAGATGCTTCTACTTTGATATTATCAACACCAACTTTGGCAGTTGCCTCTGATGTCACAGGAATATTAAAGACTGTATCGGAATCTACAATACCTAATTCTTGATTTTCAGAAACAGCTGTGTTGGTTGAAGCACTGTCTACGAGCCATTTGCCATTAACTGCTTTTAGATTGGTTACAGTACCATCCGGCATTGTAACCTTAGCACTTGTAGCACCTTTCGAGATTTTAACAGGAACTGTTGTTGAATAGGTTTCAACGTTTTGAACTTCAACTTTAGGCTTAACAACTACAGTAATAGAACCGTGCGCCTCTTGACCTGACTGATTCCATGTCGTATTATTAGATAACTTATCATAATCTTTAGCAAATACGGAGACTGTGTAAATTCCTGCTTCAGTTAATTTTCCAGAAATGATTCCTCTCCCCATATTCGTTTGATCAGCAGCTTGCTCTTCAGAAGTACTGTTTGCAACACTATAGCTAGTACCTGGAATTAGGACTTTAGAATCATCTAATTGTTCACCAATGGTGTTATATCCTGAAACTCCTGTCACTGCTCTAGAAAATCTTTGAGGCACTCTTACAACTTTTCCTTCAATCGTCGTGTAGTTATAAGTTCCTCGACTATTTGCTGGTGTTGCACTTGCACCTGACTCATCATAGAATTGAATGTTTACATTAGCATCGTCACCAACAATACGATCATAACGCTCAGAATCTGATTTTATTTTAGGAGGCGTGCTATCTTGCCACCCAACCCAACCAGCACGAAGATTCTGAATTTGGAAAGTTACCGTACGACCATCTGTATTGGTCGCAGTAATATTAAATCGTAAATCATAAACTCCATTTTCAATATCCGCTATAACTTTTCCTTGAATTGTGTCTGTTTCTGAATCGTATGTCAATCCCGGCACAAGGTTAGTTGGGGTTACAGAAGTTAAACTCCAACCAGCTTGCTTGGCATTTTCAGAAACAGCGATACGATCTTTCAAACCTTTAATATAAACTCTGTCAACTCCTTGTTCATACCCATAGCCATAAATTTCTGTAGCTAGGTATTCATAACCACCGTTGGCAGAATATATTGACGTCGCAGCGTTTGAAATTTTTGACCCATCCGCACGGAGTTTATTTCTCCAAAGTGGTGCTTCTTCTGCTAATTTTTTAGCGGCATCAGGGGTTAATGGATAGTCTACACGTCCTTTGTTGTTATGACCAGTTTTTCCACCTTGTTCTGTATGCATCCCATTTCCAGCATTTGTATCATTACCAACCCGCTGATTAGAATAGACTTCAATCTCTAGACCTGTAGCATCAGTACCCGTAATTAATTTAATTTCTTGTACTGGAATCGTATAGGTATCCTTACCTGTATGATTTGCAGCATTTGTTTCCGATGCATGAGTTGTGTTAGAACCCTCTTCGGCATAGAAATCTTGAGCAGCCAAAGCGACTCCAAAGTTTCCATCTTTTCCGATTCCTGCTTTTTTTAGCTCATTATATACTGCAAGAATTGACTCGTTCAAACGTGACAATTGTTCATTGCCTTGTTTAGCTGTAACGCTATCCGTAGCTAACACTTTTTTAGCTTCCGCAATAACTTCCTTATTATTAGCTATCGCCGCCTCAATTGCCGCTTTGTTTTCAGCCTCAAGCTTATTTTTCCGGACTGCTTCAGTTGCTAAAACATTGGTTACCTCAGCTTCAGAGGTAACTTGTTCTAAGACTTTTTTAGCTTCTTGGACTGGTTTGACAGTTTCTTCTGCTTCTTTTGTTTCTTTTGTTTCTTCTTTAGATTCCGTTATTTTCCCAACTTCGACAGACTCAGCAAAAACCGTAATTAAATCCTTAATCTTAGCAAGTTCAGTATCCACTTCCTCTTGCTCAACTATCTCTTTTGAGATGACAGATTTCGCAGAATCTAATAGTTCTTTAGCAGATGTTAGTACCACGTCATCTATATTCTTTGCTGTTTTTACTTTCTCTTCAAGTTCTGTAATTTTTTTAACTAAATCCGTTTTATCAACCGTCTTAAGGGCAACTTCTTTTTCTTTATTAAACGAAGTTTCTGATTTTTCTGTTTCCGTAGAAGATTCCGCATTCAATGTCGATGTTGAAACAAGCGTAGTATCTGCCCCTTGAAGTTCCATCGCAGATACTGCTCCATTGCCCAAAAACATCAAACCTGCTGAAATTGCTACTGATGCCGCTCCAAAACTATACTTTCGAATCCCATATCGAATGTATTTCTCCGTTCTAAAACCCTGTTGCTTACTCTTCATAAGAAAAACAACCTCCCTATTTTTATTATATCGATATTGAAATATAGAAAAAAAACGAAATTTCTTCCCTACTCAAAAGATGGTCTTTAAATTTCATTATTCTAAAAGGATTATATCCTCGTATTCAATATGCATATTCATACTAACACTTTTTTATATCTTTTTCAACATTTTTAATAAATTTATTTGAGAAAAATACAAAAATAATTTAACATCAAATACTTTAAAATGCCAACATTCACATAGGTTTACATCATGTAAATTTCAGATATTATTTATCTTATAATTAAATAAAATACACTTTTATGTATTAATTTGTTTTTTAGGGTTTTGTAGAAGTTGAATTTTTCCCACCCTTATATTGTTATAACAAAAAAATTTCTATAAGAAGTACACAAATCAAACAGTATATTTCTTAACCGTTATTTATAGATTATCATGAAAATTTGACTTAGAGGCCGAAACTCTAAACCTTGACTACAGATTCATTTTTTGTTAAAATGTAACAAATTTTATTACATCTATCATAAGATAATCCGTGAAAGGACTTCAACTATGAAATCATTAAAAGGTATTTTATTTATCGGGCTTAGTATGTTTCTGACTATCCTAGCTTGGCTCAGTTCAGGTGTTAGTCAGTTTCTAATCCCTGGTTTAGCTCTCACTACTCTTTCACTTACTTTTATACTAGCTAGCCGTTTACCCCTGCTTGAAGCTTGGTTTAACGGACTTGAAAAGATGTATCTAGCTCATAAATTCACCGCTTTTCTATCCATTCTCCTACTAACCCTACACAACTTTAGCATGGGCGGTCTCTGGGGTTCGCATTTGGCCGCCCAGTTTGGAAATATCGCTATCTATATCTTTATCAGCATCGTTCTGGTTGCCTATCTGGGACAATACATCCAGTATGAAGCATGGAGATGGATTCATCGATTGGTTTATCTAGCTTATATCTTTGGCCTCTTTCATGTTTTGATGATCATGGGAAATCGCCTTCTCTCCTTTAGTTTCCTAGGTCTTATCTTTGGAATCTATGCTATTTTAGGCTTGCTTGCAGGTTTTTATATTATTTTCCTTTATCAAAAGATCGGTTTCACCTATCTTGGAAAAATCGTAGGAATCAAACGCCTCAATCACGACACGACTGAAATTGAAATAGAACTCAGTCATCCTTTCACTTACGAATATGGACAATTTGCCTTTCTAAAAATTTTCCAAAAAGGTTTTGAGACTGCTCCACACCCTTTCTCCATCTCAGGAGGACAAGGACGAACTCTTTATTTTACGATAAAAAACTCTGGTGACCACACCAAGAATATCTATGACAATCTTCAAGTTGGTAGCAAGGTTGCGGTTGATCGCGCCTATGGGCATATGACTATGGAACATGGTCCAAAGCAGCAAATCTGGATTGCAGGTGGAATTGGAATGACACCTTTCATCTCTTATATCCGGGAGCATCCTATCCTAGACAAGAGCGTCCGCTTCTACTATAGTTTCCGTGGAGAGGAAAATGCTGTCTACCTAGATCTACTTCGAGACTACGCCCGTCAAAATGCTAACTTTGACCTGCAGCTGGTCGATAGCAATGAAAAAGGATACCTGACTTTGGATCAAGAAGAAATCCCTGACCAAACTACAGTCTATATGTGTGGACCTCTTCCTATGATGAAGGCCCTTGCCAAGCAAATCAAGAAAAAGAATCCCAAAGCAAAACTCATTTACGAAGGTTTCAAGTTTAAATAAGATCATTGTCCCTCTAACACAAAAGAGGGACTTTCTTTTCACTTTATTTCCCTCTTCTGTGCTATACTTAGTTTAGTACATTCTTTGAGATTGGAGCCAGTATGAAAATCCATAAAACCGTGAATCCCGTTGCTTATGAAAACACTTATTATCTAGAAGGGGACCAACACCTGATTGTGGTTGACCCAGGTAGCCATTGGGAAGCTATTCGCAAGACCATCGAGAAAATCAACAAACCAGTCTGTGCGATTCTCCTGACCCACACCCACTACGACCATATTATGAGTCTGGACTTGGTTAGAGATACTTTTGGAAATCCCCCCGTTTATGTAGCAGAAAGTGAAGCCAGCTGGCTTTACACTCCAGTCGACAATCTCTCTGGCCTACCTCGTCATGATGATATGGCTGATGTCGTCTGCAAACCAGCTGAACACACCTATGTCTTTCATGAGGAATACCAGATCGAAGAGTTTCGTTTTACGGTATTGCCAACACCTGGCCATTCTATCGGAGGTGTTTCTCTGGTTTTTCCTGATGCCCATCTAGTCTTAACCGGAGATGTTCTATTCCGCGAAACCATCGGACGGACAGACCTTCCTACAGGTAGCATGGAACAACTTCTCCATAGTGTCCAGACTCAACTCTTCACTCTTCCTAACTACGATGTCTATCCTGGGCACGGCCCGGCTACGACCATCGCTCACGAAAAGACCTTTAATCCCTTTTTCTAGCAAACAAAAAACCAAGGATAATTTCCTCGGTTTTTTTGTAGCTTCTATTTTTATGTTAATATTTTCTCAGAAGAATCAATATTGACTAGAAAAATAATTCAAAACTAATTAGCCGGATTCAATTCTTTCCAACTAATGTTAGACAAATCAAGCTTTTCAGAAGAGATATCTAAAACTTGCTCTGCTTTTTCATTGCCACCGATTTGAATAGTTGCTTCTTTAATCTTCTGGACTCCATTTTTATCAAACGAATATAAAGCCAAGTTCATTTCTGGACGGGTTGACTGCCAGTCTGCATAAGAGACTAGACCATTTTCGTAAATAACAAAGCCTGAGCGAAAACCACCTGCAGAAGCTACATAAGCTGTGTGAAGTAAGTTAGGCTTTTGATTTTCCAAATAATAAATGGCTGAAACAAATTTTTCATCACCAATAAGCAACTCGTCTTGCCCATCCTTATTCAAATCAAGAAGGGCATATTTCCAATCTGGTGCATTTTGATAATCCATTCGAGAAAAAATCAGGCTATATTCTTCTGAAGCAATCTTGTGTTGTTTATTTTCCTGGTATAAATCCTCTCTATTACCTTGCTTTAAAAGGTCTGTAAAGTGATTATAACGTTCAATCACTTCTTTATATACATCTTGTCCAGTTTCCTTCTTATTTTCAACAGTCGATTGCGATTCCTTGGTTGACGAGTCACTAGTATTTTCAGCCTTTGCTTCTGTTGATACACTAGTCTTATCGTCTTTGGAGACAGATGATAGTGCAGATGAAGGTTCTGTATTGTTCCTATTTTTATTGAGACCACAAGATGCTAGAACTGAAATCGAAAGAATAGCTGATAGCATCATTAAAAATTTCTTCATGTTAACCTCGATAGCATTGCATTTTCAGATTGATAAACTTCAAAAATGAACCATTAATTCCAAGATGATACTTTGTTAGGGACTTACTTTACCAAATAATCACACGGTCCTCTGGTGAACGCCACATACCGTCGCCTTCTTTGACATCATAGGTTGTAAAGAAGTCATCGAAGTTTGGTACTTGGACATTGACACGGAGTTTAGCTGGCGCGTGCACATCCACACTGGCCATGAGTTTCATCAACTCCGGACGGCCTTTCATACGCCAGATACGAGCAAAGTTGTGGAAAAATTCTTCAGCAGAGAAGTCTGGTTCTCTCTTGGCAGCTTCAAGGGCTGCGGCGATCCCCCCTAGGTCGGCAACATTTTCGGATACGGTTAGTTTTCCATTAATCCTTGCGCCATAGGATTCTTGACCATCAAACTGGTCGATAACTTTCTGCGTTTTTTCCTTAAAGGCAGCATAGTCATTCTCAGTCCACCAATCCTTGAGACTACCATTTTCATCAAAAGAAGCACCATTTGTGTCAAAGGCATGAGAAATCTCATGGGCAATAACAGCACCAATACCACCGTAGTTGGCAGAAGACGACTGATGCAAGTCATAGAATGGAGCCTGTAAAATAGCAGCTGGGAAGACAATCAAGTTCTTCTGAGGATTGTAGTAGGCATTAACCATGTGTGCTGGCATACCCCACTCCTTGTAGTCAACCGGTTGGTTCCACTTGCTCCAGCTGTGCTTGATTTCCACACGCGCAAAGGCTAGGGCATTCTCAAAGAGGCTGGCAGTTTCGTCCACTACCTTGTCCTTGTAGCGTTCTGGCAATTCCTCTGGGTAACCGATATAAGGCTTGATGACATTGAGTTTGACAATGGCCTTATCACGCGTTTCAGGAGTGAGCCAGTCATTCTTAGCCAAACGTTCCTTATAAACATCGATCATGGTCGCTACTTTTTTCTCAACGTCTGCCTTAGCTTCAGGAGAGAATTTTTCATGGGCATACCAAAGGCCAAGAGCTTGTTTAAATGGTCCTTGTGCTAAATGATAAGCCGCCTTTCGTTTGTCTTGAGCTTCTGGAACACCTGAAAGAGCACGGCCATAAGCACCTGACAAGATACGGATCTCGTCAGTGAGATAGCTTGTTGAAAGATTGACTACACTCAAGATCAAGCTTGCCTTAAGCAAAGGCCAAGCTTCTTCACTATAAAACTGGTCTGCTGCTTGCCAAAAACGTTCCTCGTCTACGATAACCTTATCTGGAGTTTGTCCAAGAACTGTTTGGAAGAAATCATCCAAAGGGAGGGCAGGAGCAAATTTCTTGAAATCTTCATAAGCGTATGGATGGTAGAGTTTGGCATATTCTGAACTTTCTTCGTTTGAAAGAACCACTGATGCGATACGACGGTCCAATTCCAATCTCTTCTCTAGTAAGTCTTCGATTTCCTCATCTGAAAAATCATAGGCTTTGAGAAGATTTGCGCTACTTTCCTTCCAAAGCGTTAAGAGTTCCTCACGTTGAGGATGGTCTTCAGTATAGTAGGTTGTATCAGGCAAAATAGTCCCTGGTGCACTTGCCCAGAGAACATTGGTTCTGGCATCCATAAAGTCTGGTGATACCCCAAATGGAAGGAAGTTTGGCTTGCCTGCTAGTTCAAATTCTGCTAGTTTGCTGGTGAAATCTGCGAAACTCTCCAAATCTTGGTATTCCTTGAGCATTGGCAAAACAGGCTTGATCCCATCTGCTTCTCTCTTGTCAAAATCACGTACCATACGATGGTACTTAACAAAGTTTGCGAGGATGGCATCCTCTGGGACTTCTTCACCTGCCAACCACTTGTCTGTAGTCGCCAGCATCAACTCTTCAATTTCCTCGTCAAGGTCAATAAAACCACCAGTTCGAGATTTGTCAGCTGGAATGACAGCTGTTTTTTCCCATTCGCCATTGATTGCATCATAAAAATCGTCTTGATAACGTGTCATCTTGTTCTCGCTTTCATTTTTTCACTTATTCTTAGCTTAGCAAAAAACACTTGGGAATGCAATTAAAAATGGTCTCTCTTTTTTCTTCATTTTTCAGTTATTATTTTAAATTTTTTAAAAATTAACTTGACTTAATTTTTTTTTAATGTATATTAAAAGGCAGGAGGAAAACAACTGTATGATACTTATCGAAAACCTCAGTGTCTCCTACAAAGAAACGTTGGCACTAAAGGATATTTCACTAGTGCTCCACGGACCAACTATTACCGGAATTATTGGTCCAAACGGTGCTGGAAAATCAACTTTATTAAAAAGTATGTTGGGAATTATCCCACACGAAGGTCAGGCCTTTCTCGATGACAAAGAAGTCAAGAAATCTTTACATCGAGTTGCCTATGTCGAGCAAAAAATCCATATCGACTACAATTTCCCTATCAAGGTCAAGGAATGTGTCTCACTGGGACTCTATCCATCTATCCCGCTCTTCCACACTTTAAAGGCCAGCCACTGGAAAAAAGTAGCGGATGCACTTGAAATCGTTGGACTCTCAGACTATGCTGATCGCCAAATCAGTCAGCTCTCTGGAGGACAATTCCAACGTGTTTTGATTGCCCGCTGCTTAGTGCAGGAAGCTGACTACATCTTTTTAGATGAGCCTTTTGTCGGGATTGACTCGATCAGTGAAGAGATTATCATGAATACACTGAGAGACCTTAAAAAAGCTGGTAAAACAGTTCTCATCGTCCATCATGACCTCAGCAAAGTCCCTCATTATTTCGACCAAGTTATGCTTCTCAATCGAGAATTGGTTGCTATTGGTTCAACTGAAGAATCCTTTACCGAAGCCAATCTTAAGAAGGCCTACGGTAGCAAACTCTTTTTCAATGGAGGTGACCTATGATAGCAGAATTTATCGATGGATTGCAACATTTCCATTTCCTACAAAATGCCTTGATAACAGCTATAGTCATCGGGGTGGTTGCTGGAGCCGTGGGATGTTTTATCATCTTACGTGGAATGTCTCTCATGGGGGATGCCATCTCTCACGCAGTTTTGCCCGGCGTAGCCCTTTCCTTTATCCTGGGAATTGATTTCTTTATTGGAGCGATCATCTTTGGCTTGATGGCTTCCATCATCATTACCTACATCAAGGGGAACTCTATCATCAAGAGTGACACTGCCATTGGTATTACCTTTTCATCTTTCTTAGCCTTAGGTGTCATCTTGATTAGTGTTGCCAAGAGTTCGACAGACCTCTTCCATATCCTTTTTGGGAATATCCTCGCTGTCCAAGATACGGACATGTGGATCACCATTGGTGTGGGGGCATTGATTCTCTTGATTATCGGGATTTTCTTTAAACAACTATTGATTACATCCTTTGACGAGCTTTTGGCTAAAGCCATGGGAATGCCCGTCAATTTCTACCACTATCTGCTCATGGTGCTCTTGACCCTTGTGTCAGTCACTGCCATGCAAAGTGTTGGAACGATTCTTATCGTAGCCATGTTGATTACCCCAGCTGCGACGGCTTACCTTTATGCGAATAGCCTAAAGAGCATGATTTTTCTTTCATCAACCCTAGGGGCAACCGCTTCTGTTTTGGGACTCTTTATCGGCTATAGCTTCAATCTCGCAGCAGGATCCAGCATCGTGCTCACATCTGCCAGCTTCTTCTTAATCAGTTTCTTTATCTCTCCAAAGCAACGATACTTGAAACTAAAAAATAAAAAAATCAATAAATAAGGGGAAACCCTTCTGGAGGAATCTAATGAAAAAATTAGGTACATTGCTTGTTCTTTTTCTTGCTATCATTGGATTAGCTGCCTGTGCTAGCGGAAAAAAAGACACAGCATCTACAAACCAAAAACTAAAGGTTGTAGCAACTAACTCTATCATTGCTGATATTACTAAAAATATCGCTGGTGACAAGATTGATCTTCATAGTATCGTTCCTGTTGGTCAAGACCCACACGAGTACGAACCACTTCCTGAAGACGTAAAGAAAACTTCTGAGGCTGACCTCATTTTCTATAACGGTATCAACCTTGAAACAGGTGGCAATGCTTGGTTTACCAAATTGGTTGAAAATGCCAAGAAAACTGAAAACAAAGACTACTATGCAGTTAGTGATGGCGTAGATATCATCTACCTTGAAGGTCAAAACGAGAAAGGTAAAGAAGACCCACACGCTTGGCTCAACCTTGAAAATGGGATAATTTATGCTAAAAATATCGCTAAACAGTTGATTGCAAAAGACCCTAGCAACAAGGAATTCTACGAAAAAAATCTCAAAGACTATACTGAAAAGCTAGACAAACTGGACAAGGAAGCTAAAGAGAAATTTAACAATATCCCTGCTGAGAAAAAACTCATTGTAACCAGCGAAGGATGCTTCAAATACTTCTCTAAAGCTTACGAAGTTCCAAGTGCCTACATCTGGGAAATCAACACAGAAGAAGAAGGAACACCTGAACAAATCAAGACCTTGGTTGAAAAACTTCGCCAAACAAAAGTTCCATCACTCTTTGTTGAATCAAGTGTCGATGACCGTCCAATGAAGACTGTTTCACAAGACACAAATATCCCAATTTACGCGCAAATCTTTACTGATTCAATCGCTGAAGAAGGTAAAGAAGGTGACAGCTACTACAACATGATGAAATACAACCTTGACAAGATTGCTGAAGGTTTGTCAAAATAATCCATTAAAAACGTCATTCTCACCGAATTGGCGTTTTTTTACACTTTCCGGTCAAATCATTGGAAAAATCTGACAATTCTCGGTAAAATGAAAGAAAAAAGAATGGAGTAGTTTATGACCACTTTTCTCGGAAATCCTGTAACCTTTACAGGTAAACAACTGCAAGTCGGAGACAAGGCACTTGACTTTTCTCTTACGACAACCGATCTCTCTAAAAAAACGCTAGCTGACTTTGATGGAAAGAAAAAAGTCTTGAGTGTTGTCCCATCTATCGATACCGGTATCTGCTCAACGCAAACACGTCGCTTCAACCAAGAACTTGCTAACCTTGATAATACCGTCGTTCTTACCGTTTCTATGGACCTACCATTTGCCCAAGGACGCTGGTGTGGGGCTGAAGGTCTTGACAATGCCATCATGCTTTCAGACTATTTTGACCATTCTTTCGGACGTGATTATGCCCTCTTGATCAACGAATGGCATCTCCTTGCACGTGCCGTCTTTGTTCTCGATACTGACAATGTCATCCGTTACGTAGAATACGTTGATAACATTAACACGGAACCAGACTTTGAAGCTGCTATTGCTGCAGTTAAAGAACTAGACTAAAATCACAAGCATTATGACAGAAAGCTAGAGAAATCTAGCTTTTTTTGGTATACTAGATGGAGAGAATGAACAAGAGGAAACGAATGACTCCAAATAAAGAAGATTATTTAAAATGTATTTATGAAATCGGTACGGACATGCAAAAAATCACCAACAAAGAAATTGCTGCCCGTATGCAGGTCTCTCCACCTGCTGTAACAGAGATGATCAAACGCATGAAAAGTGAAAATCTCCTCCTCAAGGATAAGGAGAACGGCTATCTATTGACAGATATTGGCCTCAAACTGGTCTCTGAGCTCTATCGTAAACACCGTTTGATTGAAGTCTTTCTAGTTCACCATTTGGACTATACTAGCGATCAGATCCACGAAGAAGCTGAGGTCCTAGAACACACAGTCTCTGACCTATTTGTAAAGAGACTGGATAAACTGCTGGGTTTCCCTCAAACCTGCCCCCACGGTGGAACCATACCAGCCGAGGGAGAACTCTTGGTTGAAATCAATAACCTGCCACTAGCAGCCGTCCAGGAAGCTGGAACCTATCTCCTGACTCGCGTTCATGATAGTTTTGAACTACTCAAATATCTAGAAAAGCACGCAATTCATATCGGTGACCAACTCCAAGTCAAGCAGTTTGATGGCTTTTCCAATAGCTTTACTCTAGTCAACAAAGACGAAGACCTCCAAGTTAGTATGGATATCGCCAAACAACTCTATGTCGAAAAAATCAACTAACCCCTTATTCCTGAAAGAAATTCCTTTCAGGGATTTTTTATTATGTTAGTTGCAACTCCCATTCATTTGGTGTAGAATGAAGGTAGATAAAAGAGGGAGGTCATCCTATGAAAAAGCTCTTTAGACTCCATTTTGCAGCCATTGCAGTCAGCGATTTGCTACTATTAGCAATTTTTATCTCCAAAACCGATCTCTCTGTAGACTGGCTCCTGCTGTCTGGTTTTATTTTCATCCTTGCTCAAGGACTACTGCTATTTCGCTTAGTCAACCGACTCAAACATCATTTCGTTGAGATTTATCCTCAAATCAATAAAAAGTTTCGCTTCTACTATTTAGGGGTGCTCATTAGCGATTTTCTATTATTTGTCCTTTTAGCCTTCACTAGTTCTCAGCAATTTTCATCTCTTATGCCAATCGTCACTGGTTGTCATTCTACTTTATATTATATGACGGCTAGCCACCTAAGGGAAAACTATCCAGACTTTTACGATAAACACATCTCTTTCTGGGAGTGTTTCTAAACAAAAACCAAGCTGACTGGCTTGGTTTTCTTATCTATTTTTTGTATCAAGGATAATGGTGACCGGTCCGTCATTGACCAGCTCCACCTGCATATCCGCTCCAAAGATACCTGTCTGAACAGGTACTTCTTGTACTAGTTTTTGATTAAAAGCGTCATAGAAGTCTGATGCCCTATCAGGCTTGGCTGCTCCTGTAAAGGCTGGACGATTGCCCTTCTTAGTATCTGCAAAAAGGGTAAACTGAGAAATCGAAAGGATTTCGCCCCCAATATCCTTAACAGACAGATTCATCTTGCCTTCTGCATCTGAAAAAATCCGCATGTTGACAAGCTTTCGGACAGCATAATCCAGATCTTCCTCTTGGTCCTCTGGGCCTACACCGACCAACAGTAAAAGCCCCTGATTGATTTTTCCCTGAACCTGACCTTCGATACTCACTTGGGCTTTTTTAACCCGTTGAATGATGATTTTCATAAGCGCCTTTCTATTCAATTATCCGTTGGTTCGTTTGACTGAGTATACCTCTGGCACACTCTTGATTTTGTCAACGACCGTTGTCAGCGTAGAAAGGTTTGAGATTCCAAAGGACACATGGATATTAGCAAATTTCATATCCTTGGTTGGTTGGGCGTTAACGGTTGAGATATTCTTAGTGGTGTTGGAAAGAACTTGCAGAACATCATTTAAGAGACCTGTACGGTTGAGGCCATAGATATCGATATGGGCGATGTATTCCTTGCTTGAGTATTGGTCTTCCCATTCCACATCAAGGAGACGTTGCTCGTAGTTTTCTTGGGCACGGAGATTCATACAGTCCACGCGGTGAATAGCCACTCCACGGCCCTTGGTAATATAGCCAACAATATCATCACCAGGCACTGGATTGCAACACTTGGCAATCCGTACTAGGAGACCTGAGGCTCCTTCAATGACCACACCACCCTCATGTTTGACCTTGAGGGTTTCTTTATTCTCAACCTTAACCTCGCCACCTTTGACAAGCTCTTCTGCTTCCGCCTTGGCCTTGGCACGCTCTTCCTCACGGCGTTCCTTTTCGGTCAGACGATTAAAGACCGTAATGGCACCGATTTCTCCAAAACCAATGGCCGCAAAGAGAGACTCTTCTGTCTTGTAGCTAGTCTTTTGAAGGACTTGGTCCATGTGACGCTTGTCCATAAATTTATTGGCTACATAGCCGTTTTCTTGGAACTGAGCCATCAGCATTTCACGGCCCTTGTTAACAGACAATTCCTTGTCTTGGTTTTTAAAGAACTGACGAATCTTGTTGCGTGCCTTGCTAGTCTTGACCATGTTGAGCCAGTCACGACTCGGGCCAAAGGAGTTAGGGTTGGTGACAATTTCGACCTGATCCCCAGTTTTGAGCTTGGTTGTCAGAGGAACCATGCGGCCATTGACCTTGGCACCAGTTGCTTTTTCACCGACTTTGGTATGAATTTCATAGGCGAAGTCAATCGGGCCTGAATCTTTTGGAAGGGAACGTACAGCCCCATCTGGGGTAAAGACGTAAATCTCCTCAGCTAGGTAGTTTTCCTTTACAGAATCCACAAATTCCTTGGCATCATCAGCCTGGTCTTGCAACTCAATCATTTCCTTGATCCAGTTCATCCCAATAGCTGATTCTTTGCTGTTGACCTGCCCCTTGATTCCTTTTTTATAAGCCCAGTGAGCCGCAACCCCGTACTCAGCAACCTCGTGCATTTCCTTGGTACGAATCTGGAATTCAATCGGCCCTTTTGGTCCATAGACAGTCGTATGGATAGACTGGTAACCATTGGCCTTACGGTTAGCGATATAATCTTTAAAACGCCCAGGCATTGGTTTCCAAAGCTCATGCACATAGCCAAGCATGGCATAGACATCACTATGAGTCTCTAAGATACAGCGAATGGCAATCAGGTCATAGATTTCCTCAAAGCGTTTCTTCTTATCCTGCATCTTGCGATAGATAGAGTAGATATGTTTGGGACGGCCATAGATTTTCCCTTTTAGATTGCGTTCGGAAGTGTAGTCCTCTAACTTTGTCACGACTTCATCGACCAAAGCCTCACGCTCTCTGCGTTTTTCCTTCATCATGTGAGTGATCTTGTAAAACTCAGTTGGATTGAGATAGCGGAAGGACAAGTCTTCTAACTCCCACTTGACGCTGGAAATCCCCAGGCGATGAGCAAGTGGTGCATAGATTTCCATGGTCTCTCTGGAAATCCGTTCCTGCTTGTCTTTTCGTAGGTGGTTAAGCGTTCTCATGTTATGCAAGCGGTCAGATAGTTTAACCAAGATAACGCGGATATCCTCAGACATGGCCATGAGCATCTTACGGTGGTTTTCCGCTAATTGCTCCTCGATCGATTTGTACTCCACCTTACCAAGCTTAGTCACTCCATCAACAATAATGCGAACATCATGACCAAACTCTTGCTCTAAATCATCCAGTGTCGCATCCGTATCCTCAACCACATCATGCAAAAAACCACAGGCAACCGTCACGGCATCTAGCTTGAGCTTAGCTAAAATCCCTGCCACCTGAATGGGATGAATAATATAGGGCTCGCCAGATTTACGGTATTGACCACTATGGCATTCAACGGCGTAAACCAAGGCTTTATGTACAAAAGCAACATCTTCTTTTGATAAATATTTTTGCGTTAAAGCGACAACCTCATCGCCCGTCAAATTCACTTCTTTCGGCATCTATTCTCTCCAATTCTTCCTACCATTTTATCACTTTTTTAAGAATATTAAAACTAGAAAAACCTATTTTCATGCCTAGTCTATGCATTTAAAAGAAAAAGCACTGCAAGAGAAACTCTGCAGTGCTTTGCTATTCTATTTATTTATCTTAGTAGATAGTTTTCTCAGTTTCTACGTCGAAGAAGTGCGCTTTGTTCAAGTCAAATCCAAGTTCAACTGTTGCACCTGTTTGCAAGTAGTCACGAGCATCCACTTTTGCAACAAATTCATCTTTACCAACTTGGCAGTAAAGGTGAGATTCTGAACCAAGCAATTCTGATACAGAGATAGTTGCTTTAACAACTGATTCTGGGAATGTTTCAAGGAAAGCAGGTTCTGCATTCACATCTTCTGGACGGATACCGAAGATCAATTCTTTACCTTCGTAGCCTTTATCACGAAGAACTTTCAAAGCTCCTTCTGGAACTTTCAAGCGGAAACCGTCAGAAACAATTTCGCTACCAACCAATTTCACATTGATGAAGTTCATAGCTGGGCTTCCGATGAATCCTGCTACGAATTTGTTAACTGGGTTTTTGTAAACTTCTTGAGGAGTACCGATTTGTTCTACACGTCCGATAGTACCTGTACCAGCAGGGTTCTTAGTAGCTGACATGATAACGATACGGTCTGCCAATGTCATCGCTTCTGTTTGGTCGTGCGTTACGTAGATGGTTGTAGCACCGATACGACGGTGGATCTTCGCAATTTCAGCACGCATAGATACACGAAGTTTGGCATCCAAGTTTGACAAAGGTTCGTCCATCAAGAATACTTTTGCATCACGGACAATCGCACGACCCATGGCAACACGTTGACGTTGACCACCAGAAAGGTCAGCAGGTTTACGATCCAAGAACTCTTTCAAGCCAAGGATTGCTGCAGCTTCTTGCACACGTTTGTCGATATCTTCTTTGCTGTATTTACGCAATTTCAAACCGAAAGCCATGTTGTCATATACAGTCATGTGTGGGTAAAGAGCGTAGTTTTGGAATACCATGGCGATGTCACGGTCTTTTGGAGCTACGTCGTTGACAACCACGCCATCGATAGATGCAGTACCTTCTGTGATGTCTTCAAGACCTGCAATCATACGAAGAGTTGTTGATTTACCACATCCTGAAGGACCTACGAAAACGATAAATTCCTTGTCTTTGATGTCCAAGTTGAAGTCTTCAACTGAGTAGTGTTCGCTGTTTGGATATTTTTTGTAAATGTTTTTAAGATTTAATTCTACCATCGAGGTAAACTCCTTTTGTCTTTTGATAGTTTTATTATAGATGAAAACGCTTTACTTTTCTATGGCAAGGTGACCAAAAAAATAAAAAAGTTCTGTGCAACTTGCACAAAACTTTAGAGAATATCTGGTAAAATCAACTGATAACAAAGGCTGAGATCCGTCAACTCCTTCAACTGAAGTCCTGTTAATTCTTCCCATTTATCAATCTTGTATTGGAGAGAATTGCGATGCAGATAGAGTTGCTGGGCTGTTTTAGTTAAGACAGCACTGTTTTCCCAGAGAGTAAGAATGATCTCCTGAATCTGATCTTGGTCCAGAATCAACTGACGAAGGTATTCTTTGATAATTCTATGGTCAACCAGCCCTTCCCCAAGACTCCAAAGATAGAGCTGTGAAAAAGTATGAACCCCTTGATGCCCCTGACGCCACCAAGCCTTAAACAAGTCCCGCTCTGCTTGGATTAAATCTGACAAAGCCTGATACCCAGTCTGTGACCAAACCTGCCCCAACATGATAGACAGACGAAGACCAAAGTCATACTCTACTGCCTCAATCGTATCGGATAAGATTGAGCGAACAGAGCTGTATTTATCTTGCTGGAGAATAAAAACATAGTCCTGAACTCCGACCTGCAACACTGTCTGGCAGTTAGGAAAGAGGGTCTGCATCATATCCAGCCAAGAGGCTAGATTTTCCTGTTGGTAATAGGATAGATGGCAATAAACCAGTTGTATCTTTTTAAAAGTTTGAGGTGCCTGCCCCTTTCCCTCGATCAGATAGGAATACCAAGGATTGAGTGAACTAGCCTGCTCCTGCTGGGTTAAAAGGGCAATTAACTGCTTTTCACGCTCGCTGAGCCCAGTTTCTTCCAGTAAAATCCACTGTTGAGAAGATAGAGGAAGTGTAAGATATCCTAGTTTCTCTATTGGCTGATCTGAAATCTGAGCCTCAGGAAACCAGTCTAGTAATTCTTTTGCAAGCATTTCTACGCCTCCACTTTTTGGATACACCACGAAATCAAGGTCTCTAGACGCTCCATATTATCAGTCAGATGAAGATAACCCATGACAGCTTCAAAGCCAGTCGACATCCGATAAGTTACGACATCTGCATTTTTAGCCTTTGTGTGGCTATTGGTATTGCGCCCACGTTTATAGATTTCTTCTTCTTTTTCCGTTAAAACTTGCTCCTCCAACATGAGGGAAATCAGGCGAGCCTGAGCCTTGGCCGAGACATACTTGGTCGCCTCTTGGTGAAGTTTATTGGGCTTGGTCATGCCTTTTAGGATGAGGTGGCGGCGAATATACATGGAATACACCGCATCCCCTTCAAAGGCTAGCGCAATTCCGTTAATGAGATTGACATCAATCACGTGTCCACCTCACTCCATCCTTGGTATCAAGGAGCTTAATCCCTTGAGCAGCCAGTTGATCACGGATTTGGTCTGCTGTCGCAAAGTCACGATTAGCACGCGCTTCTTGTCGTTTTTGGATCAAGGTTTCGATCTCTGCATCCAAAACTTCCTCGACAAAGACAATTCCGAAGACCTCTAACATAGCCGCAAGAGCTTCCTTGACACTTGCATCATAGTTACCTGAATTGATCCATTTGGCCATTTCAAAGACAACTGTGATACCATTGGCAGCGTTGAAGTCCTCATCCATAGCCGCTACAAACTTATCTTTAAAGTCTTGCAACTCTTGAATGTCTACAGTCCCAGAAAATGGTTGCTCGTAAGTGTTTTTCAGATACTTGAGATTGGTCTCGGCATCCCGCACTGCTTTTTCCGTAAAGTTGATTGGTTTACGGTAATGCTGAGTCGCAAAGAAGAAACGCAACACTTGACCATCAAGAGTTTTAAGGGCATCATGGACTGTGATGAAATTCCCCAAGGATTTAGACATCTTGACATTATCGATATTGACAAAGCCATTGTGCATCCAGTAGTTGGCGAAAGTCTTGCCTGTTTTTGCTTCTGACTGGGCAATTTCGTTGGTATGGTGAGGAAACTCCAAATCAGCTCCACCACCGTGGATATCAATGGTATCTCCCAAAATCTCTGTTGACATGACCGAACACTCGATATGCCAGCCCGGACGACCAGGTCCCCAAGGACTGTCCCAAGAAATCTCACCTGGTTTTGCAGCTTTCCATAGGGCAAAGTCCACAGGATTTTCCTTGCGAGCCGTTTCTTCATCGGTACGACCTGAAGCACCCAGCTCCAAATCTTCCAAGGTTTTATTGGCTAACTTGGCATAGTTGTGGGATTTTTCCACACGGAAGTAAACATCCCCTTGACTCTCGTAAGCATAACCTTTTTCAATCAAGTCAGCGACAAAACGAATGATGTCCTCCATAAACTCCACCACACGCGGATGGCGAGTCGCAGGTTTCACGCCCAAGGCCGTCACATCCTCACGAAAGGCAGCGATGTACTTGTCCGCAATCTCCTGAGGTGTGATGCCTTCTTCCTTGGCGCGATTGATAATCTTATCATCTACATCTGTAAAATTGGAAATATAGGCAACTTCGTAGCCACGGTATTCGAAATAACGACGAATGGTATCAAAAGCTACCGTCGAACGTGCATTCCCCACGTGGATATAGTTATATACGGTTGGCCCACAAACATACATCTTGACTTTGCTGTCCTCAATCGGGACAAATTCTCGCAAATCACGAGACATGGTGTCATAAATTTTAATCATGCGGTCCACTCCCTTCTCTATTTCTGACTTTTTCGGCTGAAAACCAGCTCTGCAAAAGGGCCAAATTGTCTGAGGCTATCCAGTTGGTAAAAGCGCTGCCCTTCCTCTTGAGTAAAGAGGGGAACTCCCTTTCCTAGGATAAGGGGCGCTATCTGAATAATGAGGTGGTCGAAAAGATCCGCATCCAAGAGCGGTCCTACCAAGGAATTACCACCAATCACAAAGACATTTTTGCCTTTGTCAATCTGCTGAACAAAGTCCACCACATCCCCAGCTACTGGCTGGTAATTGCTGACAGGCAGGTGCCTATCATGCGTAAAGACATAGTTTTCCGTAGCTTGATAAAAACTTTCTACATCTTGCAAATCTTGGATTTCCTCAAAGGTCCGCTTGCCCATGATGGTGATATCCATTTGCCTGTAAAAGTCATCATAGCCTGTATCCTCTACAGAACCAAGCTGATGCAGCCAGTCTATCCTGTGCTGGCTGTCTGCCAAGTAGCCATCCATGGTGATACAGCCGTAAAAATATACTGCCATTCTTGTAGTTACCTTTCTAGTTCCTTTGCTATTATCAAAGCGATAGTGAAAAAAGTCATGGCATCAGCTGTCCGCTCTTCATGGCGGGCATCCCAGGCTCGGTTATGATGATCCACATAGTCAGCTGTGTAGAAGAACTGATAGACTTTACTCTTGCGAAATTGACTCCAAGCCATGATAGCTGAAGCTTCCATGTCCACCACTTGTGCACCAGCAGCCAAGCGACGCTTGACCTTATCAGGCGTTTCTCGATAAAAGGCATTACTACTCTCTACAACCCCGACGATCTGTGGCTGGCTTCTCTAGCCTGCTCGAGTTTATTGACGTAGTACTCTCGTTTTTCTTCGACTTCGTGGATTGTTGGTTCATCCTTCTGTCCATGAACTCGGACGATCTTGGCCGGAATTCCGACAACTGTCACATCACTAGGAACATCTGCCACAACTACTGCTGCTGCACCGACTTTGGCATTTTCACCGATTTCAACGGGTCCAATGACTTGGGCATGAGCCGATATGAGAGCTCCCTTTCGAACGGTCGGATGGCGTTTGCCACAGTCTTTCCCTGTCCCACCAAGAGTAACCCCATGGTAGAGAAGAACACCTTTTTCAACGATAGCTGTCTCCCCAATCACCAAGCCAGAACCATGGTCGATAAAGACACCTGATTCTATCTGAGCACCCGGATGGATCTCAATCTGAGTCCAGAAGCGCCAAAACTGACTGTGCATCCGAGCCAAGAGTTTAAAGCCATGCTTCCAGAGAAAATGCGAGAGACGGTGGGCAGCCAAGGCCTTGACACCTGGATAGGTCAGTAGAACCTCCAAAGTAGTGCGCGCCGCTGGATCATTTTCTTTTACGATATCAATGGTTTCGCGCCACCATCCCATACATTTCTCCTTTCTTATTCTGAATCTTTTGGTTTGTGTGTAAATTCTTTTTTCGGTTTGTGGTCCTTGTGATGACGTGGACGGTGAGGACGTTCAGACTTTTCACCTTTTTCGTCACGCTCTGGTTTTGGTGGACGAGGAAGAAGAGCCTTCATAGAAGCATCAACACGTCCTTTTTCATCAATCTTGATAACTTTGACATCGACTTCGTCTCCAATTGCCACCAAGTCTTCGACATTATTGGTACGCGTCCAAGCCATTTCTGAAATGTGAACAAGTGCATCTGTCTTGTCAAAGAGGTTGACAAAAGCACCGAATTTCTCGATACGAACAACCTTGGCATGGTACACTTCGTCCACTTTGGCTTCACGCACCAAGCCAGCAATGATTTCTTTGGCACGGTTAATAGCATCTTGGTCGCTCGAGTAGATAGACACATTTCCTTCTTCGTCGATATCAATCTTAACGCCTGTTTCAGCGATAATCTTGTCAATCGTTTCTCCACCTTTACCGATGACAATCTTGATCTTGTCCACATCAATCTTGATGGTATCAATTTTCGGTGCAGTTGGAGCCAATTCTGGACGAACTTCTGGGATGGTTGCTTCAATCACATCAAGGATTTCAAAACGGGCTTTCTTGGCTTGGGCAAGGGCTTCTGTCAAGATTTCTGCAGTAATTCCTTGAATCTTGATATCCATTTGTAGGGCTGTAATCCCGTCACGAGTACCTGCAACCTTAAAGTCCATGTCTCCAAAGTGGTCTTCCAAACCTTGGATATCTGTCAATACGGTATAGTTGTTTCCGTCGGAGATGAGACCCATGGCAATACCAGCTACTGGCGCCTTGATTGGTACACCACCAGCCATAAGGGCAAGAGTTCCTGCACAGATAGAGGCTTGAGAAGAAGAACCATTTGATTCCAAGACCTCTGCTACCAGACGGATAGCGTATGGGAATTCTTCCAAACTTGGCAAGACTTGGGCAAGAGCACGCTCACCAAGAGCACCGTGACCAATTTCACGACGACCTGGTGCACCGTAACGACCAGTTTCCCCTACAGAGTATTGAGGGAAGTTATAGTGGTGCATAAAGCGTTTCTTGTACTCTGGGTCCAAACCATCGATGATTTGAGTTTCTCCCATCGGAGCCAAGGTCAAGACAGAAAGGGCTTGAGTTTGACCACGAGTGAAGAGACCGGAACCATGTACACGAGGAAGGAAGTCAACAACCGCATCCAAAGGACGAATTTCATCGACCTTACGTCCGTCAGGACGAACCTTGTCTTCTGTGATCAAACGGCGCACTTCAGCGTGTTCCATTTGTTCCAAGATTTCAGCCACATCACGCATGATACGGTCAAATTCTTCGTGGTCTGCATATTTTTCTTGGTAAACTGCAGTCACTTGGTCTTTAACAGCTTGAGTAGCAACTTCACGCGCTAATTTTTCTTCTACTTGAACCGCTTTTTGGAGGTCACTGTTGTAGGCTGCGATGATTTCAGTCTGTAATTCAGCATCCACATGAAGCAGTTCCACTTCTGCTTTTTCCTTACCAACCGCAGCAACGATCTCTTCTTGGAAAGCAATCAATTCTTTGACTGCTTCGTGCCCTTTGAGAAGAGCTTCCAACATGATTTCTTCTGACAATTCTTTGGCACCAGACTCAACCATGTTAATAGCGTGTTTGGTACCAGCTACTGTCAATTCAAGAAGCGAACGCTCTGCTTGTTCTTGACTAGGGTTGATGATGATTTGACCATCGACATAGCCCACTTGTACCCCAGCGATTGGTCCGTCAAATGGAATATCTGATATAGAAAGCGCCAAGGATGAACCAAACATAGCTGCCATTGGTGCAGAGGCATTTTCATCATAAGAAAGAACCGTATTGATCACTTGCACTTCATTACGGAAACCTTCCGCAAACATTGGACGGATTGGACGGTCAATCAAACGCGCTGTCAAAGTCGCATCAGTTGAAGGACGTCCTTCACGTTTCATAAAGCCACCAGGAAACTTCCCAGCTGCATACATTTTTTCTTCGTAGTTGACTTGAAGTGGGAAGAAATCCCCAGTTGCCATTTTCTTAGACATCACGGCTGCAGTCAAGACAGTTGACTCACCGTAACGCACGACAACAGAGCCATTTGCTTGCTTAGCAACCTTACCAGTCTCTACAACCAACTCACGACCCGCAAAAGTCGTTTGAAATACTTGTTTTGTCATGTTAATCCCCTTTGGATTGATAATATTATACGCCTTGCCTACAAAAATCAGGATACTAAGCCGTTAAGCAACTCAAAGGAAAATAGGAGTCGAACGACGGAGCGACTGCTCCTAGGTAGATTTATCTTTTTCCACAGAGTTGTAGGCGTGTTCAATTAATCAAGATATTTTGGACGGTTCGGCTTGCCGAACATTTCTGTAGAAAAATAGGAAGCTTGTCTTTTTTCCTAAGAAATGAGGCCAAAATTCAATTAAGTAGTTTTTTTGATATTTCACTGGAATAGTGCGGACGGAAGGTAAAATTATCCAGTGGATGATTTTAGAAATCCAGGGAATTTCATTCCTAATTTTTGAACACTTCGCCTTTTTATTTCTATGCTCAGGCTAAAATAGTTCCCCGAACTATTTTACTCTCAAAAATTCCGTCCTAGAAAATAACAGAGTTATTCTCTAGGATACCACTATAGCGTGAAATATCTTTTAAATACTCACTCCGTTCGCGTTTTTTGAGACACCTATTATCATATTCTGTTTAAAAAATAATCCACTTTAAACAAACTTCTACAACCTAAATACCCTCATCTTTGTATCAAGTACGTACAGAGTCTATTTTATCATATTTTTCTTAAAAAGTGCGGGCTTTTCTATTAAAAAGGAACCATTCCCCCATGAAAAGAGGAATGGTTTGTTGTTTATTTTATTTAGCAAACTCTTTGGCTTTCGCAACTGTCATTTTTCATTTAAAAGCATGTAAATGACAAGCTGTCGTCTCAGTGGTTAAAGAATCAATTACCCTAAAGACTGATGATTAAACAAGGCATGGGTTGCTTGGTGGATGTATTTTGCTGTTTCAGCATTGTTCATGGTGTAGAGATGGACACCTGCAACATCCTGGGTCACCAAGTCCACTATCTGGTCCACGGCATAGGCAAGTCCTGCTGCTCTGAGCGACTCAGGGTCATGCTCATACTTGTCTAAGATGGCCTTAAATTTACGTGGAAGGTGGATATTCTCACAAGTCTTCAAGAGACGAAGCGCTTGGTTACGGTTCAGAATGGGCATAATCCCCGCATGAATAGGAACATCAATCCCTGCCAAGGTACACTTGTCTTGGAAATCATAGAAACGCTCATTGTCAAAGAAAAGCTGCGTTACAAGGCTTGAACAACCTGCATCCACTTTCTTCTTGAGATTTTGGATATCCGAGATCTGGTTTGGCGAGTCAGGGTGCCCTTCTGGGTAACAAGCTCCGACAATCTCAAAGTGAGGGGCTTGTTCCTTGATGAACTCGATCAAGTCCGTTGCGTAGCGGAAATCCTTTTGTGGTTCCACATCAGGGATAATATCTCCACGCAAGGCCAAGATTTTCTGTACCCCAACCTTATCCAAGTCTGCAATGGTTTCAGCAACCTTTTCCTTGGTCAGATAGATAGCTGGCAAGTGGGCAATAGTTGGAATCGCCAAATCATTCTGGATAAAGTCAGCCAAACGAACCGTCGTTTCCTTGATATTAAATTTATTATTGCTGGCAGTCACACTGATAAAGTGAGGTGCTAGCTCCTGCATATCTTGAAGAGCAGAAATAATCTTATCATTACCCACAGCTGGGTTGGGAGGGAACACTTCAAATGAGAGTGACGGTGTTTGGCGTGACATAGTTTTTGTCCTTTTCTTTGATTTCGATATTGCTTAGCTAGATAGGGCTAAGCAGTCCCTTGATCAAACAGTGTCAAGCGAGAAATCGAATCTTACAATTTCTCACGCGCAGCTTTAGCTGCTTCGACAAGGCGGATCAAGCTTTCTTTTGTTTCTGGAATACCACGTGTTTTCAAACCACAGTCAGGGTTGATCCAAACTTTTCTGCTTGGAACTTTAGCAAGAATAGCATCGATTGTGTGGTCGATTTCGCCTTCATTTGGCACACGAGGAGAGTGGATATCGTAAACCCCAGGTCCCACTTCTGTTTGGAAGTTTTTCGCTTTGAGTTCGTCCAAAATTTCAAGGTTTGAACGGCTTGCTTCAAAAGAAATAACGTCCGCATCCATGTTGTCGATAGCTGGGATGATATCTGTAAATTCTGAGTAACACATGTGAGTGTGGATTTGAGTATCTGGTGCAACTGTAGAGTGGACCAAGCGGAAGGCTGGAATAGCCCAGTCAAGGTAGTCTTCGTACCAGTCGCTACGACGAAGTGGCAATTTCTCACGAAGAGCAGCCTCATCGATTTGGATAATCTTCACGCCTGCAGCTTCAAGGTCAAGAACTTCATCCTTGATAGCAAGGGCGATTTGAAGAGTTGAGTCCTTGATAGAGATGTCTTCACGTGGGAATGACCAGTTGAGGATGGTAACAGGTCCAGTCAACATACCTTTAACAGGTTTGTCAGTACGGCTTTGAGCATAGCTAGACCATTTTACAGTGATAGGGTTAAGACGAGTGACATCGCCCCAGATGATTGGCGGTTTCACCCCACGCATACCGTATGATTGTACCCAACCATTCTTAGAGAAGAGGTAACCTGACAAGTTTTGACCGAAGTACTCAACCATGTCGTTACGCTCGAACTCACCGTGTACAAGCACGTCAAATCCAACTTCTTCTTGCCATTTGATCCATTCGTCGATGGTTTCAGCAAGGAAGGCATCGTATTCTTCTTGTGACAATTCACCCTTACGGAAGGCCAAACGTTTCGCACGAACTTCTTTAGTTTGAGGGAATGAACCGATGGTTGTTGTTGGAAGTGCTGGAAGTTTGAAGGTTTCTTCTTGGATCGCTTCACGTTCTGCAAAGGCTGGCAAACGAATGTAGTCTGCATCTGTCAATCCAGCAATACGGGCACGAAGTTCAGTATTTTCACCCACACGCTCAGTCGCAAAGAGTTCTTTGTTAGCTGCAAGAGCTTGTTCACCTTGACCGTTGCGAATAGCATCCAAATCACGAATTTCATCCAATTTTTCAACTGCAAAAGCAAAGTGGTTCAAAATTGCTGGTTCAAATTCTTCGTTAGCTGTTGTAAATGGCACATGAAGAAGTGAACATGAGCTTGTCAAGACAATGTTTTCAGCTGGGATTTGCTCAAGAACAGCCAAGCTCTTTTCGTAGTTGTTTCGCCAGATGTTTTTACCATTGACAATCCCTGCATAGAGAGTCTTGTCAGATGGGAAACCACCTTTAACGAGTTCAAGAGTTTTCTTACCTTCAACGAAGTCCAAACCAATGGCATCTACTGGCAAGTTCACAAGATCAGAGTAGACGTCACGAACGTCACCGAAGTATGTTTGAAGCAAGACTTCAAGACCTTTTTTGTCAGACAAGAGTTTGTTGTAGAGGTTCAAGAAGAGAGCTTTTTCTTCAGCTGTTAAATCTTTTACAAGAGCCGCTTCGTCCAATTGGATACGAGTCGCACCAAGTTCAGACAATTTTGCAAAAACTTCTTGGTAAGCAGCGACAAAGCTATCTACGAAGTCTTCTGCTTTCACCCCTTCTTCAAAGTCTGACAATTGAAGGAAAGTGAATGGTCCTACAAGGACTGGACGAGTGTTCAATCCAAGTTCTTTGGCTTCTTGGAACTCATCAAAGATCTTGTGACCAGCCAATTTTACTTGAGTGTCTTTTTCAAATTTAGGCACGATGTAGTGGTAGTTGGTGTTGAACCATTTCTTCATCGGAAGGGCACGAACATCCCCTTTTTCTCCTTGGTAACCACGCGCCAAAGCAAAGTAGCGCTCAAGGTCAGACAAGTCCAAGTTTTGAACAGAAGCTGGCACCACGTTGAAGAGGAAGGCTGCATCTAGGAAGTTGTCATAGTGAGAAAAGTCATTTGATGGGATTTCAGTGATGCCTTTTTCTTTGACGATGTTCCAGTGTTTCGCACGCAATTCTTTTGCTGCTGCAAGGAGTTCTTCTGCTGTGATTTCTTTTCTAAAGTATTTTTCAGTTGTAAATTTTAATTCGCGGAATTCGCCCAAACGAGGGAAACCGATGATCGTAGTTGACATGATGTGTCCTCCAAAATTTGTTGTTGAAACTATCTTAACAGAAAAGAAAGCGCCTGTATAATTGTAAAAAATTAGGATTTGATATAGTTTGAAACTATATCTCTCTTTTAAACAAAAGAAAAGGACTTGAGACCAGTGCCTCAAATCCTTTGTATAGCTTGCTTTATGTTGTCTTTTAGTTGAAATGCTCAAACGAGCTATTGACTATTCTTATAAGTTCCTATGGCTTGTTATTAAAAAAGACTATAGGTCAGTTTAATCAACTTTTTTCCTGTTCAAGTGGAACGACAGCTAGTGTCTTTCCTAAACTGGCTAAGACTTTTAAGACCGTATCCAACTGAGGACTGGTCTTTCCTGTCTCCATCCTAGCTATAACAGGCTGGCTTACTCCACTTAGTTCCTCTAGCTTTTTCTGACTGATACCTTGCTCATGCCTAGCCTCAATCAACTCACTCATAATAGCCACTCGCATATCACTTTCAAGGATTTCCTCCTTGGTAAATAGTTCTGTTCGAACATCCTTCCAATTACTTCCAATAGCACTATTCTTCATCACTTAACCCTCTTTCTTTTAAGTCCTTCAGTTCACGCTTGGCTTTTTAAATTAATTATAACTCAAAAGTTATTAAAAGTAAATCTTAACACTCATAAAAAGAAGACCTTAGAATCATTCTAAAGGTCTCATATTTATTATTCGAAAAAATTACGAGAAGAGTTATAATATGGAGCTAATCCTGACTCTTACTCCAGCTCAATGCCTTTCTCTCGGAGATTAGCTAAGCACTCCTCATAGTATCCTGCATCATGCTCACTATAGATGGGCTTGCCTAGCTTCTCCTCAGGCAAGTCTTCATAGGGAGTGCAAATTTTGCCACGGTAGTTCTTGTCCAGCCACTCTGGACTGACATTATAGCCACGGTTAGTCATCTCCTCCATGATCAAGCGATGATAGGCATAGAGACGATAGGGCGAGTGGGTAAAGACATAGTTCACCGTCGCATGCTTTCTACCCCAGCCATTGCCACGCAGGGCGCAACATTCTCGATGTTGCCCCAAAAGCTGAGGACGGGGAAGTTGTGAAATCAAAGCCTCATGCCAAAGTCTCATGGGAGTCTCCTTTCAGTAAAGTCGAATGTTGCAAATAGGTATTGGGATAGTGATCCAGCAAGTCTCGGGTCTTAGCGATTAAGTCTTCCTTAGAAGCCTGACCAAAGCGGTAGTGATCCAGCAAGAGCATGTAGTCCTTGCGCTCAGCATCAGTCGCTTTCTTTTTAAAATAGCCCCAAATATGCTGAAAGGCATTGCAGACCTGACCTCTGTGTTCTGGGATTTGACAGGCACGGTTGATCAGTTCTTGAACATGACTTACTTCCACCTCTTCATTCTTGAGATACTGACGAATCTCATTGTAAATATTGCTAGAATGGCTCAAAACAAGGTATTTGTTTCTAGCCCAGAGTTGTTGGCAATGGGATTTTTGATTAATTTGTTCCATGATTCTCCTTGCTTTTTATCAGTTTCCAGGAAATATGGAAACAAAGTTGTAAATTAATTTTTTAAGGAAATGTATTTTCTCTCTATTTTATCAATTTTTTGTAAAAAACGAACTATGAGAGACAAGAGCCTTATATCTTGATATAAAAATGAAAATATCAAGTTATTTTGGTTATGTATTAGAAATAGTCTTTAAGAAATCCATGAAATCTGGATGAACAAATATCTGTCTTTCAGAGTGCCTAACTTGAAGATTATTAACTGAATTTATAAAAGGAGTATCATGATTCGAAAGAACTGCTCGTGTATTATTCAAACTTTCCCCTTTTACTCCCAAAAAGTTCCTTGGTACTATTTTAATAAGAATTTTACTAGATAATGGATAGTAGATAAATGTATCATCTCTTCCTACACCATTGTCAGCGTAAGAAACTGAGTTTCTAATAAAATTATACATCACAACCGGAGAGTCGCTTGTAATAAATGGAACACTAGAATTATTGAAACAAACTAACCAAATTTTATCAGCTAATACCTTAGAAAGTTTTTCCAGTCTATCTACCTCTGCAATTAATGGAATAGTCATATCTCTTATAAAGTCATTTTTATTATTTACAAAATCTTCTAATATGCCTTTTATTATTTCAGGATGTAATTCAAACTGTTCTGATGTTTCGTTGATCTTTTCATCAAAAATAATTTCCCCATGTTCAAATCTACGTTCTAAAAATCCTGGTACTCGTAATATTTGAAAGGAGATCATTTTAGATAACGAGTGAATCTGAGAAACTGTTAAAACATCATTCTTTTTTTGAGATAACGTTAGTGAAGCAATTATGTTATTCATCTCTGGTCCATATAAAGGTTCAATCTCGCTGGAGAAAAATTTCTCCCAATGTTTAGAATCTTTTTTATCACTAACGTCATAAAAGTTTTTCCTGAACGCCACATTATCAACTGAATCTATAAAAATTTTATTAGATTTCAATTGTTTAACTGCTATATTATAGCCTTTATTATTCAGATTTTTCTTACCGAATCGTTTCAAATAACTTTTAGGAACAACGTGCTGTTTAATATTTGATTTAATCGTATTCCTCCTATCTATCTAATTCACACAAGCCGACTTCTCGGAAACGAGATAGTATATCTTCTGAACTTAATTTTCCTGTTTTAAACTGTTCAAACATTTTTAAGAAAATAAGACTATCTACTATCAACACATTATTAGCCGCATTCCTGGCTACTTCAATAACATTATTGCTAACAGGTAGCCGTTCCTCAGGTTTTATATCTTTAAATCGATTTACTATGATTATCTTTTTAATTACGTCTGGAACAACTTCTTTTGTTTCTTCATAAATATGTCCGTGAGTCACTAATTGTGAAACATTTGATTTTTTTACATCTTTTGTTAACCCTTTAAATTCAAAAATGTAATGAATCCCATTTTTCTCGAAAGAATAATCTTCATTTTTTCTATCTTCGAATTCACTTTGAGCATCACACATTATTTCTAACATTTCTATCAAAATTACTTCTAATTCCGATCCTGATTTAAATAAAATTGATTCAAAACGTTTATTTTCACGAATAATTTCTTTTGAAATTTTTATTTTATCTTTAGACTCTTCAATCTTTTTATTTTCTATTTGTATAGCTTCATTTTGATTAATATCATCAAAAAAATGTAGTTCTTGAAACCAGTCAGGTGCCTCTTCTTTGGTTTCATCCATCAAAACATTTTGTACCAAGACTGATAATTCATCATTATTTTTAGCTTGTAGAGTAGTTAATGAATACTTGCCATGTGATACAAATACTAATTTTTCGCTTCCGTCTGAATAGACCATATCCTCTGGTAGATTATAACCGTCATAATAATTCTCCCCCATTTTTGAGTCAAAGTAGAAATCAGCTGATAGTTTAGTACCTGACAAATTTGTATGAGTTTTTTCGTAATACAAATCAATATCTGTTGGTATAACTTTTTCTAAATTATGAACCAAATACCTGATAATATCTTTAAGTTGCTCCCTAGCCAAAAAATCTTTGCCTCTTCCTCTAATTGGTGTTGCATATTCCGTTTTAAAGCTAATATTTGGTGGTAGAATGTATAAGAATTTTGTCTTAGATGAGTGACAAACGCTAGTTAATAGCGTTTGAAAGTCATTATCGCAGTCTAGTTTTTCAAAATCCTTATTATAACAATGGTTTAACCAAATTGAGGAATCAGTCAAATCGATAATATTTAAATCATAGGAATCTAATGAATGAGCCTGTCCAAATGAATTACACTCCGTTACACTATAATCATTTTCATTACGTCCATTATAATTTATTAACTGTATCTGCATTCTTTTCCTTTCTATCTTACATCGAATCTATTTTCTCTTTTTAATTTTCCTACCAAAATTATACCACGAATCCACCAAAAAACGCCTTTAGATAATAATATATCTAAAGACGTTTATTTTTATCCTGCTACTTGTGTATTTTCTTCTGTTTTCACTTTCTTCTCCTTCTTACCTGAACCAGTCAATCGACGTTTACTGTCTCGGATTGTGTTCAAGTCTTTAAGGAGTTTGGTCAGGTGTTCTTTTTCAGGATAGGCTTCTGCACTGGCTGCGGTATAGCGCATAAATAGGTCGTAGATGCTGGTTAGTTCGGTACGGACTTGTCTGGTCTTCCCGACCTCCTTAGCAGACTTATGCGCACGCGCCTGACTTTCGACCTTATCATACTCTTCCTGCGCACTAGTGACTGCAAGGAGCATGGGTGTCAGTCCTAGGCTAGTAACTGCCGTCTGGTAGGGGTCTTCACTTAGGGTTTTGAGCAGACTCTTGATTTCTGCCGTTTCCACATCATTGCTGTGCTTAGTGATATCCTTGTACTTAGTAAAGACTGGTTTCAGAGTCTCATGAGCTTCTTTGAGCTTGGTCTCCTTAATCTTAGCAAAGCCCCTATGAAGAGTAAAGAGACCGACTAGGGCACTATCACGATTGCGATCGACTTCGGTCAGGTTCGTCGCCTCTTTCTTTTCCACGATAGCGAGTTGGCCTTGGAAGTCTGCTAGCTTGCTCTTGAAGGAATCGAGATGCTTACTATACATAGGCTCGTCCTTATGTGCCTTGGCAAAAACTTCTAGTAGCTGACCCGTATCTACCATGAGACTTTCAAACTCACGGTTGGTAAAGTTGGTGTAGCTTAGCGGACGGATGGTAAATGTTTTTGTCATGATGATAACCTTTCTTTTTTCATTATTTCAAAAAGGAGTTTTCCCTTAAATTTATAAATCCATTCTAACAGTTACCTAAAAAATTTTGTCTCTCATCCGCTCAACTGTCTACTTTATCATCCCAACAGCACTTTTTCAGTCTATTTCTTACTTTTACTGGATAAATCAGTCATTTCAGAAATAGAAAATCCCTATCTGACTGGAAACATACCCGTCTGTCAGATAGAGACTCTTACTATTTTTAGATTTTAACTTTACTAACTTTAGAATACATCTAAACTTTAGGAAAGATGGCTATTCGAAAGCTAGAAGACCTCAAAACTTTCTCATATAGACTATTCGAAGCTCAGAATACTCATAAATTTATGTACTTCTTGCTATTCTAAGTTTAGAATACATGTAAACTTTAGGAAATTCATATCTTCGAAACTTCGAATAGCTACCTACCCTACTCGAATCGGCTTTTAACCTTCTTCTTAGTCAAGGTACGGTCATTTTTATTGGAGAGAGCTTTGATACGAGCTTCGAGAAGAGTTTTCCGTCCTGCCTCTGTTCGTGTGTAGACGAGATGATAACGTCCGATAGTCGGCGTCAGAAAGTCGAGGAATTTCTGTGCTTCATCCTTGCGCTTGTCAAAAAGACTAGGCACGACATAGTAAGGTGACTGACCTTGTCGGACTTTCTCTGCCTTCAAGAGATAGCGCTGGTTGTCCACTGGAGCAAAGAACTCTCCCACTGTCTGAGCAAACAACTCCTTGTCCCTCATGCTTCCTCCCTTGAGATAGGCGAAAACCATATAATTTTCCTTGTCCTCCTCTACATGAACACGGGATTGATCGTCCGTTAGATGCCCCGAATCTAGCAGAGCCTTTCGGATCTGCTCACCCAGAGATTGCAAACGTTTATAGGGACTTTTATAACGGAGGTAGCGCCAAGATGCAAAGACCAAAAAGAGGAGACAGGCTGCTGTAAGCCACCAAACACCAATCAGTCTCAGTCTAAATAGCAAGACCAACAAATCTACTGCCAACAAGAGCAATGACATGCGAACCCATTTTAATGCATCAAGCAAGAGCATGACTGGGACCTTCTGTTTTTGAGTCGCGACTTCTGTAACTATCTCAAATTGATCCGCTACGACAAGAGCTTCCTGCCATTTTTGTCTCAAGCCTGCTCGATCCTTGGAGAGACTCTTAACTCGCTCATTGTACTCACTAATTTGCTTTTTCTTAAAAGGGGGCTTTGGAAAATCCAAACGATCCAAACCGGTCTCAATACTCTCCTGATTATAAGCCAATCCAAGAAAATGCTCCATCCGTCGCGACAAGGTCTGCAGATCCTGATTGCTCTCTGGTCTAGGCTCCTCACCAGGAAGAGTGATAAGTGCTTGCGCTTGAACGGCTACCAGATGCCAGATGTTGCTGGTCTTTTCTGGATGCCCCGGCCAGATACGAATGGCACGCCCGCGCATCTGGTTACTCAGCATAAAGCTCCCCACAAAGCTTCCGAGGATTAGGGAATTAACACAAGGAGCATCCCAACCCTCTCCGAGGAGAGATTTGGTTCCGACTAGGACTTGAATCCGCCCTCGTTGAAAAAGCTCCGTCACTGTCGCTACGATTCCCTTAGCTGAGCTTGGAAAACCAACCTGCACATAATCTTTTTGATCTAAGTGACCAATAGATGAGAAACTAAGAGGAACCTGAGGCAAGAGTTCCTTCAACTCTGCTGCCACATCGGTAGGCAAAATAACGACACTACCTGACAAGACAGCCAAAGACACAGGTATCTCTTGCTCCTGAGCTTTTCGACGAATGCTTTCAAAATAAGGGAGTACCCCCAACTGAGAAATGGTTGCCTGATTATCTCCCAGATAGGTAGCAAAATCCTTGCGAATATAGTCAGCTAGTACTAACTGTCTCAGTTCCTGACCTAGACTCTCATACTCCGTCAAAAAGATATCGGCAATGGCAGACAACTTCCCCAGAGATTGAGTTAAAAGCTGGTCAGAAGCCTTAGACTTAACCAGATAAACCTGACGTTTTTCCACCAACCCACGCGCCTTCAAATCAGCCTCTAACTTTTTCTTATATCCATCTGGATCCTCATACCAATCTGGTGTCTGATAGAGTATGCTCTGCAACAGCGTCTCCAGCCAGTAGGAGGTCAATGCTGGAAGCTTCTGGGTTCCCAGTAAATTTTGCAAAGAGGGAGGAATCGTTAGCCCCTGAGAATGCATATAAATCAATATAGCGGATAAGTACTTGGGATCTTCTAAGAGCAAATCAGATGAAATATCCCCTTTGAGGACCTTAGACCCTGCTACAAATGTTTGAAAATAAGGATCGACTATAAGGTGATGAATATAGTCCCACTTAGTCTCCTCAAACCGTTTGAGACGTTCCGCCTCTTCAGCTGTTGGTGAACACATATAGACAAAGTCCTGATGAGGGCAAAGAGTGTCTTCCTTTACTAGTTCAGGTACCGTGATTTCTTGGTCGATCTCCCCGCACATACGGATATAGCGTTCCCAGAGTTCAGGATCGCTGTCATAAGGTGGTGTCGCTGTCAGGGAGATGAGTTTCAGCTGTCCATACTGCTTGCGAAAGGCTTCAAGACTTTTCCACCATTCATTGCGCAGGTGGTGGCATTCGTCCAAACAAAGAGTCGCAACTTTCTGAGCTCTTAGGCTTGCAAGCAAATCAAACCCCACAAAATCCTCTACTTCACCATCTTCTTGTGATTGCAATTGGTTCATGGCGCTATGAAAAGCCTGATAGGTCACAATCGTTAATGCCTTCATCTCCTTTAAGTTTTGGGAAACGAGGTCTGAAATCTTCTGTTCGTTCTCTAAAAAGGCTGTTTGAATCCTCTCTACCCATTGTTCGCGAATGGTGACAGTCGGAACCAAGATGAGGGCTGGGTTGCCAAAACGAGCGATTAGCTCGATACCAATGGTTGTCTTTCCAGACCCTGGGGCAGCCACTAGATGAACATGACCGTCTGCTTGATAGTCCTGAAAACGATCCAAGACCTGTTTTTGATATTGGCGCCAGCTTCCTTTAAAGTTTAAACCTAACATGATACCCCCTCATTCTATACCGTCATTTTCTTATTCTCATTTTACCACACTTATTTCACCAGTCAGATAATCCAGATAGTTTTTATTATCAAAATATGGTATAGTAGTATCATACTATCTATGAGGAGTTTACATGTCACAGGATAAGCAAATGAAAGCTGTTTCTCCCCTTCTACAGCAAGTCATTAATATCTCATCTATCGTCGGGGGAGTCGGCACCTTGATTTTCTGTATTTGGGCCTATCAGGCGGGTGTTTTACAGTCCAAGGAAACCCTATCGGCCTTTATCCAGCAAGCTGGGGTTTGGGGACCACCACTCTTTATCTTTTTACAGATCTTACAAACCGTTGTTCCGATCATTCCGGGAGCTTTGACCTCAGTGGCTGGGGTCTTTATTTACGGCCACATCATCGGAACCATCTATAACTATATCGGCATCGTGATTGGCTGTGCCATTATCTTTTATCTCGTGCGCCTCTATGGAGCTGCCTTTGTCCAGTCCGTCGTTAGCAAGCGCACCTATGATAAGTACATCGGCTGGCTAGATAAGGGCAATCGTTTCGAACGTTTCTTTATCTTTATGATGATCTGGCCTGTTAGCCCAGCTGACTTTCTCTGCATGCTGGCAGCACTGACCAAGATGACCTTCAAGCGCTATATGATTATCATTGTTTTGACCAAACCCCTTACCCTAGTGGTTTATACTTATGGTTTGACCTATATCATTGATTTCTTCTGGCAGATGTTTTGAGAATAGGAAATAGCCTGATACTAAATATACTTTGGTATGGAAATCATGCTTATTTGTCGATAGTGAAGCGAGGACTTACCTAGCCTTTCCGCCGTGATAAAAACACCTGAAGTCTAATGGTTTCAAGTGTTCGGAAACTTTGAGACATTAGGCTCAAAGTTTCGATATGGATTTTCGAAGAAAGTCGCTACCGTCCGTCATCACTAAAGGAAAGGCTCAAAAAAATTGTCTTCAAACAAAACATCCGTTTGGTTGCCCAAGCGGATGTTTTTTTGTTTTATTTTGCGACACTCTTAGCAAGGACAAAGTTCCCCAGTGTAGCAGAACCATTGCCTGCGACTGCTGGAGTCACGATATAGTCACGCACGTCTGGTACGGGTAGGTAGCCATTGAGAAGAGCTGTGAATTTCTCACGTACACGGTCCAGCATGTGTTGTTGGGCCATAACCCCACCACCAAAGACGATCACATCTGGACGGAAAGTCACTGTTGCGTTGACCGCAGCTTGAGCGATATAGTAGGCTTGAACATCCCAAACAGAGCTATTAAGTTCGATGTTTTCACCACGAATACCTGTACGAGCTTCAAGACTTGGACCAGCTGCGAAGCCTTCCAAACAGCCCTTGTGGAAAGGACAAACACCATTAAACTCTTTCTCCTCGTCCATTGGGTGTTTGGCTACATAGTAGTGCCCCATTTCAGGGTGACCTGCACCACCGATAAACTCGCCTCGTTGGATGACACCTGCACCGATCCCTGTACCGATTGTGTAGTAAACCAAGTTTTCGATACGGCCGCCAGCATTGTTACGGGCAACCACTTCACCATAAGCAGAGCTGTTTACGTCTGTAGTGAAGTACATGGGTACGTTGAGGGCACGACGAAGGGCACCAAGTAGGTCTACATTTGCCCAGTTTGGTTTTGGAGTCGTTGTGATAAAGCCATAGGTTTTTGAGTTTTTGTCGATATCGATGGGACCAAAGGAACCGACAGCAAGACCAGCAAGATTATCGAATTTTGAAAAGAACTCGATGGTTTTATCGATTGTCTCGATAGGAGTTGTTGTTGGAAATTGTGTTTTTTCCACAACATTAAAGTTTTCATCACCGACAGCACAGACAAACTTTGTACCGCCCGCTTCTAAGCTTCCGTATAATTTTGTCATGATAAACCTCTTGTTTTTATTTTCTTTATTATAGCACATTTTGAAAGTCTAGATTTCTCTATATTTTAGATTTTCCTCTGTAAATCTTACCATTCAAGCAAAAACGAACAAACATGTCATTTGTTCGTTTTGTTTTTAGATTTGATTTTTAAAGAGGATTAGGCTTTCACTTCGATGATAGCGTCACCCTTGACAACTGAACCACTTGCGACTGGTGTCACAGAAGCGTAGTCTGCTGTGTTGGTTACGATAACCATTGTTGTGTCGTCAAGACCTGCAGCAGCGATTTTGTTTGAGTCAAAGGTTCCAAGAAGGTCACCAGCTTTGACCTTGTCGCCTTGAGCAACTTTTTGTTCAAAGCCTTCACCGTTCATAGTCACCGTATCGATCCCAACGTGGATCAAGATTTCAGCTCCATTGGCTGTCTTCAAACCGTAGGCATGTCCTGTAGCAAAGGCGATCGATACTTCTGCATCAGCTGGTGCGTATACCACGCCTTGGCTTGGTTTTACAGCGATTCCTTGTCCCATTGCACCACTTGAAAAGACTGGGTCATTCACATCAGCAAGCGCTACGACATCACCAACGATAGGAGTTTGGATTGTTTCATTTTGAGGAGATAGTGGAATGTTACCAGTTGTTTCTTCTTGGACCAAACGTTCTGTCGCTACTTCAGAAGCAACTTCTTTTTCATCCTCGTAACCGAACATGTAAGTAAGGGCAAAACCAAGTACAAATGATACACCTACCATGAGAAGGTATTGGAACAATTGACCATTCCCAACGTAAAGCATTGTACCAGGGATGATGGTGATACCATTACCAGTACCAGCAAGACCAAGGATAGAAGCCAAGCCACCACCGATAGCACCAGCGATCAATGAAAGGAAGAATGGTTTACGGAAGCGCAAGTTTACCCCGAAGATAGCAGGCTCTGTAATACCGAGGAAGGCAGAAAGAGCAGCTGGGAAAGCAAGTGTTTTTAGTTTAGGATTTTTCGTTTTAACACCAACGGCAACTGTCGCAGCACCTTGAGCTGTCATCGCTGCAGTGATGATGGCGTTGAATGGATTCACATGGTCAGAAGCAAGCAATTGCACTTCAAGCAAGTTGAAGATGTGATGCACACCTGATACGACGATCAATTGGTGAACCCCACCGATGACCAAACCGCCAAGACCAAATGGCAAGGCAAGAATCGCTTTTGTTCCGAGAAGGATGTAGTTTTCAACCACGTGGAAGACTGGTCCGATGACAAAGAGTCCAAGGATAGACATAACCAAAAGTGTCACGAATGGTGTCACTAAGAGATCCAAGACATCTGGAACTACTTTGCGGAGAGCTTTTTCAAACTTGGCTCCGACTACCCCGATGATGAAGGCTGGAAGAACGGAACCTTGCAAACCAACAACAGGAATGAAGCCAAAGAAGTTCATAGCTGTTACTTCACCACCTGATGCTACTGCCCAAGCGTTTGGAAGCGAACCAGAAACCAGCATCATACCGAGGACGATACCAACAGCTGGGTTACCACCGAATACGCGGAAGGTTGACCATACAACCAAACCTGGCAAGATGATGAAGGCTGTATCTGTAAGGATTTCTGAGTAAATCTTCACATCATCTGGAAGTGTCATTCCAAGAGCGTTCATGAGACCACGAAGACCCATGAAGAGACCAGTCGCTACGATAACTGGGATGATTGGCACGAAGACGTCACCGAAAGTACGGATAGCACGTTGGAACCAGTTTCCTTGTTTAGCAGCTTCTGCTTTCATGTCTTCTTTAGAAGATGTTGGCAAACCAAGTGCAACCACTTCGTCGTACATCTTGTTTACTGTACCAGTACCAAAGATGATTTGGTATTGGCCTGAGTTAAAGAAAGCTCCTTGAACTTTATCCAAGTTCTCAATCACTTCCTTATTGATTTTCCCTTCATCTTTGACCATGACACGTAGACGAGTCGCACAGTGGGCTACACTGTTGACATTTTCACGTCCGCCAAGGGCTTCGATGACCTTTTTTGCAATATCCTGATTGTTCATTTGCAAAAATCTCCTTATAAAATTTTGTTCTTGTTTGAAAGCGATTTTATTCGCCCTACGACTATTATTTTATCACGTTTCTAAAATATGTCAAGCGTTTTGCAGAAATTTTTATTTTTCTCCTCTTCTTTATATTCCTTTATGATAGTTTTTGAATGAGTTCTTCTTTTTACTCATAAAAATATCTTGTTATTAGAGGGTTCAAAGCTTTTATTTTTCAATCTCTTTCATATTTTCGTGAAAATTAACCGAATCCTCTTCTTGTATTTTGTGGCAATCGTTTGACATATTTTTCTATTTTTTAACATAAAAGACTTGCTTTTTTGGTCGAAAACGTTTACTATTAAGATAGTAGAACTTTCGGAGGAATGATATAATGGAATGGACAACAGAGCGTCGCTACAGACGCTACGAGGATTGGACAGATGATGAAGTCAAGGAAATCAAGGAAAAGATGGCACAATCTCCATGGCACACTCATTACCATGTTGAGCCAAAAACAGGACTTCTCAACGACCCAAATGGCTTTTCTTACTTTGATGGCAAATGGATTCTCTTTTACCAAAACTTCCCCTTCGGAGCAGCTCATGGCTTGAAGTCTTGGGTGCAGCTTGAAAGTGATGATTTGGTGCACTTTTCAGAAACTAATGTCAAAGTCTTGCCTGATACAAAACTAGATAGTCACGGTGCCTACTCTGGTTCTGCCATGCAATTTGACGATAACTTGTTCCTATTTTATACAGGCAATGTCCGTGATGAAAACTGGATCCGTCACCCTTACCAAATTGGCGCTCTTTTGGACAAAGGTGGCAATCTTTCGAAGATTGACAAGGTCTTGATTGACCAACCAGCAGACTCTACTGACCACTTCCGTGACCCACAAATTTTCAACTTTAAGGGTCAATATTATGCTATCGTTGGTGGACAGGACTTGGAGAAAAAAGGCTTCGTCCGTCTCTACAAGGCTGTAGACAATGATTACACAAACTGGCAAGCAGTTGGTGACCTTGACTTTGCTAACGATCGCACTGCCTACATGATGGAATGCCCAAATCTGGTCTTTATCGGTGAACAACCTGTCCTTCTCTACTGCCCACAGGGATTGGACAAGGATGTTCTAGACTATGACAATATCTACCCAAACATGTACAAAATCGGGGTTTCCTTTGATCCTGAAAATGCCAAAATGGTAGATGTGTCACCCCTTCACAACCTAGACTATGGTTTCGAAGCCTATGCGACTCAAGCCTTTAACGCTCCAGACGGACGTGCATTGTCTGTCAGCTGGCTTGGACTACCAGATATAGCCTACCCATCTGATCGTTTTAACCACCAAGGAACTTTCTCCTTGGTCAAGGAACTCACTATTAAAGATGGCAAACTCTATCAATACCCTGTCGCAGCTATCAAAGAACTTCGTGCCTCTGAGGAACCCTTTTCAAATCGTGCTCAAACCAATAACACCTATGAACTGGAGCTCAACTTGGAGGCCAATAGCCAGAGCGAGATTGTCTTACTTGCTGATAAAGAAGGCAAGGGACTTTCAATCAACTTTGACCTTGTAAATGGTCAAGTTACAGTAGACCGTAGCCAGGCTGGAGAACAGTATGCCCAAGAATTTGGAAGCACTCGTTCTTGCCCAATCGGCAATCAAACTACTACTGCTAACATCTTCATCGACAATTCTGTCTTTGAAATTTTCATCAATAAAGGAGAAAAAGTATTTTCTGGTCGCGTCTTTCCGCATGCCGTTCAAAATGGTATCCTGATCAAATCTGGAAAGCCAACCGGAACCTACTATGAATTAGATCATGGTCGCAAAACTAACTGATGTCGCCAAACTTGCATGCGTCAGCCCCACTACCGTCTCACGGGTTATCAATAAAAAAGGCTATCTGTCTGAAAAAACCATTCTCAAGGTCAATGAAGCCATGAGAGAATTGGGCTATAAGCCCAACAATTTAGCTCGTAGCCTCCAAGGAAAATCAGCTAAGCTAATCGGCTTGATTTTCCCAAATATTTCCAATGTTTTCTACGCAGAATTGATTGGTAAGTTGGAACACCAACTCTTCAAAAATGGCTACAAGACCATCATCTGTAACAGCGAGCACGACTCTGAGAAGGAACGGGAGTACATCGAAATGCTGGAGGCCAATCAGGTCGACGGTATCATTTCTGGAAGTCACAACTTGGGAATCGAAGACTACAATCGTGTGACGGCACCGATCATTTCCTTTGACCGAAACTTGTCTCCAGACATTCCTGTTGTCTCCTCTGACAACTACGGTGGCGGGGTTCTCGCAGCTCAAACCTTGGTCAAGACAGGTGCCCAGTCTATCATCATGATTACAGGGAATGACAATTCCAACTCGCCTACTGGACTGCGTCATGCTGGCTTTGCATCCGTTCTCCCAAAAGCTCCTATTATCAATGTTTCGAGTGACTTTTCTCCCGTCAGAAAAGAAATGGAAATCAAGAATATCTTGACTCATCAGAAACCAGATGCTATCTTTGCTTCAGATGATTTGACAGCCATTTTGGTTATCAAAATCGCTCAGGAACTGGGAATCTCTGTTCCTGAAGAGCTCAAAGTCATCGGCTATGACGGGACTTACTTTATTGAGAACTACTATCCTCAACTCGCGACCATCAAGCAACCCTTGGAAGAGATTGCCCACCTCACTGTTGATCTTCTCTTGCAGAAGATTGAAGGCAAGGAAGTCGCGACAACTGGTTACTTCTTACCAGTCACCTTATTACCAGGAAAAAGTATTTAAGTACAAAAAACTCAGACGAATTCGTCTGAGTTTTTTTATGATCTTAAGTTTTCTAGATAGCGCTGGGCTGTCTCTAAGTTAAAGGTTTTCTCTGCGATGAGGCGCTCAACTAGGGGAGCAACTTCAGACTCACTAGCACCAGCTAGGAGAGCTAAGGATTTGGCCTGCAATTTCATGTGGCCCTGCTGGATGCCCGTACTCACCAAGGCTTTCAGAGCCGCAAAGTTTTGTGCAAGACCGATGGACACGATAATCTGGGCTAATTCTTTGGCTGAAGGATTTCCCAGTAGTTCATGACTAAGAGCTACACGGGGGTTGAGACCGATAGAGCCACCCTTGGTCGCTACAGGCATTGGTAGTGTCATCTCACCGACCAATTCTTCTGTGTCCCTATCTAGACTCCATCGACTAAGTCCTTGATAGCGTCCATCTCGACTGGCAAAGGCATGAGCCCCAGCTTCGATAGCACGCCAGTCATTACCAGTGGCGATTAAAATGGCATCGATACCATTAAAAATCCCTTTATTGTGAGTAGCTGCTCGGTAAGGATCAGCCTGCGCAAACTGGCTAGCCAAGGCTATTTTCTCTGCTATTTCTCTGGCTTCATCCTTTTGTCGGCTCAAGTAGCGAAAGGCAAGACGACAGCTTGCTGTCACTAGAGAATCTGTCGCGTAATTGGACAGGATTCCCATGAGACTCTGCCCCTGACTGAGTTCTTCTAAGACCGGCTTCAAGGCTTCTAGCATGGTATTGAGCATATTGGCTCCCATGGCTTCCTGGGTATCGATATGGAGATAGACGACGAGAAAGTCTGTTTCTCCCTTGATCTGCTCTACATGCAAATCACGCACCCCACCACCACGTTTAACGATGGAGGGATAGGCTTGATTGGCAAGTTCCAAGAGTTCGGCTTTCTTACTAGCAATCTTCGCTTGCGCTTGTTCAGGTTCAGCAACTTGGTAAAGGGCTACCTGACCAATCATCTGGCGCTGATGAACCTGAGCAGTAAAACCTCCTGCTCGCTTGATGATTTTGCTGGCATAGCTAGCCGCAGCAACCACTGACGGCTCTTCTGTGACATAAGGAACTGTATAATCCTGACCATTCACCAAAAGTTCTGGAATGATCGAATAAGGCAGAGAAAAAGTTCCTACCACATTCTCACTCAGCTGATCAGCAACAGCCAAGCTGACTTGTTCATCCAGCTCCAGACTCCTTTGCTTTTCAGGACTAAGGAGCGCCTGAGCTCGCAACAACTCAAGGCGCTCATGGTATGATTTTTTAGAAAATCCATTCCAACTTATCTTCATTATTTTTCAACCTTGCTATAACGGCGTTGGTGGTCGACAATCTCCACCAAGGCATAGTCTTGATGTTCATAGGCTGCAAATTGGGCTGAACCAGATTCATCCAACTGCACTTCTTCGAAGAAGACTTTTTCATAGTCTGCAACGGATAGGACTGTGCGTTGTTGGAGTTTGCTCAAGCGCTCTTTGTCGAGATAAGCTTCATAGCCTTCGACCAATTCACCACTAAAGAACTCTGAAACAGCTCCGCTTCCGTAACTGTAGAGGGCAATTTTATCGCCAGCCTTCAAAGTCTCTGCATTTTCCAAAAGGGAGAGGAGCCCGAGGAAGAGGGAACCTGTATAGATATTCCCAATCATCTGACTGTAGAGAATTGATTTGTCAAAGTTTTCTTGCAAACTATCCTGTTTTTCCTGAGATAGAGTCTTGTCCATCATCTTGCGCAAGCCTTTTAGGGCAAGCTTAGGATAAGGCAAGTGGAAACAGATGGCCGCAAAGTCACCCATGGTCCAATCGTAGCGCTTCTTGTATTCATCCCAAGTTGTCATGAGACTGTCCAGATATTGCTGGGTTGAATAAACACCATTGACATAAGGAGTCGTTGAATAGTTTGGACGCCAGAAATCCATGATGTCACGAGTTTGAGCAACATTATCATTGTTAAAGGCCATGATGCGTGGATTTTGCGTGATTAGCATGGCCACACTTCCAGCACCCTGAGTTGGTTCGCCCGGAGTTCCGACACCATACTTGGCAATATCACTGGCAATGACCAAAACCTTAGACTCTGGAGAAGTTTCCACATGTAACTTGGCATAATGAAGGGCAGCTGTTGCTCCATAGCAGGCTTCTTTGATTTCAAAGCTACGGGCGAAAGGCTGGATGCTTAACAGACCATGAACAAAGACTGCTGCCGCCTTACTCTGGTCAATTCCTGACTCGGTCGCCACGATGACCATGTCGATTTCTTCTTTATCTGTATCTGTGAGGATAGAGTCGCTTGCACTAGCAGCCAAGGTAACAATGTCCTCAGTCAGTGGTGCAATGCTAATTTCATTTAACAAGAGTCCCTTGCTAAATTTTTCGGGGTCAACTCCCCTTGCTTCTGCTAGGTCTTGTAATTTCAAGACATATTGACTGGTTGCAAAACCAATCTTATCAATACCGATTGTCATATTTACCTCTGTTTTTTCATTCATTGTAAAAAATCGTTTCATTCTATTTTATCACAAATAGGGGCAAAAGAGAGAAAAAAGACTTGATTCACCAAATCAAGCCTTTGCTTTGACTGCATTAGGAAGAGATTCCTCGTTGTTTTCGGATGTAGTAATAAAGCTTTAGAATTACCGTTCCACTTGCCATTCCAATAGAAATAACAAGGGCTAACATAACTACCAAAGTCGCGCTGGCAAGGGCATGACTGTAATCGCCTGTCACAAAGAAAGCTGTCGTCCGATAGGATAAATAACCTGGCACCAAGGGGGCAAGAATGGCCAAGACAAATACCACCGCTGGTGTCTTATAGACAATACTTAAAATCTGACTGATACAAGATCCAACCACCGCCGCGATAAAGGTCGCAACGATGACATTGGTCGGTTCTTTTAGAACAAGATAGAGGAGCCAAACGCCCATTCCCAAAATACCACCAGGTAGGAGCATGGAGCGTTGGACATTCAGTACGATTAAAAAGGTGATAATGGCGAGTAAACTCGCCACCGCTTGGAGTAAAATACTTGTTAGAGTCATCTTATGTCATCAAAACCAGGGCGACCGAAGTGCCGGCCCCTAAAGCGAGGGTAATGAGCAGAGATTCAAACATCTTGCTCATACCAGAGTTGATATGGTTAGTCATGATATCCCGAACCGCATTTGTCAGAGCAATCCCTGGAACAAAGGGCATGACCGCTCCTGCTATAATCAGGTCTGCTGTCGAAGGAAATCCAGTGTAGCGGGCCCAGAACTGGGCAATCAAGCCAAAAACAAAGGCACCCGCAAAGGCCGTTACAAAAGGAATGCGGACAAACTTCTCTACGTAGAGAGAGAAGGCAAAACCAAATAAGGTCGCAATAGCCGCACCAAAAGCGTCATAGACATTGCCTCCAAACATAATCGAGAAGAAAGGGGCACTGAGGGTCGCTGCTACAGTCACTTGGAACTTGGTATAAGGAAGGGCTTGATTGCCGATTTCTTTGAGCTTATTAAAGGCTGTCGAGAGATCAATCTGCCCTCCGACGAGCTCCCGTGATACTTGGTTGACATCACAGACTTTTTCAATGTTATAAGAGGATGAGGTCACCCGTTTCATCCGAGAAATATTGGTGTTTTCAATAGAAAAGAAAATAGCTGCGGGCATGGCAAGAACATTGCAATCCATTATTCCTTGCGAATGGGCAATACGGATCATAGTATCCTCAACCCGATGAATCTCTGAGCCACTTTTCAGGAGAATGGTTCCTGCTAGCATAATCACATCAATGACGGCATTCAACTCTCTCGATTCGTCCATTTTCTCCTCCTTTTTTCTACTTCCTATATTTTATCACAAAATCTTGTGAAAAAAAATCTTTGTCATGATTTCATGACAAAGATTCGTTTAATCTCGAGAACTTTCGCGGTTTCCTTCATTGTTTGGTTGATTCGTTGGAGGATTATTTCCTTGTTGATTTCCTTGCTGGTTCCCTTGTTGATTCCCTTGTTGGTTCCCTTGATTTGGTGTTGTTGTAGAACCCTGGTTCCCTCGTTGAGCAGGGGTAGAGGATGAAGTTGACGGCGGTGTTTTCGGTTTGTAAATCGAAATCTTGATACGTGTGTATGTAAGGTCAAGCTTTTCTCCAGCTTTTGGTGTTTGATCTACAACCGTACCCTCTGCTGTTCCTTCAGGAGCAGTCGATACTTCAATAACCTCGATATTAGCCTCTTTTACTCCGACAATCTGAGTCAGATTATTCTTAGTAAATTCGAGACTTGAACCGATGTAGTTCGGCATGCCCTTCTTAGCAACTGTTAAGGTGATCGTAGTGGCTTTTGAGAGATCATAGGTCGAACCCGAAGCAGGAGTCTGTCTGAGGATAGTTCCCGGTTCGCTTTCGCTGGATACTTCCTCTTCCATCTGGATTAGATTTTCTGGTACCTTTTTCTCCTTGAGCTCAGCTACAACTTCTGTATACTTGCGTCCGACGTAATTGCTCAATTGGAAGGATTGCTTGCCTGAAGAAACAATCAAATTGACCTTGGTCCCTTCTTTTCGGCTGCTGCCTGCTTCAGGATCGGTTCGAATAACGCGGCCTTCTGCTACTGTATCACTAGCCTCCGATTTCTCCTCACCAGCTTCAAACTTGGATTTTTTGAGTGCTTCTTTGGCCTCTGCAACGGTTTGTCCAGCTACGTTAGGAATGGCAATTGTTGCAGGTGTTCTTGACAAAATCCAGATTAAAGAGGCTGCAACCAATAGAAGGCTAGCTAAAAGAATCATATAGCGAGCTTTAAACTTCCGTTTTTTAGCTGGCTTTGGTGCAGGTGCTGGCTCAGCGACTGGTTGAGTTGCTTTCTTTGGCTGAGGGCGTTCTTCTTGCGCAGGCGCTTTAGGAATAGATGTCAGTGTACTTTGTGGAACTTTAGGCAAGGTCTTGGTATCTGCCTTGCTGGCATCATCAAAGACCAATTTTGGTTCATTTCGGCGATTGTAGGACAAACTACTCGATAAATCTACATACATCTCCGAAACAGACTGATAGCGATCCGTCAATTTCTTGGCCGTTGCCTTGATGACAACATTTTCTAAAGCCTGAGGGACAGATGGATTTTCAGCAATGACTGATGGAAGTGGCTTCTGGAAATGCTGGAGAGCAATCGTAACTGCACTATCCCCATCATAAGGGATATGTCCCGTCAGCATCTCATAGAAGATAATCCCCATTGCATAGATATCGCTCTGGAAAGTCGCTTTAGAACCACGCGCTTGCTCTGGTGACAAATAATGAACCGAACCCAGCATCGAGTTTGTCTGGGTCAGACTGGTCTCCGCAAAGGCTACTGCAATTCCAAAGTCAGTGACCTTGGCTGTGCCATCAGGTGTCAGTAGGATATTTTGAGGTTTCAAATCGCGGTGTACAATGCCTCTAGTATGGGCTAAGCGCATCGCCAAGAGGATTTGTCCCATGATTCGAACTGCTTCTTCATTTGAAAGAGGATGGTGTTCTTTGATATAACGCTTAAGATCAAGCCCTGCTACGTACTCCATAGCTAGGTACTGTTGACCTTCTTCCTCACCAATATCTGTTATCCGAACGATATGAGGATGGTCCAGATCTGCCATAGCCCTCGCTTCACGCTGGAAACGTGCTACAGCAATCGGGTCTGTCTGGTAGTTGGTCCTCAGGACCTTGACCGCCACTTCTTCCCCGTCTAGGATCAAATCCTTGGCCAGGTAAACATCTGCCATGCCCCCTCGACCAATCTGTTTGATAATCCGATACCGCCCGGCAAAAATCTTGCCGATTTGGATCATTCTGCTTCCTCCTCGTTCATGTAAACAAGGGCAACCGTAATGTTGTCTAAACCTCCTGCATTGTTAGCGAAACGAATGAGGGTTGCCGCCTTGTCTGCTAAGGAAATATCGCTGGTTACGATATCATAAATCTCGCTGGCCGAAATCATATTGGTTAGGCCGTCACTGTTGAGCAGGAGATAATCCCCTGACTCAAGTGTAATCATTCCAAAATCTGGTTGAATCTCATCTTTTTGTCCGATGGACTGAGTGATGATATTTTTTTGGGGATGCGCTTCAGCTTCTTCTGGAGTCAACTGGCCAGCCTTGAGCAATTCATTGACCAAGGAATGGTCACTGGTCAACTGGTGGTACTCTTCTCCACGAATCAAACCAATACGAGAATCTCCAATATGAGCATAGATAGCTTGGTTGCCAATAATAGCCATGGCTTCTAGCGTAGTTCCCATACCTTTGTAGTCTTCGTCCTGACCTAGTTGATGAATTTTTTGATTTTCAATCTCTAGGTAGTGGGCAAACCACTCACGAACTTCATTAACTGAGTCGATTTGGGTATCCACCCAAGCCACGCCTAGGTCTGTTACCGCCATTTCACTAGCGATATTTCCTGCACGGTGCCCTCCCATCCCGTCAGCCAAGAGGATCATAGTGCGTCCTGCTCGGTTGACAAAGTGATTGACATAGTCTTGGTTATTTGTTCGTTTCTGACCAACATCTGTTAATAATGCTATTTCCATTGTGTCAGTTCCTTCCTAATCTGATATCTTACGAAATTGGCTAATGAAGAATCCATCACTTCCGTACAATTCTGGAGTAATCAGGATACAGCCATCTTTCAGGATATCTATACATTCGTGTTCTAGTTTAACCTGCTCGAACTCGGGATGACTTTCTAAAAACGCCTCAACGACTTGAAAGTTCTCCTCAGAGACAATAGTACAGGTACTATACGTTATTATACCACCTTTTCGTAGTGTTTGACAAACACTACCTAATATTTCCAGCTGAATTTCCTGTAGGGACGTGAAATCTGCCGTTTCCTTATTGTATTTGATATCTGGTTTGCGGCGCAAGAGGCCGATCCCAGAACAAGGGGCATCTACTAAAATCTTATCAAAAGAGTCTTTTTCAAAAAACTCATGCACTTTTCTGGCGTCCAATTTTTGCGTTTGCACTCGATCCGCCACACCCAGACGTTGGGCGTTTTCTTGGATCAAGTCCAACTTGTGATCATAAAGATCCAAAGCCGTCACCTTACCAGATGTGAGGTAAGAGGCCATATGGACTGTTTTCCCGCCCGGAGCCGCACAGGCATCCAGGACCTGTTCATCACCCTGTAGATCAAGAGTCGGAGCAACCAGTTGACTGGACTCATCTTGGATGGTAATAGCACCCTCTGAAAACAAATCATGTCCCGCAAAGTGTCCCTGCTCCTTGACCAAACCAGAAGCGGCCAAAGGTGAATCATTCGCCTCTAACACGGCCTTGATTTCCTCCTTTCGGCTCAAGTCTGTCACTCGAATACTAGCTTTGTTGCGCACCAAGAGGCTTTCAAAGATGGCTTGGGCTCGCTCTTCACCGTATTCTTCCTTGAGTTTAGACACTAGCCAAACTGGGAGAGAATAGGCAATGGAATCACGCTTGTTTTTGCGTTTGATAGTTTCAAAATCTGGCCACCCTTCTCTCAAGATACGACGAAGGACAGCGTTGACCAATTTTTCACTGCCTTTTTTACGTGCTTTAGCTATTTCCACTGCTTCATTGACCACAGCATGGTCAGGCACCTTATCTAGAAAACGGACTTGGTAGGCGCTCATGAGAAGAAGGACATAGAGCCAGTTATCTAGCTTGTCTCGGTCTTGGATAAAGTGGGACAGATACCATTCTAAGGTGAGTTTGCGGGCTACCGTTCCGTAGACAATCTCTGTCACCAAACCCTTGTCTGCTGCTGAAAGTTGACTGCCCTTGAGGTGTTTATTTAAGGCAATATTGGAGTATGCTTGGTTGACAAAAACATCCTCTAACACTGCTAGAGCTAGATTTCTAGCCGTTTCTACTTTAGTCACCAAATCGTTCTCCTACAGTCAATGTCCTTCCAACTCCGTTGAGGAAGGAAGCAATGTCCATCTTAGGCTTACCTGCTGGCTGCACTTGCTTGAGGGATAGAGCTCCTTCAGCCGCTGCAACGATCAATTCTTTCTTGCCAATAGAGAGGATCTCACCTGGATCTCCCTGACCTTCTACTGGTAGGGCTTCATAGATTTTAAAGCGGTCTCCCTTGAGAAAAGTGTGGGCAACAGGCCATGGATTCATGCCACGGATTTGGTTGAAGAGTTGACGGTTAGTCTTATTCCAGTCCAACTTTTCTTCCTCTGGCTTAATATTTGGTGAGAAAGTAACCTGACTTGGATCTTGTGGTTCAGGTTGGATTTCTCCTGCTAGGTAGCCAGGTAGTGTATCCAAGAGTAAATCACGGCCAACGATTGCCAATTTTTCAAACAAGGTGCCAACATTGTCCTCATCTGTGATGGGAATACTGCGACGGGAAATCATATCCCCTGCATCCATTTCCTTAACCATTTCCATGATAGTCACACCAGCCTCCTCATCTCCTTGAATCAGGGCATAATGAATGGGAGCGCCACCACGGTGTTTGGGAAGAAGGGAAGCGTGAACATTGACCGCAAAGTCCATGCTATCAAGAAGTTTGCTTGGGAGAAACTGCCCAAAAGCAGCGGTCACAATCCCATCCGCTCCTAAATTCATAATAGCTTCCAGCTCTGGACTTCCAGATAATTTTTCAGGTTGGTAGATAGGGAGACCCGCTTCTTTGGCAGCCTGCTTGACTGGGGTTTCTTGGATTACTTTTTTACGGCCGACAGCGCGGTCTGGCTGGGTCACAACAGCTAGGATCTCGTAACGGTCGTCTGATAACAACCCCTTCAAAACTGTCGCTGAAAATTCAGGGGTCCCCATAAAGATTAGTTTTGTCATTTCTTCTCCTTCTTATAAAAATTGCTGCGGTTCGTGGTCAATGCTGAGACGAAGCTCGCTATTTTCACGTTCTTGAGTCAAGGCCAAGACCTGATTGAGGGTTGGACCCAGCTCATCTTCTAAACGGTATTTAATCAAAATCTGGTAATGATAAAGGTTGTGGGTACGGGCAATGGGTTTTGGCGTTGGTCCAAGGATTTTACTAGTTTCCGATAAACCTGAGCGCAAAATCCCCATAACTTCATAGGCACGTTTGACAACCTCTTCTTCTTTCTTGTGAGAGAGGGTAATCCCAATAGTGAAATAATAAGGCGGGTAGCCAAGTTGGCGTCTGATACTCATTTCATAGGCATAAAAACCTTCATAGTCCTGTTCCTTGGCAAAACGAATGGCATAGTGATCAGGATTGTAAGACTGGATCAAGACCAGTCCAGCTTTTTCCGCTCGACCTGCACGGCCTGCCACCTGGGTTAAGAGCTGGAAGGTTCTCTCAGAAGAACGGAAATCAGGCAGATTCAAGGCCGTATCTGCATTAAGCACTCCAACTAGGGTCACATTTGGAAAATCCAAACCCTTGGCAATCATCTGAGTTCCCAGCAAGATATCTGCTTGCCCTTGGCCAAACTGGTCAAGAAGAGCTTGGTGACTACCCTTCCTACGGGTCGTATCCACATCCATCCGCAGAATGCGTGCCTGAGGAAAGAGCTCTGCTAGCTCATCATAGGCTTTCTGAGTCCCCGTCCCATAGTATCGAATACTGCGACTCTGACAGTTAGGACAGACATGAGGAATTCCCTTCGAAAAGCCACAGTAATGGCAATTCATAGTCTTGGTATCCATGTGGAGAGTCAGAGAAATGTCACAGTTGGGACAAGTATCCACCGTCCCACACTCCCGACACATAACAAAGCTAGAATAACCCCGACGATTGAGCATGAGGACTACCTGCTCTTTTTTATCCAAACGGTCTTGGATGGCCTCTAGCAAAGGAGGTGTAAAGTTTGATGTCTCATTCTGTCCGATATAGTCCCGAAAGTCAATCACTTGAACCTCAGGAATAGTGGCTAAAGGATTGGCCCGTTGGCTTAGACGTAAGTGGTGATAGACACCTTTTCCAGCTCGCGCACGACTCTCTAAGCTCGGTGTAGCCGAACCAAGGACCAGGGACGCTTGATTGTACTGGGCCCGTAGAATGGCGACCTCTCTAGCATGGTAACGCGGATTGCTATCTTGCTTGTAACTAGATTCATGTTCTTCATCGATAATGATGACACCTAGATTTTTCAGCGGAGCAAAGATAGCTGATCTAGCGCCAACGACAACTTGAGCATCTCCACGCTCGACCTTGCGCCATTCGTCGTACTTTTCACCATTGGACAGACCTGAGTGGAGAATGGCTACTTTTTCGCCGAAACGAGCAATAAAACGCTCCGTCATTTGCGGCGTCAAGGAAATCTCAGGTACCAGCAAAATGGCTGTCTTGCCCTTGTCCAAGGCGCCTTGGATAATCTGCAAGTAAACCTCTGTTTTCCCACTTCCTGTAATCCCTTGAAGGAGGAATGGTGGTTGCTGACTGCCAATAGCACTGATAACAGCATCGCGAGCTTGTCTTTGTTCAGGATTCAATTCCAAAGGTTGGCTGGCTTCAATGCCTTCAAAATAAGCGGCTGAGCGTTGCACTTCCTTGTGGACAAGGCTTAGAGCTCCTTGCTCCACAAAGAAGTTGATTTGCTCTCGCGAATAAGACTCTAATAAGCTAGCCAGAGGAGCACTTTCCGGATGAGCCAGTAAATAGTCTCTCAGCTCTGCCTTTTTCTTAGCACGCGCAGAAATCTCAATCTGCTCTAGTCGATTATCATCAACCTCATACCAAGACTGGGTCTTGACCTTCTTTTGATCAACAGCCTGGTACTCTAAGCGGAGCAGCCCTTTTCTCGTCAAGCGCATCATTTCTGCCTGCTTGGCCAAATCTAGAGATGAAAAGGCTAGCGAATCTCCTGAACCGAACAAGCGCTCTCGGTCTGCCTGACTCAGACCTTCCACAGGATAGAGAATCTTATCATAGCTAGAGTTTAAAAAGCCTGGAAGCATGGCTTTTAGAATGGAGATTTTGTAAGAAAAGACAGACTTACGTAGCTCCTCAGCTAGCCAGAGTTGCTCTTGGGTCAAGACTGGAGAAAAGTCTAGCACCTCCGCAATCTCTTTCAAGTCCTGATTGACAGCTTCTTCATCCGAATGGGACTCCAAGCCTAGCACAATCCCTTGGATCAAACGATTGCCCTTGCCGAAGGGGACATGGACCCGCATACCGACTTCCAGCATCTCTACAAATTCCTCAGGGACCTTGTAACTGTATGGCTGATCCGTCTGCATCAGGGGAACATCCACGATAATCTTTGCGATAGCCATCTTCTCACCTCCTTCTTGTCACTACATTCTTGTAATAGAAAAAATAAGATTGAGTCCCCCCAACCTTAAATTTTTTCACCATCTTCTTTTTCTTTAGCGATTTGCTCTTTGATTTTCTTTTCTTCTTCTTCTCTGCGGCGTTTTTCTTCTTCGATACGGAGACGAACCGCTTCACGTTTTCCTTCTGGATCTGGGTGAATGGTTACATTTCCAGACTCGATTTCTTCCAAAGCACGAAGAGTTGATTTTTCAGACTTAAACTCTTGAGTTGCAGGTGCTCCAGCTTCTAATTCGTGGGCACGCTTTGCTTCCAAGATTACGAGTGAATATTTTGATGGCACCTTGTCTAGCAAGGTATCGATAGAGGGTTTTAACATCATTTGCTTGTACCTGTTTCCTATAGTTTATCGAGTAGTTGGAGATTTTGGCAACATCTCCTGGTAGTGACCAATGACACGGTCCACACGGAAGTGTTCTGCTTCGATCACACGCTTGACACGTTCAGCAGCGAGGGGCACCTGATCGTTGACAATGGCATAATCATACTCACGCATGAGAGCAATTTCTTCCTTGGCTTTTTCGATTCGTTGGGCAATCACTTCAGCGCTATCTGTTCCACGACCTACCAAACGATCTTGCAATTCATCCAAATCTGGTGGTGTTAGAAAGATAAAGACAGCATCTGGAACCTTTTTCTTAACCTGAAGGGCTCCTTGGACTTCAATCTCAAGAAAGACATCGATTCCCTTGTCCAGAGTTTCATTGACATAGGTCAGAGGAGTTCCATAGTAGTTACCGACATATTCTGCATATTCCAACATCTGGCCTTGACGGATCAGCTCTTCAAACTCTTCACGAGTACGGAAGAAATAGTCCACCCCGTCCACTTCACCAGGACGTTGCGCACGTGTCGTCATCGATACAGAGTATTGAAATTGATTCTCAGAACTCTCAAAAATCTCTCTTCTAACCGTTCCTTTCCCAACTCCTGAAGGACCAGAAAAAACGATTAGCAAGCCTCGGTCTGCCATTATGTCTCCTTTAGTTAGTCTGTGAAATAAAGTAAAATTTCTCTCGGATACTGATGATAGCGTCAGTTATCCTTCTACAGTCTTTCTATCTAGTGTAACAAAAAAGCAGTAATTTTTCAACTGCTCTTTCTTATTTATTTAGCATAATCTACTGCACGAAGTTCGCGGATCACGGTTACCTTGATATTTCCTGGGTAATCGAGATTATTTTCAATTTTCTCACGAACTTTGTGAGCCAAGATTGTGACTTTGTCGTCTTTGATTTGTCCTGGATTAACCATGATACGGATTTCACGTCCTGCTTGAAGGGCAAAGCTATTTTGCACTCCTTCAAAGCCATTGGCGATTTCTTCCAAGTCATGGAGACGCTTGATATAGCTTTCAAGAGATTCACTACGAGCACCTGGACGCGCTGCACTCAAGGCATCTGCTGCAGCAACAATCACTGCAATGACACTTTCAGCTTCGACATCGCCGTGGTGGCTAGCAATCGTATTCACCACAACTGGGTGTTCCTTGTACTTACGAGCCAACTCCGTACCAATCTCAACGTGACTGCCTTCAACCTCGCGGTCAATAGCTTTCCCGATGTCATGAAGGAATCCAGCACGACGGGCAAGAGCTGCATTTTCACCAAGTTCACTCGCGATGATACCAGATAACTTAGCAACTTCAATCGAATGACGCAAGACATTTTGTCCATATGAAGTACGGAACTGCAAACGTCCCATAATCTTCATCAAGTCTGGATGGAGGTTTGGCGCACCAATCTCATAGGCAGCAGCCTCCCCATATTCACGGATTTTATTGTCTATCTCCTGACGGTTTTTCTCAACCAACTCCTCGATACGAGCTGGGTGGATACGGCCATCCTTGAGCAACATTTCCATGGTCATACGAGCAATTTCACGACGAATCGGATCAAATCCTGACAAGGTTACCACTTCCGGAGTGTCGTCAATGATGACATCTACCCCTGTCAAACTTTCAAAGGTACGAATGTTTCGACCTTCACGACCGATAATGCGCCCCTTCATGGTATCATCTGGTAGGTGAACTGTAGAGTTTGTTGACTCCGCTACATAGTCACCAGCGATACGCTGCATAGCCTGAACCAAGATATCCTTGGCAATCTTGTCTGAACGTTCCTTGACTTCTTGCTCAGCCTCACGAATACGGCTAGCAATTTCCTTGGTCAAGTTTTCCTCTGTCTGAGCCAAGATAATATCTCGAGCCTCAGTTTGGGATAGGGAGCTGATACGTTCAAGTTCGGCTTCTTTTTGTCTTTCGACTTCCTCTAATTGCTCTTCACGTGCATCAAGGTTTTTTGCTCTATCAGAAATACTTTGTTCTTTTTGTTCAAGTGTTTTTTCTTTGTTCGTCAAATTGTCGTCCTTACGGTCAAGGCTCGTAGCTCTCTCCGTCAAACGACTTTCAATTTGCTTGAGCTCCTGACGTTCTGACTTAAATTCAGCGTCCACTTCTTCACGGTATTTTCTGGCTTCCTCTTTGGCCTCCAATAGTGCTTCTTTTTTAAGAGACTTGCTTTCGCTCTTGGCTTCATTTAGCAATAAATCCGCTTCGCGCTCAGCTTGTCCTCGTAAATTAGTTGCTTCTTGTTCAGCATTTAGAAGCATCAACTCTGCAGCCTCTTGAGATGATTTCATCTTAGCTGAGATGCTGACATATCCAATGACTAAACCAATGATGACGGCAAAAACAGCAATCGCAAGTGTCATGATTTCCATGTTTTTACCTCATTAAATTTGTTTATCGAATGACATACATTCCTTAATATTCTATCATAAAAAACCGATTTTCACAAACCCAAATTGAAGAGTTTTGTGTGAATTTTAGGAGAAAGTTCTGAAATCCCCAAACAAACTTTCTAACACTTAAAAATGACATTTTCATTAAAACATACAATAAAAAGCCTACCTTTTAGTAGACTTAGTAGTGATCTTTGAAGGACAAGAAAACGATGTTATCCCCATCCATCATATAAATCAATCGATTTTCTGCATCAATACGACGTGACCAGGCTCCTTGGTAGTCATACTTGAGTGGTTCTGGTTTCCCAATTCCTGAAAAAGGATCACGTTGAATATCCTTGATTAATTTATTGATTCTTTTTAATGTTTTCTTGTCCTGAGTTTGCCAGTAGCAATAATCTGCCCAGGCTTCTTCTGTAAATTTGAGCAGCATTTCTCACTCCTCAATCACATGTACCTGAGTGCTTCCAGCTCGGACTTGAGCCATTCCTCGCAAAACCTTATCAGAAAGTTCCTTATTTTGAGCGATTCTCAGGGTTTCCTGAATACTGTCCCATTCGCTCTTTGAAAGGACTACAATATCCTCGTCTGGATTTTTATTGACCACCGTTAAAGGTTCAAACTCATCGTTCACCTTCTTCATGTAGTCTTTTAAATGATTTCGGAATGTTGAATAAAGAACTGCTTCCATAACCATACCTCGTTTTACCTCTTTTCCACTATTATACACAAAAAGAAAGGAATTGTCAGGAACTTGTACAAGATTTTTCTTTTCTATCTATTTATTCGAAAATATGCTAAAAAAGCCTACCTTTCTGTAGACTTAGTTTGTTTCTATTCTAATCGGCACTCTGCCGAAATTCTGCTCTGCGATGCTTGGGTGTCCTAGTTGGTAAATCTGGTCCGCCTTTTGGGTTATGGCATCCCAGGGTTCTTTACCGATACGGCTGACGAGATTGACCTGCTCCTTGAGAGCTTTAAGGTGCTGTCTGCCTTTTTCTGTAAATCCTAGGACATGGATGCCCTCTGGCAAGTCACTTTCTCTGGCCTGGACAAAGATATAGGTCAAGAGGCGTCTGACACGCGCCTTGGTATAGCGCTTGGTAGCAACTGCCTCGACCAATTCGTCAACAGACTGGGCTGTCTTGATAGCTTCCTTGATGCGCACAGCCATTTCTTGATTGACCTGATAAATTGTGGTTAGATCTGGATTTGACAAGATTTGATAGCGGAGCAAGGGAAAATAGTCATCCCAGCTCACCTTACAGGCCTGCTCAAAGAGGTCAACAGAAGGCATAAAGCATTCTAAGAAATCTTTGTCCCTCTGGTGCTGACGGAGGGCTGTCGCCGAGGCGAAGTCCACATCCTTATCCACAGAATGATAACCCGCTCCCTGACGCTGAATCGGATGCAGTTTGATGTTGCGTCCCGCAACCGCCTTGGCATAGGCCAGAGCAAGGACATGATTAGGCGTATTGCCTGAAAAATCTAGATCTGCAAATTCTTGCCACATAGCTTGGGTTTTCTGGGGATAAGAAAGGGAATCAGGTAGATTTTCCACAAAACTCTCCATCTCAGTACCTTGCTCTGTGTATAAGTCAGATATCTTTTGATAATCCAGAACTTCCTCTGTCCCGAAAGCTAGCCTATCAATCCCCAAGCGAGCCAAGATATCCACAGCTCCTTGGCCAAAGAAATCTGCCGCCTGAACACTGACTAAAAAGGGCAATTCCACTACCAAGTCTGCACCATTTTCCAGTGCCATCTGGGCCCGTACCCACTTGTCCACGATAGCCGGCTCTCCTCTTTGCATGAAGTTCCCAGACATGGCAACAATTTTCAGCCCCTCTGCCTGATCCAGCAGGTATTTGTGCCCATTATGAAAAGGATTGAACTCCGCGATAATACCTGTGATGCTCATAGAAATCTCCTACTTCTGTGCGACAAAAAACCAACGTCTACTGTTTTCTGTCGGTTCCTTGTCCTCAAAGTCCGCATAGAGTCTGAAAGACTTGAAGCCAGCTTGTTCCAGCAAAATATCATAGGTCAAAACCTCATAAGTCCGCTCCTCATGCACTTCATCGTGGCGACTAAAGGACCCGTCAGCCTCCTTGACAAAGAAAGTCAACTCATGCACGATGGAGTGAGGAGCTTCGTCCTCATAGGTGTCCCAAAGCATGGCGAAATCTTCCGCATTTTCATGGTAGGAATAGCCTGGAAAAACTTCATCTGTCTGGTAGGTCGAATGCACATCAAAGATAAAGACACCATCTTCGTTGAGGGAATTATAGACTTCTTTAAAGACATCCCCTACTTCCACCTCATCCTGCATGTAGCAGATAGAATCTGAATAGCAGGTCACGAAGTCGTATTTACCTGCCTTGGACAAATCTAGCATATTGCCTTCAATAAAATCAATCTTTTGCTTGGCTGAAGTAGCTCTCTTCTCGGCAATCTTCAACATATCAGCACTCAAGTCCAGTCCAGTCACATCAAAACCAGCCTGAGAAAAGCGAACAGACTGGATCCCTGTCCCACAAGCCAATTCCAAAAGCTTCTTTCTCCCCTTGGTCTTAGGCAAATGTCGCAGCGAAAAATCCGTCCATTTATCGTATAAACTATCGTCCATCACAGCATCGTAAACAGCCGCAAAGGTTTCATATGTAGCCATAAATCAAGATACCAAGTCCGCCCGTAATTCGATAGAAAATTAGGAGCCTGACGATGGAGCCGAGCTCCAAGGAAGGCTGTCTATTTTCCGACGATTACAGGACGGGTTCAAATCCTTTCTAAGATACAAAGAGCGTTAAAAGTAAAGAGAAAATAGGAAACTTTCTGCTGTATCGTCAGATACAAAGGAAGTTTATCTTTTTCTCGCAGCTTTTAGCTCGTGTTCAGTTCTGAAATAAACAAAACACGACGCCCTCACCTTTCCATCAATTTCTTTTAAAATAAGCAAAGAAACCCAGTTGACTACAACTGAGTTCATCTCCTATGCCAAGGCTTCTGAAATGTCTACTGAATCCGCCTCATGCCAGAGTTTTTCTAGGTTATAGTGGGCACGCATTTCTTCTGAGAAGATATGCACGACGACACCACCGAGGTCTAGCAAGACCCAGCCTCCAGCTGCATCACCTTCAACATGGCTGCCTTTAACACCAGCTTCGGCTACTTTTTCACGGATATTATCAGCGATAGCGTCCAACTGACGGCTATTCATCGAGCTAGTGATAACAAAGTAGTCTGTCACACTGGTCAAATCTTGTACATCAAGTGCAAGGATATCCTCCGCACGTTTCTCATCAGCCGCTTTCACGACTAGTTCTAGTAATTCTTTTTCGTTCATTTAGTCCTCTTTCAAATAGTGCACAAAGGCGTTATAGGTTTCAAGGGTTTGGGGATAGATGGGGAATCCCTGATGAGCTAGATGCTCCACGGTACGAGCTGTTTCGTAGGCCACTGCCTTATTGAGCGATGAACTTGCAATCTCACGCGCCTGGTCCACTCCTGGAAAGGCACGATTGTGCTCGATGTAGTCTGCTATATAGATGACCTTGTCTAAGTCCGTCATCTGACCAGCCCCGACTGTATGGATTTCAATGGCTCGCAGGATTTCAGAATCTTGTAAATCCAAATCTTCTTTGATTTTATAAATTCCGACCATGCCATGCCAGACATTATTGCCCCAGTTTTTGAGGTCAGGGTCTAGCTGATAACGGTCAATCAAGTTTAGGAATTCCTGATCTGACAACTTTTTAGCATAGTCATGGAGAAGACCTGCTAGTCCTGCTTTCTCGGCATCGACTCCAAATCTCTCAGCTAGTTCTATGGCTGCACGCTCTACACCCAGACAATGAGTTAAACGTTTTTCAGGCAGAAGCTCTGCCATTTTTTCCAACAAAGCCTCACGGGAGCAGTTGATATAGTCTTGATAGGCCATCAGTAGAGCCCCTCCTTCTCGATGTAGTCTAGCACTGGCTGAGGTAGGAGAAAGTTGGGTTTCCGACCTTGGGCAAGGAAATCGCGCACCATGCTGGATGAGATATCCATGAGAGGTACATCCACCCAGATAACTGGATAGGAAGTCCCTGCCTTGTAGCGTGGGCGCTGGACCCCCACAAACTGAACCATATCGACTAGCTCATCAATTCGGTACCACTTAGGCAGATAATCCACCATATCAGCTCCGATAATGAAGTAATAATCCGTATCTGGATGTTGCTCTGTCAAAATCTTCATGGTGTCGTAGGTGTAAGAAATGCCCTTGCGCTCCAGCTCAATAGTTTCAATAGCTAGACCGTCAATCCCCTCAATCGCTAATTCAAGCATCTTGAGACGGTGATGTTCAGGGATGGTTTCTTTTTTATCTACATGAGGTGGTTGGTATTCGGGCATAAGCAGGACCTGGTCCAGTCCTAACTGTTGTCGTACTTGGTCCGCCACAACAAGATGGGCATGGTGAACAGGGTTAAAATTCCCTCCTAAAATCCCAACTTGTTTGCGTTTTTTCTCCTTGATTTCTGGCTCCAACTCTACCTTGGTAAAGGGAGTCAATAATTCGATTGCCATAGGCTCGTCTTCCTTTAATTCTCTGTAAAAACAGTTGTTTGGAGTAGGTTTTAGATTTCTTTGACTTTCTTGGAAATCTTGCGATTTTCTTTCTTGCTGGATTGTTTATACAAAATCAAGATGCGTCCGATTTTTTGGACTGTATCCACACCGATTTCTTCTTCCAAGATTTCAGCTACTTCGTGGATGTTTTCATCTGTGTTTTGCAAGAGAGTAACCTTGATCAATTCACGCGCGTCAAGAGCTTGACGGACGCTGGTTTTGATTTGGTCGTTGAGACCATTTTTTCCAATTTGAATGATGGGTTTGAGGGTGTGTGCCTGGCTGTTGAGGAAGGCACGTTGTTTTGATGTTAATGACATAATTTCTTTAAAAGAGTTTCTTTTTATACTTTTATAAAGTGGTGACGGACGTCAGCAAAGTCCTTCGGACTTTCATGACTAAAATTTGAGTCTAAGGTCTCAAATTTTCCGCAGTTGGTACAATCACTTGTACCAACTGACACCACAGCGAAAAGTATTCTCCATGGGGCTCGCAATGCTCGCCTTAATAAAGACAACCCTTTCCTTTCTGTGTTTAAATAATTGCTTTTCGTGTGACGACTGCGACGCCTTCTGGTGCCCAGACGGCGACTTTGGCGGTGCCTGTTACTCGGATCCAGCCGAGTCCTGAGATGACTAGGTCAGTCTTGTCCTTGATGGTAAAGACATGCTCAACCAGTTTTGGAAAATCTTCCTTTTCCTTGCTATTTGGTGGAGTCAAAAGGGTTCCTAGGTGCTTGTCATAGAAAGCACTAGCACCTTCTAGCTTGGTACGATGGAGTTTGAGTTCATTGTCAAAGAAGGCAGTAAAACCTTGCTTTTCTCCTGCAATAAAGTCAAATCGTCCTAAACCGCCTAAAAACAGGGTTTGCTCCGAATTGAGCTGATAGGTTTTAGGCTTGATTTCCTTTTTAGGGCTGACATACTTAAGATTTTTAGCCGTCAAGTAGTGAGCCATCTGGTGGCGGTGGATAATCCCCGGCGTATCGTAGATATAAGATCCGTCATCAAGTGGGATCTCAATCTTGTCCAAGGTTGTCCCTGGGAATCGCGAAGTCGTAATGACATTCTGATCACCCGTGATTTCCTGGATGATGGCATTGATGAGGGTTGATTTCCCAACGTTTGTCACGCCAACGACATAGACATCGCGGCCCTTACGGTAGTGTTCAATCTTGTCAATGACTTCCTTGATGGCATGTTTATTTTGCGCCGAAGTTAGAACGACATCTACTGGACGAAGTCCTTCTTCGTGGGCACGTTCCAGGAGCCACTGGCTAATCTTGCCCGGTTTAACAGACTTGGGCAGGATATCTTTTTTATTTCCAACCAAGAGGACATCATTGCCCGATACAAAGCGTGGCAAGCCTGGGATGACAGAGCCATTAAAGTCAAAGATATCAATGACATTGACCACCAAGGCATCACTGTCTCCAACCTCGTGCAAGAGTTTGAGGAAATCATCGTCCGTCAACTGGACATCTGTGATTTCATTGTAATGACGGAGACGGAAACAGCGTTGGCAATAGACTTCGCCTGTCTCCAATCCTTTTTCGAGTGCCGACTGGGGAGTAAATCCAAGACCAGCCTTGTCTGTCGTCTGAATGGTTGCTCCACAACCAATACAGAGAATTTCTTCCATAGTTAGATTCCTTTTTTATATGTAATCGGTCCGTACTTTTCAGTAATTTGCTTCATGACACGGCGCTCGCGAGCCCGGTTAATCTGCGTCTTGACAGAGTCATGTTGAACCAAGGGTTTGACTAAGATCGAGCGAATACCCGCACGATGCGCTGCCCGAATATCGGTCATGAGCTGGTCGCCGACCATGACCACTTCATTTTTCTCATAGTGGAATTCCTTCATGGCACGGTCAATCCCAAATGTGAAGGGTTTCAATGCCCAATAAACGTAATCAATCCCAAATTTCTCAACTGCGCGTTGAACTCGTTTTTTGGTATTATTTGAGACCACGATGATGCGAATACCTGCATCCCGAAGGTCATGTAGCCACTGTTTCATCTCTGGTGTCCCATCAGGGTTGTTCCAAGCAATGAGGGTATTGTCCAAATCGACCAAAACAGCCTTGATCCCCTGCGCCTGCAGGCTTGGGACTGTCAGATCATAGACTGCTTCCACAGCAAAATCTGGCATATAGTTTTCAATCGCCATTCTGGCTCCTTTTCTTAACTTTTTTTCGCAATTTTTCTCAAAATCAATGACAAGACCAGCCATAAAACTGCACTAGCCAAGCTGATGTAGACCCAAGCATAGGGCTCGTCTGTGAAGGGGAGGGGAACATTCATCCCGAAGAAGCCCGTCACTACTGCCAAGACTGCTAGTAAAACTGAAATAATGGTCAAGGTTGTCAAGTTATCATTCAGGTTGTTGTTTAGGATATTGTTGTAAGAGGCTGAGAGTTGTTTCAGAACTTGAGAAATCAAATCGGTCATCGAAACCAGCTGGTGAGCCTCAATCATGGCATCATCAAACTGTTCTCTCTCAACTTCGTTAAATCTGCGATAAAGGGCATGTCCTTGGATATGTTCTAGCAACATGCGATTTTGCTTGGCAGCCGCTGTCAGATAGACCATACCAGTCTCCAAGTCGGAAAGGGCAAAGAGGTTTTTCTTGGTCGTTCGCTGACGCAAGAGGCCATTGACCTCATCCTTACTTTTATCCATCTGTTCGATGACAGGATAGTAGGCATTGCTGATGATTTCCAGACTAGCAAAGAGAAATTTGTAGATAGAAAGCATATCATGACTCTCTAAATAACGTGTCATCTGTTCAATCACATAGGCATTTTTCTTATTACTAATCGTAATCAAGCGATGATGCTCCACGATAAAGGTCATGGGAAAGGCTTCATAGTATTCCTTGTCCTTTTTCAAATCCAATACATTGTAGATAAAGGTGACGGTTCCACTTTCGCGGTGGTAGTCCATGTGGGCGCGCTCATTTCTATCCAGTGCGTATTCGATGGTTTCCTTGTCCAATCCATAGATTTCAGAGAGATCTTCTAGTTTTTTCAATTTTCCCAAATCTAGGTTAATCCAAGTGCATCCATTGCCCAACTGCTTTTCTACAAACATATTTTCTCCTTTACCAAACTCTTTCTATTGTACCACAAATCTGCCAAAATAGCAGACCTACTCTGTGCGGGAAAAGTTACTGACAACAGTGATATTTCGGTTTGGAACAAAGTGAAGGGCTTGGTCCTCACTTCGAAGTTGGGTCGTGCGGATTCCGACACTGACAACCTTGCCAGAGACGGTAATCGGTCCATTTGTGAGAACCACCTCGTCGCCCACATCGAGCTGGCGTTCAAAGAGGATGAAAAAGCCATTGATGACATCGGATAGAAAACCTTGCGCCCCCATCCCAATGGCAACCCCAGCAATTCCTGCCCCAGCAAGGAGGCTGGAAACTGGCAAACCTAAAATGGACAAGATACAGTAGATTAAAAAGAAATAAAGGGTATAGTTAAAGATATTCTCAAGCAAACGAGAAATGGTCTTCTGTCTGCCAGCATCTCGATTTGAGAATTTAAGCGAGGGCTTGACAATCTTTCGGACAGTCGCATGGAGGATCTTTTTGGCTATATAAAATAGAAGGATGAGAATCAAAAGAGAGATTAACTTGGTCAAAAGATTCTCTAACATGGTTGTTAAATCAAGTTTATCAAAATAACGTTGAAAAAATTCTTGCATACAAAACTCCTTTTTCCTATTATACCATAACTTATCTGAAGACTATTCCCTATAAATATTCAAATTTCATTTGATTATTTAGTCAAATCTTGATTTTATGGCATATTTATACTATAATCAACAAAAGCGTGGGATTTGCTCCTTTCCGCTCTCTATTATCAACTTTTTAGGAAATTCTCATGTCTATCACCCAACGTACGACAAAACTGATCTTGGCGACCTGCCTTGCTTGTTTTCTCGCTTATTTTTTAGATTTATCATCAGCAGTTTCAGCTGGAATCATCGCTCTCTTAAGCCTCTCCGACACGCGCAGAAGCACGCTGAAATTAGCACGCAACCGCCTCTTTTCCATGCTCCTAGCGCTCGCGATCGGTGTTCTAGCCTTTCAGCTGACCGGCTTTCACATCTGGAGTCTAGGCCTCTATCTGGCTCTCTACGTGCCTCTTGCTTACAAAATGGGCTGGGAAATCGGCATCACACCTAGCAGTGTCTTGGTCGGTCATCTCTTGGTACAGGAGTCTACTTCTCCAGCTCTCTTGCTCAATGAAGTGTTCCTCTTTCTCATCGGGACAAGCTTTGCTCTGTTGGTCAACCTTTACATGCCCTCTCGGGAAAAGGCCATTCACAGCTATCACCTTCAGGTCGAAGAAAAGTTAAAAGACATCCTGCTTCGCTTTAAATACTATCTGTCAAGAGGAGATGGGCGCAATCAAGCCCAACTCGTTGACGAGTTAGATAGCCTTCTTGATGAAGCCCTCAAGCTGGTCTATTTGGACCACTCGGACCACCTCTTTCACCAGACGGACTACCACATCCACTACTTTGAGATGAGACAGCGACAAAGTCGTATCCTGCGAAATATGGCCCAGCAGATCAATACCTGTCATCTGGCTGCAAGTGAGAGTTTGATTTTGGCCCAACTCTTTTCTAAGATCGCTGCCCAACTAAGCCAGACCAATCCTGCTCATGACTTACTTGATGACATCGAACGCTATCTACAAGTCTTCCGCAATCGGAGTCTCCCTAAAACACGCGAGGAGTTTGAGACCCGTGCCACCCTCCTACAGCTACTACGCGAAGCCGAAACCTTTATCCAGGTCAAGGTCGATTTTTACCAAAAATATGGACAGTAATACTCTTCGAAAATCTCTTCAAACTACGTCAGCTTCACCTTGCCGTAGGTAAGGTTACTGACTTCGTCAGTCTTATCTACAACCTCAAAACGGTGTTTTGAGCAGCCTTCGGCTAGCTTCCTAATTTGCTCTTTGATTTTCATTGAGTGTAAAAAATAAAACTTCAGACCAATCACAAAAGGTGAATATCTGAAGTTTTCTTTTATTTATAAGTTATTACCATAAAGGTTAATAGTAAGACAAATAAGGACAAACTCACCAATAAAGTGAGAACCTTGACCAAGGTGTTGCTCTGCCAGTAGCTTGGTTTACCAATATTACTGGTCGCATCCATGGAAAATAGTTGATTTTGACGAGGTTGTATGGTCACCAATACAATCAAAGCAAGAGAGAAGACAATAGCTAAAACAATCAGTATGTCAGTCATAGGCCTACCTCAAAATTCCCAACAAAGTAAAGAGTAAACCAATCAGAATCATTAAACCCAAGATGAGTGAAAAAGTTTTACTAATCTTTTCCCCTCGGGTTTCTTTTTCTTTCTTGATAGGTTTTTGTTTCAACTCTTCCATGCGACCTTCAACGTCTTTGTAAAATAAATCTTCGTCTGACATGTTAGCCTCCTAAAACGGTTTGCATGGTTTCCTGATATCTCACCAAGTCAACATAGTTTGCATGTTGGCCTTGCTTCCCAAGTGCCTGACTCATTTGAGCAACATCTGAAAGGGCCAGTTTAATGGTCTCAACCAAAGGAGCAACCTCACTACTTTCAAATAGATGATCAGGAGCGATATAGAGTCTATTGTGTACCGTTTGGTTGAATCCCAGAATCAAGAGATTGTGCTCAAAGGCATGACGCACTGCATGCAATAACTCATTGCTGTGGTTTATATCCAAATAAATATCAGACAACTGATACAACTCCTGAATCTTCTGTGGACTAGCGTTCTGGTAAAGAACCACATTAGGATAGTGAAGCATATCTAATAATTTAGAAGACATCTCTGTCACCGCTGCGATACGGAAGGTAACATCAGGCAGGGCTTCTACGATTGCTTCCACTTGCTCAATCTGATCTGAGTTGGTCAAGATTAAGGCATCTCGTCTTAGGAAATTATCACGTTTGAACTGATAATGGTAACCCAGGTGCACAAACTGATCATGGTATTTCTCGTCAGTCAACTCTAAAGCGCGTTCATAAGTCGCCTTGTTGGGAATGATGATTTTCTTAGTACGCACATCAGCGCTTTCCAAAATTAACTGCATATTGCCTGGAATGGTGTCATAGAGAGGTTCCTGCCACACCAAAACATCTGAACCAGATTTATCTGGATGATAGAAGGAAACCAAGAAAGCAGTCGCTAAAGTATTAAAGATAAGCTGACTTGTATCTATTTCCAAATCTTGCAAAAAGAAGGTAATAAATTCAACCTTATTTGCAAAGTAACGTATGGACTGACCAGGTAAGGTCAATAAGATATCACCCGTCACATGGTTTTCAAGTAAAACTTCCTGACCATTGACATCTTGGTAAACCGTCATCACCGACTCACTATCTGCGCTATAAGTCGTTGTAGCAAAACAAGCTCCGAAACGATTGTAATGATCAACTTGACGGACTCGACCTTCCAGGTCTTTCCAATCTACTTGCTTAACCAAGCGAGCCTGCATTCCATCAGCATAATGAATAACGGCCCTCTCCTGTGTCACATCCTCAATACGAGCAGACTGATTATTTCCTGAAATTTCCCAAAAAGCTGGAACAGGGACTTGGTTAAAATAGAGAGGTTTTCCATCCTCGTAACCTAGATAATAGGTAAAATGAGAAACCAGACCATCAGGCAAAAAACCATCTGCATCGATAACCACTCCAAGTTGAGAAAGACTAGTAGCGACTAGACTTTCATGTAAATCTCGACTTTCCTGACTATAACGATCATAAAGTTCAATCATGGAGCACCTCCTCTACTGTTTTCTTCCACTTTTCTAAAATTTCTTTGGTTAAAAAGCCTTCTGCAATTTGATAAGAATGGGCACGCATAGCTTCCAAACGATTTTCTTGATACAATTGGCAAATCTTCGCTGCATAAGCTCGCTTGATTTGGTCTTCTACATGGTCAGATGAACTTGGAATCAGATAACCATTTTGCCCATCTTCTATAAAGGTCTGATTGCCATAAGGCACATCAAAACCGATTAGTGGTAGACCTGAACCAATAGCTTCCATCAAGGTCAAACCAAAGCCTTCGCTGGTAGATGCCGTCAAGTAGACCTCATACTGGCTATAAATCTGCGCAAGATCCGCATGCCCCTTGAGCTGGATATAATCCTCAGCATGATGAGTTGCAATAATTTCTCTGAGCAGAGAATCTTCTCCACCACTACCATAAATATCAAAGGTTAATTCAGAAATTTCCTTACGAGCTTCAATGACCGCCTTGACCAACCAATCAATGTGTTTTTCTTTGGCAAGACGTGAAGCCGTAATCAATGAAAATGGCTTGCGCCCTTGACTTGACTCAGTTAATGCATCAATACTACCAACAGGAATGGTAACAACCTTTGGTTGGTACTGGGTGTATTTAGCAAATTGCTCTTGCAGAACTTCTCTCTGCTTATCAGTTGATACGATAAAGAAGTCAACCTTATCTGCATTGGTAAACTGATAGTCATAATAGTTATTCCAAAGGATATAGTCCTCATTTGTAGCATTTTCACTATAATGCTCCGCATGAACAACTACCGCTAGATGCGCTGCCTGTGCTTCCTCAAACACAACCTGACCAATGCCTGTCTCCCTATCGAGAATGACCAAATCAGACTTATTCAAATTCAAGGATTTCATAAAAGCACGCATGAAAGCTTGTTTTCCATAGAAAATCTTATCCTTAAAACGATAAACTTCTTCCTTGCCTTGATTCATCAAGATATCATAGGCTGGAGCCCCGTCTTCATTGTAAAAAGTTCGTTGGTATAGGACTGCAACATTGTCCTTTGGAGCAAAGAACTCGCTACAATAACGCGTATAAGAAAAGTAATCCTTACGAATCAGTTTTCCTTTAAAAACATACTCAGCATGCTGGACCAAGTCCTTGTTCTCATCAACCAAGTAACAGGTGACAAACTTATCTTGGTCTGAAAAGAAGATACGCAAAGTCTTGCCATTCTTTTCTCTACGACTTTCAACACCGTCAAACCTAGCTAAGACATCAGCCACTGTCACGCTAGTCGGTGCAATCTTGATATCTGTAAAGTAATTATAAAGCCAGATAACTTGCTCATCATCAAAACCAATATTGGCTGTTAAGTGCTGAATGTTATCCGCTAAAATCATATCTGTAAAGATAAATTTAGAGGGTAAATTCAAACTTCGAAAAATACCGGCACGATAGGCTTGGGCATATTCTACACCGCTACTGGCCCAACCAATTCCTAAATTTATATTGTAAATTGTCATATTTTCTCCTCTTATGGAAAATGAGTCACGATTTCACCTTTTGGAGTGACCTCAACCAGCCCCATCAGGAGATTTCGTACCATATCAGCACGAATTTGCTCTTTCATCGTTTCAAAGCCCGCATAGGCTTCTTGATAATATTCTACAATTGGGTTTTTCTGTGCAGCAGATTGGCCACCTATCGCCATAGACAATTGTTGTAGATAGTCTACTTGCTCCACCCAGTTATCATCAATAGCCTTCAGTAGAGAGAGTCGTAAATACTGTTCATACAAGTCATGTTTCTCAAGTAATGCTTTCTTTTCAGAAAGTTCTCTATGCACAACTTGTTGAATAAAGGATTGGACTTGCTTCTGATCAGATAAGTCTAGATTATCTGGAATTTTTTTTACATGGAAACTGATATTGGTAACGATAAAGTGAAACAGTAATTCACGACTGGCATAGTGTTTAGACGCTACCTCTTCTGTATATCTCTCAATGATATCCACAACTACATCTTCTAAGTCACGAGAACCATCTATTAGACGATTACGTTCCTTATAAACCATATCGCGTTGGATATTCATGCTCTCAGCATACTCTAAGGTCTGACGACGAGCAGTTCGACCAGCACTGTCACTGGCATGTTGAGCCCTTTCAACCAGGTTACGATACTTACGACCTTTGAGAATTTCTGGTTGCGTCATATCTTGAACTTGATAATCTTTATACTTCTTGTGAACCCAAGATGGCCCAAATTTCTTAATAACATCGTCCTCTAAGGATACAAAAAACTTACTCATACCAGGATCTCCCTGACGACCAGAACGTCCACGGATTTGAAGGTCAATACGTTGACTTTCCATCCGCTCTGTTCCAATGACAATCAAGCCACCAAGTTCAGCGACTCCCTTACCGAGTTTGATATCCGTCCCACGTCCGGCCATAGAGGTTGCTACTGTTACGGCTCCCATCTGACCTGATTCAGCGATAATTTGGGCCTCACGAGCAGCATTATTTGCATTTAAGACATTGTGGGCAATCCCTTCACGAAGCAAGAGAGATGAATAAAGGTGAGACATTTCAACTGAGCCTACAAAAACAAGTAGGGGATTTCCCTTAGCATGGTATTCCTTGATGTACTCCAAGGACGCATATACTTTTTCAGGTAAAGTGACATAGAGATTATCTGGATAATCAATCCGTTGTCTAGGACGATTGGTTGGAATACATACTACAGACATATTGTAGGTTTCAATAAACTCTTTTTCCGCTACCTTACCTGTCCCTGTCATACCAGATATCTTATTGAACATTTTAAAAAGACTCTGATAGGTGATGGAAGCCATGGCCCTCGTTTCAGGAGACAACTTCACATGTTCCTTGGCTTCAATGGCCTGATGAAGGCCTCCCTGTAGTTTTGTCTTCTCCATTAGACGCCCTGTCCCTTTATCAACCAGTATCATTTCATTCCCTCGAATGACATAGTCCTTATCTTTTGTAAAGAGTTTATGGGCTCGTATCGCATAGACTAAATGACGAGCAAAGGACGCATGTTCTTCCTTATACAAATTATCAATCCCTAGGAAACTTTCAGCAGACTTAGCCCCCTTAGTAGTAAGCCAAATCTCTTCCTTCTCCTCTTTGAAAATATAATCTTCTCCTTCGACTAGCGTTGTCACTAGTGCATCAATGATTGCATAGTAATTAGACTGAACACGGGGAGAACCCGCAATAATCAAAGGAGTTTGTGCACTATCAAGCAAGATATCGTCAATTTCATCAATGATGACATAGTTAAAAGGTCGCAAAAACTTACCTTCTTCATTAGAAGCTAGATTATCATTTAGGTAATCAAAACCTAAATTACCATTGGTTGTGTAAATGATATCCGAAGCATAGATCAGTTTCTTTTCTTCTGCTTTCATTTCCTTCTTTGGATCCCCTGTAAATGGGACCCCAATAGTCAAGCCTAGGAAACGATAAACTTGGCCCATTTCCTCTGCATCCCGCTTTGATAAATACTCATTAGGCGTAACAACCATCACACCTTGACCTAAAAGAGCGTTCAAATAGACCGGCATGGTGGCTGTTAGGGTTTTACCTTCACCTGTATTCATCTCAGCAACATTTCCGTAGTGCATGACAATAGCTCCCATGACCTGAACATCATAGGGGAACATACCTAAAATCCGCTTGTCTGCTTCACGCACCACTGCAAAAGCTTCTACTAAAAGGTCATCTAAACTTTCTCCCTTGGAAAGACGCTGACGAAACTCCACTGTTTTAGCGACTAATTCTTGATCCGAAAGAGAGGACATCTTGCCTTTTAAGGTATTGATCCTCTTTAAAATATTTTTCACTTTCTTAAGCTGGAAATCTTGACTGAATCGTCTAAACACTTTTTATCTCCTTGATTGAAAAATCATAAAAGGTTAATTCTTGAAAACCAGCACTCAAAAGGGAAATGCGATAAGTATAGGTATCCTCTGGATAAGTAAAGGTAAACTCTCTTGCCTTTTCAACTTTTTCTTCCAATACATCCTCATAACGATTTAAGAAGAGCAGTTTGATATAGACACCATTCTCAGGTTGACAATCAAAATGCATCGCTAAATGATATTGATGATTTCTTTTGAGTAAAGGAAGTTGTGGCTGGGTCCTAGCACCTTGGTAATTAACACTAGAAAACCAAGTCTTCAAAACTTCACCAGATGGCAGGAGGGGGTTATATAAACGCACACTCTTGTCTGGGTAGTAGGATACATTTGAACCGTACATATAGGTCCCACCTATCTCACCCCAATAAATAGTCTCTCTCTGCGTGATAATCATTCTTTTTCCCTTCCAAAACCACTTGCTAGTACCATCCGATAAAAGTGGATAAACCAAGCAACATTGGTATCTGTATCATCATTGTGTCGTCCAGCAGTTCCTTTAGACAAAATCTTTGCACCCGTATTACACAAATAAGTAACTAGTTTCTCATAAGCCTGAGGATCCATTTCTTCATCCTTCATATAGGACAAACCAAAAGTTGTCTTTGAAAAATTTGCTTGTTTAAAGATTTTCCAAAAACGCTGATCCAGCTCTGTCATATCTTGCCAACTCGTCCCACCTGTATGGTGAATTAAACAATCAAAAGCTAAGTTAGAGACACCTGGTGCGTCCAAACGTCCACGACCAGCTATGGTTCCTAAGTTTGCCAAGGGCTTACCAACTATGATAGCATGAGGTTCAAAAAAAGCACCATAATAGAGAGCTGGAAACGTTCCCATAGAAAGGCCTGATAAAATCAAATCCTTGCGATCAAAGCCTAAATAATCAAGATAGTGAGCAATCGTCTCTTTGACTTTTCCCTCTAGCTCATCGGTTCCTAGATAAAAAGCTCCCCCCTCTAAACGTGGATCAGAAAATAAAATAAAGGGACATCCTAGATTTTTCATCATAAAGTAGCCCTCGAATCCTTCTGCGGGTCGATAACCTGCAAAATAGACAGCCAAAGGCGGTTTAAAATCACCTGGATGGAAGAAATAGTTTATTTCATCGCGCTTGGAATCATGTAGGATATTTCCACCAAGTACAAACTTACCAAATTGTTTTCGACTCCAACGTTGGTGAAGATTACCTAGTTTGATAGTTCCATGACCTCTTGCTTCAACAGATATCGAGATAATGTAGTCACCATCTCTACTATCCATAAAAAGTGCTTGCTCCAAGTCTTTTTCAGACACTATTGTCTCTTCAAAAACATCATCAACAGAACCACTCCATATTTTACGGATGACCAAACGAAAGTCACAATTTCCTTGCTTTTCATATTCAAGCCACAACTCAATAGGAAGTGTTTTGTAAACTACTATATTATAAGCCCAATATGCAAGTTGAGAAAAATCTTGACCAAAACCACCTTCCAAACTCACATAATCCAATCCTTGATAAGAAATAGCTCCCGTAAAATTTGGATTCACTTGTATCGTCGAAGGAAAGAGTTTGTCACCATACCCACCGCCAAAAAGCGATTTACTCAAATCATTGATTAATTGTTGGGGACTTGAAAAATCAATTGCTTGTGCACATCGTTTTTTTAGAAAATCCACAACCTCTCTATCATTTATTTGTAGATTCTGGTTATAGAACAAAGTATAAGGTTCAAAATAATTTACAAAGGGAAATAAGTCTTTGGCATACTGACAATCTTCTATTAAAACAGCATGAAAACGGCTAATATCCTCTTTTTCTATTATTTCACGAAGGGATACTGATGAGTTGGGGTAAAAATGATACCAAGTCATATTTTCAGGTATGTCATACTGATTTCCCCAATTGGTTAGTCCTATCTGTAAAATATTAAGTTCCTTTGACATTTTTAACCCCCTCTATCCATTTCTCTAATTTTTCAAGAAATTGTTGTCCTGTGTGCTCCTTAATCTTATCAATCGAATAAATCAAGGACTCATTCCACTCTTTCAACCTATCTGTGTAATAATGTGCAGCCTTAGAAAATTCTGTCACATCTGTCAGCAAATAACCATTTTTTAAATGTTCAACATAGACGGTTTCAACTAGGTTGATTTGAGGAATTCCTGCACTAATACCAGCTATCTGTATGTAGAGATGAGGATGTCTATTTAAATCCACAATCAAACGGACAAATTCTAGTGTTTTTATCAAATCTAACTCATCATTCAAATTGACAAACTGTATGCGTAAGTCCTGGTGTTGATTTTCTTCCAGAGGATTTTCTGCGTCACCATAATCAATCTCCTTCCCCAGATTTTCAGATTGAATGTTTTCTTGGATGAAAGACTCAACAATCCCTTCCACCTCATTCATTTGCTCCTGACTAGCAGCATATGCTCCAAAAATCACCTCAGTATCCTTATTTTCAGCGACAAAGGCCAAGACTTGAAGTAGAGCTTGGTTATCAATTCCCTGCTCAAAATCCAGTTGATAATAAATGATAGATTCTTTCTTAGTTTGGCTTCTCCCCAATCGTAAGCGGGTGTCAAAAGATGATAAATGATAAAATTGATGCATTCGTTTAGGATACAACTCCTGCAACAATCGTAAACTATCCTCTCTATCCACCAAAATCAAATCAGACTTTTCAAAAGTTAAATCTAAATCTCTAAAGGTATCTTGAGGATTACGTCCAATGAAAAGACTCAATAGTTTCGGATTTTCTCTTGGTAAACGGTCTAATACAAACTGGTCATGGTGAGAATGAGATGGAACCATAAAAATATCCATATCCTTCACATATGTTTGCAGATAATTCTCAAAAAATTCTGCCACCAAATCTCCCATGTCTTGATAGATAAGCGCTTTAAAGCGGTAACCAAAAATTGGATTGACTTCTACCCGTCCCCCTTCTTTTATATGCTCTCTAAATTGCCACACTCCCTTGGAATTCAGATATTCTTGATAAGCGGCTTGCCCATCTTCAAAAAAGACAACACTTGATACAAACCCACGATCATCCATGATATAGTGCGTATCTACTTGTCCATTCGGTTCAAAATACTGTATATCACTGATGAATCCTTCGACCCCATGTTCAACCTTAGCAAATTTCTTCCTATTTTTTTGAACAATAATTGTAAAGGGACTATAAATAAATTCACAGTCATTATCCCACTCAATATCTCTAATGGTTAAAACTTGGGTATGGAGATTATGAAAATCTTGCATAACGTCAAAAATAGAATATGTTTCTGTTTCCAAAACCCCATGCCTATGTAAAAAATAACGCAAATGAGGCTGGTAAGCTAATACTAATAGACGAGAATCTATATCTTGCTCTTGAAAAATCCGAATCTGATGAAAGGTATCATCAAATTCAAAACGAAAATGAGAAAAATACCATGGAGTGATATTGGTATGCCATGTTCTTTCTGAACCATACCAAGCTGGAATAAAATAATACATAAAAGCCTCCTAAATCAAGGGTTTATAGGTTTCATTTAACCGTAGAGCCTTGACCTCGTCTCGAATCGTAAAAATCATGCCTCCAAACATCATAAACAAGCCTGGAATCATTGCTAATCTTAATAACTTTTCATCAAACAAAACAAAAAGCATAGGGCCACCTGCCATAATCACATTAAAGAGACCACCTATGACTGCGAAACGAAGGACCAATCGATTAATAAATCGACTAGTGTCCTCGCCTGGATAAATTCCATAAATGTATTCTCCAGATTTTTTCATGCGGTCAGCAATCTCTTCTCCATTCATAGTAACAAATGCAAAAATGATACTAAATAAAAATAAGACCGAAATATAAACATAGACCCACAAAGGCTTTCCAACCATAAATTCCTTTGATAAAGCCACTAGCCCTGAATGATTAGGGAAAATAAATCCCAACAAGATGAACAGATAAGCTGGTACACTAAGAAAACTCATCACATACATATAGGGCATCCCACCTGCAGGATTCAACATGATTTCGAGATAAGAATAGCGTTTAAAACGATTATGTAAGCCAATTTTATTAACAGGAACCAAATAGCGAGCTCGATACATAAGGGCAAGCAAGTAAGAAAATATAATGGACATAAAAACAAGCAAGACAACAATCCCTGTAGGGATATGAACCAGTTTAAAAGTTTCAATAACATCCTGAGGGATATTTAAAACAATGCTGGATAGGAGGATTACAATAGATCCCCCAATCCCCATACCAGCATTTAAATCTGACAACCAAATAAGGAAAAATGCCCCTGCTATCAGCAACAAGGTATTCATCCCAACAACCAAAAATGACGAGTAAGAGGATTGTACTGGTAAGCTCAAGCTAACTGCCAATGACTGAATAACAGCAATCAGCAAGGTCAGATACATTTTTCGACGATCTTGAATTTCAATCGCTGTAGAACTCAAGCCTAATTTTTTCGAAAAAGAAAACATCTGCCATAAGATCATAGATGACATCCAAGGTGATAATCCTATAGAAAAAATTGACAAACTTCTTAGATTTCCACCTGTTAGGGCGGCTGAGAAGGCTAGATAAGCTGTTGAACCTCCTAAAAAATCTTTACTATTTAGGTCAACAAAAGGGAGAGTAATACGACTTCCCAATACATAGATAAACAGTAGAAATAAGGTAAATAGTCCTTTTTTTACTGCTATTGACGAATAAATCTTAGTCACAAAATACTCCCCTTACCTTCATTATTTGTGATCTGGTAAACAACAATCTTTTTATTTCAACTTTTACTATTTCTTTGCTCTGCTTCAAAAAAGAGCTTCAATCTAAAACAAATATCTTTATATTCCTCAGTATCTGTTAATTGATGGTCTTCTAAAGTTTGCTTATAATCCTTTAAAAGATTGACAAATCGAATACGCAGAACGGAGACATCCAAATCAGCCAAGACACAATCCGATATTTTCTTAGAAAACACTTCAACAATATCTCTTGCCCAAGAAAGATCAAATTTAGATCTCATAATACTACCTGAACGTCTTCTATATAGATAAAGATTAGCGTTTATAAAGACGATTTTAGACGCTAAAAGATAAAAGCGATGCATGGTTGCTTCATCATCAAAGCGGCAACCATTTGAAAAGTGAACTTCATTAAATAATTCTTTTTTAATCAACTTAAATGTCGGCAATATAAAGGCTGAACTATTGAATTGCCAATCTCTTGCTTGACGGTTCATAATTTCTTGTATAGATAGTTCTGCGACACAAAAATCTTGCCCTGTTACATAAAAATAAAAATTCCCATCACTTTCGTCATAATTATAGTAATTTCCTATCACTATGTCCGCATTTTTCTCTTTAACTTGCTGATAAAGAGTTTCAATCATATTTTCTTTTACAATATCATCGGAATCAACAATCGTGATATATTCTCCTCTAGCTTCACGCAGACCTACATTTTTAGCTTGTGCTGCTCCCTGATTTTCTTGATGAAACACTCTGACACGCTTATCTTGCATCATAAAAGTATCACAAATTTCCCCAGAATTATCCGTCGAACCATCATCAACTAAAATAATTTCTATATTTTGATAGGTTTGCTTTAGAATATGCTCGACACACTCCACTAAATATTTCTCTGTATTGTATATCGGTACCACAACACTAATTAATTCGCTCATTATTTTTTAGCCTCCAAATATGTCAATAAATCTTTATCTAGCCATTCACAGGAGTAACTCGTTTATCAACATTATTTACTTGTCTGTCATATAATGTCTGATTGCGTCAACTAACTCCCAGGGAGCTTGATTAGAGTAAAGTCCAGCATACTGACTATTCGAAAGTTCTTGATATCTACTGCTTTCAAAACTAAGCATGGGTTTATTGTATTTCTTCACCAAATCATAAACATATACTAGCTTTTGATCTAAATTCAAATCCAAATAAATATCTGAATTCTTTAGAATTTTTTCTACCAAAATAGGAAAAGAATTAGGATAAAGGGTCACATTTTGATACTTAGATAATCTTTTTAATTCATCCGACATAAAAGTATGAGCAGCAATATAAAAATGTACTTCTGGTAGTTGCTCAACTAGATAATCAATTTTTTCTACACACCAAGAATTAGTTAAATTCATACAAGTTAATTTTGGTTTATAAATATCTGCAGAATAAAAAACACCCTTTTCTTTCCAGCTAGATACTATATAACTCCATTCCATAAAAGAGTATTTCCACCACTCTTCTCTCAAACGTCCAACAGAAAACTGCTTCCACGGTTTATCAGGAGAAATATAGTGCAAAATTTTAGGAAGAGGAGTCAATGGAATTTCAAATATAAAAGCATGATTCTTCTCAGCTGCACCAGCATCAAAACCTATTTGAAAATTATATTTATCCTCAAGCAGGCTATACTGATCTTTAAACAACATATTTAAAATTGATTGATCCCCCTCCTTGACATTCTTATGTTCTTTTTCTGTTAATTCAATTAATTTTTGTCGAATAGTTTCTGATTTCCATTTTTTATTGTTAATCAAGAGAACACCAGCATTGAAGCCAAGACCTGCTCCAAAACAAGAACGAGCCGCGGCCAGATAGTTTTCGCCTAAATCTAATCCAAACAAATCGGTCAAATCACCAGTCACAATCAAATCACTATCTAGATAGAGAACTTTATCTTCTGTTACAAAATCTGGAATAAAATAGCGTGCAAAGGTCATATGATTGATATGAGGCAGTTTATTAGACCAGTTCATTGTATACTGTGAGCCAATCAACTTGCAATCAATCAAATCGCCCCCAATCTCTTGTACATACATCCTTAATCTACTGAACCATTCCTGAGGAATGTCTTGATTTAGTACATAAATTTTAACATGACTATTATGCCTACAAAGTGACTTCATTGCCGTTTCGATTTGTCGAATATAAGAGTAATCACCTGCAAATACTACTGCACGTTTGGTATTTCCCATTTTAAATCCTTATCATTTATTCTAACTAACACTATTTATTGTCCTACATAAATTAAACCAAATAGATTTTTTATCATCTTTACATAAAATCAATCTGTTCACTTACTCATCAAGTAAATATAATGTTTCCTTAATCCATTTCATCGTATCTGTTAATGATAGATCTTTATCTTCAAGTTCTTTTTTTCTAAATTTTAACAGGGATACAAAATTGTCTACGTATCGACCGACATCTATTTTTCGAGCAGCAAGAAGAGCTATAAAATTTTCACGCTGTTGTAAATCACACCTGACCTTGAGTAAACTAAAATGTCTCGTAGAGCCTTCACCTATTCTATAAACATAACTATCTCTATTGATATAGACAGATTTAGGTGAGATTAGATAGATTTTAAACCAAAATTCCATATCTTCACCTAAACTAGTTAGAGAATTAAAACGAATGTCCCCCACAACTTCTCGTCTTACTAACTTTCCACTTACAAAACGATACGAATGATCGAAAGAATCCAAATCAATTAATTCATTGATTAATTCTAGATGATGAAAGACTCGTTTATCGTAACCTCGTTGAAAAGAATGAACATACCAAGTATTATCTTCCATAGAAAATCTTTTATATGTTGAAATTGAAACTGACGCAGATTCGGATACTAGAGTAGAATATAGAACTTCTAAATAATCCTCCTCTACCCAGTCATCTGAATCAACAAAAGTTAAATAATTACCTCTGGAGTATTCAATCCCCAAATTACGAGCAGAGGAAACTCCGCCATTTTCTTTCCTATAGTAATGAAAACGGGAGTCACTCTCTGTATATTCCTGACAAATTCTTCCTGAATTATCTGTAGAACCATCATCAATCATAAGCACTTCAAAATTTGTATAAGTCTGTTTAACAAGACTTTCCAAGCAAATTCCAATATAACTTTCAGTATTATAAACTGGAATAATAACACTAATCAAAGATTCCATACATTTCACCTACAATCTTAAAATTATAGAATAAATCTTTATTTATCTAGCAATATAGTTGTCGGGCAGTCTCTATGTAAATCTTGAAAAATTTCCATCAAATTCCTGTTCATAATAGACTCATTTTATTTAAAATATCTATTCTTTTAGAGAGATACCCACATGAATTTCTTTATTTTTCTAAAAATGTTCAATCAAAATTGAGAACTTATTAATCATACTTATAAGTTATTCTAAAATCCTTGCAACAATCTGATTGTTATAGTTTTCATCCTCTATAAATTCAATATTCTGATCAAAATTATGCTCTGCCGTATGTTTATGAGAAAATTTAACCTTTGTATCAACTCCCATTTTCATCCATTCATACTCTGAATCAATATGACCAATATCTAGAACCCGATATCCCTTCTTAAAAAGATTATAGGATAAAATTTTGGCTGTAGGACCAAGCATACATAAAATAAGGCGATTTTCAGCATACTGTAATACAGCTTCTTGAATCTCTTCTATACGCGAATAAGCATTATGGGATGGACAGATAATTCGCTTAATTGAATTTGCTCCATCAAATAAATCATTACCTACACCTGAACGAGAAGTTACTCCTTCTACAATCAGAATGTCCTCATTCTTCCAAATTTGTTTTAATTTTTCAAACTGACTAAATGATTGCGATTTATCCATATAGTCAATGTATGGTCGAGATACAAATGTAGTCCCATACCAATCTGCTCTAGCTAATTCTAGATAATCTTTTAAATGATGTTCTAAATGTCCCTTCCAGAAGACTTCCGCTGCTGGTGTAAAATTAGAACGACCAGCAAATACATTTGGTAAGCCGATAACTAATTTTTCATTACTTTGAAGAGAAATAATCTCTTTCAACTGACTTGCAAGATTCTCATCATAGACTTGATAAGGAATAGATTTTCCTAACATTAAATCCATCTCTCCATCTCCAAAACGAATAATAGAAGATTGGTTTTCTATTATATAATCTAGAGTTTGATCGATATCCTTAACCATAATCGCTGGTCTTCTTGCTTTGAATGTTCCAGAAATAAGATTTTTAATATCTTCTACCATACGTTCAGGTGATTTTGAAGAGTATATCAGTTGTCCAAAAGAGCCATGTTGGGTACTCTCAAAAGAGAAAATGATTTTATTCATTTCATAAACTGAATTCACTACATCATGTGTCGAATGACCACAGCTAATATCCAAATACAAGCCCATTCTTACTTTTAATTGTTCTAATTTTTCTGACGTTATAGCTGGATGTAAACGAATATTTTGATAGTTATTTTGTAGTTCATATAACTTAGGGCCCATATCTGTCCAGGCTGCTACATCAAAGATAACATGTGGAAGATATTGAGCTAAATAATCTAATTGTTCAATGTCCTGTGTATCAGTAAATATTAAGCAATGAAATGTCTCCTGATTATAATCTTTTAAAAACCGAGAATGACTAGCATAGTCTTTGATAGCTTCTATCATTAAATTGATATTTTCTTCATCAAATACTATTTGATTATACATTCCATGCTGTGTATTAGAAAAACTTAAGATAGGAATCCCAAAGTTAAGAACATCTCTCAAGATACTTTCAACTTCGGATCCCTGATGGATATCCAAATAAAGATTTGTGGACTTTTTCAACTTATCTAATACTGGCGGAACAATCTGTGGATGCAATCTCACATTATCATAGACAGCTAATTTTATCAGCTTATCACCCATATCCGTCCAAGCCGCGATATGAAATACCACATCTTGTAAAGTTGTAACTAACTCTTCTATCCCTTCTAAATCTTGGGAATTTGTCAAAGTTAAACAAGAAAATTCCTTATCTAGAGGCGATGTCATTTCAAACTCTCCTATATGGTGTTGTAAAATCTGACTCCACTCCAAATCATGAAATTCCCACCATAAATCACGATAACGATTGGCTATCAAGGTAGTCCATGGCTTTCTGTAGGTTGTAAAATGAATCACCACTGGTTTGTTATTAAAAGTTAGATGTTCCTGCCAATTATTATACAAAGCAACAATATCATGTCCTACTTGTAAATTATAAGCTCGACCTAGTTCTAACCAATCATCTTGTAAGACCTGATTGAAAATCGTTTGATCACCATTAAAATGCTCAAAACGGCCTTCTTCAACTTCCTTTGTTGTTATTATAGACTGTTCAATTAACCGTTCTTTTAGATTCTCTTGACGCCATTTTCCATTGTTGATTAGTAGAACACCAGTATTAAAACCTTGACCATTTGCATCTCTAATCGCTGCTATATAATGTTCTTCTATATCCTGCTCAAATAAACTGTCTAATTTATCATTGATAAGCAAGTCACAATCTAAATACAAAACCGTATCTTCTTGTATATAGTCTGGGGTAAAATACCTAGCATAGGCAATTGAACTAATGTGAGCCTGTTTTTTCCAATTCTGAAACACAGCCTGTTCTGGCAACTTCACATCAATAATCTCACTACCTAACATACGAGCAATTTTGCGTGGCTTACGAAACCAATCTGGCATAATATCTTGATTTAAAATATAAATCTTAACATCTCGATTGTGGTATAGGATAGATTTTATAGTTGTTTCTAACTGCGTGGTGTAATTGCGATCCCCAGCTAATACAATTGTTTTGTTCATCTCATTCCCTTAATCAATTCCCAAATGATAGATTGCATCTACCAATAGCTTTTTAGTGAAATAGCCCTCTTTTAGCAGATAACTAAATGTCTTGATACGATTCGTCATTTCTTGATATTCTTGTAGATTCATTTTATCAACTATCTCATGAACTTCTTCTAGACTATCCGCCACAAAACCTAGACCTTGATCTACTATAAATTTAGCAGTTGACAAGCTACTTGGTACAATGACTGGGATGCCAGCTGTCAGGTAGGTACTCACCTTATGAGATATATTTAAAGTATAGTATTGGTTACTTTCTCCATCATTTTGATGAGTTCCCCATACAAGACCAAAGCCACCTTTTGATAATTCTAGCAATAGTTCCTCGTCTTTTTTCCATCCTTCAATGCTAAGATTTCTAGCACTAGAACTAGCTTCTCCTTTATTTGAAAATACTCTCATAAGCGTGTCTTGAGACCAATTTTGCAAGTCTGGAAAACGCTCTAAACTTCCTGCAAAAAAAAGTTCTTTTTTAAAAGTCGGAGTGTATAAGGATAAATCATGAGGATGATCCCACATCCCTTGAATAAGAATCTTCTTGGTTGTCAAGCCTTCTTCAATCAAGCGCTCTTTCATCTGTTCAGATGGAACAATCAAAACGTCCGATAGATTATACATGTACATATACTCTTTCATGAGATAATAGTTACTATCAAACATAAGGGGAACAACATCATGAATAAAACAAATAATCTTTACTTGCATATCCTTTAATTTGTCAAAAAAGATACGATCGAATTCAAAGCCATTCCAGGTTGGAGACTGAAAGACTAAGATATCTCCAATAGAGATACTGGCCATAATGCCATCCAGACGCTTATTCATCTCAGAAGGGCTATCTGAAGCAATGTTGTAAAAATAGATACCAACCTCTCTAAATCCCAGTTGACTTGCTATTTTTTGTACAGCATTTTGGGCTAGAATAACAGTACTATCACCAGCCATGCCGTATAAGTTTGTTAAATGTAGTTTCATATTGTATTATCTCATTTGTTATTAGTATTCACGGAAGTAAAGACAATTTTTCCATCATTCTTCTATAAATCTCTGTGAACTGCATATTTTGTTCTTCTAATTTTGCTATTACTCTTTGTAATCTATTTTTATAAGTCAAAATATGATTGGTCAAGTCGTAATTCAAACTGGCTAAAATAGCTAGCTTTTCTTCCCTAGCCTCGATTTCATCATACATACGCTTTTCACTCCATATATTTGATAAAGTATCAGATAAACCAATACGGTACCAGTATACACACCGATTCAAATAAACTATCTTCGAAGCTCTTAGAAGTACCTTCCATGTCCAGTAAGTATCCTCTGCAATTTTACCTATAGGAAATGGTGAATCTTGTAACAACTCTCTCTTGAATAACTTCAAGACAGCTACAGTCCAATTCCCATTTCTGACTTCCTCGACACCTTCCCTATCCATGATTGCTTTTCCTTCTATCACTTCCAGAGAATCATCTGGATCCGTAACATAAGTCATATACACATAGCGTGTTTCATCATAAGAATTATAACGCCCGATACTAATATCTGCATTTTCCTTTTTCAAAGCACCATACAATCGGTCTAAAGCATCATGTTCCAACCAATCATCCGAGTCTACAAAAGTAATGTACGTCCCCCCCGAACGTTCAATACCTAGGTTACGTGCTGAGGAAAGACCTCCATTTTCTTTTTCAAAATAACGGAAACGAGCATCCTTAGTAACATATTCTCTACAAATATCTGCTGAATTGTCTGGAGAGCCATCGTTGATTAATAAACACTCAAAATTTTGATACGTCTGATTCTGAATGCTATCCAAGCACATTCGCAAATAATTCTCAACGTTGTAGATTGGAACTACAATACTAATTAGTTCATTTTCCATTCATCCTTCACTCTACACTTGTATAGTTTCATCAAGCTTATTTCCTACATCATTATTCATATAATTTATCATTCTAACAAACAGATGATTCTTCGTTTATGTCATTTTCAAACAACTGATAAATAATATATATATATATTCCTAAAAAGTGTCAAATTCCCCTAATATAACTACTAATCATTGTTTTCAAACACTTTAACCCAGTAATTGCAAAGTATCTTTAATTATCTATATTTTAGTATCCATCAATATTCAATAATTCTTTAATCGTATCTACCATCTTTTCCGGTCTCTTAGATTCACAGATAAAACTTGCTTTTTCTACATTATGACAAGTATTATCAAATGAAAGAATAGGTTTTCCAATTTGATACACCTCTTCAATAATATTAGCAATTTCATTTTCATGATTAATATCCAAATAGAAATCAATCTTTTCTAAGGCCTTCCTGAAATTCATCGGATTAAACGAAGGTAGTATTCGTACATTTAAATATCGTTGTAAATCAACAATTTCAGATGCAAAACCTGTATGAGCAAGAATTGAAAAGTGAACCTGCGGTAATTCTCTAATCAAATATTCCAGATGCTCTATGTGACAAGTATTTGTAAAAATAGCTGTATGATAGAGTGGTGCTTCTATGAGTGAGTTTAATCCCTTCTTAAAATCAGCCTTTCTCATCACAATATCAGACCATTCTAAAGAATAATAGAACCACCACTCTTCTCTAAAGCGATTTAAGTTCACTTGATACCACGGTTTATCTCCTGTGAAATGAATAATTTTAGCAGTCTTTTCTAATTCTAATGAATCAGTATACCAATTTTCAATTTGATAATTTCTTGCAACTGTATCCATTCCAACCATAAAATTATAAGAAGAATCTAAAGCATACCAACGATTTTCAAATAATTTATTTAAAATCCCCTGATCTCCGAAAGTACTAGTATGAAATTCATTTGTCAACTCAAGAAGTTTTTCTGTTGCATTTTCTTTTCTCCATAAAGCAACATTAATTAGCATAACTCCTGAATTAAAAGTAGATGGAACTAAGGCATCTGCTACAGCCGCTAAAGGGTAATCTGTAATATCCTCTAAAAATAATTCATCGATGTTTGATCTAACTATAATATCTGAATCCAAATACAATGCCTTATCTTCCTTCACAAATTGAGGAATAAAATAACGAAAAAATGCAGCATAACTCAAATGAGACAACGGAAGATTATAGTCTCGTAGACTATGATTTGTTATTTTCACATTAACAATCTCTGATGATAATAACTCTAGTCTTTTAGACATTAATTGAAACCATTCTGATGAAATATCATCATTAAAGACATAAAATTTCAAATTACGATTGTGAGCACAAATTGATTTAATTGTTGTCTCTACCTTATCTTGATAGCCATTATCTGCACCTAAAACAATAACTTTCTTTGTCATTTATCCCTCCTCTTAATCTATATACTTTCTAATTTCTTGAACCATTTTTTCTGGCTCGGTAGGAGAAAATACTTGAGCTCCCTCGTTGCAATGATTCGTATTTGAAAAAGAAAACACTGGTTTCCCCATACTCTTTACCACATTTGTAATATTGTCAATTTCATCATAATGGTTTATATCTAAGTAAAAGTCTAACTTTTTCATCACTTTATCATAAGAAAAATGATTGTACTGTTGATAAACTGTCACATTAGGATATCTCATCAAATCAATAACATTAGAAGCAACCCAAGTATGAGCAAATATATAAAAGTGAACATCAGATAAATTCTCTATCAAGTATTCTACTTGTTCCAATTCACAACTATTGGTAAAAATAGCTGTATAAGCCTTTGGTACAACTGTCAAATCTTGATAGGTCTGAAATACTCTTTCTTTACGTAACAAAATATCAGACCATTCCAAGCCTTGATAAAACCACCAAATATCTCTATAACGATTTTGACTTAAAGGTAACCAAGGTTTTTCTCCAGTGTAGTGAATAATATAAGGTAATAGATCATCAGGAAGGGCTGAATTATACCAAGATGATAGTGCTTCTGGAGTCGTCTCAACTGCAATATGAATCAAACTATCTAAACCAACCATAAAATTGAATTTACGATCCAGTTTTTTCCAGTTTTCTCCAAATACCATATTGAGAATACCTTGATCTCCAAAAGCTTCTTGATGATGTTTATTTGTTAGTTCAATTAGTTTTACAGAAATATTTTCTCGTCTCCATTTACTAACGTTAATCAACATCATTCCCGCATTAAAGCGATTTTCGTATCCTTTTACAAAATAATCCCGAACACCAGCAATCCAATAGTCTCCTAATTCTTCCTGGAATAGTTCATCCAACGAATGAGTCACTACTATATCCGAATCAAGATATAAAGCTTTTTCTTCCACTACAAAATCTGCTATAAAATATCTAAAAAATGTAGCGTAGGATAAATAAGCAATTGGAAGATGATAGCCTTTTAATTGATGATTCGAAATCTTAACATTGACAATTTCTGAATCAATTGCTTTTAAGCGTCTATTCATAACTTGAAACCATTCGCTCGGAAGATCGTCATTAAAAATATAAAATTTTAAATTTCTATTATGCGTACACACCGACTTAATTGTAGTCTCTAGCTTATTTAAATAACCATTATCTGCCCCAAGAACGATTGCTTTTTTCACTTTATTTCTCCTCGTAGATTTTCCCTGTTAATAAAAAATCTAACTCCTCTAACCTCTTTGTTTCGATACTATTTTCTAGTCCTTTTTCATTTGCTATTCGACGCCAATAGTCTAGATAAAATTTATGTTGTTGAACGTACTGACTTATATCGTAACCCTTTAAAGCTACCATCGCAATCCGTTCCAATCTCAAATCATGATCGTCCCTCATCATTTTTTCTGAAAAACCACTATTTGAAATGCTAGTCTTTCGAATGCGATAGATATATAGATTTTTATGTATGTAAGCTATTGTTCTAGCTTGCATAAATAACTTATAATTTGTACCTATATCTTCGTTAATCCTTCCTACCGGAAATGTTATTTGGTCAAATAATTCACGTTTTGACAATATCCCCCATGAAGTTTGAAAGGTTAAGTCTCCCCCTTCAAATTTAGGTAACTGTTCAACTACCTCTCTACCACTATAAACTTTCTCATACTCATCTCCGTATGCATAAAAAAGAAAGGTTCCTCTTTCTTCAGCAAAAGCACCGTAACAAGCTACAGAAACATCTGCATTATGTTTTATCATTATGTCATATAGAGTTTCTATATAATAAGAATCTAGCCAATCATCTGAATCAACAAACGTAAGATAAGAGCCTTTGGATTGTCTTATTCCATAATTACGCGCATCTGATAATCCACCATTTTCTTTTTCAAAATAACGGAAACGAGAATCTTTAGAAACATATTCTCTACAGATATCTGCTGAATTATCTGGAGAACCATCATTTATTAATAAACACTCAAAATTTTGATAAGTCTGACTCATAATACTATCTAAACACATACGTAGATAGTTTTCTACATTATAAACAGGAACTATAATACTAATTAATTCTTGAATCATTTATTTCTCCTTCAATTCAACAACTTTAAAATCCTGACCAAGTATATTGTCTACTAGTAATTCTATAAATTATGAAAAATTTCTTTATATAACTGTATAGCATTTGTATTATCAATACCAAATTCAACTTCATTGTCAATATGATATTTCAAAAATTCTTTTGTTTTAGCTAAATAAAGATTAGTATCAACAGTTTTCCCAATCAGAAATGGTAGACGACCCAACCTTATTTCTATATCATCCATCAAATACTTATCACTAATTTTTCTCGCCCTAGTAGATAAATGATGCTGTCGAAAATTATAAAGGGCCTTATTGAGATAAATACAACTCTTGATTTGTAAAAAAATCTTAAAATTAAACTCTAGGTCTTCTCCCATTATTCGTTGTTCATTAAAGGTAGCAGTTTCTAAAAAGTTACGTTTAAATAGTTTCCCCCACGATACATTAAATGTACTGTCATAATTCTCTAATTTTGGTAGTGAATTTAACAACTCGTTTCCACTATAATATTTTTCGTAATAATCTTGTTCCCAAACATGCAGATAAAAACATCCATCGTTCATACTGTATTGTTTATATGTCAGAACTGCCAAATCTGCATTATATTCATTTATTTTTATATACAACAATTCTAAATAATCAGAATCTACCCAATCATCCGAATCAATAAAGGTGATAAATTGCCCTTTTGAACGTTCTATACCTAGATTACGTGCTGAAGAAACTCCACCATTTTCTTTTTCAAAATAACGAAAACGAGAATCTTTAGAGACATACTCTCTACAAATATCAGCGGAGTTATCTGGCGAACCGTCATTTATTAATAAACACTCAAAATTTTGATATGTTTGATTCTGAATACTTTCCAAACAATGTCTCAAATAATTTTCAACATTGTAAATGGGTACGATAATACTTATCAGTTCCCCCTTTTCATACTCTTCGATTTGTAATAATATTTTTTCTTTTTCTTTTTGATATCTCTCTATATACTGAGTAGGTATTTTCTCGATTCTATAATTTATATGTAGTAGTTTTAATCTTTCTAACCAAATTTTTATGTTACGTGATTCGTCTTTGAAAAAACAATCAAATTTTTCAAAAATTTTAAATATATCTAAATCTTTCTCCGAAAACGAACTTGTAATAATAGAGTTTTCACGAATTCTATAAGTATACACAGTCTCCTGTATTTTAACCCACTTATTTGAACTAGTCACGAACTCTGGTACGACAGCTAAATCCTCAAAAATCCATCCTTCTGGAAAAAAACTGCCGTGCAACATTTTCCTTCGAATTAGTTTCCCACAGGAACTATTTCTAATTTTTTCTAATGCTAGACACTTTAATTTTTCTACCGTAGTTTCTAGAGCTACTTTATGTGGTCCAGATTGAGGAAAATAATAGATATTTCCATCATGATAATGTTCAAACAATCCCTCTATAATATCAACACCTTCTTCAATTTGTCTCGTCATTTTTTCTAAAAATGTAGAATGAATATAATCATCACTATCCACAAAACTCACAAAAGAAGAATCAGCATTCAGATGTTTGATTCCTGTATTTCTAGCCGAACTTAGACCTTGATTACTTTGATTGATTAGCTTAAATCGAATATCCACCAGATACTCTTCTGCTATTTGTTTCGAATTATCTGTAGAACCATCATTAATCATGATACATTCAAAATTCGGATAAGTTTGTTTTTGAATACTATCCAAGCACTCTCTCAAATACTCTTCAACATTATATATTGGAACTATAATACTAATTAATTCATCCATAAGCTATACAATTATTCTCCTAAAAACTGTTTAATAACTTTTACCATTTCCTTTGGCTCTGTTGAAGGCAATATCTGACTTCGATTATTTGTATCATGACTCGTATTCTCGAAAGCAAATATCGGTTTCGATATGTCATGAACTTTTGAAATTATATTATCTATTTCCTGATTATGATTGATATCTAAATAAAAATCTAACTTACTCAGTATTTCTTGAGATTGATACGGTGTATAATTGGGATAAAGAGATACATTTAAAAAACGGTTCAACACTTGTACTCTCGGACCAAAATAACTATGGGCAAAAATGTGAAAATGAACATTTGAGAGACTTTCTACTAGATATTCTATGTGTTCCAAATCTTGTGTATCTGTAAAAATAGCCGTATGGAATAAGCAAACTGATGCAATTTCACTAAACATAGTTGGTTTGCTATCAACTTGCGACAAAATAGTTTGCCAATCCAAACCATTGTAAAACCACCACAATTCTCTATATCTTGTTTTTAACGAATCATTCCACGGTTTATCTTTACCTTCAAAATGAATAATAGCAGGTTTATAGTTCCCATCCCAACTATTTAAAAACCACTCTGGCTTTTGAGCCCAATAAGCTAAGGTATCAAGTCCAACCATAAAATTATAATGAGGAGATACTTTCTTCCACTTATTTTCAAATAATAGATTTAAGACTCCCTGGTCACCATAAACTTCTTGATGTTTTTCTGCAGTCAACTCTAAAAGATTTTGACAAATGTTATCAGTTTTCCACTTGTGAACATTTACCATCATCATTCCTGCATTAAAAATATTTTTATACCAACCATCTGGAACGGCAATTATATATTTTTCTTCGAAATCTTTCTGAAATAATGGATTTATATTCCCATGAACAACCATATCACAGTCCAAATACAAGGCTCTATCTTCTTTTACAAATTCTGCAATAAAATAGCGAAAATAAGTCATGTACTTGATATGTGTATCAGGAGTAGAAAAATGCTTTACTTTTTCTGCATCAATTTCTATATTCAAAATTTCACAATTCATTTGTCCTAATCTCTTCTCCATGAGATAGAACCATTCTTTAGGGATATCTTCATTAAAAATATAAAATTTCAAGTCTCTATTATGGTAACAAATTGATTTAATAGTTGTTTCCAATTTGTCTCGATAATTATTATCTGCTCCTAAAACGATTGCTTTTTTTGTATCCATAGCTCCAAATTATCTTCTTTCTTTTACAACAAGATTCCCATCATTATAAACCACACTGTTTGCCGGAACATCATTGCGTATGAGACATCCTGCTCCGATAATGGTATTGTCCCCAATCGTCACTCCTTTTAAAATCGTGACATTACTTCCTATCCAACAATCTCTTCCAACTCTAATCGGAGCTGTAGTCCACTGCCACTTTTCTATCTTTTCAGCGGTATAAATATGGTCGTGATCATAAAAACGAACACCCTCTCCCATCATGGTACCTGAACCAATTTCAATTCTTTCCATACAGTTAAAACTACAGGAGTTATTGACAAAGACACCATCATGCAATATTAACTTGCCAGAAGAAACATGAAAATTTTCAAAATTTCTACAAATGACATTGCTTCCGACAATTAAATCCGCTTTATTATTAATTTGAAATACATTCCAAGTCCCATCTTGGACGATTTTTTCTTGATGATTGACTCCCACTCTGACTACATTCAGATACTCTCTCACTCTAGAAACTAATTTATCTGGTGCATTTGATAAAAAAACTTCCTGTCCTTGATTTCCGTGGACTGTATTGTCAAAAGCCAAGACCATTTTACCAGCCTGGACAAATTTGGAAACAATAGAATCAACTTCTTGAAAATGATTGATATCTAATAGAAAGTCGCACATATTCACTAGAGTATCAATTTGCTGTTCAGTTGTAACTGTCACAAGGCGGACATTATATTTAGTTTCTAATTTACGAATTTTCTCTGAAAACTGTACAGGTGCTGCAATATAAAAACAGATATTTGGCAAGTTTTCAAGGAGATAATCCAACTCTTCAATCTGATCACTAACAGTTAAGATTAGTGCATCACCTACTAAATGATTTTTCTTCATTTGCTTATTTCTCTTAATTTTTCAATCATTGCTTGAACTTGGTCAACAGCATATACCTCCTGACCTACTTCGTAAGATTTGGTTTTTTCAAAAGATAAAATAGGTTTCCCAAGTCTTGCAAATTGATTGAGAATTTCCTCTGTCTTTTCACCATGATTAATATCTAAAAGGACTTGACTAGTTTCTACCAATTCATTATCGACATCTACCAAATAGTGAATCCCGTTAAATATGGTCACGTTTGGATAAACGGTCAGTTGTGCTAATCTATCACTAACCATCACTCTAGCCGCGATTTTAAACTGAATATCTGGTAAAGATTGAACCAATGTTTCAATTTGTTCAATATGGTCTGAGGCTGTATAGATGAGACAAGTGAACGGTTCCTTTACAGGATAAATATGAGATTTTTGTAATGGATGTAAATGATGATTTTGTCCCAACTCTGTCCATTCAAGGCCATGATAGTACCACCAGACATCACGATAGGTTTGTGCAGCCAAATCTTTCCACGGTTTCCTATGAGAAAGGTAGTGAATAATAGCAGGATAGTCCTGACCTTCTGGCAATTGATAATCAGTAAACTGCTTATGAATGACAATATGATTATAATCGAATTCCAATTCCAGCCATTTATGTTCAAAAAGCATATTCAAAATACTCTGATCAGCCTGTTCCACCTTATCATGCCATTCATTGGTTAAATCAATTAATTTTTGGGTCATATTCTCTTTTTTCCAAAAAGCTTTGTTTACCAATAGAACACCAGCATTAAAAATTTCCAGACCGAAATAGGCTCTACCCCCGAAATCTCGAACAGCAGCCAAAGGATAATCTTGTAAATCTGTAGCAAACAAGTCATCTAGATTTTTCGTTACAAGTAAATCACAATCCAAATAAAGAGCTTTGTCTTCTTTCACGAAATCAGCTACAAAATAACGCAAAAAAACAGTGTAACTAATATCTGTTTTATAACGTGAAATTTGCTCAGATGTTACTCGGCAATTGATAATTTCTGAATCAAACTTTTCCAATCGCTTATTTATTTGCTTGATCCATTCATTAGGAAAATCGCTATTAATCAAATAGAAACGAATTGAGCGATTGTGATAACAGATAGACTTGATAGTAGTCATTACTTGGTCTACATAGGCATAATTTGCTGCGAGGACAACAGCCTTCTTTTCCTTTTGCTCCTGTATTGATAACTGATTTAAAAGAGTTCTTTTCATTTCAAACTCTTTATACGTGGCTGTATCAGATAAGCCACTAGCTTGACCATTCGCTAGACTGACTTCCAACATCTGACGATAAACTGCCAAGTGTTTCTCTAGAGGATACCCCATATTAGCCAGCAGAGTAATACGTTCAGACATAGCATCAACTAAGGCGTGCATCCACTTCTCTGTCCAAGTTTTTGTAATACTCCCACTTCTCTGGCGATATGCGTACAGACCTTGATTTATATAGACTACTTTTTGAACCAATAAATATAGTTTTTGATTCATATACCCATCTTCACCAAGTTTACCTTTATCAAATCGAATATAATCGAACAAACTCGCTTTATAGAGTTTACCACAGGCAGATATTAAAGCAAAACTCTTCATTTCTTGAGACTCATACAAGTTTTCAAAGATGGACATATTATCATATACCTTCTCGTAATAGGAGTCTCCTGATATATGAAAGTAGAACATTCCTTCACTTTCGTTGAAAGAATAATAATTCCCAACTGCAATATCAGCCTGATACTCTGATATTTTTTTGTATAGGGTTTCTACATAATCTAACTCAATCCAATCATCCGAGTCAACAAAAGTTACATAGGAACCAGTCAGTCTATCTAAACCTGCATTTCGTGCGTCAGATAAGCCACCATTTTCTTTTTCAATATAGACAATACGATTATCTTTTTTTGCATACTCTTGACAAATTTTACCCGAATTATCTGTAGAACCATCATTGACAACAATAATTTCAAGATTTTTGTAAGTCTGGTTAATCAGACTATCCAAACATTTATTTAGATAATTTTCAATATTGTAAACTGGTACAATGACCGTTATTTTATCATCCACTAGCGTTTTTCTCCTTATATTTATTATACAATTTTTTAGTCAAAATTTCAGCTATGTAATAGTAAAAACCCCTTGAAAATTCTACTCTTTCAAGGGGTTTTTATTATTTACGTGCATGAGTTAGTTTGTCCTAAAATTATAGGTTATCTTACTCTTCTTCATCACGTTTACGGCGTTTCACAACCATACCTAGACCAGTCACAGCTGCCAAAGCTCCTAAAAGCACGGATGATTTGGAAGCTTCTGTACCTGTATTCGGCAATTGCTGTCTAGTCTTACCTGCTGATTCTGATGGTCTTTCAGAAGATAATGTGTCTACTACTGCCGACGCACTTGTCGATGCTGAATCAGATGCACTTGTTGATGCCGATTCAGAGGCCGATGTGCTTGCTGAAGCTGATGCACTGGTTGATGCCGATTCAGAGGCGCTTGTTGATGCTGATTCAGAAGCTGATGTGCTTGCTGAATCAGATGCACTTGTACTTGCTGACTCTGACGCGCTTGTTGATGCTGACTCTGACGCACTTGTACTTGCTGATTCTGAAGCACTTGTTGACGCTGACTCTGAAGCACTTGTTGACGCTGACTCTGAAGCTGATGTGCTTGCTGACTCAGATGCACTTGTACTTGCTGACTCAGATGCAGATGTTGATGCTGACTCAGATGCTGATGTGCTTGCTGATTCTGAAGCACTTGTTGATGCGGATTCAGATGCTGATGTGCTTGCTGATTCTGACGCACTGGTTGATGCCGATTCAGAGGCCGATGTGCTTGCTGACTCAGATGCACTTGTACTTGCTGATTCTGAAGCACTTGTTGACGCTGACTCTGAAGCTGATGTGCTTGCTGACTCTGACGCGCTTGTTGATGCTGATTCAGAAGCTGATGTGCTTGCTGACTCTGAAGCACTTGTTGACGCTGACTCAGAGGCTGATGTACTTGCTGATTCTGACGCACTTGTCGATGCTGATTCTGACGCACTTGTTGATGCCGATTCAGAGGCCGATGTGCTTGCTGAAGCTGATGCACTTGTTGATGCCGATTCAGAGGCGCTTGTGCTTGCTGACTCTGACGCGCTTGTTGATGCTGATTCAGAAGCACTTGTACTTGCTGACTCTGACGCGCTTGTTGACGCTGACTCTGAAGCTGATGTGCTTGCTGACTCTGACGCGCTTGTTGATGCTGACTCTGACGCACTTGTTGAAGCACTTTGGCTTGCGCTTGTTGAAGCGGACTTAGACGCACTCGTTGAGGCACTTTGACTCGCACTTGTCAATGCGGATTTAGACGCACTCGTTGAGGCACTTTGGCTTGCACTTGTCGATGCGGACTTAGACGCGCTCGTTGATGCGGACAGCGATTTATACTCTGAATCATCCACCGTAATAGTAACTGGAACTTCATCTGTCGAACCATCTGGATAAGTTACTATAACCGTGCGTGTTAATTTACCATTTATAACAGTTGAGTTCTCGCCACTCTTCCAAGTATAAGTCGTTTTTGCACCTGGTGTTGTACCTAAAGTTGGCAAGTCAGACTTGTTAGCAATATAAGTCTCTGGTAATCCCAAATCTGGAACAGTTCCATTTGAAGTCACCTTCACTGTAGGATTTGTTGCTGTCGGAGTGTATTTATCAGTCTGCTTACGGAATTCAATCAGGACATTGGCATTATTGGTAGCACCATTACTTCCACTATTATTCGTTAAGTTCGATTGATCATATCCACTAATATAACGATTCCAAACGTTACTGCTAGCGTTAGGATTAACTTGCTGATTTTTGCCTACATGACCTGAAATAGTCACTTTATACGGATTAGCATCTGTCGCATTACCATTTTGTCCCAAATTGTTAGATTTATTGGTAAATTTGATACTTGTGCCATTCGCAGGAATCTCTAGACGCCCACCATTCGTAACTTCGAAGTTTCCTGACGGAGGAGTAATTAAGGCATTATCGTGAACTTTAATCTTGTCCAACTGACCATGGTCATCAGTTAAGTGTACATCCACACTAAATTCTTCTTCACGATAGACGATTATCTTACGCGGATTCGCACGATCAATTTCTGCATTACGGATAGGAGTTAAGTTTTTAATTATTGGTCGCTCATTAACTGTAGCTGACTGTGGAATTGGAGTGCTACGTGTTTCATCCTTGTAGACAATCGTTGCCGTACCATCTGCCTGAACTTCAATGTCCTTGATACGGTGAGTTTCCTGATTATTTTTGGCATAGATGGCATTCTTGACAGCAGCCTTTTCCTCTTCTGTCAAGCTGTTTTTATTTGCAACAGTTGTTAATTCAGGATTCGTCACTGGAAGACGATCCTTGAGCTGACCTTGAGTGATTCGAACATTCCCACTTCCACCAGCACCATTTTTATTTCCATACTTATCTGTAGCAATAGCATTTCGTTGCCATGTGTTTCCAGATTTCCACTCCAGATCATCCTTCATATAAGCGTTAACGGTGATACGGGCAGGAGTTGAAGTTGAAGCCGTAATATCTCCTGTCAAATGTTCTACTCTACCAGTCCCATATTGAGAACCATCATCATTACCGTCCCCTCTGAAGAAATTATCTGTAAGAGCCGGTAAGCCTCCATCCGCTTTTGGAACAATTTTAAATTCTGATAATTTATTGCTGTTATCTGTCGCCGTGAACTCAATAGTAAAATCATCTCCAGCATAGACAATATGTTCACTACCTCTACCTACTGGACTTTGTGTTGTAGGAATAGTTTCCCCACCTCGTGTAACCTTAACACTTGGAACTGGCGGAATTTGCTCAAATAGATTAGCTTGAACTGTATCCACAGTATTATCGCGATATGTAAGGGTGATGAGGCCTGTATCAGATACCGTAATTCTTTTACTACCTTCAGAACCTTTCACGTAGTCAGTTCCTGAGAGGATAGTAGCATTTTGTTTCTTGAAGTTTTCAAGGATTTGATCTTTTTCAGCCTTGCTCAAAGATAATGGATTGTTGACTTTAACAGTATCACCACTAACAGGGTTATTGCGTTCATTAAACCCTTTAATAGTAAACTCGGTAGTGGCTTTAGCAGTTTGACCATCACTATCTGTAACGGTATATTCAAGAGGATAGGTACCTGGTTTATACGGTTCCCAAGCAGTACCTTTACGACCAACTGTCCCTGTTATATCAATATTGCGGGAGGTTTGATATCCTGTTTGCCTTCCTTGATAATCATAGGTCCACAAATCCCCTGGTCCTCTTCTATTAGTAGCAGGGTAGTTTGGGGAAGTTACACCTGTAATAATCTTATTAGATTCAGAAGCCTCGATCTTATCTAGCCCTCTATCATCACGTAATTGTATCTTAAAACCAGTGACTGCATCATCATTATACAAGGTAAGATTCTTTGGCATCGTAATCGTAGGTGGATTAGAAGCTGCACGGTCCTGACCTCCCGCACTTCTAGACTGACCCGCCCTACTAGTTGGAACAGTTGAGCTTATTAAACTGCTATAATTACCAGACTCAATTGAAGCTATCCTACCATTGCTAGAGAATGATGCTCTACGCGAAGCCCCCTTCTCTATCGCTTTACCATTACGAGCATCACGCGCACCTGAATTAGCTCTCAAAACAGCATTGGCAATGGAATTACGAGCTAGAGTCGCTTTTTGTACTACTGCTGTCAAATGACTAGTTGGATCAGCCAAGGCTTTTTCAATTTCAGTTACCGCAGCGTTGACCTTAGTGATGGCTGAATCAGTATTTGGTAAGCCAACAGCTTTAGCTAAATATTCACCCATTTCAGCTGAAATTTTAGCTAGTTTTTTACGATCTTCTTCATTTTTCTTTGTAGATACTTCTACAGATGACAAGGCACCAGAAGTCACTCCCGCCAAACTTGTTAATTCTGCATTTTTAGCTGTCAAAGATGTCTCTGACTTAGCCGCATCCAATACAGGAGCGGAAAAATTAGAATTCGACAACCTTTGATTCGCAATCGATGCAGATTCTGATTGTCCAGAAGTTTCAACACTAGTAGCGCTTGTAGCAGCCGAACTACCCCCAGAATTAACCATCAACTGACTAGAACTTACAGAAGTACTTGCTGACACACTAGCTGAAGTTGAAGCACTTGTCGACGCACTAACAGAAGCCGAAGTGCTTGCTGACATACTTGCAGAGGCACTAACACTCACTGATTGGCTAGTAGAGGTTGATGCTGAGGTAGATACACTCTCGCTTTCTGAGTGTGATAAACTTGCCGATTCTTCTGGATTTGCTTTCGAAACAGATCCAAGAACGACTGAATCATTTGTAGCTAAAACATCCGATGACTCTAATGTCTTTTCAAGAGCAACCGCATCATTGGCATGAACAGTAGTTTGTGTTGCCACTGCTCCGCCTAATACAGCTCCTGTAGCTGCAAGCCCCCTTATAATATCTAGGCCGGTAATTGTATTGTTTGTTTGGTTTTCAACCACTTCGGTCATAACTTGGGTAGTATCGACACTACCACGGAAAACCTTAAACAAACCAAATAAAGAAGTTGAAGCCCGTAGCCAATGCTTACCGGATTTCACCAACTTATAGCGGGTCACACGATCAGTTTCACGATATTGACCCTCTTGACGTCTGAAAAACATTCTATCTCCTTTTCTAAATTTAATTATAGGATATAGTTTCCCCCATTTTAAGTTATTCCCCGTCATTATAAAGAAAAACAATCTAAAAATCAATACATTTCATAAAAATAATTCTATTATAATGACATTTTTTGTTTAAAACAAATCGTTTTATGAAAATATCAAATCTATATTTAATATATATCGCTGTTTTTTTGATATATATTTATATTTTGACATTGAATAAATTTATAAAATTTTCTATATAGGAAATTTAGATAAAGCACTATAGTAGCTACTGATTCAAGACCAAGACATCGAACTTGGCAAGTCAACTTGCAATTCGCCACAAGGAAAAAGCCCATGAATATAGCATTCCTGGACTTCTCTTATTAGAATATTTAGATCAACCAACATAAAAGTTAAAGATTGTTACACTAGGACACGGAGTTTAGCAAATCGATCATATTTGCTAAACGTAGTTAGTGAGGCAGTTAGAATAACCTTACCATCGGACTGTTACGACGTAAAGTTTTACGAATCGATAATATTCGTAAAACTTTACTAGTGGAGCGCCTAGCCAAGTTCCATAGAAACTTGGCGTTAGTTACTTAGATTGTTACACAATCAAGTAACTTTGGCGATTTACATTTTTTCTTCCAATTCTACATCTGGATACTTATCCGCAAACCAGCGGAGGGCAAAGTCATTTTCAAAGAGGAAGACAGGTTGGTCGAAGCGGTCTTTTGCCAAGATATTGCGGCTTGATGACATGCGCTCGTCTAGGTCCTCTGGCTTGATCCAACGAACTGTCTTCTTACCCATTGGAGTCATGACAACTTCAGCGTTGTACTCACCTTCCATACGGTGCTTGAAGACTTCAAACTGGAGTTGTCCGACAGCGCCCAGCATGTACTCGCCCGTTTGGTAATTCTTATAAAGCTGGATAGCCCCTTCTTGTACCAACTGTTCCATTCCTTTGTGGAAGGATTTTTGCTTCATGACGTTCTTAGCAGAAACTTTCATGAAAATCTCAGGTGTAAAGGTTGGCAGTGGTTCAAACTCAAACTTGTTTTTTCCAACTGTCAAGGTATCCCCAACCTGATAAGTACCGGTATCGTAAACACCGATGATATCTCCTGCCACGGCATTAGTAACATTTTCACGACTTTCCGCCATAAACTGGGTGACGTTAGAAAGTTTAGCCCCCTTACCAGTACGAGGCAAATTGACACTCATACCGCGCTCAAATTCACCCGATACAATACGAACAAATGCGATACGGTCACGGTGTCGAGGGTCCATATTAGCTTGGATTTTAAAGACAAATCCTGAGAAATCCTTGTCATAAGGATCCACAATTTCTCCATCTGTTTTCTTGTGTCCATGTGGCTCTGGAGCAAATTTCAAGAAAGTCTCAAGGAAGGTCTGCACACCAAAGTTAGTGAGGGCTGACCCAAAGAATACCGGAGTCAAATCACCTGCAAGAATAGCTTCCTCTGAAAATTCATTCCCAGCTTCTTGAAGTAATTCAATATCATCTTTGACTTGCTCGTAGAATGGGTTGCTAGCAAAGAGTTTATCTCCATCTTCTAGACTGGCAAAACGCTCATCCCCTTTATAAAGTTCTAAACGTTGGTTATAGAGATCATACAAGCCTTCAAAGGCTTTCCCCATCCCGATGGGCCAGTTCATTGGATAGCTGGCAATACCTAGGACTTCTTCTAGTTCTTGCAAGAGGTCCAGTGGCTCACGGCCATCACGGTCCAGCTTGTTCATAAAGGTAAAGACTGGAATGCCACGGTGCTTGACAACCTCAAACAATTTCTTGGTTTGGGCCTCGATACCCTTGGCAGAATCGACGACCATGACCGCAGCATCCACCGCCATTAAGGTACGATAGGTATCCTCTGAGAAATCCTCATGCCCAGGAGTGTCTAGGATATTGACGCGTTTGCCGTCGTAGTCAAATTGCATCACAGATGATGTGACCGAAATTCCACGTTGTTTCTCAATGTCCATCCAGTCAGACTTGGCAAAAGTCCCTGTTTTCTTCCCTTTTACGGTACCAGCCTCACGAATCTCACCTCCAAAATAGAGCAACTGCTCAGTGATGGTCGTTTTACCCGCGTCCGGGTGGGAGATGATGGCAAAGGTACGGCGTTTCTTGATTTCTTCTTGAATAGTCATAAGTTCTCTTTCTTTGATTTTCTATTTTTAGTTGTTTCAGTAGCTAAGAATGATTTTTACATTGGATTTTACCATTCCTTTCAACTCTCCATTATATCGGATTTTGGGGAGTTTTTCAATTGCTCATCCGATGAAAAGGCGAGCTAGAGCACAGATTGCGCCCGAGTTCTCTTTTGCCACCGTTTCTTGAACAAGATATCAAAAAGAACCAGAGCCAGCGAAAGGATGACGGATACAAGAAGGTACTTTAGCCACAAGGGAGAATCCAGAATAAAAGGTGTCTTGTTTAAGAGACCATAATTTCCACCCGTCACCTGATTAACCCCAACTAGAAAGAGATTGAGGATAAAGGTATAGGCTACAATCATATATTTCTTGAGCAAGGTCTTATCATAGTGATTCATCAAGTAAACCAAGGAATTCACTAGAAGGGCATAGTGCCCAATCAAAAATGAAAAACTGGTAATATGGGGGAAATCATAGGGATCAAAAACAGGGTAAACCAAGGCAAAGACCGCTCCACTTGCTCCTAAGAGAGCAAAATATTGCTTACTCCGCCATTTATCTGGCAAGAAAACCACCGCAAACATAGCCAAACGGCAATGGTAAAATGGAAGGCTATTAGAAAATGGAATCCCAAAGCCAACATACCAGCTATATAGGGCTAGTAACTGGAGGATCTGAATCCCCTTAAACAAGCGGACAAATTTCGGATTTTGGTGATAAGCAAGTGCTCCATAAATACAAAGCACTAATAGGAGCATCATAATCCCATACCAAAAGAGCGAAATGGGAGGAGGAACCGTCTGAGATCTGGTGATAAATTGATGGAACATATTTCTATCCTAACTCTTATTTTTTCTATTCTCTAGTTTAACCATTATAGCGAATTAAAAGCGATTTTTCAATTTCTATTTCTTTTCAGTTTGGCTCCCTTATTTATAGGAAAATATGGTAAAATAGAACAGACTAAAAATCATCATTTCACGAAAGGATGCAAGATGAAAATTACGCAAGAAGAGGTAACACACGTTGCCAATCTTTCAAAATTAAGATTCTCTGAAGATGAAACTGCTGCATTTGCGACAACACTCTCAAAAATTGTTGATATGGTCGAATTGCTCAGTGAAGTCGACACTACTGGTGTTGCACCTACTACAACGATGGCTGACCGTAAAACTGTTCTCCGACCTGATGTGGCCGAAGAAGGAACAGACCGTGACCGCTTGTTTAAAAATGTACCTGAAAAAGATAACTACTATATCAAGGTGCCAGCTATCCTAGATGATGGAGGAGATGCATAATGACTTTTAATCATAAAACCATTGAAGAGTTGCACAATCTCCTTGTCTCTAAGGAGATTTCAGCAACTGAATTGACCCAAGCTACACTTGAAGATATCCAGTCTCGCGAGACAGCTATTAACGCTTTTGTTACCATCGCTGAGAAGCAAGCCCTTGCTCAAGCTAAGGCTATTGATGAAGCTGGAATTGACGTGGATAATGTCCTTTCAGGAATTCCACTGGCAGTTAAGGATAATATCTCTACAGACAGTATCCTCACAACTGCAGCCTCAAAAATGCTCTACAACTACGAGCCTATCTTTGATGCGACAGCCGTTGCCAATGCAAAAGCCAAGGGCATGATTGTTGTCGGAAAGACCAACATGGACGAGTTTGCCATGGGTGGTTCTGGTGAGACTTCTCATTACGGAGCGACTAAAAATGCTTGGGACCACAGCAAGGTTCCTGGTGGTTCATCAAGCGGTTCTGCCGCAGCTGTAGCTTCTGGGCAAGTCCGCTTGTCACTTGGTTCTGATACTGGTGGTTCCATCCGCCAACCTGCCGCCTTCAACGGGATTGTTGGTCTCAAACCAACCTACGGAACAGTTTCACGTTTCGGTCTCATTGCCTTCGGTAGCTCATTAGACCAGATTGGACCTTTTGCACCAACTGTTAAAGAAAATGCCCTCTTGCTCAACGCTATTGCCAGCGAAGATGCCAAAGACTCGACTTCTGCTCCTGTCCGCATTGCCGACTTTACTTCAAAAATCGGTCAAGACATCAAGGGCATGAAAATTGCTTTGCCTAAGGAATACCTTGGTGAAGGAATTGCCCCAGAAGTTAAAGAAACCATCATCAAGGCAGCCAAACACTTTGAAAAACTTGGTGCTATCGTCGAAGAAGTCAGTCTTCCTCACTCAAAATACGGTGTGGCAGTCTACTACATCATTGCTTCATCAGAAGCCTCATCAAACTTGCAACGTTTTGACGGTATCCGTTACGGCTACCGCGCAGATGATGCGACCAACCTTGATGAAATCTATGTAAACAGCCGTAGCCAAGGTTTTGGTGATGAGGTCAAACGTCGTATCATGCTGGGTACTTTCAGCCTTTCATCAGGGTACTACGATGCCTACTACAAGAAGGCTGGACAAGTCCGTACCCTTATCATCCAAGATTTCGAAAACGTCTTTACGGATTACGACTTGATTTTGGGACCAACTGCTCCAAGTGTTGCCTATGACTTGGATTCTCTCAACCACGACCCTGTTGCCATGTACTTGGCCGACCTCTTGACCATCCCAGTCAACTTGGCAGGTCTTCCAGGAATTTCTATTCCTGCTGGATTTGTTCAAGGTCTACCTGTCGGTCTGCAATTGATTGGTCCTAAGTACTCTGAGGAAACCATTTACCAAGCTGCTGCTGCATTTGAAGCAACAACAGACTACCACAAACAACAACCCGTGATTTTTGGAGGTGACAACTAATGAACTTTGAAACAGTCATTGGACTTGAAGTCCACGTAGAGCTCAACACCAATTCAAAAATCTTCTCACCCACTTCTGCCCACTTTGGAAATGACCAAAATGCCAACACTAACGTGATTGACTGGTCCTTCCCAGGAGTTCTGCCAGTTCTCAATAAAGGTGTTGTCGATGCAGGTATCAAGGCTGCTCTTGCCCTCAACATGGACATCCACAAAAAGATGCACTTTGACCGCAAAAACTACTTCTACCCTGATAATCCCAAAGCCTACCAAATTTCCCAGTTTGATGAGCCAATCGGCTACAACGGCTGGATTGAAGTGGAACTAGAAGACGGTACGACTAAGAAAATCGGTATCGAACGTGCTCACCTAGAAGAAGACGCTGGTAAAAACACCCACGGTACAGATGGCTACTCCTATGTAGACCTCAACCGCCAAGGGGTGCCATTGATTGAGATTGTATCTGAAGCTGACATGCGTTCTCCTGAAGAAGCCTACGCTTATCTGACAGCCCTCAAGGAAGTCATTCAGTACGCTGGCATTTCAGACGTTAAGATGGAAGAAGGTTCTATGCGTGTGGATGCCAACATCTCCCTTCGTCCTTATGGTCAAGAGAAATTCGGTACCAAGACTGAGTTGAAAAACCTCAACTCCTTCTCAAATGTTCGCAAGGGTCTTGAGTACGAAGTCCAACGTCAAGCCGAAATCCTTCGTTCAGGTGGTCAAATTCGCCAAGAAACACGCCGTTACGACGAAGCTAACAAAGCAACCATCCTTATGCGTGTCAAGGAAGGTGCTGCAGACTACCGCTACTTCCCAGAACCTGACCTACCACTCTTTGAAATCTCAGATGAGTGGATTGAGGAAATGCGTACAGAATTGCCAGAGTTTCCAAAAGAACGCCGTGCGCGCTACGTATCTAATCTTGGCTTGTCAGACTACGATGCTAGCCAGTTGACTGTAAACAAAGTCACTTCTGACTTCTTTGAAAAAGCTGTTGCCCTCGGTGGCGATGCCAAACAAGTCTCTAACTGGCTCCAAGGCGAAGTCGCTCAGTTCTTGAACGCTGAAGGTAAGACACTGGAACAAATCGAATTAACACCAGAAAACTTGGTAGAAATGATTGCCATCATCGAAGATGGTACGATTTCTTCTAAGATTGCCAAGAAAGTCTTTGTCCATCTGGCTAAAAATGGCGGTGGCGCGCGTGAATACGTGGAAAAAGCAGGCTTGGTGCAAATCTCTGATCCAGATGTCTTGATCCCAATCATCCACCAAGTCTTTGCGGATAACGAAGCTGCCGTTGCCGACTTCAAGTCAGGTAAACGCAACGCAGACAAGGCCTTCACAGGATTCCTTATGAAGGCAACCAAAGGCCAAGCCAACCCACAAGTCGCCCTTAAACTGCTTGCACAAGAATTGGCGAAGTTGAAAGATAGTGAGTAATTTACTCTTTAAACACTTTTTCTACTTTTAAAACGAGAATGAGACAAGGGGAATAAATGAACAAATTTTTACGATTGCTATTTGTCTTAGTCATCATCGCTATGTTAGGTGCTTCTATACTACAAATTTTCTTTCCATCATACATGGGAAGTCACTCCGGGTACGGAATATCTGCTGGTTGGCAACGAGAAATTGGAATATGGAATCTAGCTGTATTGATTATTATTCTCGCTATCAATATTAAATACGATTGGTTCTATCTACGAATCGCACTTCTTGCTCTCATTATTGGCGGAATTGGAATAGGAACAAATCACTTACTCAATTATATGGAGTATCACTCTCCTGTAAATGCTATCGGTGCTTTTGAAAATTACTTGCTAGCAATAGGATGGATTGTGGGATGGCTCATCGAGCGCCATTCCATAAAGAAGCTAAATGCTAGTAAATAACGCCTAGTCTATCTTAGATGATTTTTAAAGGTTATTAAATAGTTTAATAATCATTCAAATTCAGAATTCTACCTTTTCAATCATATAGTTAGGAGACACATGAAAAAGTTTTACGCTCTTTTAATGACCTGTTTATTACTTGTTTTTCTATCCGTGCCTCAAATCGTTGATGCGGGTGTCGGACATTCCAGAAGTGGTAGCAGCAGTCGCAGTAGCTCCAGAAGTAGTAGTCGTTCAAGTGGAGGAGGAAGTCGCTCTGGTGGCTCATCTTATCACTACTACCGCTCTGGATACGGGTCATCCTCTAGTAGTTCTGATAGCTCACCCTATCTAGGATTTATGGTAATATTTGTGGGTGCCATTGTTTTAGTTGTTATCGTTGAATCCTTAAAAAATAAAGCAAATAATTCAAGCACAAGCCACAGTAATACCAACTATCAACCAATCCACCGACGAATTGAACATAACACTTTGGCCATTAGTCGTGTAAAATATGGGGATCCAAACTTTGACGCTAATGCCTTCATTTCTTGGGTTAAGGAAGTCTACCTTAAATTGCAGGTTGCCTGGACTGAGAAAAATTGGAACTCTGTCCGAGCTTTAGAAAGTACTAGTCTCTATTCACAGCACAGCACGCAATTAGAAGATCACATCCGAGCTAAGACAACCAATGTTTTAGAGAAAGTTTGTATCGAAAATGTTCGCATCAAGGAGTTCATTGAAAATCCTGACGGAAACGATACCTTAGTCGTAATCCTATCGTCTACCTTGCGGGACTATGTCATTGACGATGAGACTCGCCGTGTCATTGAAGGAGATCCTAAAAAAGATCTCTTCACCGTGTATCAATTGAACTTTATCCGTCAACACGGTAGCCAAACGCAAGCAGTCAATCCAGACCAAGTTGTGAGTGACCACTGTCCAAACTGTGGCGCCCCATTGAAAATCTCTGCAGTTAGCGAGTGCGACTACTGTGGTGCCAATCTCTCTCGCAGTCCAAACCAATGGGTACTGGATACCTATGATGTTGTGGATGAAGACGAGCTTTATAATTAGGAGGAATTATGGGATTTATAAGTGCAGCCTTATCAGCAGGCTTAAATAGTTTTAATGATAGTAAATTCAAGGAAGCCATTGTCCTTCCAGACAATGTCTCTGGCGACGCCTTGGCCGTCAAGGGTCAATTGCTCACAAAAGACCCAGATGGACGTTCTCGTCACAGCAATCAAAATACAGGCCTCTTGTCAGATGGCAGTGTGGTTATCGTTCCCCAAGGCTATACCGCTATTTTGGTAAACAACGGTACCTTCCTTGGTGAAGTCCTCGAAGCTGGTAGCCACGAATGGCAAGCTGGTGATAACGCCTGGCTCCTTGAAAAAGGTGGTTTAAAAGGCACTTGGGAAAACTTTAAAAACCGTTTCTCTTTTGGTGGACAAGTCATCACCCAACAAGAAATTATCTTTATCCGCATGCAACCCATCGCGGGCAATAAGTTCGGCACACAAAATGCGGTCGAATACTTCAGCGAACGTTACCAACAACTGCTCAACATCCGTTTCTATGGCTTGTTTGATGTAAAAATAGCAGATCCAGTCCTCTTCTATGTGAGTTCTGTTAGCCGTCAAATTACTGACGGACAGCCATTCACTCTCCAAGATGTAGCTCAAGGAACGCTCCGTCAAAATATTGCACCGAAAATTGCGATTGCCATTGCCAAATACACCAACGAAAACAAGGTTGATATCTATAGCCTCAATGCCAATCAAGACACCTTTAACGAACTCGCTAAACAAGAGGTCAACAAGGTTTGGACAGGTCTCTACGGGATTGAAGCAACCAATATCTTACTTGAAGACCTCAGCTACGACCAAGAAAGTCTTGCCATTGTCCGCAAACTTGACAGTGAGCTCGCTGCCATGAAGTATAACACGATTGAGATTGAAGAACGCCGTGCGCGTAACGAAGCCCTCATTGCCGCAGCCGCCAATGAAGGGAATGGCAATGGGATGAACATGTTTATGGGAATGAATCTTGGCCAAACTCTAGGTGGTCAACTTAGCCAACAAGCTCAAACCCAAGCACCGACTCAAAATGCTGGGCAAGCTACTAGCAAGAATTTTTATATCGAAGTTGATGGAAAATACGTTCTCGTCACCAAAGACGAAGATGGAAATATCGTACCAGTCAACTAATCAAGAACCTTCTGACATTTGAGTAATGTCGTCTTTTATGGTACAATAAAGAGTAAATTATTTTATTAAAGAGGTAAAAACATGATTGAAGCAAGTAAATTAAAGGCTGGTATGACCTTTGAAACAGCTGACGGAAAATTGATCCGCGTTTTGGAAGCTAGCCACCACAAACCAGGTAAAGGGAACACCATCATGCGTATGAAATTGCGTGATGTCCGTACTGGTTCTACATTTGACACAAGCTACCGTCCAGAGGAAAAATTTGAACAAGCCATCATCGAGACTGTCCCAGCTCAATACTTGTACAAAATGGATGACACAGCCTACTTCATGAATACAGAAACTTACGACCAATACGAAATCCCTGTAGTCAACGTTGAAAACGAATTGCTTTACATCCTTGAAAACTCAGATGTGAAGATTCAATTCTACGGAACTGAAGTGATCGGTGTCACAGTTCCTACTACTGTCGAATTGACAGTTGCAGAAACTCAACCATCTATCAAAGGTGCTACTGTTACAGGTTCTGGTAAACCAGCAACGATGGAAACTGGACTTGTCGTAAACGTTCCAGACTTCATCGAAGCAGGACAAAAACTCGTTATCAACACTGCAGAAGGAACTTACGTTTCTCGTGCCTAATCTCTAGAAAGAGGTCATTCTATGGGAATTGAAGAACAACTTGGCGAAATCGTTATCGCCCCACGTGTACTTGAAAAAATCATTGCTATTGCTACTGCAAAAGTAGAGGGTGTTCACTCTTTTTCAAACAAATCAGTATCTGACACCCTTTCAAAACTTTCTCTCGGCCGCGGCGTTTATCTTAAAAACGTGAACGAAGAACTCACAGCTGATATCTATCTCTACCTTGAGTACGGAGTAAAAGTTCCTAAAGTAGCTGTTGCTATCCAAAAAGCTGTCAAAGATGCTGTCCGCAACATGGCTGATGTAGAACTAACTGCTATCAATATCCACGTTGCAGGTATCGTTCCAGATAAAACACCAAAACCTGAATTGAAAGATCTATTTGACGAGGACTTCCTCAATGACTAGTCCACTATTAGAATCTAGACGCCAACTCCGTAAATGCGCTTTTCAAGCTCTCATGAGTCTTGAGTTCGGTACGGATGTCGAAACTGCTTGTCGTTTCGCCTATACTCATGATCGTGAAGATACTGATGTGCAACTTCCAGCCTTTTTGACAGAGCTAGTTTCTGGTGTTCAAGCTAAAAAGGAAGAACTAGACAAGCAAATCACACAGCATTTAAAAGCAGGTTGGACCATTGAGCGTTTAACGCTCGTGGAGAGAAACCTCCTTCGCTTGGGAGTCTTTGAAATCACTTCATTTGACACCCCTCAGTTGGTTGCTGTTAATGAAGCTATCGAGCTTGCAAAGGATTTCTCAGATCAAAAATCTGCCCGTTTTATCAATGGACTGCTCGGCCAGTTTGTAACAGAAGAACAGTAAACAGAAAAAGTGTTTGATAATTATCAAACACTTTTTTCTTTGCCTTCCACTATCTAAAAAAACGATAATAGATTAAATTAGAAAGAAATAACCAGATGAAGTCTGCATGTATGAGAAAATTTATAAAACTGTGGCACAGAATGGTGATTTTTAGACTCTTTGTCCAACGGTAAACTAAAGCAAAGAAAAAACCGAAAAAACTATAAACCATCAAACTGATAAGGTCACGATGGGACAATACCAAATGACTGAGCCCAAAAATAAGAGCAGATAAGATGACATCCAAGTAATATTTGGACTTAGGAAAGAAGGAATTCATAAAATATCCTCTATGAACTAGTTCCTCCAATATAGGCCCCAAAATGACAACTGAGATAAAAGAGAAGCAAGTCGTTAAAATAGTAGATTGCTCACTGAAGGATAGGACCGAAAGAAGGTCTTCAAAGATATAGTGATTATTAATGAAGCGACTAAACTGTATGTAAAAAGCACTTAACAACTGACGGACAAAATAAGCAGCCACTAAACTAACTAAAAGGTAAAAGAATCTGGATTTCTTCGAGCCCTTTTTTTCAAAAATATAGAGCATTTTTTTCTTTTTTAGCCAATAGATAAATAGTCCTAAAAGAGCTAGTTGCTCTACTGCTACAATAATAGAATAGCCATCCATACCCCAGACAAACATCTTAGCCAGATAAAGACTACTCAAATCTAGTAGATAAATTGATAGAAATACCAGTAATGTATAGATTCCCAAATGACCTAGTTTTTTCATACTTACTCCAAAAAATCTTTGTTGACTTATTTTTATAGCATAAATATCTTTTATTATATTAACAACTATTTTTAAAAAAGTCAATTTTTCATCCTGAAGGGTACGACTATCAATAACATAAAAAAGCATCTCTCAATCTTCCTATCAAATTAGAAAAAGTGTTTGACAATTATCAAACACTTTTTTCTTTGCCCTCTACTATCTAAAAAAATGATAATAGACATAATTAGAAACAAAAATCCAGATGGGCTTTGCATAAATGAGAAAGTTGAAAAAACTATGGCACAGAATGGTGATTTTTAGGTTCTTTGTCCAACGGTAGACAAGAGCGAAAAAGAAACCAATCAGACTATAATATAATAAACTAATTGGGTCCCGGTGAGATAGTATCAAATGACTAAGTCCAAAAATAAGGCCTGATAAGATGACATCTAAATAATACTTTGACTTAGAAAAGAAGATGTTCATAAGATACCCACGATCGAGCGTCTCTTCCAAAATAGGACCAATAACGACAGTTAAGATAAAACTAAGAACTGTAGATAGAAAAGTTGGTTGACCATTTGAAAGAATCAACGCAAAATAGACATCATGAATATTCCGATGATTAATCAAATGAGCAAAACGTTCCCAAAAATTACCGAGTACCTGATGAACCACATAAGTTGCAAACAAGTAAAAGATAGTTGACCAGTTCCAGCTCTTTTTCTCAAAGATAAAGAGCATCTTTTGCTTTTTTAACCACCAAATTAATAGAAGGAAACTTCCCACTAATCCCATTGTTAAAATAAGAGAGTAGACATCAGCGCCTAACCCTAAAATGATCGCTACATATAAACCAATTGTTTGTGGTAAATAGGTAGATAGTAAAAAATAAGCAAAAATATTCCAAATTGTCTTAGTTTCTTTGTGTTTCTCATCGTACTTTTTTGAAAGATTATCCTGCCCGGAAGCCGTACTTCCAAGCATCTCTATAAGAATTCAGTGCCCCTTGCCCCATACAGGGAGCAAATTCTCTATAATATAACCATCTACCATAACCATCTTCCCAAACAGCAAGACCGCCTGAGATTTGGTCTAAGCCTTCTGACGAAAGAGCTGTAAATGTTTCTGTACCTACCATTGCAAGTACATCCTTAAAATTATTTTTTGTAAGCTTACATCTACAGTATACCTCTTTTTTGTCTATTTTATAGTCTATCTCCTCAACTGTCAATTTTTCGTCCTGAATAGTTGCTTTACCCATTGAAAAACAAGAAAATGATAAAAAAGATTTCTCTATCTTCCTATCAAATTAGAAAAAGTGTTTGACAGCTATCAAACACTTTTTCTTTGCCTTCCACTATCTAAAAAAGTGGTAATAGACATAATTATAAACAAAAATCCAGATGGGTTTTGCATAAATGAGAAAGTTGAAAAAACTATGGCATAGGATGGTGATTTTTAGATTCTTTGTCCAACGGTAGATCAGGGCATAGAAAAGACCGCCTAAACTATAAATAATCAAACTGATAGGATCTCGGTGAGTTAGGATCAAATGACTAAGTCCAAAGATAAGAGCAGATAGGATAACATCCAGATAGTACTTGGACTGGGGAAAGAAGGTATTCATAAAGTACCCTCTATGAATCAGTTCCTCTAATATAGGTCCGACGACTACTGTTAAATTAAAACTGAGAACAGTTGATAGAAAAGTTGGTTGACCATTGGAGTATAGAGTCGAAAGAAGGTCCTGAAAGATATACTTGTTATCAATTAGGTGATGAAACTGTAACTGAAAAGCATCCACCAATTGACGATCAAAATAAGTAGCCACTAGACCAACTACAAGGTAAAAGAATCTTGACTTCTTTGAACCCTTTTTCTCAAAAATATAGAGCATCTCTTTCTTTTTGAGCCAGTAGATAAATAATAGCAAAAGAGCTATTACTTCAACTGTTAAAAAGATAGAATAGCCATCTATCCCCCATCCTAAAAACTTAGTTAGATGCATAATCCCTAACTCTGGTAGATAAACCGATAAAAATACCAGTAAGATAAAGACTCCCAAATGCCCTAGTTTTTTCATTTTTACAAACTTCCTTAACTTCTTGTTCCGCTATTCAACTTTTTCCCGTAATTTTGATTTCTAATTTCCTTTTGAGTTTGAAAATCATTCAAACAGTACAAGTTTCTATATCTAGTATAAATCATTTTTTACCAGTGTGCCATCCTTCTCCTCAACTGTCAATTTTTCGACCTGAAATGTATGTCCTCTAGAAAAAAATGCTAGAACCTTTACTCAGTTCTAGCTTTCTTTTTAATATTTTCTAAACCGTTGGTAACGTTCTTCGAGAAGCTGTTCCAAGGCTAAGCCTCGCAAGCGGTCAAACTCTGCACGCAATTCATTTTTAACACAAGCTAGTAGTTCTTTACTTGAGAGGCCTGCCTCTGAGATTACCTTGTCCACAATTCCCATTTCTAGGAGTTCATGTGAAGTGATTTTCATCAACTCTGCCGCCTCCATGGCACGGCTCCCATCCTTCCAAAGGATAGAAGCAAAACCTTCTGGACTGAGTACGGCATAGATCGAATTTTCCAGCATCCAGACACGGTCAGCAACGGCTAGTGCTAATGCACCTCCAGACCCTCCTTCACCGATAATAATCGCGATGATTGGAACCTTGAGGTCGCTCATTTCCATCAGGTTTCGAGCGATTGCTTCCCCTTGTCCACGTTCCTCAGCTCCAACACCTGGGTAAGCTCCAGCAGTGTTGATGAAGGTTACAACTGGACGACCAAATTTTTCTGCCTGTTTCATCAAGCGAAGAGCCTTGCGATAGCCTTCTGGATGGGGTTGCCCAAAGTTCCGTTTGAGGTTATCATGAAGACTTTTTCCCTTTTGGATTCCGACGACTGTTACTGCTTGATCACCTAACCAGCCAATTCCACCAATGACCGCACCGTCATCTCTGAAAGAACGGTCTCCATGCAATTCGATAAATTCATCGAAGATTCCATTGGCAAAATCAAGGGCTGTCAAGCGACTCTGCTCGCGTGCCTCTCTGACAATTTTTGCAATATTCATCCGCGACTTCCTCCATGCAATCTCACTAATTTAGCAATTGTATCTGGTAGTTCTCTACGTTTGACAATTGCATCCACAAATCCATGTTCAAGCAGGAACTCTGCCTTTTGGAAGTCATCCGGCAAGGTCTCACGAACTGTATTTTCGATAACACGACGTCCAGCAAAACCAACCAAACTCTGTGGCTCCGCTAGGATAATATCCCCTTCCATAGCAAAAGAAGCGGTCACCCCACCTGTTGTCGGATCGGTTAAAATAGTTAGGTAAAAAAGTCCTGCCTTGGAATGACGTTGAACTGCCGCAGAAATCTTAGCCATCTGCATCAAGCTCATGATTCCTTCTTGCATACGGGCTCCACCAGAAGCTGTGAAGAGAACGACTGGCAAGTTTTCTACCGTTGCATACTCAAACAAGCGCGTGATTTTTTCACCCACAACGGTTCCCATAGAAGCCATGATAAAGTTTGAATCCATGATCCCAAGGGCAACTTTTTGTCCCTTGATGCTAGCTGTACCAGTCAGTACTGCTTCATCCAAACCTGTCTTTTCACGCATACTAGCAAGTTTTTTCTGGTAGCCAGGAAAGTTCAAGGGATCTTGAGTTTCAATACCCGTAAACATCTCCACAAAGCTGTCAGAATCAATCGTCAAATCCAAGCGTTCCTGAGCTGAAATACGGAAAGTATAGCTACAATGGGGACAAATTCGTTCGCTCCCAAGATCCTTTTGGTAAATGGTGTGTTTACAACCAGGACACTGGGAGAAGAGTTCATCCGGAACCTCAGGCTTGGCTTGTGGTTTCTGCCTTACGGAACGGTTAGGATTGATCCGAATATACTTATCCTTTTTACTAAATAGAGCCATAACTCCCCCTTTTAGTTCTCATACTGTTTGAAAGTCTATTCTTTTTCTTGGTATTTTGGCAAGAAAGTTTCCATCAAGAAGGAAGTATCGTAGTCACCAGCGATAACTCGGCGGTCTGAAATCAGATCCAACTGGAAGTCTGCATTGGTTTGCACTCCTTCAATATCAAGTTCATAAAGTGCCCGTTGCATCTTCATAAGAGCATCAAAACGATTCTCCCCATGAACAATGATTTTAGCAATCATACTATCATAGTAAGGGGGAATGGTATAACCTGGATAAACTGCTGAGTCCACGCGCAAGCCAACTCCACCACTTGGTAGATAGAGATTGGTAATTTTACCTGGGCTTGGAGCAAAGTTAAATGCTGGATTTTCCGCATTGATCCGGCACTCGATAGCGTGACCTCGTAGGACAATATCTTCTTGTTTGAAAGGTAAAGGTTGCCCGGCAGCAATGCGAATCTGCTCTTTCACGATGTCAACACCTGAAACAAACTCTGTGACTGGGTGTTCAACTTGCACACGAGTATTCATTTCCATGAAGTAGAAATTGCCACTGGCTTCATCGAGAAGAAATTCAATCGTCCCTGCATTTTCATAGCCTACAGACTCTGCTGCACGAACGGCTGCAGCACCAATTTCATTACGAAGGGTTTTGCCAATCGCGATGGACGGGCTTTCTTCTAAGACCTTTTGGTTATTTCGTTGAAGAGAACAATCCCGTTCACCAAGATGGACAACATGACCCTCTTGATCTGCAAGAATCTGAACTTCGATATGACGAGCTGGATAAATCACACGCTCAAGATACATAGCGCCGTTTCCAAAGTTGGCCTTGGCTTCACTGGACGCTGTCTCAAAGGCTGCGACCAAGTCTTCTGCCTTTTCAACCTTACGAATCCCTTTTCCACCACCACCTGCCGATGCCTTAAGCATGACTGGATAGCCAATTTTTTCAGCAACCGCAAGGGCCTCTTCAGCTGTGTGAACTTCACCATCAGATCCTGGGATAACTGGAACCCCAGCCTTGATCATTTGCTCACGCGCATTGATCTTATCTCCCATGGTATCCATAACAGCCCCAGAAGGACCGATGAACTTAATCCCCACTTCATCACACATCGTGGCAAACTTGGAATTCTCGCTAAGAAAACCAAAACCTGGGTGGATGGCTTCTGCTTCTGTCAAAACTGCAGCAGATAAAATCGCATTGATATTGAGATAAGACTCTGTCGCCTTACCAGGTCCGATACAGATAGCTTCATCCGCTAGGAGTGTGTGAAGAGCTTCCTTATCAGCGGTTGAATAAACTGCTACGGTCGCAATGCCCAATTCACGCGCAGCTCGGATAATGCGAACCGCAATCTCACCACGGTTGGCAATCAAAATTTTACGAAACATGGAGAACCTCCTTAGTTTCCAATTGCAAAGGTAAGAGTACCACTCGCTGCAAGCTTGCCATCCACTTCAGCCTTTGCTTCAACCACAGCAATCGTACCACGACGTTTGACAAAAGTAGCCGTCATGACTAATTGATCACCTGGTACAACTTGCTTCTTAAACTTGACCTTGTCCATGCCAGCGTAAAAGACTAACTTTCCCTTGTTTTCAGGCTTGGACAATTCCAAGACACCCGCAGTCTGTGCCAAGGCTTCCATGATAAGGACACCTGGCATAACTGGGTATTGAGGAAAATGACCATTGAAGAAAGGTTCGTTGATGGTGACATTTTTAATGGCAACAATAGTATCTTCGCTCACTTCCAAGACACGATCCACTAGGAGCATAGGATAGCGATGGGGTAGAGCTTCTTTAATTCCTTGAATATCGATCATTTGATACGTACCAATCCTTTACCAAACTCAACCATTTCTTCATTTGAAACGAGAATTTCTGTTACCACGCCATCCTTAGGCGCAGGAATCTCATTCATGACTTTCATGGCTTCGATGATCACCAAAGTCTGACCTTTCTTGACACTTTCACCAACCGTCACAAAGGCAGGTTTATCTGGTCCAGCAGCTAAGTAAGCAACCCCAACAAGTGGGCTTTCAACGACATCTCCCTCTGGGCCAACAGTCGATTCAGCTGGTGCTGGTGTTTCTGCTACTGGACTCTCTACTGGAGTCGAAGGAGCTGAAACCGCTGAACTAGCAACCACTGCAGCTGGCGCTGAAGGAACTGGAGTTGGTGCTTCAGAAACTATTCTTGCTTCATTCTTGCTGAACTGCAATTCGTCCTGTCCGTTTTTATAAGAAAATTCTCTCAAACTTGATTGGTCGAATTGAGCCATCAAGTCCTTGATCTCATTTAAATTCATAATTATTTATTCTCCCAACGTTTGAAAGCAAGAACCGCGTTGTGTCCGCCAAAACCAAATGTATTTGAAATAGCATAAGGAATTTCTTGCTCCAATCCTTGTCCATAAACAACATTCGCTTCGATATAGTCTGACAACTCGCTTGTACCAGCTGTCATTGGAACAAAGTTATGACGCATGGCTTCGATGGTAGCAATCGCTTCTACCGCTCCTGCAGCTCCAAGCAAGTGTCCTGTAAAGGACTTGGTTGAAGATACTGGTACTTCTTTACCAAAAACAGCTACGATAGCACCACTTTCTCCTTTTTCATTAGCAGGAGTTGAAGTTCCGTGGGCATTGACATATGCTACTTGCTCAGGAGAAATTTCTGCCTCTTCCAAAGCCAGTTTCATAGCCTTGATTGCACCTTGACCTTCTGGATGAGGTGAAGTCATATGGTAAGCATCACAGGTATTTCCATAACCAACTACTTCTGCCAAGATGGTCGCCCCACGTTTTTCAGCGTGTTCAAGACTCTCAAGAACCAGCATCCCTGAACCTTCTCCCATCACAAAACCGTTACGATCTTTGTCAAACGGAATAGAAGCACGAGTTGGATCTTCTGTAGTTGATAGAGCTGTCAAAGCTTGGAAACCAGCGATAGCAAAAGGAGTGATAGATGATTCTGATCCACCAACTAACATGACATCTTGGAAACCAAACTTGATGGAACGGAAGGCATCTCCGATGGCATCATTTGATGAGGCGCAGGCTGTATTGATTGATTTACAGATACCATTTGCTCCGAAACGCATCGCAACATTTCCTGAAGCCATATTTGGCAAGGCTTTTGGAAGTGTCATTGGTTTAACACGTTTTGGACCTTTTTCATGAAGACGGATAACCTGATCTTCGATTTCTTTAATTCCCCCAATACCGGAAGCAACGATGACACCAAAACGATCTTTATCTACCGTTTCTACATCAAGGTTGGCATGTGTCACTGCCTCTTGCGCTGCATACAAGGCATACAAAGAATAATCATCAAAACGGTTGGTATCTTTTTTGACAAAGTATTTATCAAATGGGAAATCTTGAATTTCAGCCGCATTGTGTACGGCAAATTCACTATGATCAAACTTAGTGATTTCACCAATTCCAATTTTTCCAGTTTGCAAACTGTTCCAAAATTCTTCTGGGGTATTTCCGATAGGGGAGGTCAATCCATAACCTGTTACTACAACTCGATTTAGTTTCATCTGTCTTACCTATATCTTTCTTTTTTTACATGCTAAGTCCGCCATCAACAGCGAGAACTTGTCCAGTCAAATAATCTTGTTGGGCTAAGAAGACCGTGGCATCCGCGATATGGTCCGCCTGGCCAAACTGTTTCATAGGGATTTGCGCTAGTGTTGCTTCCTTGACCTTATCAGATAAAACAGCAGTCATATCTGACTCGATCATTCCTGGTGCAAGAGCATTTACACGCACATTGCGATTGGCAACCTCACGCGCTACTGACTTGGTAAACCCAATCAACCCAGCCTTGGAAGCCGCATAGTTGGCTTGTCCGATATTTCCCATCAGACCAACCACACTGGACATGTTGATAATCGCACCTTCACGCGCCTTAATCATCTGTTTCAAGACAGCTTGCGTCATGTTAAAAGCCCCTGTCAGATTAATCTTAAGCACTTTTTCAAAGTCTTCTTCGGTCATCTTGAGCATGAGCATATCTTGAGTGATCCCAGCATTGTTTACCAAGACATCAACCGAACCAAGTTCTGCGATTGCTTGTTCCACCATGCGTTTTGCATCTGCAAAGTCTGAAACATCACCTGAGATTGGCACCACCTTGACACCGTAGTTTGAAAACTCAGCCAGCAATTCTTCTGAGATTGCCCCGCGACTATTCAAAACCACATTGGCTCCTAGTTGAGCAAATTTGTGAGCAATAGCAAGTCCGATACCCCGACTTGAACCTGTAACAAAGATATTTTTATTTTTTAGTTGCATTCTGTTCTCCTGTTTCCTGTTGTATTTGTGGGAGAAGGGATTACTAGTTTCCTAGCAAAGCATCCAAACTTGCCAAATCTTCTACATTGGCTAGCTGAGCTGTTTTATCAATCTTTTTGACAAAGCCTGACAAGACTTTTCCTGGACCAATTTCAATGAAGTTGGTCACACCAGCATCCTGCATGACTGCGATACTTTCGTAGAAACGAACCGGTTCCTTCACCTGACGCGTCAAAAGCTCTTGGATTCGATCTTTTTCCATGATTGCAGCTTCTGTATTGCCGACTAGAGGGCAGTTAAAGTCTGAGAAACTAATCCCCTCAAGAGCCCCAGCTAGCTGTTGGCTAGCCGGCTCTAGAAGGGCTGTGTGGAAAGGACCCGACACATTTAGGGGGATTAATCGTTTGGCTCCTGCTTCCTGCAAGAGTTGGACCGCACGGTCAACTGCAGCCACTTCTCCACCAATGACGATTTGGCTTGGAGTATTGTAGTTGGCTGGAGTGACTATACCGACTTCAGAAGCAGTTTTGCAAGCTTCCTCTATCACATCTACTGGAGTATTGAGGACGGCTACCATTTTACCAGAACCAGCAGGCGCCGCCTCTTCCATATAAGCCCCACGCTTGGCAACCAAGGCAACTGCCTCTTCAAAGTCCAAGGCTCCGCTAGCTACTAAAGCAGAATATTCACCAAGGGATAAGCCTGCAACCATATCTGGCAGATAACCCTTTTCTTTCAATAGACGGTAGATGGCAACCGAAGTCGCTAAAATAGCTGGCTGCGTATAGCGAGTCTGGTTTAACTTGGTTTCTTCCTTATCAATCAAATCACGAAGGTCATAACCCAAAACCTGACTGGCTTGGTCAATGGTTTCCTTGACGATAGGGTAGCGATCATAGAGATCACGTCCCATTCCTAGATACTGAGCACCTTGACCGGCAAATAGAAAGGCTGTTTTAGTCATTTCTTACAACTCCTGCCCAACGAGAGGCTTCTTCTTGAATTTTCTTGGCTGCGCCATAGTATAGATCTTTTAGGATTTCTTCGACGGTTTCTTCTTTAGAGACCAAACCCGCAATCTGACCCGCCATGACAGAACCGCCTTCTACATCTCCATGAACAACGGCTTTGGCAAGAGCACCAGCTCCCATTTGCTCAAAGATTTCTAAATCTGGGTTTTCTTGTTTAAAGGCGTCTTTTTCAGCCTGCTCAAAGTCACGTGTCAACTGGTTTTTAATGGCACGAACGGCATGACCAAAATGCTGAGCTGAAATGGTTGTATCAATATCGCGCGCTTTGAGGATTTTTTCCTTGTAGTTTGGATGAGCGTTTGATTCCTTAGCTACTACAAATCGTGTACCAACCTGAATAGCATCCGCGCCTAACATAAAGGCTGCTGCTGCACCTTCACCATCAGCAATTCCTCCAGCAACAATAACTGGAATCGAAACAGCTGCAGAAACTTGACGAGCTAAGGTCATGGTTGTCAACTTACCAATGTGTCCACCAGCTTCCATTCCTTCTGCAATGACCGCATCCGCACCGATTTTTTCCATCCGTTTTGCCAAAGCAACACTTGGAACAACAGGGATGACTGTGATACCTGCCTCGTGGAAACGAGACATATATTTACTTGGATTTCCAGCTCCTGTTGTTACTACCTTGACTCCTTCTTCAATCACAAGATCGACAATGTCATCTACAAATGGAGACAGGAGCATGATGTTGACACCAAAAGGTTTATCAGTCAGCGCTTTAATCTTATCAATATTTGCCTTCACGACCTCTTTGGGTGCATTTCCACCACCGATAATCCCTAAACCGCCAGCTTTAGAAACAGCTCCGGCCAAGTCGCCATCAGCGACCCAGGCCATCCCTCCTTGGAAAATTGGATATTTAATGTTTAATAATTCTGTAATACGTGTTTTCATAGTGCCTCCATCAGTCCTTGCTTACGTAATAGTTCGATTAGTATATTATTTGAGTCTCAAACTATTACCTAAACAAGAGGGAGTGGGTTTCCCCTACTCCTTCTATATCTTATTCGCTCTTATTTTGTTTTCTCTTCAACGTAGGCAACCAAGTCACCAACAGTTTTCAAGTTATCTTCTGCTTCGATTTGGATGTCAAAAGCATCTTCGATTTCAGAGATTACTTGGAACAAGTCCAAAGAATCTGCATCCAAATCATCAAAAGTAGATTCAAGTGTTACTTCTGATGCATCTTTTCCAAGTTCTTCAACGATAATTTCTTGTACTTTTTCAAATACTGCCATGATAGGACTCCTTTAAAATATAAAAATTTATAACAATGTGTTCACCACATGATTACCTAGATTGTAAGAATGAGCGTGCCCCAGGTCAAGCCTCCACCGAAGCCTGATAAAAGAATCGTCTGGCTGCCGTCTACACGGATCAACCCCTGATCCACACACTCTGATAGTAAAATCGGGATGCTAGCCGCACTGGTATTCCCATACTCCATCATATTGGCTGGAAGTTTGTCTCGGTCTACACCGATTTTTTTAGCCATCTTATCCAATATGCGGATATTGGCCTGATGAAGTAAGAGATAGTCCAAATCAGATGCCCCTACTGGACCTTCGTCAATGGTCTGCTTGATTGACCTAGCAACATCTCGAATCGCAAAATCAAAAACTGCTCGCCCATCCATCTTCAAAAATGCAGGAACTGCTTCTTGATTAGAGAAGGGGGAAGTCAAGGTCGTTTGCCCATAAGTTAAGCACTCGCTTCGAGCACCATCACTGTGTATACTCTCTGCAAGGAAGTGTCGGTTGTCACTTGTTTCCAAGAGAACTCCACCAGCACCGTCCCCAAAGAGTACAGCAGTCGATCGATCTGACCAATCAACCGCCTTGGACAAGGTTTCAGCACCGATAACAATCCCTTTTTTGAACTGTCCAGATGTCAGAAACTTCTCAGCAGTTGAAAGTGCAAAAATAAATCCACTGCAGGCAGCTGTGAGATCAAAAGCAAAGGCTCTGTTAGCACCAATATTGGCCTGAACTCGCGCTGCTGTAGAGGGCATCATTGAGTCAGGTGTGATCGTTGCTACAATGATAAAATCGATCTGCTCAGCTTTTATGCTCGCCTTAGCCAGTAAGCTTTTGGCAACTTCTGTCGCCAAATCACTCGTTGACTCCGTTTTTGAAATATGTCTCTGTTTAATTCCTGTACGACTTGAAATCCACTCATCGCTTGTATCCATGATTTGAGCCAAGTCTTGATTGGTGACCACTTGCTCTGGTACATAATGAGCAACATGGCTTATTTTAGCAAAAGCCATTATTTCAAATCCTCCAAAAATTGATAAAGGTTAGTCAATCCTTTGCCCATAACATCCATCTCCTCAGGACTCATACCGTCGATAATTTTTTCGACCATGGCCTTGTGGAAACGTTTATGAAGGCGGTGGACTAGACGACCTTTCTTTGTCAAATGTAGATAAACCACACGACGATCCTGTTCGGAACGAATTCGCTCAATATAACCTTTTCTTTCCAGGTTATTCAAGCTCGTTGTAACCGTTCCAAGAGTTACCATCAGTTCCTTTGAAACCTTGCTTGGTGTTGCCTCCGGGAACTTCCCAATCACATCGATCGTGTGCATTTCTTTGATGGAGATGTCTTTGAATCGACTACCTCGTAAGCTAACCTCCTCGATCACAAGGACATTATTAAAAATGGATGTTAAATAATCATTTACTTGTTGGTAATCCAAATCCTTTCCCTCCCTCTAAAAAACTTTCATAATCAAAACATTTGATAGAGAAAGTATATCAAACTTCAAAAGATAGTGCAAGTATTTTTTTACTTTCCTGAAAATTTTGGTCGTCTTCTTTCTGAATGAGCGCGAACTCCTTCTTTGAAATCTTCGGTTTGAGCCAAGGATTCCTGCAACTTCAACTCTAATTCAGCATAATTTTGCCAATCCTTAAATTGGCTTTCCCAAACCAACTTTTTAATCGCTGCATAGGAATTAGCTGAACCGCGTCTGAGTTTTTTTAGAACTTGATCTCGTGTTTTATCCAGCTTATCTGCCTCACAGACTCGATAAACCACGCCCCACTCCAGAGCTTTCTCTGCTGTCAGGGCTTCTCCTGTCATGGCAAGCTGGGCTGCTCGTGTTACTCCTATACTACGACTTAGGAGATGAATGCCTCCTGCATCAGGAGCCAAGCCAACCCCGACAAAGGCTTGAATGAACTTAGCCTTGTCTGTTGCTATACAAAAATCAACCGCTACTGCCATATTGGCTGCAGCTCCTGCAACGGCTCCATCTACTTCCATCAAAACTGGTTTGGGTATTTGCTTGATCTTATAGGAAATTGTATTGACCAATTCAGCGATTTTTGTCAATGAAGGAATATCATCCTCATCCACCGCCCGCTTCATCTCGACCAGGTCTCCCCCCACTGAGAAAACTTTACCGTTCGCGTTAATCAAGATATACTGTACTGCTTGGTCCTGCTCTGCCAAGGTCAAAGCTTCTAAGATTTCCTCACACATTGGGATGTGAAAACCATTTGCCACTTCAGGACGATTCAGAGTAATAATAGCTAGATCATCTACGATCTGGTATAGGATATGATTCATAGCTTCTCCTTTTGTATGGTGATAAAATTATTTTATTATCAAAGTATACCTTTTTTGGGATAAAGGAACAAGAAAAAATCAATTAAAAGTGTCTCAGCCGATTATTTTACCTTCATTTATGAATTTGAGGAAAATTGACTTTCTTACTTTTTATCTATTTATCGATTCCCAGAATAAATTAACTTTTGCTTCTATTAAAATAGGAAGATATTTTCTTCATTGAAAAAAGCCCCTCTTTCTGCTATAATCGTATAAAATACTTACTTGAGGAGTCCCTATGAAGGTTGTAAAATTTGGTGGAAGCTCTCTTGCCTCTGCTAGTCAGTTAGAAAAAGTTTTAAATATCGTTAAAAGCGATAAAGAGCGCCGTTTTGTGGTTGTTTCTGCACCGGGTAAACGCAATGCTGAGGATACCAAGGTTACAGATGCCTTGATCAAATACTATCGTGACTATGTGGCTGGAAATGACATCAGCACTAGCCAAAATTGGATTATCGACCGCTATGCGGCTATGGTGAGCGAACTAGGCTTAAAACCAACTGTTTTAGAGAAAATTTCTAAAAGTATCCGCGCCTTAGCGACTCTTCCTATTGAAGAAAATGACTTTCTCTATGACGCCTTCCTAGCAGCTGGAGAAAACAACAACGCCAAATTGATTGCAGCCTACTTTAACCAAAACGGCATTGATGCACGCTATGTTCACCCAAGAGAAGCTGGGATCGTTGTCACAAGTGAACCTGGAAACGCACGTATCATTCCATCTAGTTATGATAAGATTGAAGGCTTGGCTGATAGCAACGAAGTCCTTGTCATCCCTGGTTTCTTTGGTGTGACTAAGGAAAATCAAATCTGTACTTTTTCACGTGGAGGTTCAGATATCACAGGTTCTATCATTGCAGCAGGTGTTAAGGCTGATCTCTATGAGAACTTTACAGACGTAGATGGTATCTTTGCTGCCCATCCTGGTATTATCCACCAACCACACTCCATTCCTGAATTAACCTACCGTGAAATGCGTGAGTTGGCTTACGCTGGATTTTCAGTTCTTCATGACGAAGCCCTTCTTCCTGCCTACCGAGGAAAAATTCCTCTTGTCATCAAGAATACCAACAACCCTGACCACCCAGGAACACGCATTGTTTTAGAACACAGTAGTGATAAATTCCCAGTAGTAGGGATTGCAGGTGACTCAGGATTCGTCAGCATCAACATGTCAAAATACCTCATGAACCGTGAAGTCGGGTTTGGTCGCAAGGTTCTGCAAATCCTTGAGGACCTCAATATCGGTTGGGAACACATGCCTACAGGTATCGACGATCTTTCAATCATCCTCCGCTCCCGCGAATTGACTCCTATCAAAGAAGAAGAAATTCTACGTCAACTCGTTCAAAAGGCTGAAGTGGACCATGCTGAAATCGAACATGACCTTTCCATCATTATGATTGTAGGAGAAAAGATGAAGAGCCATATCGGGGTAACTGCTACTGCAACACGTGCTTTGTCTGAGAATAAAATCAACATCCAGATGATGTCCCAAGGTTCAAGTGAAGTTTCCATCATGTTTGTTGTCAATAAAGACCAAGAAAAGGCAGCTATCAAGGCTCTCTACCATGCCTTTTTCGATGAAAGTAAGGAAGACTAATCATGGCACAATCTCTCAATAAAGTCATTGACCTGCAAACTACTGGGACATCTTATCTCTCTATCTCGGGAAAGGTTGGAAAATTTCTAGTCGGAGACCAAGCCTTGGAGTTTTATCCTGATGTCAATGTCGAACAATATATCCAAATCCCCTGGTCTAGCGTCAATCAAATCGGAGCAAACGTAAGTGGACGTAAAATCAGCCGTCACTTTGAAGTCTTTACCGATCAAGGTAAATTCCTCTTTGCCTCAAAAGACTCTGGGACTATCCTCAAAATTGCTCGGGAAAAATTAGGAAACGACAAGGTCGTGAAACTTCCGACCTTACTCCAGACCATTGGACAAAAACTTAAAAATCTATTTGCAAAAAAGTAGAAACTTTAGTATAATCATAGCAACGGATAAGTAGGTTATCTCCTTCTTTCAGAAAGTCTGCGGGTGCTGCGAGCAGATAGGAGGGATAGGTGAAATTCTACCGTTATTCACAATTACATACACAATCAAGTGCACACCTGTGAAGTTGGATGGAACCGTGGCCCTGCCACTCCAACACTTTGTCAGGTGTGCTTTTTTCATATAAAGGAGGACTTATGTTAGATATCAAACGTATTCGTACAGACTTTGATGCTGTCGCTGAAAAATTGGCTACACGTGGTGTAGATGCTGCAGTCTTAAACGAGATGAAAGAAATCGATGCTAAACGTCGTGACATCTTGGTCAAGGTTGAAACTCTCAAAGCAGAACGTAACACAGTTTCTGCTGAGATTGCCCAAGCCAAGCGAAACAAGGAAAATGCCGATGACAAGATTGCTGCGATGCAAACCCTATCTGCTGAAGTCAAAGCCTTGGATGCTGAATTGGCAGACATCGATGCTAAATTGACAGAATTTACCACTACTCTTCCAAATATCCCTGCTGACAGTGTTCCTATCGGAGCTGATGAAGATGACAATGTGGAAGTTCGTCGTTGGGGTACTCCACGTGAGTTTGACTTCGAGCCAAAAGCTCACTGGGATCTTGGTGAAGACCTTGGTATCCTTGACTGGGAACGTGGGGGAAAAGTAACGGGCGCTCGCTTCCTCTTCTATAAAGGTCTTGGGGCTCGTTTGGAACGTGCTATCTACAACTTCATGTTGGATGAGCATGGTAAAGAGGGCTATACGGAAGTCATCACGCCTTACATAGTTAACCATGACTCTATGTTTGGTACTGGTCAATATCCAAAATTCAAAGAAGATACTTTTGAATTGAAAGACACTAATTATGTCCTCATTCCCACAGCTGAAGTTCCTCTTACAAACTACTACCGTGATGAAATCCTTGACGGAAAAGACCTACCAATCTACTTTACCGCTATGAGTCCATCTTTCCGTTCTGAGGCTGGTTCAGCTGGTCGTGATACACGTGGTTTGATTCGTCTGCACCAATTCCACAAGGTTGAAATGGTAAAATTTGCCAAACCAGAAGAATCTTACGAAGAATTGGAAAAAATGACAGCCAACGCTGAAAATATTCTTCAAAAACTCAACCTTCCATACCGTGTCGTTGCCCTCTCTACTGGGGACATGGGCTTCTCAGCTGCTAAAACTTACGACTTGGAAGTTTGGATTCCAGCGCAAAATACCTATCGTGAAATCTCAAGCTGTTCAAATACAGAAGATTTCCAAGCCCGTCGTGCTCAAATTCGCTACCGTGATGAAGCCGATGGCAAGGTGAAACTCCTTCATACCTTGAACGGTTCTGGACTTGCAGTTGGACGTACAGTGGCTGCAATTCTTGAAAACTATCAAAATGCAGATGGTTCTGTAACTATTCCAGAAGCACTTCGTCCATACATGGGTGGCGCTGAAGTTATCAAACTATAAAAAATAAGGCCTAGCTATTTCTAGCTAGACCTTTTTTCGTAACCAAATCAGATAAGCACCCAATACAAAGAATAAAATAGTGAGGCATATAACAGTTTCAGCCAACACCAGATAATCCAGAAATGGAAGTTTCAAAATTCCCTGAGCCATCTTGAGCGAAGTAGCTGTGATAACGGTTGGGAAGGTGAGGGCTGAGAAGGCTGGTTGAAAGCCTTGTTTTAAAATATTAGGCAAGCGAGTTAAAACAAAGAAAAAGAAGGATTGAGAGGCCAAAATCATGACGATCAAGAGCCAAGTCGGTAAACCTGCTCCTCCAACTCGAACTAGGGATGCCAGGAGTAGAGAAAAGGGAGCACAGTAGATTCCTTCCTGTCCAAGCAAGGCCGCTGGGAGTGGAGTTTTCTTTAAATCCCTATAAATAAGGGGATAGAGATAGAAGGTCAAGACAAAACCAAAACTCAAGGTCGCATAGGCAATCTCAATAATGCCTACCAGAGGATAGGTCAAGGCCGCTACTGCTATCCCCACATAGAGCACCGTCCAGCTTGGAGTCGCATTGACCTTCCGACCTGGACAGGCAAATTTGATGGTAAAAGTAGCAATCAAAGCCAAATCCAAGAGAAATGAAAACCACCAGATCCCTTGTGCTACCAAAGGAAGAGCAGGGAATACGCGAAAGACATAGGTCGACAAAATCATCCCAGCCATGGGAAAGGTAGCCATCCCAGACAAAAGAGGGGGCTTGGTCAATTCTTGCTTGGTTTCAGACCAATTTCTTAGATGAAGAAGGAGAAAGAAAATCCACAAAACTAATCCAGTCAAACTAAATAAATGAGAGAGAACTGGCCAAGTATCTGCAATCAGATTTCCTGCACCTGCTAGACCTAATAAACAGCCAGAAAATACCAAGGGGAGCTTTTTCATCCGATCCTCCAATAATCATGTTATTATTAGTATAGCATAAAAGCGCTTAAAATAGCATAGAAAAATGAAGACTGGATTACTCAGCCTTCATTTTTTTCTTCATGATTTCAACTAGGCATAGGGTTGCAATTCTGGATTAATTGGTGTATTGGCTAGGTTGTTGGCATAGTTGCAAAGGCTGGCTAGGCTGACACCGAGAACAACATCCAAGGCATTTTGCTGGGTATAACCGACTTCTAAAAATTCACTAAGCGCTTCATCTCCTACACGACCCTTGGTATTGATGACTGCCAAGGTAAACTTGGCTAGGGTATCTAGCTTAGAATCTGACTCGATTGGAGTTCGGTTGCGGAGGGCTTGGAGAAGATCATCATTCATTTGGATCTGTTTGATCGAAAAGGCAGTGTGACCTGCGACACAGAAGGCACATCCATTGGTTACCGCAGCTGTGATTTGCACCACTTCTCTCTCAACTGGGGTTAGGCTATTACGGCGGTTGATGGCTCCGACAGTTCGGTAGGCTTCTAGAGCAGTAGGAGCATTGGCCAAGAGACCAATCAGATTGGGAATATAGCCATTGTTGTCTTTTTGTACTGTTTCCAGAACTTCTTTTACTTCTGCTGGAGCAGATTCTACTGTGTGGATGGTAAATCTTGTCATAAGAAACCTCTTTTCATTTTATTGTCATTTAGTCTATCATAGAATTTCTTCTTTGGATAATATATATTTTCAATTGCCATGATAGGAAATGTTTATGAAATGAAAAAATCACACTAAAAGTGTGATTGGATTAGTTCTTAAAATACTTCTTAGTCTCGGCAACAACGACTGGTGATAAGACCAAAAGGGCAATCAAGTTAGGTAGAGCCATCAAGGCATTGACAATATCAGCAATAATCCAGACCATGTCCAACTCGATAAAACCTCCCAACAAGACCATGAGCACAAAGACCACTCGATAGAGCCAGATAAAGCGAACACCAAACAGAAACTCGAAACAGCGCTCTCCGTAGTAATTCCAGCCGAGAATTGTCGTAAAGGCAAAGAGAACCAAAAATATGGTCAAAAGAGCAGGGCCAAAATGCGAAAAAATTGTTGAGAAGGCTGACTGGGTAAGCGCTACTCCATTCAAATCACCGCTCCAAACCCCAGTTACCAAGATTGTCAGACCTGTCAGAGTACAGATAATCAACGTATCAATAAAGGTCCCTGTCATAGAAATCAAGCCTTGCTCAACAGGCTCATTTGTCTTAGCCGCAGCAGCTGCGATCGGAGCTGAACCAAGACCAGATTCGTTAGAGAAGACTCCTCTCGCCACACCATTTTGGATTGCAGTACGGATAGTCGCACCTGCAAATCCTCCTACTGCAGCTACAGGGCTAAAAGCAGAGGTAAAGATGAGGGCAAGTGTGGCTGGGATTTTCTCGATATTAAAGAAAATCACAATCAAGGTTCCTAGAATATAGACAATAGCCATAAATGGAACAACTGCTGTCGAAACTTTTGATATGGATTTGAGTCCACCAAAGACTGCAATCGCGACAAAAACAGATAAAACGAGAGCTGTGATAGCTGGATCAATTTGAGCTGTATTTTGGATAGATTCTGTAATTGAATTGACTTGGGTAAAGGTACCAATTCCTAGAAGGGCTACCAATACACCCGCTAGGGCAAAGAAGATAGCAAGTGGACGCCACTTTTCTCCCATTCCCAAAAGGATGTAGTGCATGGGGCCTCCAGCTACAGCTCCATTTGCATCCTTGGTGCGGTACTTGATAGCCAGCAAGCCTTCAGCATACTTGGTTGCCATCCCAAAGAAGGCTGCCATCCACATCCAAAAGAGAGCACCTGGCCCCCCAACCTTAATAGCTGTCGCAACTCCAATGATATTTCCCGTACCAACGGTGGCAGCTAGAGCTGTACAAAGAGCTGCAAAGCTCGACACATCGCCATGTCCCTTGTCCTTGGTAAAAATCAACTGAAAGGCCTTAGGGAGACGAGTTACCTGCAAAAGGCCTAGTCGGATGGTCAAATAGATACCCGTTCCGACCAATAAGATTAAGAGGGGAGGTCCCCAAACGAAAGCATCAAGCGCTTTTAGCAATTCTAACATGTCCTACTCCTATCTTTCAACCCCAAAAGAAAGAGCACATGCAAGATACATGTACTCTGGAATGCTTAGATAAATGCCAAAAAGCGGTCTATCCTAGCTCTGTCCTTTTACCTGAGAGTTTGAGCAGTTTTCTGCCTTGCCCCTTCGGTGCCTTTACGGTCTCTCCAGAGTTCCGTCCATTTACAGTCATGGAAAACAAACCTTTCTCCACTTCTATTAAACTTCATTCGGTGTTGGTATTTAATTTTTTATTATTTTACAAGAAAAGTTAGCTTTTGTCAATATATTATTTGAAAAAAGATGGATTTTCACTTCTTTTTCAAAAAAAGAGAAGCACTCTTTTTTTCTAACCTTTAAAGATCACAATGGTTGCGCCACTGCCCCCAGCATTCTGAGGAGCATAGCCGAAACTCTTGACATGCTTGTTTCTTTGCAGGTATTTGGTAACTCCTTCACGGATGACTCCCGTTCCGATACCGTGGATGATGTCTACCTGAGCCATATTATTAAGCAGGGCTTGGTCAATAAAGGCGTCCAGCTCATTCATGGCTTCTTCATAACGTTTGCCTCGGAGATCCAGTCTTGCTTGCGGACCACGTCCAGAAGCACGTTTCACGACATTGACTTGTTTTTTCTTGACTGGGGCTTCTTGTTGAGTCTGAACAAGATCAAATTCTTTCTCTTCCAAGGTCATCTTGATCAAGCCGACTTGAGCTTCCCAACGGCCATCCTTTTGCTGATTAGTCAAGGTTCCACGCTGACCATAACTGATAACCACGATATCATCCCCCACCCTCGGAGCTCGTTTTTTCTTGGCTTTTTGAAGGACCTTGTTTTTAGACAAGTAGACTTTTTCAGGGGCCAGTTTTTTCAGCTCAGCCTTGGCTTCAATGATTTCATGGGGTTTGAGTTGAGATTTGCTATGGAGATTTTTGAGAATCTGGTCACTCTCACTTAGAGCGAGTTCCACAATCTCAGCAGCTTGTTCACGCGCCTTGTTAAGCTCTGTTTCCTTCTCGCGATTGAGTTCGTTGTAGAGTTTTTTGAGTGCTCGGTTCATCTTGAGGTTTTCTTGCTCCACCTCACGGATATTGTCCAAGCGTTTACGGCTTTCAAGCGTTTGCTCTTCCAATTGTTCAATGATGCGGTTGACATCATTATCTTGGTTGACCTGCTGGCTGGCATCCCCGACAATGACATCTGACAAGCCAAGGCGTTTAGCAATTTCAAAGGCATTGCTTCGGCCAGGAACTCCCTGCATAAAGCGATAGGTTGGACGCAGAGTGGCTGTATCAAACTCCATGCTGGCATTTTGCACAAAGGCTGTCTCAATACCGTAGGCCTTGAGTTCTGGATAGTGGGTCGTCGCCATGGTCTTAACCTGACGTAAACGAAGATCCTCCAAAATAGCCATGGCAAGGGCTGCACCTTCCTGCGGATCGGTCCCTGCCCCAAGCTCATCTAGCAATAAAAGCGAGTGTTGGTTGACCTTGCTAAGAATATCTACTATATTGGTCATGTGGCTGGAAAAGGTAGACAAGCTTTGTTCGATAGACTGCTCATCCCCAATATCTGCGAAGATTTCTTCGAAAATACCGACTCGGCTCCCCTTATCAGCTAAAATGGGCAAGCCTGACTGGGCCATGAGTTGAGTCAAGCCCAGAGTTTTGAGCATGATGGTCTTCCCACCAGTATTGGGACCTGTAATGACAATGGCCGTTAATTCCTTACCAAAGTGTACATCGTTTGCGACAGCATTTTTGACCAAAGGATGGCGAACATGAAGGAGTTGAATCTCTTGATTCTCTGAAAGTTGAGGAACAACTGCTTGTCTTTCTTGGATGAAACGCACCTTAGCACGAATCAGATCCAGATGGCCGATAATCCAAGCGTCATTAGCAATTTCTGCAGCATGAGGACGGACCCGTTCCGATAATTCCTGCAGGATGCGAATCATCTCATAGCGCTCATCAGCTCGCAGACTCGCGATTTCTTCGCTCAGTTTCACGACCTCACGGGGTTCGATATAGACTGTATTCCCACTGGCAGAGATGTCATGAACAACACCCGCAATCTTGTTGCGGTAGGTATTCTTGACGGGTAAGACTTGACGCCCATTTCTACTAGCAATAATCCCTTCCGTCAACATCTGAGCTTTATGCTTGAGCAGGTCGTGTAAAACATCTCGGACCTGACTCTCGCTATCATGGATTTTCCGACGAATGTGTGCTAGTTCTTCGCTGGCAAAATTCTCGATAAATCCTGCGTCATTTAGGGCTTGAAGATTCCCCTGCAAGTGTGGAAAATCATGCAGTTTTTCAAACCATCTCGCCAACTGTGCCAAGCGTACGTTTTCGAGATTGGCATAAAAACTTTGCAACTCTCTGCTAGCAAGCAAGACCCGTTTGATGAGTAAAAATTCCTCGATATTGAGGTCCGCCCCCATCTCCAGACGCTTGCAAACAGCTGATATCTCACGCGTCGCTAGGATGGTAAAGTGAGGTTGCTCCACAAATAGGGCTTGCATTTCCTCCATCTCTGTAAAGGCTTGTTTGATTTTATCCACCTTGGCAGTTGGAGCTAAGCCTTTTAGCTCCTCTAAGCCTTGTTCAGTCAGGAGATGGGGTTCAAACAAGGCTTTGATTTTATTAAATTCTAAGGTTTCTAGTATTTTTGTATTCATATTCTTTCCTTGTATGCTTGTTTATAAGATTATAGCAACTAGAGGTTTTGACCTAGTCCCCAAATCTGTAAACAAAGGGCTAGGAAAAATCCCGCCCTTTTTATCCGATTAAATTTGTCACCCAGAGTTGTTTGATAAAGTTTGTCGTAAAAGGGACACTTTGGATGATGTTTTTGGCTACTATACTTTTTTCGAGTGAATTTTGAATGACTGCCAGAGGCACTGTTGCGAGAATGGTCAGAGCCATTTGTAAGACAAATAAGGTTACCAATAGAGACAAAACGCCTGCTCCGATACGCAACCATTTGACATCGAGCTTTTTAGTTGGAATCAAGTGCAGGAACAAACCGATAAAACGTCCGATACTGTAACAAATTCCGAAAACTAAAAGGTAGGCTAGACCCGCATAAAAGACCTTGTCTAGGTGAAACAGCTGGTCTGAAGGGAAGAAAAAGGTGCCCTGTCCTTCCTGAGGATTGGCATAAGGGACAAGCAAGTGGAAGTGGTCACCCAGTGATTTATAAAACTGTCCCGCAACAAAGGCTGAAATCACTGCCACGAGGAAATAATAAACTTGCAGGACCAAACCTCTACGGTAGCCGATGTAAAAGCCCCAAGCCAGAACCAATAAGAGTAGGATTGAAATCATAGGGAGTCCTCAATCTTGCTCTGTTCTTGTTTGACAGCAATCAACTTGTGACGGAGTTCTAACAACTCTTGCTCCTTGTCATCAAATTCAATTTCACGATTGAGCTGTGTAGACAGACAGTTGACCGCCAAAAGAAGCGCAATGGTCTCATCATCCGCCCCAGGCATTTGTTCTTTAATTGCTTGGTATTTTTCAGTCGCAACCTTGGCAATTTCCTCCATAAAGAGGTTGTCATGCTCGGTTGTCAAGGTTAATGTCTTTTTCCCGAATGTAAACTTATATCGATTTAGATTTGCCATAAAATTCACCTCACGATATTATACCAAATTTCGCTAACTTTGTCAGTTTTTACCAATTCTCCTGCTTTTGTGGTACAATAGAGACTATGGCAAGTATCACACTCACACCCAGTGAACAGGAAATTCAGAGCTTTTTAAGTCAGTATCAGAAGGCTCTCAGTCCTAGTAAAAATCCCTATATCCGCTATTTTTTGCGACTGCCTCAGGCAACAGTTTCCATCTATACTTCTGGAAAAGTCCTCCTGCAAGGCGAAGCTGCTGAGCACTACGCTAGTTTCTTTGGTTATCAAGTTCAACAAGAAAACAGTGGACAAGATTTTCCTATGATTGGAACTGATGAGGTGGGAAATGGTTCCTACTTTGGCGGGTTGGCTGTCGTGGCTTCCTTCGTGACACCTGACCAGCACGACTTCTTGCGAAAACTCGGCGTGGGGGATTCCAAGACTCTGACAGACCAAAAGATTCGTCAGATTGCCCCTATCCTCAAGGAGAAGATTCCACACCAAGCGCTCCTCCTTTCACCGAGCAAGTACAACGAAGTTATCGGAGAGCGTTACAATGCTGTTTCTGTAAAGGTTGCCCTTCACAATCAGGCTATCTTTCTCCTGCTTCAAAACGGAGTCCAGCCAGAGAAAATCGTGATTGATGCCTTTACTAGTCCAAAAAACTATGATAAGTACTTAGCGCAAGAAGCCAACCGTTTCCCAAACAAGGTTAGTTTGGAAGAAAAAGCCGAGGGCAAATACCTGGCTGTTGCGGTTAGCTCCATCATCGCTCGTGATCTCTTCCTTGAAAACTTGGAAAATCTGGGACGAGAACTGGGCTATCAACTGCCAAGTGGCGCTGGAACTGCATCTGATAAGGTTGCTAGTAAAATCCTTCAGGCCTATGGCATGAAAGGACTTCATTTCTGCGCCAAACTTCACTTTAAAAACACTGAAAAAGCCAAAGCACTTCTAGAAAGGTAAATTATGAATTCGTTTAAAACATTTCTAAAAGAATGGGGAGTTTTCTTCCTGATTATCGCACTGGTAGGTCTTAGTCGTATCTTTCTTTGGAGCAATGTCCGTGTAGAAGGACACTCGATGGACCCTACCCTAGCCGACGGAGAGGTTCTCTTCGTTGTCAAACACCTCCCAATTGACCGCTTCGACATCGTGGTTGCGCATGAGGAAGACGGAAATAAAGACATTGTCAAAAGGGTTATCGGCATGCCTGGAGATACCATCCGCTACGAAAATGATAAACTTTTTATCAACGGTGAAGAAACGAATGAACCCTACCTAGCTGAATACCTCAACTTGTTCAAAACAGAAAAGTTGCAAAACACCTATACTGGAAAGGGATTCGAAGGAAACAAAGGAGTTTACTTTAGAGAACTTGCTCAAAAAGCACAAGCCTTTACGGTCGATGTCAATTCCAATACCAGCTTCAGCTTTACTGTCCCTCAAGGTGAGTACCTTCTCCTTGGTGACGATCGTCTAGTCTCTAGCGACAGCCGCCATGTTGGTACCTTCAAGGCCAGCGAAATCAAAGGCGAAGCAAAATTCCGTTTCTGGCCACTTAACCGTATCGGAACATTTTAAGATAAGGAAGAGGCCGAGAATGCTAAGTCTCAGTCTCTTTTTCTATTGTGAGAATAAACCGTTTAGTCATCTAGTTTTTTCAAAATTGCTAAGAACCAACTCTCACGAACTTATGTAAAGGAAACCTATGGAAGTTTATTTTTCAGGCACCATTGAACGCATTATTTTTGAAAATGTCAGTAATTTCTATCGCATCCTCCTCTTAGATATCGAAGATACTAATGCGGAGGACTTTGACGATTTTGAAATCATCGTTACAGGAACCATGGCGGACGTGATTGAGGGCGAAGACTATACTTTTTGGGGGCAAATCGTTCAGCACTCCAAGTATGGGGAACAGCTACAAATCAGTCGTTATGAGCGAGCAAAACCCACTAGTAAGGGCTTGGTCAAATATTTCTCTAGCAGTCATTTTAAGGGAATTGGACTCAAAACAGCTCAAAAAATCGTTGATAGCTACGGTGACAATACCATAGACGAAATTCTGGAGCATCCTGAAAAGCTGGAAAGCATTGCTGGACTCTCTGCCAAAAACCGTGAGGCTTTTGTCTCCACCCTCCGTCTCAACTATGGGACAGAAATGGTCTTGGCTAAACTTGCCAACTACGGCATTCCCAATAAACTAGCCTTTCAGATTCAAGATTTTTACAAGGAAGAAACGCTGGATATTGTCGAAAATTATCCCTATCAACTGGTTGAGGATATCAAGGGTTTGGGCTTTACCATTGCTGACCAATTAGCCGCCGAACTAGGTATCGAAAGCCAAGCTCCCGAGCGTTTCCGTGCTGGCCTTGTCCACAGTCTCTTTCATGGTTGTATGGATACGGGTAATACCTATATGGAAGCCCGTGATTTGCTGGAACAGACCCTGACTCTCCTCGAGTCTTCCCGTCCCGTGGAACTGGATCCCAGCCAAGTCGCTCAGGAATTATCTCATCTGATTGAAGAAGACAAGGTTCAGCAGATTGATACCAAAATCTTTGATAACAGCCTCTTTTTCGCTGAAGAAGGCATCCGCAGTCACTTGGTTCGTATCCTTGAAAAAGGGAAGCAGAAAAGTCAGGATCTAGAAACCATTCACAAGCATATCTCTACTGTCGAGCAAGAACTGGGGATTCAGTACGATAGCATTCAAAAACAGGCTATCTGCGACGCTATCCAGAACAAGGTCTTTATCCTAACAGGTGGACCTGGTACAGGTAAGACGACTGTTATCAATGGGATTATCGCTGTCTATGCCCTGCTTGAAGGACTCGAACTCAAGAAAAAGAGCAACTTACCTATTCTTCTCGCCGCACCAACTGGTCGAGCAGCTCGGCGCATGAATGAATTGACAGGTTTGCCTAGCGCGACCATACACCGTCATTTGGGGATGACGGGAGACGATGATACTAGCCATCTGGAAGATTATCTGGATGCCGACTTTATCATTGTAGATGAGTTTTCTATGGTGGACACTTGGCTAGCCAACCAACTTTTCTCCAACATCTCTTCTAACAGTAAAATTCTCATCGTAGGGGATAGCGACCAATTGCCTTCTGTTAGTCCCGGACAAGTCCTTGCAGACCTGCTCCAGATACCTCTGATTCCGCAGACTCGCTTGGAACGGATTTACCGTCAGAGCGAAGAATCAACTATCGTTACCTTGGCGAGTCAGATTCGACAAGGCATCTTGCCAGCTGACTTTACCCAGAAAAAAGCTGACCGTTCTTACTTTGAAATCGCTAGTGGCCATATCCCAGCTACGATTGAGAAAATTCTTGGTGCTGCCCTCAGAAGTGGCATTCCGGCTCGTGATATTCAGGTGCTAGCGCCCATGTATCGAGGAACTGCTGGTATTGACGCCATCAACCAGCTTATGCAAGACCTGCTCAATCCTCAGCAAAAGGGGCAAGTTAGCTTTGAAGCAACTCAGTGTCACTATCGAACAGGAGATAAGGTCATTCACCTAGTCAACGACGCCGAAGTTAATGTCTTTAACGGAGATCTAGGCTACATCACAGACCTGATTCCTGGAAAATACACCGAGTCCAAACAAGACGAGATTGTCATTGATTTTGATGGCAATGAAGTCGTCTACCCACGTAATGAATGGTACAAAATTCGACTAGCCTATGCCATGAGTATTCATAAGTCTCAGGGAAGTGAGTTTTCTGTTGTCATCCTGCCCATCACCAGTGCTAGCAAGCGCATGCTGGAGCGAAATCTCATCTACACAGCCATTACACGGGCCAAGAGCAAGCTCATCCTTCTTGGTGAATTACAGGCCTTTGACTATGCAGTCAAGCATATCGGGACTGCCCGCAAGACCTATCTGATTGAGCGTTTCAGTGATTTAATTGAAACTAATATTGAAGAAAGTAAACAAGTTTTCTCTGAAACTGCCACACCAAGTGACTCTGAACAATCCTACATCCTCACCGAGGAAAACTGGTCTAGTATTCCCGCTATGATTGGGATTACAGACGCAGACCTTAAAGAGATTTTTGGAAAATAGTGCACCAAAAAACCCACCTAGTCAGGTGGGCTTTTTCTCTTTTAAGATTATTTTACTGTTGCAGTGCTTGTGATCAATTCAACAGCTTTTTTGATAGTGATATCGTGTTTCAACATGTCAGCTGAAAGCAAGTTTTGCACTTGTGCAACTTCCATGTTGTAGTCTGCTGCCAATTGCTCGATTTCTTTTTGGATTTCTTCTTCTGAAGCGTCAAATCCTTCAGCTTTGGCAACTGCTTCGATAACAAGGTTAGTCTTCGTACGTGACTCAGCTTCTGCTTCGTATTGTTTGTGAAGGTCTTCTTGAGTAGTTCCAGTGATTTGGAAGTACATGTCAGGGTTGATCCCTTGGCGTTGCAAGTTTCCAAGGAATTCATTTACTGAACGGTGAACTTCTTCGTGGATCATTTCTTCTGGAAGTTCTACGATTTCAGCATTTTCTACAGCTTTATCGATTGCTGCACCTTCAACGGCATCTTTGTATGCTTCTTCTTTCGCAGCAGTCAATTCTTTGCGGTATTTTTCTTTCAATTCGTCAAGAGTTTCCACTTCTTCGTCGATATCTTTTGCAAGTTCATCATCAAGAGCTGGAACTTCTTTAGCTTTTACTTCGTGGATAGTTGTTACGAATTTAGCTTCTTTACCTGCAAGGTCTTCTGCTTGGTAGTCTTCTGGGAATGTTACGATAACATCAACAGTTTCACCAGCTGAGTGTCCAACCAATTGGTCTTCGAAACCAGGGATGAATTGACCTGATCCAAGTCCAAGTGAGAAGTTTTCACCTTTTCCACCGTCAAATTCAACACCGTCGATAGAACCAACGAAGTCAATCACAACAGTGTCGCCATTTTCAGCAGCGCCTTCTTTGATAACCAATTCAGCCAAGTTGTTACGCTCGCGTTCGATACGTTCTTCAACGTCAGCGTCCGTTACTTCTTTTTCTACATCTACTGATACTTCAAGGTTTTTGTAGTCACCCAATTTAACTTCAGGTTTTGTCACGACTTCAGCTGTGATAACCCAGTCTTGACCTTTTTCCATTGAAGTCACATCGATTTTTGGTTGTGCAACGACTTCAAGACCAGCTTCTTTTACTGCAGCTTCATAAGCGTTTGGCAAAAGAGCGTTCATAACGTCTTGGTAAAGTGACTCTTCACCAAATTTTTGGTCGAAGATAGGACGTGGAAGGTGACCTTTACGGAAACCTGGAACGTTAAGAGATTTCTTTACTGAGTTGAAGACACGGTCCAATTCTGGTTTGATTTGGTCTTGAGAGATAGTGAAAGTCAAGACACCACGGTTTGTTTCTTTGTTTTCAAATGATACAGACATTCTGTCATTTCTCCTTAAATTTTTTAATACAGTCCATTATATCATAGATTAACCTTATTTTTCAAGTCATGAATGCGCTTTTCAATGATGCTAAAGGTACTTGCTTGCTTCCCTAATACTGAGTTCAGCCATTCTTTCCCTGTTTTTTTCGATGAAGCTTGCTACCCATTCCGGATTGGTTTTAGAGTAGTCTCTTAGAGCCCAGCCGATGGCTTTGTTGATAAAAAATTCTGTCTGGTCCAGATTGTTGAGCAGGATCTTTTCCATCAGTTGGACATTTGTTTTCTCTTTCCTTAACAACTGGTGGTCAATAGCGACTCGTCTCAGCCAGATATTATCTGATAAACTCCATTGGAGGATGATTTCTCCCAGTTCTGGCTTGTCATATACCAAACTTCCTACTACTCGGTCTAGAATATCTACCGTATCCCACCATGACTTGGTCACAACCAGGCGCTCAAGCTTAGGCAAATCGTCCTTCGTTAGATAAGACTGCATGGCTTTCAAATAGTTGGCAGCCACATATTGGTATTCTCTAGGCTCCTTTTCCCAGCAAGTGTCTATAAAATCCCAATCGATAATCTTTGTTTTTTTCGCTTCTGGAAAATACTTTTTATAGAGTGAATTTCTTTCAGGACCTGCAATGCCTAGAAAGGGAAATTGATGGCGCATATAGGCTTCCATTGGGCCTGCTTTCTCAGGGTCTTTTCCCGCTTCTAGCTCCACAAGTAAATCTGTAAGATTCATCTAAAAATCCTCCTGCCCTACCAAGTGGTGCTGAAAGGCATAGACTGCAGCCTGAGTGCGATCGCTGACCTCAAGCTTGGCTAGGATGTTGGACACGTGGGTCTTGACCGTCTTGAGAGAGATAAAGAGTTCATCTGCGATGCGCTGATTTTCGTAGCCCTTGGCGATGAGTTGAAGCACGTCTCGCTCACGCGCAGTCAGTTCTTCATGAAGCTCGATATGATTGCGGTGGTATTCGACCTTTTTGCTGACCTCTTGTTCAATAGCAAGCTCTCCAGAAGCAACCTTACGAACAGCGTGGAGCAGTTCGTCTGCACTTGAAGTCTTGAGCATATAGCCTTTAGCACCCGCGTTCAAGACCGGCATGATTTTTTCATTGTCTAGGTAAGAGGTCACAATCAAAATCTTGGCTTCAGGCCATTCTTTGAGAATAGCCAAGGTTGCATCAATCCCATTCATCTCAGGCATGACAATATCCATGACAATGACATCTGGGCGCAGTTCCAAGGCCAACTCAATACCTTGAGATCCATTGGCTGCCTCGCCCACAACTTCTACATCGTCTTGGAGGTCAAAGTAGCTTTTCAAGCCCAATCGGACCATTTCATGGTCATCTACCAGTAAAATTTTCATCTATACTCCTTTATGATTCCTTATCTAGCAAGGGGATACGGATATCAACCGCCAATCCTTGCTTTGGAGCTGTCAAGAGTTGAACCGTCCCTGCCATATCTTCTACCCGCTCCTTGATATTTCGCAGTCCATAACTCAAGTCGTCTAAACTCCCTAACTGGAAGCCAATCCCATTATCCACCACCTTCAGCTGCAATTCAACATCTGTCTGATAGAGGTAGACATCCAGACAAGATGCCTGGGCATGGCGGAGGGTATTGCTGATCAATTCCTGCAATATGCGGAAGATATGTTCTTCAATCTTCTTCGGCAATTTAGACACATTTTGCTTGAGACTGACCTTGAGATCACTCTTGTCCTCAAGCTCTTTTAAGAGGATTTGAATCCCCTCAACTAGACTCTTCTCTTCCAACTCCACTGGGCGCAAATGCAAGAGCAAGACCCGCAAATCTTTCTGGGCTGTTTCAAGAATAGCTGCAACACTTTGCAACTGGGTCTGCATCTTTTCTCTATCCAGCTTCAAAGCCTGCTGGATGACACCTGATAAAATCATATGGGCTGCAAACAACTCCTGACTAACTGTATCGTGCAAGTCACGTGCTATCCGTTTGCGTTCTTTCTCGATAAGTGCTTCTTCCCTGACCAGGCCTTGATTTTCAGCCTTTTGAACAGCTTCTGTCAAGAGATTGAGCTTGCCAGATAAGGACTTGAAACTGGCATCCAAGTCTGGATCTGCAAAAGAAACCACCTCTTTTCCTGCTAGCAGTCGCTTGAGATTGATCTGCATTTTTCTGCGAGAAATTTCTTCCATCACCCGCCAAAAAAGGACAAAAAAGAAGGACATGGAAAGGCTAAAGACCAAGATCAAGAAGATGAGTTTCTCTGTTTTCTCGATATCCTGTAGCAAATAGGACCAATCAAGATTGAGAATATCAAGCAGACTATTGGTCAAAAAGAGAATAAAAAGGAGAGCAGTCAGGCCGATCAACAGATAAGATTGCTTTTTCATCCTCTGACCACCTCCACATCTCCAATCATACTGGTTAGGAAAATTTTGACGCTCTTGTTACTCTTGAGGTAGTCTCTGGTTTCCTGATGATAGTGTTCATTGCGAAGGGATCTCTTAGGTTGATGAAGGAAGGTAAGATCTCCATAAAGACAGTTAACACTAAGACTAATTTCCACATCTACAGGTACGATAATCCTAGTCGTTCCGACCATTTTTCTAAGGATAATGACATTGTCATGATTGGTTAGGATAACTCTTTCCAAATGAATGGTGTCCTTGCCCATAAGGCGAAAGAGATTGATATCATCAAACTGGCAGGTCTGGTGACTAGAAAAATGATGAAGATTGCCAAACCAGGGATTGCGTTCATTTTTTACTGTCACCACCTCTTCAAAAACCAGGTCAGTCTCCTCTTTTTCTTGGTTCATCATTGGGTAAAGAAGAAAGAGACTGTATATGACTGCTACAAAGATAGCTAAAATCACAAAGGGATTAAGCATGACGATGAAGAAGAAGAGAATGGTCGCCACAAGGAGGAAGACGTTGTTGCCCTCTTTACCTGTATAATAGCGCAGTAAGAGTAAAAAGAGGAACAGAATCAGCAGAAAACGCGAAAAATGCTCTGATACCATCAAAATCAGAGCTCCCGTCAACAGACAGGATTCGATAAATAAAAAGATTTGAAATTTTTTCATAGCTGCATCCTCTCCCTTCTATTTTATCACAATTCAAAAAAGTCACCTCGGTCTGAGGATGGAAAAAAGCGGTTGACAGAAGGCTACAAAAAGGGCGGGATTCTTGTCCCGACCTCTTTATTTCTGATCATTCGCTTCTTTTAGTTTTCCATATAGAATGTAGTCTACTTTTTGCAGATCCGCTATGGCGGTACAGTTAAGAGCACACATGATCAAACGTAGATCTTCTTTCCATCCTTGGATGATGCTAATCACTTCCTCGACCGAGTAGGTTTCAACCAATTCCAGAATGGTTCGTGACAATCCCACAGCCTTGGCGCCAAAGACCAGACACTTAATCATATCAAGCGGGTTCCGAACACCTCCACTGACCAAAAGTTCAACCTTGTCTTTCCAGTCTTGGGCATTAAGAAGGGCTTGCATAGTAGACTGCCCCCATTGATTAAGGTAATCACGTTGGCCACTGCGACGGTTTTCGATATAGGCAAAACTGGTGCCACCACGACCTGACAGGTCAAAGGTTCGAACCCCCAGTTCATAGGCTCTCTCGATGGTCTTGGCATCCATGCCAAAACCCACTTCCTTTAAAATGATGGGAACGGGAATTTGCTTGCTATAGTCTGCCAGATGCGATTGCCAGCTTCGGAACTTCCTTTCTCCCTCAGGCATGAGCAATTCCTGCATAACATTGACGTGCACTTGCAGGAGAAGAGGATTCATCGCTTCTACAGTCTGAAGTCCCAACTCAACCGGCTTGTCCAGACCAATATTGGTTCCAAGGAGGAGATTTGGATGGCTAGATTTGACAGAAAAAGAGTCGTCTGTTGGATCCTTGAGGGCTGCGCTATAAGAACCCGTCACAAACAAAATCCCACAGGCTTCTGCCACCTGAGCCAACTTTTGATTGATTTCTCTCCCCTTATCACTTCCACCCGTCATGGCATTGATATAAAAAGGAAAGTCCCACTTGCGACCTGCAAATTCTGTAGACAAATCAATCTCATCTAGGTCATAAAGGGGTAGGGATGAATGAATCAACTCCACCTCATCAAAGCTATTATAGGAGTTTTTTTGCTCAAGGGCATAGCGGATGTGCTCGTCCTTACGATTTGTCGTCATGTCCAATCCTTTCTTGGTATAAGAGCTCAATCCCCAGATCGGCCCAGCGATTTTTTAAGGTTTCAGTTGATTGCACATCAAAACTCAAGGCAATCCCACAGTCACCACCACCAGCTCCACTGCTCTTGGCAACGGCTTGCAAATCTTGACTGGCTTCTTTCAGCTGTCTCAGCGAAGGTGTGTAAATATCTGGGCTCAAGCCTTCTAAGAGCTGGCTGGCTGTTTCCACCTGCTCGATGATGTTTTCTGCATCCCCCTGCTCCAAGGCTTCTACCAAAGCAGTCACCGTTGCTTTTGAGGAAGTTAAAAAATTCGGATTGATATTTTGTTTGATTTGTTGGACCATATTACTAGACACAGCCACTTCCTTGGTCCATCCCACTAGAAAATCACATTCTAGAGCTGGTTGCACTTGTGAGATAGAAAAGCCCCAATCACGCTCTAAAACTGTCGCCAAGTTTTCTTCTTCCAACCAAGCAGCTATCTTCTTTCGATCAAAAGATTGGTAGAGAACCAAATCCTCTGCCACTATACAGGCAAGGTCTCCCATGGAGCCATTATCGCCTCTCTTGAGCAAGACCGAGCTAGCCAGCTTGAACAAGAGTTCCTGATCAATCGAAAGATTATACAGAGCTAGCAGAGCCTTGACAACCAAGACAACGACACTGCCACTAGATCCTAGACCAAACTTTTTCCCTTCTCGTTCCATTTTCCCTCGGATTTCCAAGGAAAAAGGACGCAAAGTCTGACCACGATTAGCAAGGAAATCATTCATCAAAGCAATTGTTTCTTGAATCAAACTGTAGGCAGGATTTGGCGTCAAGTCCACTGCGAAATCAAACATATCTGAGTAGATACGGTAGCTGTCTGAAAAAGCAATCTCAGCCTTCATATAGATAGGTATCGCCTTTATCAAGGCCAACTGCCCTGGCTCTAAAATGGCATATTCACCTGCCCAGTATAGTTTTCCGCAAGTTTTAACAGCAATCATCTTGGCTCAAATCCTTTGTTTTTGACACAATCAAGCGATAACGTTGACCTAAGAGTTCTGAGAGGTGTTCCAAGTCTTTCTCCTGACAGAGGACCTTGACATTGGGACCCGCATCCATGGTAAAGTAGCAGGATTCCCCTTGCTCACGAAGCTGGCGGACAAAGTCCATGGCCTCATAAGTCGCATCCGTCAGATAAGAAAAGGCTGGTGATGCTGTTTTTGTCGTAGCGTGCATAGCAAGGGCATTTTCCTCCGTTAATTCCCCAACTTTGGTAAAGTCATTTTCCTTGAGATAAAGCAGCATATCCTGATAGTCCTTCTCAGACTGACGCACCCAGTCATCAAAAGTCGTCGAAGTTTCCACACAAAGTTTCATCCCATCACGGCTAGAGATTGGTTTTTTCTTGTCTTCTAGCACCAACATAATCATAGCTAGTTTCAAGTCTGTCTCTACAGGGTAAATCTCCCCACTATCCTTGTCCCAGGCACCGAGTGGTCCATAAAAACTACGAGAGGAAGAACCTGAAGCGAACTTAGCCTCCTGTGCCAACTGACTCCGATCCAAACCAAGCTGGAAATAAGCATTGCAAGCCTTTACCAAGGCGGACAAACCGCTGGAACTGGAGGATAAACCCGCTGCAGTCGGCATGTTGTTTTGGGTATCGATACGGACAAAGCCCTCACCTGCTGGACGATAGCGGTCGATGATTTTGCTCATCTTGGCATGCTCCGCCTCATTTTGGAGCTGACCATTGATATAAAAGGCATCAGCTGTCGCATGGGCTGGCAGAGGTGACAAGGTCGTCTCTGTATACATATTTTCCAAAGTTAAAGAAATACTGCTAGTAGCAGGAACCATCTCTTTTTCTTTTCTCTTTCCCCAGTATTTGATAATGGCAATATTTGCGTAGGAACGTACTGTTACAGGCTTTCGATCCATGTCTGAACAGCTCCTTTCTCTTCTAATCGTTTTGCTAGTTCTTGCGCTTGGTCCAGATTGGCTACCAAGGCGATAATACAGCCTCCTAGCCCACCACCACTCATCTTGGCACCTAGAGCACCATGGCTAAGAGCCATTTCAACGAGGGAGTCTGCCTCAGAGCTACTAACACCAATTTCTTTTAAATGTAAATGCGCTTGACTGAGGATTTGTCCCAGCCCTTCAGCATCTTTTCGTCTAATTGCATCTTCTGCTTGCTGGGTCAATTCTCCCAAGGCATGCAAAAACGGTAGGGCATCCTTCCCCTTGCTTTGAACCACTTGGATGGCTTCACGAGTGTGACCATACACGCCCGTATCTGCAATGACCAAATAAGCGGATAGTTCCATCTTAAGCTCTGTAAATCCAACATTTTTAATAAAGCGAATAGGTTGGTCACTGAGGCAGGTCTTAGCATCCAAACCACTCGGATTCATATGGGCAATCATCTCAGCCCGATTGACCAAGATTTCTAGTATATCATGAGGCAGGTCAGCTTGATAGTAGTCAAAAACAGCTCGAATGGCCGCTATACTGATAGCCGCTGACGAACCCATCCCTCGTTTTTCAGGAATAGCCGAATCAATCACACAGCGAATGCAGGCATCCTTGATATTTAGATGTTCAAGTGAAGCATACACCGCCATGGACAAGGTATCTTCCTCATAAAGACGCCATGGACTTTCAGAAGGGACTACCTTACAAGTCACTTCCACCTCTAAGAGAGGTAGGGAAATGGCAGGATAGCCATATACAACAGCGTGCTCTCCTATTAAAATAATCTTACTATGTGCCTGACCGACACCAACTTTTTTTGTCATGTTTTCCTTTAACCAGACGAAAAGACCGTCTCATTTCATACAGTAGTATTTTCTCCTATCTATTTTATTATATTTTCACAAAAAAAGCGATTGTTTCCCTCACAATCGCCTCTTTCATTATTGGACCCATTCGCCATTATAGTTGACCGTATAGCCATCTACAGTGGTATTCACTGCTAAGGCACCTGAGCTATAAGCATAGTACCATTTTCCATTAACCAGGAACCAGCCTGTCTTCATATCGCCATTACTTGTATGTAGATAATACCAAGTCGAACCTTCCTGATACCAGCCAGTTGCCATAGATCCTGATGAACGGAGATAGTACCATTTGTTCCCAAGGTTTTGCCAACCAGTTTTCATATCGCCATTTGGTTGGTCTAAATAATACCAAGTGGTACCTTCCTGATACCAGCCAGTCGCCATAGATCCTGATGAACGGAGATAGTACCATTTATTACCAAGATGTTGCCAACCTGTTTGCATGATGCCAGTTGTTGGATCTAAGTAGTACCATGGAGCAGGTTTGCTTCTATCAATGCCAAAAGTAACATGGAAATCTTGAGTCCAACCCTTAGCAACTTCACCAATTGGTAGTGGATTGTAAGAATCATCGCCAGAAATTCCTAGCTTATTTAAATAATACCAATTGCCGTCTTCATAAGTCCAGCCAGTCTTTACAGCATAATTATTATCAAAATAATAAGTTCTCTTTTCAGCAGATGGAGTATATTGTTCACCGTATACTTTTCCTGTATTTTCAGACGTTTTTGCCTCTAGTACTTGTTTATCTGTTTGTTCTAGCAAAGCACCATCTTGTCCAAAATAGTACCACTTTTGTTGAAGGCCTATTTCATTAACTGGTTGGTTATCTAATAAATTATCACGATAACCTGTTCCAGGAATTTCTAAGTATTGCCATCCAACTACCATTTCTCCTTTATTACCAAAATAGTAAGTTTTTCCGTCTATTTTATGCCAATAGATTGCTTTATGATCATCTTTTACATAATATTTTCTATTGTCCTTATCAACAAATTGGCCACCTGTGGTATCCGCAAATACAGTATTTGTAGCTAGCAAACCAAAGAAAAATGTTGCTAGTGCGACTTGCATCATTTTTTTCAAAAGCTTCATTTGTATCTCCTCCAAGATTAAATCCACTCACCAGATGAAGCAAAGTTATAAACTTTACCATCGATAGTTTGGCTACCTGTAACCATTGCTCCATTTGAATTGAGATAATACCAGTTTCCATTTACTTTGGTCCAACCTGTCTTCATATCTCCATTACTTGCATTTAGGTAGTACCAAGTTGAACCGTCTTTCACCCAACCAGTTGCCATAGCTCCTGATGAACGGAGATAGTACCACTTGTTACCAAGATATTGCCAGCCTGTTTTCATATCGCCATTTTCAGCATCTAAATAGTACCAAGTTGAGTCTTCCTGATACCAGCCAGTTGTCATAGCTCCTGATGAACGGAGGTAGTACCACTTATTGCCAATTTGCTTCCAACCAGTTTGCATGATACCAGTTGTTGGATCTAGATAGTACCAAGCTGAACCATCATTTATCCAACCTGAACGTCTTTCACCACCAATATAGTTTTCTCCATTAATTTCCGTTTTAGCTAGATAATACCAATTAGACTGATCATAAAGCCAACCTGTCTCTAAAGAATGATTTCGATTAAAGTAATAGTTCGTGTAAAAACTCTTCTCTTCTTTATCTTCCGGATTTGTACGTTTTTCCCCATACTTTCTTCCAACACTGTCTTTAGTTTTAACCTCTAATGCTTTCCAACCAACAAACTCTTGTAGCACTCCATTTTTGTCAAAGTAGTACCATTCTGGCATTGGGGAACCTTCTAATCTGATACCATTTGGGTAAGGACCAATTGTACTACCTTTAGATGGAAACGGGATATATTGCCAGCCGACCACCATCTCTCCAGATAAAGGATCAAAATAATAGTACTTACCATCAATCACTCGCCAGTAGGTTTCTTTGAGGTCCCCCTTCTTGTAGTAGGTTCTACCATTTTCTTGGACAAATTGCCAGCCTTCTGAATCAGCATCATCCGCAAAGACGGTGCTTGTCGCTAGCAAAGCAAAGAAAAAGACTGCTAGTAGAACTTGCAACATTTTTTTCAAAAATTTCATTAAATCTTTCCTCCATAACTGATTGTAGCAAAGACCCGACTGTATGTCAATATATAGAAGCCCCTCAAAAAAAGCAGTTACACAACTGCAACTGCTTTTCTATTCTTGCATGGTGTAACCAACACCACGCACGGTTTTAATGTAGCTTTTTTGACCTTTTACATCAAGCTTGCTACGTAGATAACGGATATAGACATCCACGATATTGGTCTCTGTCGCACTTTCGTACTTCCAAACACTTTCCAATAACTGCTCACGAGTCAAGACTTTCTTGCTTCCCATGAGAGTAGCCAAGAGGTCATACTCACGACGCGTCAGAGCAATCATCTCCTCGCCACGATAAACGGTATGATGTTCTACATCCATACGTAGGTTGCGGTATGACGTTGGAACCTTCATCTGACTACAGTGTTGGTCAATGAAGTCCCGACCTCGGAAAATCGCTGAAATACGAGCTACTAGATTATCAATAATCACTGGCTTATAGATGTAAGAAACGGCGAAGCGCTGGATTGTCTCAATCTGGTCTTGCAATTCTTCGCGATGGTCCAAGACCATAATCACTGAGGCTGGTTTTGTCCGACTCAGCTTGTCTGCAAAATCCTGGGCCGTCATATCCCCCAGATGAGCATTCAGTAAAATCAAGTCATAGTCCGTCTGGAGAGCCATGGAGAGGGCTTTTTGCCCCTCCTCTACCAAATCGACTCGGTATTGCTCTTTTTGGAGTTCCAGACTGAGAAAATGAGCTAGATTTCGTTCTTTCTCAAGTAATAAAATCCGTTTCCCCATGGCAGACCTACTTATTTTTCGTCATACCAAGAGTAGTGGAATGTTCCTTCTTTGTCTTTACGTTGATAAGTGTGAGCACCGAAGTAGTCACGTTGTGCTTGGATTAAGTTAGCTGGAAGGTCAGCTGAACGGTAGCTATCAAAGTAAGTAATGGCTGCTGAGAAGGTTGGTACTGGTACACCAGCTTGAACAGCAAGAGCTACGATATCACGCACTGCTTGTTGGTACTGAGCAGTGACATCCAAGAAGTACTCATCCAAGAGAAGGTTGGCAAGGTCTGCATCACGGTTGTAAGCATCAGTGATCTTCTGCAAGAAACGTGAACGGATGATACAGCCATCGCGCCAGATAGATGCGATGTCCGCAAATGGCAAGTTCCAGTTATTTTCTTTAGAAGCCACACGCAATTGAGCAAAACCTTGTGCGTATGAGATAATTTTTGAGAAGTAAAGGGCTTGACGGATCTTTTCGATCAACTCAGCCTTGTCACCTTCAAACTTGAAGGCAGCTGGTTTTGGAAGCACCTTGCTAGCATGTACACGCTCTTCTTTGTATGTAGAGATGTAGCGAGCAAATACTGACTCCGTGATAAGTGACAATGGCACACCAAGGTCAAGAGCTGATTGGCTAGTCCATTTACCAGTTCCCTTATTACCTGCGGCATCAAGGATGTAGTCTACGATTGGTCCATCTTGACCTTCATCGTCTTTGCGTCCAAGAATATCAGCTGTGATTTCAATCAAGTAGCTATCCAATTCACCCTTGTTCCACTCAGTAAAGATTTCAGCCATATCTTCTGCAGAAAGACCGAGCAAGTGTTGCATGAGGTCATAGCTTTCTGCGATCAATTGCATGTCACCATACTCGATACCGTTGTGGACCATTTTCACATAGTGACCAGCTCCATCAGGACCGATGTAAGTCACACATGGTTTACCGTCTTCTGGTGCTTTGGCTGAGATTTCTTCGAGAACATCAGCAACCAATTCGTAGGCTTCTTTTTGTCCACCAGGCATGATAGAAGGACCTTCAAGGGCACCTTTTTCACCACCAGAAACCCCAGTACCGATAAAGTTGATGCCTGAGTTAGCCAACTCTTCGTTACGACGGATGGTATCTTTGTAGAAAGTATTTCCTCCGTCGATCAAGATATCACCCTTGTCAAGGTGTGGAAGAAGGGCTTGGATAGTTGCGTCTGTACCAGGTCCAGCTTGAACCATGAGCATGATACGACGAGGTTTTTCGATTGAGTTTACAAAGCTTTCCACGTCATAGCTTGGCACAAAGTTCTTTTCAGGATGGCAAGCAATCACATCTTCTGTTTTTTCTTTACTACGGTTGTAAATGGCAACTGTATAGCCACGAGATTCGATATTTAGGGCAAGGTTACGACCCATTACGGCCATACCTACGACACCAAAGTTAGCTTTTGTCATGTGACACTCCTCTTGTTTAATATGTTTTATTTTATCATTTTTACCTATGAAAGGAAAGAATTTTGTAACGGTCTCCTAGTAGTCCAAGTCATCAGCGTGACCAGAACCATTCCCTACAAAGTAACCCGTCTTACAGTTGAGGGTGAAGAGATAGGTTCCATCTGGTTTGTAAAGGTTGTAATAACCATTTCCGTTTACGATATTGACCCGTTCTAGGATATATTGGTTGCCAGTTATATAACCGCGAGCACGTGATGTTGCTAGGATTTGTTCCAAAACACCATCTGCAAACGTCCAAGCAGGGTTGTTGCTATCGTCTACAGCTGTTTGGTTGTAGGGTACACGACTAGCACTTCTTTGAAGGTTAACCCCATCGCCAGACAAACCACCATTGGTATCTCTAGCTGGTGCGGTGGTACTTGTTGAAGGTGTCGTGCTGCTCGCATTGCTTTCTGTAGCTGAACTTGAACTTGCTTGACTAGAGCTTGAACTTGAACTAGAAGCACTGGTTTGTTGGCTCTTACCGAGGCTAATGGCCTTATCCAAGAGCTTGTCTAATTCTGTGTTACCTGTTTTGATTTCTGTAAACTTAGCGTCTGCTTTAGCTTTCGCATTGGTATCCAAGACACCGTCAGTGATTGCCGGACTTTCAAAGAGGGCATTGACATCTTGGATGGCCTTGATTTGGGTTGCTAAACTATCGTATTTTGACTTAGCTAATGTATGATTACGACTACCTTCTAACTTATCTAGCAAGGTTTTCAGTTGACTCAACTTATCGAACTGGCTATTTTTCAAAGCTGTCTTATTTTCATCTGTATAAAAGGCATCATAGAGCGTATTAAACTCTTGCAAGTCGGTTTGCGATTCCTGATTGCCTGAAGATGATTGAGAAGCCTGAATTTCTTGGTTTGAGCGAGATACTTGTCGGTAGACGTAATACGTTCCAGCAAGAACAAGAATTGCAGCCACCACTGAAGCAATGATGATCATTCCCTTTTTCTTGGAGTCTTTCTCAGGTTCCGCCTGAGCCGAGCGTGATAGAGGAACAATCACTTCCTCCTCTTCTGGACTTTCTGTCTCTTCTTCTGTTGCTGTGTTGGTTAATACAAGTGGTTCCAGTTCTTCATTTTCCTCATCTAGAGGAGACAGAACAACACTAGCAGCCTCCGTTTCTTCTGTATCGCCAGAAACTTCCTCCGTAACAAGATGTGATTCTTCAACTTCTTCAGAAGTCTCGCTAGATTCTCGCACTTCTTGAATCATATCTTCTAGACTTTGAGTGGAAGCTAGTTCTTCTTTTTTAAACTGACGAGTTTCAAACTTGTCAGCTTCAATCTCTTCACGGTGTTGTTTGATGTATTTGTCCAAGATGTTGTCCTCAGGCAATACTCCAGCCTCCACCTCTTCATTCTTACGAATCACTTGACCAACAGTCAAATCTTTTGCTTCATCAAAGTCAAATTTGGGTTCTTGATGTCCTTTTTTATGACGATCACGTCTTTTCTTACTCATGAGTTCACCTTTCTATTTTAACTCCTGACGTTTGACACGCTGACCAAAGTATTGATACAAATCCACTTTTAAGGTCCCGTTATACAGTTTTCGTTTTTTATCAGCTGGACTTCCGTACTTACTTTCAAATGCTTCATCACTGGTCAGGATAAATTTACTCCAGGTTTTCAGTGGCGCAAATACCTGTCCCATCTCAGCATAAAGCTTGGTAACTCCTACATCATCAGACAAACGCTCACCATATGGAGGATTGGAGATGATGACACCATTTACCTTGTCCGAGCGCAAGTCTTGTACCCGCGTTTGTTTAAAGGTGATATCACCTGCCACACCTGCTGCTTGAGCATTTGCCTTGGCAATTTCAACCATACGAGCGTCTATATCACAGCCCATGATATCCAGTTCCAGTTCACGGTCAATTTTCTTGGCAGCATCCGTACGCACTTCTTGAATTAACCGATCGCTGACCCAGTTCCATTCTTCAAAAGCAAAGGAACGGCGAAGACCAGGGGCCATCTTCTTAGCTATCATAGCCGCCTCGATGCAGAAGGTTCCTGAACCGCAGGTCGGATCAATCAAAGGCTTGTCTGGATACCAGTTTGAAAGTTGTAAAATGGCTGCTGCCATGTTTTCTTTGATAGGAGCTCCACCCTTTTCCGTACGATAACCACGTTTAAAAAGGCTAGAACCTGTCGTGTCAATCATGACAGTTGCCACATCTTTCAGGATAGATACCTCAATCTTAAACTCGGGACCAGTTTCCATCAAGGGAACACCTTCTGGGCGGGCATAGTGTTTTTGTAATTTCTTTACAACAGCCTTCTTGGAAATAGCCTGCACACTGGGCTCATTATGAAGTTTAGACTTGACACATTTGGCCTTTGAGATAGGGAAACGCGCCCCAAGTGGGAGATAGTTTTCCCAATCTAGAGCAAAAACTCCTTGAAAGAGCTCTTCAAAGGTCTTTGCAGGGAAGCTTCCAACTACAATCTTGATGCGATCCGCTGCACGAAGCCAAAGGTTGGTCTCGATGATTGCCTTCACATCTCCTTGAAAGCGGACACGCCCATTTTCAACCTGGCAATCATAGCCTAGTTCTCGCACCTCACGTCCAACGACAGCCTCAAGACCCGCTGCAGCAGTTGCGATTAAATTAAATTCTTTTTTCATTTTACAGTCTTGTAAGACCTTTCTTTTGTTCACTTTAAAAAATGAGGTTGAGAAAGATTTCTCAGCCCCAACCTATATGCAATTTTCTATAAGCCATGTTTTGTTCCAGAAGTGACTAGGACCACTTCCTTCGATAATCATCTGTCTACCACTAACAGCGATAGCTGCTAACAGTCAGAGTACTACGTTCGTTTCCGTGCACTCCATGCCCCGACCAAAATTTGGGTTGCTAGCTTGAGGGGTTTACCGCGTTCCACTCTCTCCGTTTCCAGAGAGACTCCGTCACTGTGGCACTTTCAAGCCTAATCTGACTTATCCGAAGACTTAGCCATTTCGACTGCCGTAACGATCTCTCGTCCCTAGGCTTATGGTTTCGCCTAGCACAAACACTACAGGCATCACAGCCTGTGCTAGCATGGACTTTCCTCATGAAAAGAGAATCTCTTCACGCGATTATCCAAAAATTGCATTTATGCACTTGATAGACACTCAATTATACATCTTCATTGTCTAAAATTTGTTTACCAAACACTTCTTTTTCAAGTCGATTCAATCGTTTCAAGATATCAAAGTTTGTCATCGAGGTAGAAGCGGTAACTTCGATAGAATCAGGCTGAGTGGGAACTGACTGTGGTTTACGAGACAATTCATCCTTCAAATCCGCTATCTCTTGACGAAGAGATTTGACCAAAGCTGCATAAGTCTCATAATCCTTAATCACATCATCAAGGAATTCATCCACTTCTGCTTTGCTATATCCACGAACTTCACGTCCAAAGTCTTGTTCAAAAATATCTTTCGCTGAAAATATAATACTTGCCATGTCTCTCTCCATTCTGGGTTACTAGTATTATTATATAAAAAAAGATAAGTAAAAATCAAGGTCAAAGCCTTACTTTTCGGAAAAATTTTCTACTATTTCATTCAAGTCCTCAAATGTTAATCGTCTTGTAACATAGTCCGCTTGATTTTTCATCATTTGGTAAAAATATCGTAACTTGGTTTCCTTTTCTTCGTCGTAAAAAAGATAACAACTATCTGTATTCTCCAGCAGAAATTTCTGATAATCACGCAGTTGCCCCTTGTGCTCATATTGTGGATAGGCATATTTGACAAAGTCAACCTGCTTGAACTCACTCAATTTGGCTTGATTTGCTTCATTCCAATTACTGCCATGGGTTTCAAAATCAAAAATGGTCGCCAATTGAAATCCATACTCTTCTTTCATTTCTTTAGCTACTTGAAGCACCCAGTATTCAAAGCCCAGAGTCCCTGTAAAGACAAGCCAGGTCACCCCTTCCTCTGCTAGACCTTCCAAGTCTCTACCAATGGCTTTTTTGATAATGTCAATACGAATATCCTTGTCATTAAAGAGACCAAGGTCGAAGGCGGAATAGCCTAAAATCAAGGCTGTATGCATTTTTTCATCCTTTCTGTATACTTTTATGGTATAATAGAGTGATGTTATTGTACCAATAAGGAGAATTATGGTCAACTATCCACATAAAATTTCATCACAAAAAAGACAACCATCCCTTTCAAAAACTAAAAATTTCGCAAATCGGGGGATGTCCTTTGAAAAGATGATCAATGCTACGAACGACTACTACTTGTCGCATGGGCTGGCTGTTATCCACAAGAAACCGACTCCCATCCAAATCGTACGTGTCGATTATCCCCAAAGAAGTCGAGCCAAGATCGTTGAAGCCTACTTCAGACAGGCCTCAACAACAGACTATTCGGGGGTTTATGATGGATATTACATCGACTTTGAAGCAAAGGAAACTAGGCAGAAACATGCGATCCCGATGAAGAATTTTCATCTCCATCAGATCCAACACATGGAACAAGTCCTTGCCCAACAAGGGATCTGCTTTGTACTCCTTCACTTTTCTTCTCAGCAAGAAACCTACTTATTGCCGGCCATTGACTTGATTCGTTTCTATCATCAAGATATGGGACAAAAGTCAATGCCACTTGGATATATTCAAGAAAATGGATATAGGATTGAGCCTGGTGCCTTTCCTCAGATTCCCTATCTCGATATTATCAAAGAACATTTACTGGGTGGTAAAACAAGATGAACAAACAAATTTTCCTGCGAATAGCTAAGTATGTCAGTATCTGTCTCTTAACTGTATTTATCGCAGCAGTTGTGCTAGGCGGGGGACTCTTCCTCTACTATGTCAGCAAGGCTCCGGCCCTATCTGAAAGTAAACTAGTCGCTACAACGTCTAGCAAGATCTATGACAAAAACGATGAACTCATTGCCGATCTTGGATCAGAACGTCGGGTAAATGCGCAAGCAAATGAAATCCCTACTGAGTTGGTTAATGCCATCGTCTCAATTGAAGACCATCGTTTCTTTAATCACCGTGGGGTTGATACTATTCGTATCCTCGGTGCCACTCTACGAAATCTTCGTGGTGGTGGAGGCCTTCAGGGAGCTTCAACCTTAACGCAGCAGCTGATTAAATTAACTTATTTCTCTACATCAACGTCGGACCAGACTCTTTCACGTAAGGCTCAAGAAGCTTGGCTGGCCGTTCAACTTGAACAGAAAGCAACCAAGCAAGAAATCTTGACCTACTACATCAACAAGGTCTACATGTCAAACGGTAACTACGGTATGCAAACTGCTGCCCAAAATTACTATGGCAAGGACCTCAAAGATTTGAGTATCCCGCAGTTGGCTCTCCTTGCTGGAATGCCTCAGGCGCCAAATCAGTATGATCCATACTCACATCCAGAAGCGGCTCAAGAACGACGCAATCTCGTCCTCTCTGAGATGAAGGGACAAGGTTACATTTCAGCTGAGCAATATGAAAAAGCGATTAATACTCCAATTACGGACGGACTTCAAAGTCTAAAATCGGCTAATAGTTATCCTCCACACATGGACAACTATCTCAAAGAGGTAATCGATCAAGTCGAACAAGAAACAGGCTACAATCTCTTAACGACTGGTATGGATGTCTACACCAACGTTGATCCTAAAGTTCAACAACATCTCTGGGATATCTACAATACTGACGAGTATGTCAACTATCCAGATGATGAAATGCAAGTGGCATCAACAATCGTTGATGTGACAAACGGGAAAGTCATTGCTCAGTTAGGTTCTCGTCACCAATCAAGCAATGTTTCTTTTGGAATCAATCAAGCTGTTGAAACCAACCGAGACTGGGGATCAACGATGAAGCCAATCACAGATTATGCACCTGCTTTGGAGTACGATATCTATGATTCAACTGCTTCAATTGTTCACGATGTTCCTTACAATTATCCTGGAACAGATACTCCTGTTTACAACTGGGATAGAAGTTACTTTGGAAATATTACATTACAGTACGCCCTACAACAGTCACGAAACGTGCCAGCTGTAGAAGCCTTGAACAAAGTCGGCCTGGATAAAGCCAAGACCTTCCTAAATGGACTTGGTATTGATTACCCAGATATGCACTATGCAAATGCCATTTCAAGTAATACAACTGAATCAAACAAAAAGTATGGAGCAAGTAGTGAGAAAATGGCTGCTGCTTACGCTGCCTTTGCTAACGGTGGTATCTACCGCAAGCCAATGTATATCAACAAAATTGTCTTCAGTGATGGCAGTTCAAAAGAATTCTCTGATCCTGGTACTCGTGCCATGAAAGAGACAACAGCCTATATGATGACGGATATGATGAAAACTGTCCTGGCATATGGAACTGGTCGAGGAGCCTACCTCCCATGGTTGCCACAAGCTGGTAAAACTGGTACATCAAACTACACAGATGATGAGATTGAAAACTACGTCAAGAACACTGGTTATGTAGCTCCTGACGAATTGTTCGTTGGCTATACTCGTAAATATTCAATGGCCGTTTGGACTGGTTACTCGAACCGCCTGACTCCTATTGTTGGTGATGGCTTCTATGTTGCTGCTAAGGTTTACCGTTCGATGATGACTTATCTATCTGAAGATGATCATTCTGGCGACTGGACTATGCCAGAAGGACTCTACAGAGGTGGAGAATTTGTCTTTAAAAAAGGTGCACGTCCTGCCTGGACTGCTCCTGCTCCTCAGCAAAGTCCAACACCTGAAAGCTCTAGCTCAACTTCAGAGAGTTCTAGTACACAAGCAAGTACAACAACTCCAAATTCAGGTACAAGCGAGAACAATACGCAACAACCAAATACCACTCCTGGTCAACAAAACCAAAACCAGAACCCGCAACCAGCACAACCTTAAAATATGATCCACCCAAAATTGGGTGGATTTTTTCATACTATACAAACTTTCTTTTTTATTAAATTCGAAAAACCTGAGAAGAAATCTTCTCAGGTTTTTCTATTCTATGAACCTCACAATTATTGATTTAGAGAATATACTCTTAGTCAATCTTAGAAGGTTTTATAATCCTAATCTTTCTTCGTTTTTGCTACAAAGAGAGCAGATAAGGCTAGGCTAACTCCTGCTAGGAAGAGGGCTGTGTCAGATTGACTCTCACCTGTTGCTGGCAAGCTTTGTTCAGCTGTTTCTCGGTTCGTCACTTCTTGTTTTAGATCTGGCGCCGGTTTCTTACCTTCATCTGAAGCAAGTGAGCTAAGTTTAAACTCAGGTTTCTCTACTGTTGGAGCGGCTTGGTCGCCTACTGTCGCTACTGGGCCTGTGTACTCTGGCAATTCATGTACCAGTGCCATAACAGCATTGACACCGCCCTTGAACTCAGGTTTCTCTACTGTTGGAGCTGCTTGGTCACCTACTGTTGCTAATGCGCCTGTGTACTCTGGAAGCTCATGTACCAAGGCTTCAACTGCATTGACGCCACCCTTGAACTCAGGTTTCTCTACTGTTGGAGCGGCTTGGTCGCCTACCGTTGCTACTGCGCCTGTGTACTCTGGAAGTTCATGTACCAAGGCTTCAACTGCATTGACACCACCTGTGAATTCAGGAACCTCAAGAACAGGTGCTGGTTCTTCACCCTTGCTTGATTGAACAGGTTCTTCTGTTAATTCTTGATAGAAGCTCGCCAATTCATAAAACTCAGCCTTGCCACCTTCCCAGACGAGTTTAACATCTAGAAGAGAGCCACCATTTCGGATAGCAAAAGTTTGGAGACTAGATGTAATGGCACCGAGGTCTGCCCAACTGTCTTGACCATCCTTGAGTGTTCTAGCAAGAACACGTGCTTTCGCTCCTTCAGGAAGACTGGAAACGAGACGAAGGTGGTTGGCATTGGTAGGCTCAGACAAGTGATACACCAATTCGCCCTTGTCTTTTTCAGACTTATAGCTGGTCAAGACTTTGCCGTCTACAAGATTATTATAAAGGTTGCCTTGGCTTTCTCCACTACTTCCTTCTACTGTTGGATCATTGATTGGTTTGACAAATTCACCATCGTTGATGACCAATTCTGTAAAGCCTACAAAACGGGCATCATAGTCTGCTGTATAGAGGACACGGAGATAGTTGGCTTTGACTGGTGTCGTCAATTCACCTTCAATGTAGCGATTTCCTGGCATCTTAGAATCATGTGTCCAACCATCTGTCAGAGAATCATCGTGTTGGCTATTGGCCACACCATCTCCTACTGTAACGACATCAGTCCAAGTTTTACCGTCTTGGCTGACTTGGATCTTACCATCACGAAGGTAGTTTTGAGTTCCGTCTTGGATATAAGCTCTAATCTTCTTGATAGTGCGTTCGCTGCCAAGTTTCAAGGTCACATGACCATCTTTATGGGCGTAGTCTGAAAACTCAACGAAGTTGTTATAAACACCATCAAATAATTGATCTAGGTTGTTCAGTTTACGAACATCATTGCTTCCATATGCTGGGTGAATTCCCATTGAAGTTGATTCCAATTTTGTTGGTTGCACTTCTTTGGTTGTCACAAGGAGAGAAGTGGCTGTCACAGCTTGTTCCTGATCTGTTTTATTGACCAGACGAACATAACGCACCAAGTGGCTCACTACAGATCTGTCTGTCAACTGGCTAGCTGGCGTCCACTCTTGCGCATTTGCAGAGTACTCTAGAGTAAGAGCAGGGTTGGCTTGGCCTTGGAGCTGGATGCTCTTGACCTGATGGATACGGTCAAGTTTCATACCTAGATAGCTATTTGCAGGAAGTTTGGTTCCAGCTGGAATTTGAAGCTCGTAACTACCCAAGCTATCCACTACCGGAGTTTCCTTCAAGGCATCAACGTTGGTGTCCGTTAACTCACTGTTTCCAGAGCGTGTCTCAACAGAGAAGTCCTGGATACGCCACCAGAGGTCGAGGGCCTTGGTATTGCGTACTCGGATATAACGAGCATTGATTGCTCTAGTCACTTCCTTGGTTTGCTCACCTGACAAGCGATCGAGTTCCTGCCAAGTAGTACCGTCTGTAGAATACTCAAGCACACCTGCTGCAAGTTTATCACCTGTTCCTTGACGAAGACGAACTTTAGTGACTGACTTGACTTCACCGAGGTCAAGTTGTGCCCAGGCATCTACTGGAGTGGTATTGCTACCGTCGGCGTTCGCCATCATGGCTTCTGTATTGTCCTTGCCATCAGTGATTTGACGAGCTGAGGTATTTAGTTTGTAAACTAAGTTTGAGCTTAGACTAACTGTCGTTGCTTGTTGGCTACGAGCTTTTTCAACTGGACGGTTAACTGCAATTTCCTGAACTGCAAACCAGGTGTTCTCGCGGTCTGCTGTCGCAATCATACGAACTGCCTTAGCCTTGATAGTGAGATTCTCAAACTTAAGAAGGGATTCATTTCCGACATAGCTTGGCTCTTTCAAGGTTACCCAGTTGTCATTTTCATCTTGATACTGCACTTCTGCCTTACTAAAGGTATCACGTGGATTTGCCTGCGTTCCCATTGCAAAGGTCAAGGTTTGGATTGATACCGGCTTGTTGAACTTCATACCAATATAATCACCTGTCTTGATGTTGTTTGGTGATTTAATAATCGCATGAGTTGCCAAATCACCATCCGTCACTTCTGCCAAACCACCTTCTACACCTGTTCGATTGGTGATAAAGGTGCTGATGATTTGATCTGGATGCAAGACTTTTTGAACTTCAGACGCTAGAACTTCCTTCAAGGATAGGATAAATGGACGAATATGTTGAACACCCAATTCAGCTTTTTCCATATGGTCTACATAATGGAAGGTGTGCGTTTGAGACTGTTCGTACAATTTCAAACCTTTGTAGTAACTATCCCAGAGTTTAGCTGCATCGTTTGTAGCCATGGCTTCAGTTCCTGTAAGGAAGGAATCAAGGGCATTCATTTGGTCAATTGCATTATCCAACCAATAGTGGATTTGGGCAACCATTTTTTTATCGCCTGATGCTTTATAGAGTTCGGCTGCTTCTTTAATCTTGGCAAATTCTGCACGCAAGGCTGCACGTTCAGCAGTCACATCCTGACCTGCTTTGAGCTTGGTCATGAAGTCTGTCAATTTTGGAGCCAAGTCTACAGATTCTTCTAGTTTGACGACACGATTATCCATGTTTTGGTTGATCATGTGCTTACCAAGTTCGCGGAAGGCTGCTGATACCTTGCTATCTTCAAAATGACCATTTTCTACAAAGTTGAAGGCAATATCATTGATTTTCTTAGCTTCTTCTTCTGATTTCCACTGTTTCCATGAGTATTGAGCTCCTGAAAAGAGGGCAATCTTAGATGGTTCAGACTGTTGCATTGGGTTCAACATGATACCAGATAGCAAGCTTGGATCCACATTTGGATGAAGGAATTTCTCACCACCACCTAGAATCAAGTGTTGTTTAGAGTTATCTGTTACAGGCCAGTTAATCCAAAGTGAAACTGGGCGATAGGTCTTGCCTCCTGCGGATAGATTGTTCTTGAGAGTTGAAAGGAAGCTTTCAGAGACTTCACCCCAAATCTTACCACCCGTCAAGGTCATGGATGTTGAACTTGGGAGATTTTCATTGAGGGATTTCAGCTCATCCTCACGTCCATTACCCCAATACTGGCCAGGAACAAAGATCATTTCTTTACGAAGACCGCTGTAAGTTCCTTGCATTTCTGTCAACCACTTGGTCATATCTTGCATCAAGCGGTTGTAGCTATTGTAGCCTCCGACTGGGCTTGGAGCATCATCTGCAAGAATACCAAATTCGCGGACACCCACTTTCATCAACTGGGTAAATTTAGCCTTGATGGTTGCCAAATCTTCTTGATAATGCGCTTCATTGCCAAAGCGGATGCGGTTGTTCATGAATGGATGGATAGTCCAGACATAGCGAGTTTTACTTTGATTTCCGACACGAGCAAGTTCACGAATTTCAGCTAGTTTTTCTTCTGGATAGAGTTCTCGCCATTTCTTGTTGTGGTATGGATCATCTTTTGGTGCAAAGAAGTATTGGTTCAATTTCAAATCGCCACCAAAACGCATGAGTTCTGCACGATCTGCGTTAGACCATGGGTTTCCATAGTAACCTTCGATGAAACCACGGTTCTTGAGCTCTGCGTAATCTTCTACTGTCACATTGCGAAGAACTGGAACTTGACTTTCCTTGAGCATGTGTTTCAAGGTTGTCAAACCATAGAAGACCGCATCTGTGTCTTTTCCGACGATGGAAATCGAGTTATCCTTAATCGTCAAAGCATAGGCGTCGATCTTATCAAAGAGACCTGCTGAAACATTGGACAAGTTTTGCTCTGCTTGTGAACCTTGTCCATGCACTCCAAGATAGATATTGGTTGCGCCAGCGATTGCAGATTTACCTGTTGTATAAGATACTTGATTGTCCTGTAAGACACTCTTCAAGCGATTGCGGGTATAGATATCGAGTTGATCGCCCATAACCAGATTGACTTGCTTACGAAGAGCTGTAACACCTTCGCCATAGGTTACTTTTTGTGGCGTTGGGAAGACCTTGTACTCTTTCTTGAGATAGTCCGCGCTCTTGCTGGCAGCTGCAATGCTATCTTCGCTAGCTGGTTTGCTTGCAGTGAATTGATCCGCCAATTCAACTGTTCCATCACCGGTCTGGTCTACTTTTGGTTTTTCAGGTGTAGTTGGTTTTTCTGGTTGACTTGGTACAGGTGTTTCCTGTCCTTCTTTGGCAGGTTTCAATAGATGAACTTCAGCCGCACTTGCAAAACCACCAACGCCTTCCAATACTTTCAACTCAATCTTGTTGGTATCTACCGCCGCAAAGTTGACTGTTTTTTCTTGGGCGTTGTTGTCCCAGCTTCCTTCTGAAACCTTGACCATTTGGCCATCTTTTTGTGCGTAGATTTCATAGCGTGTCACGACACCATTTCCACCACCTGGACGTGGGAGGTACGTCAAACCATTGACTTTTTCTGCTTCTTTCAAGGTCATCGTAAGGGTGAATGGCGCAGTGTCACCAGTCCATTTAGTATGCCAGAAGGTATTTGGATCATTGTCAAAGGCCTTTTCAACAGCGCCTTCAGTCGCGTTTCCTGGAAGTTGCTGACTGCTTGCCGTTGCCGTAATCTTATCATTTGAAATCAAACGAGGATTTACAAATGGTTTGTCTGACAACTCTGCACTATGCAGGATTCCTTTGAAACCACCAATGCTTTCAAGCGGTAGAACCAAGCTATTGTGGGCAAAGCGAGGGTATTCTGGATTTGCGATACGCTCAATTTTCTCACCATCCACATAGACTTCTGTTGATTGTGGTTTGGTCACAATAGAGATTTGATAACGTTTGTTCTTTTCAAGTTTTTTCTTGAACTGGATATGGAACTGTTCAAATTGATAAGCAAGATAGCCATCTTTATCAGCTAGATAGATACGGTTGTCCCCACTTGTTGAGAAGGTTTGTTCACCGTCACCAGTGACAGTCACATCAAACTTCAAGACATGACTTGGACCAACATCACCAGCCAAGCCTTCGATGCTGCTGTCTTTCTCAAATGCCAATCCTTGCTCGCTTGTCTTCACTTTCTTGCTTGCATAGTCCTTCACTGTCTTAGGATTGATAGTAAACAAATCACTTTGATCAATCGCTCTATCAGGATTTGACTGTGGTGCATAAGGGCTAGCTGGTAGGGTACGTTCTGCAAAGGTTGCAGCCGCACGATCGGATCCCCAAGTACGTTCTGCAGTAGTTTGCATGCTCTTGAAGAAGCGTTTAAAGATATCATAAGAGGTCAAACCTGTCTCATGAAGGTCGATATTGTCATTCCAAACTGCGTGCCCGCCACCAATAATACTTGGATGAGAAGCTGGTAGAAGTGGACCTCCACCTGTTCTAAAATCATTCGGTGTCCAGCTATTGTACTGACGTTCGTAGTTAGCATAGTCCCCATAGGCTGCTTGACTATTGCTTCCACTTGGTACACTGTATGTAGGTACATCCGTGATGTTGATAATCTTAGCTCCCTGAGCAATGGCTTCATTTGGTCGTTGCCATCCGATACTCCAGATATCAACTTCTACTCCGTTCCAATCAACCGCTGTTTTACCTCGTTTCGCACTGAGCGATCCCCAGATACGAGGGGTATAGCCTTTAGACTTGATATATTGAGTCAAGTCATTGACATAGCGGCGATAGCTTTCGCGACTGCCGTAGTATTCGTCCGTTCCGATATGAACAGTGGATACACCATGCAAAGGAGCATCTGGTCCATCTAGGAGTTTGTCATAGACGGATTTGACAAATTTAAGAGTTTCCTCATACTTAGTATCCAAGTCTAGCATGGCAACTCGTTCGACATTGTGCTTGCCTGCATAATCGCTCAGACTACCTTGATACATGAGGTCTGGACGAACTTTAACAAATGAAAGTGCGTGTCCTGGCGTGTCAATTTCAGGTACTAGGTTGATATGAAGAGCCTTGGCCAATTTAATCAGATTTTGCATTTCTTCCTTAGTATAATGCTCATCTGATGTTAATTTTTGACCATTCTTACCGACAATATCTGTCTCCAAACGGAAACCAGTCTTGGCATGTTCAAGTACATACTTGAGTTGTTCTTCTGGACTTAAATTCTTACCTGCCAAGTGTTCCTTGAGGAAGATATAGTTATCATTAAGGTGCAACTGCAAGTCGTTCATCTTGTAGTAGGCCATGTTTAGCATGATGTCTACAAGGGTGTCATAAGGGATAAATTTACGACCTGTATCCAGCATAAAGCCACGGTGGCTGAAACTTGGGAAATCACGAATTTCGCCATTTTGTAGGTCTGTTTCTCCCATTTGAAGAAGAGTACGAGTTGCGTAGAAGGCACCTGTATTCGTTGCAGCTTCGATGGTAATCACATCATCTTGGATAGTGATGCCGTAGCCTTCCTTACCATAACCTTTGTTTTCAACCTTTTTAAATTCGATTCGTTTTTGAGCCTGTTTGTCACCTGTCGCCAGTTCCAATCCACGGCTTGCAAGGTCTGACTGGTAGAAGGTTGCTGCCTGATCAAATCCTGAATCTCCTGTCGCAAGAACTGTATCTGAAGTGATAGAAGATTGGCCTTCTTTCCCATACCATTGTTGAACAGCTGGTGCTACTTTTGGTTTCACACCCACACCTTCGTCCTGATGTAGGCCCTTGATGACTACTTCAAATTCCTTAGTGAAAGTATGGCTGTCTTTGATTTGCTGCACCATAACCTTAACACGTTGATCTGTTAGAGGTTTATGGATACGATTTTGAAGGTCAATTACACCTTGTTTATTGCTTCCGATGAGACTGACTTTTCCTGATAAAGTTGGCAAGACAAGAGATTGTCCGTCTTCTGCTACTGTTAGTTCTGTTACTTGGCGGATATCCGTTACCTTACTATGGTCCGGAACATTCGAATAGGCTCGAATTTCTTGGATCCCAACATTTCTCCAGCCCATTGTTCCCGCTTGGTAATCATTGATCTCAAGTTTGAGATACTTAGCTTGGATACTGTCAGCTAGGTCTACTTTCTCGTCTAAAATTGGATCTCCAGTTTTGGTATGAGCTAGTTTCCATTGTTTTTCTCCATTAGCGCCCACGTCTTCTTGACCTGCGTAGTAGAGACTCCAAGATTTGATATTGGGGTCATTTTGCCCATTACGAAGACGACGATCCCAATCAATTTCTACATGTTTGATCAAGGTAGTCTTTGGAAGAGTTAGTTCAAAAGTTGGTTTTACTGCGTCTCTATCTGTAGCCCATCGAGTATTGTCATCTCCGTCGATAGCCTTATCCGCAGTAAAGTTGGTCCCAGTCTCATGGTTGCTCGCCTGAGCAGTAGCACCTTCGAGATGGTTGACATCTTCTCTATCTTCGATTGGATTTTCAGCTGGTTTTGGTGCGGGCGTAGCAGTTTCAGCTGGTTTATTGTCTGCCTTTGGTGTTTCAACCGGTTTCGGCGTTTCTGCTGGCTTGGGACTTGTAGGACTTGTCTCTGGTTTTGCCTCTTCACTTGATGTAGGATTGCTTCCTTCGTCAGTCGCTGGAGTCTCTTCATGACTTGCTTCTGTTGCAGCTTCTGCATCCGCCTTTTTAAGCGCATCGGCTAAATCATCGGGTAACTTATCCAGCGCTTCAACATGGGTGATGCTTCCCTCTGTTTCTGAAGGCGCTGCTGTTTCTGCTGCCTGAACCATATTGGCTCCAAAGATACTAGCACCAATCATAACGGAGGCTGCACCGATTGCAAATTTTCTTATACTATAGTGACAGCGTTTCTCAAAAAAATGTCTATCCATCTTTCTCCTATTCCTTTCATCCGCATACATGAGTAAGCGGTATCATTTCTCCTTTGAAAAAAGGAGAGAACCTAGAGGTCCTCTCCGGCTGTTTGATCCTATTTGATTCTAGATCTTTTGGACTTCTAAAATCAAATCTGTTTAGTCTTCTTTTCGTTTTGTCGTAAGAACAGCAGCAGATAAAGCGATACTCACACTTGCTAAGAAGAGGGCTACTTCTGAGCTGTGTTCCCCTGTAGCAGGAAGTTTCTCTTCATCTTTAGCTCTTGGAGTTTTGGCATCAGCTACTGGGCTTGGAGTGAGCGGGTACTCAGGTTTTTCAACTGTTGGAGCTGCTTGATCTCCAGCAGTAGCCAATACACCTGTGTAGGCTGGTTTTTCATTTACCAAGGCCTCAACTGCATTGACTCCACCTCTATACTCTGGAACTTCATTTGCAGCTGCTAGAACTGCATTGGCTCCACCTTTATATTCTGGCAATTCGTTTACCAAGGCTTGAACAGCATTGACTCCACCCTTGAACTCAGGGACTTCATGTACAACTGCTTCTGCTGCATTGACTCCGCCCTTAAACTCAGGTAGGTCATGAACAGCCGCTTCTTCTCCAGCTGTTCCGTAAGGGCCTGTGTATTCAGGAACTTCAAGAACTGGAGGTTGCTCTTCACCCTTGCTGCTTGTAGGAGTGTCTGGTTTAGCAGCCTTATCTTGTAATTGGTTGAGATAGTCTGCGAAGAACTCGACCATTCTTTCAGTCAAGAGATGATTATCCGTCGCATATTTCATGCTGGCCTGAACTCCAGCCACTTCCTCTTGATTTTCTTTGTCTGTCAATTTCTGCGCCTTAGCTAAAGCCGCTTCATAGCCTGACAAGTCAAGAGGTGTCTCTGCTACTTGTGGACGAGTAAAGATGAGTTCCGCTGCAGATTGGTATTTATCTCCACCATCTCCGTATGTCTTGGTACCAGTAAGGACAATTTTCTTAGCCTTGATTGTCTTACCAAAATCAATGTCTTTTGGCTTGTTGTTATCTGGCCAATCAGTTGCAGTAAAGGTATACTCCTTGCCAGACTCATCTGTGACAACCAGTTTTACATCTCGCAAGTTCCCATTTGAACCTGAACCACGTGGTACATAACGAAGTCCTGTGATTTCAGTAGGTTCTTTCAAGACCATAGTTGCAGGCTTGCCTACATCTCCTCCATTCCAAGATGTATGCCATAGGCTAGATACATTACCATCAAAAGCATTCTCTAGACCTTCACCTGGTTGGGCAGGCGCATCCAAACTTTCAAAGTCTTCTGCTACCAAGGCTGTTTTCTTCTGAACTAAAGCATTCTTCAAGGCTTCAATCTTGGCAATCTCTGCACGCGCTTCTTCAACACTGATATCATCATCGGCCTGACTGAGGTTAAAGACCGCCTCTTTCAAAGCATCCATAGACTCTTTGGTGTAGTTGGTCATGGCTACAGTTGGCAAGTAGTTTTTCAGAGCATTTTCTGTCAACATCTTACCAGTTAGGGTAATTTCTTCGATTTGAAGATTATCCATCATGAAGTCGTTATAACCACGGAAGTTGGCATTTCCACCAGAATCACCACGAGTATTGCTTGCGTTTCCAGTTGAGTAGATACCTACCCAAGTATCGCCTGTTTCTGCACCTGTCACGAGGAAGGTTGCCTTCTTGGCTTTCTTAGAATCCGTCCAAGTATTTGGCAATTCATGCATTTCCAAGTTGCTTGCTTGAGTACCACGACGACCTGACTGGAATTCTCCCTTACCAACTACAAAGGCATAGGTATTGTCTGATCCTGCTTCGTATTCAAAGGTTACACGGTAGGTCTTACCAGCTTCAAAGCGGAAGTTTTGTGGGATGGTTTGGTAAACCAAGTTACGACGGCTAACCAGTCCATTGGTCTTGAGTGACCAATTTCCATCGATAACATCATCAACTTTCTTACCGTTCCAACCACGTTGTGTATATGGATCATGCTTTTCAGACAAGTGAGTGCGGTTGTCTTCAACACCTTCGACACCGCCCACTACGAATGGGAAGATACCCTGAGCGACATTTTCAAAGTCTTGTTTGAAGGTGCCTTTACCTGTATCATGGTTTTCTCCGTACATGCTTGAATTATTTTCAAAGGTACGAATTTCATCAAAGTAAGTTGCCTCATCACCAGCTTCACGACTCAAAGTAAGAGTAACATTTGAGACGTCAGATCCAGTTGTAAAGAAGGCGTACATGTTTTGGAAGTAACTTGTATTGTCAACTGTAGCATTGTCACGACGATTGTTATGAGCATATGCTTTGATATAGTTGAGAGCGAGTGACTTATTGGTATAAGTAGTCACTTCTTTGTCACCAGTGTTTACAGTGATGCTCGCCTTGGCATTACTACGGTTATCGACACCGACATAAACAGCATACTTAGTATTTGGTTTCAAGCCAGTCAGTTTCTGAGTAAGGCTGACCTTGCTCTTATTGCCTTGGATACGAAGCATTTCATTTGCACCCTGTGATTTGACAATTTCTGCCTTAGAAGCATCACCAGAAATGGTCCAGTGTTTCAAGGTTCCGCTGTTAAATCCTTGGTCATAGATGTGCATGCCTTCGCTCCATGACATTTCAGGATTGGTTTGTTTTGAACGGTAAAGTACGTATGGTTGATTAGCTAGAAGATCTAGGGTAATCTTACCATCTGTTACAGTTAGTTCTTTCTCTTCTGTCTTACCTTGGTCCGTTAGCTTGTAAAGGTAAACCTTGCTATTTGCCCAATCGCTTGGAAGTGTCCAAGTTGTTGCACCGGCCTGCGTATTGAAGTAGTACATTTTTTCCTTATCAGTAGGAAGTTTCTTACCATTTGCATCCCAGTTCCAAGGAGTCAAGTAAGCTGAACCATCTTGGATGACACGTCCGTTGAGCGTTACTGTACGTTCGCGGTATTGCGGGCTATTGACATCGTTTGACTTACGAGTCACAACAACCTTGTTACCTGCTGCATCGACTAGCTCAACCTTCATTTCTGGTGTCCATTTATAGGTGCTACCGTTGTCTGTCATGGTAACTGGTGTACCATTTTCCCATTTACTTACAGTGAAGTGTTGGAAATACTTGGTCATCAAGTCATGGGCAAACAAGTTGGTTACATAACCATTGTAGTCGCTTCGTCCTTGCCAGCCTTCAAAGTCTTTCATGCTATAGCCACCTAGAAGTGGATAGTTGGCTGCACCACCGTAACTTCTGTAGTCCCCAACCCAAGAATCTTTTTGGTGGTTACGGATAAAGCGCGTGATGGCGCTGTTGATACCTTTATTAGTGTAGCCACCATAGGTCAAATCAGCTGCCCAGTGTTGGAAGGTAGAGTCATATTCACCACCATGACCCCACTCGATCGCAAAGCGCCAGCCTTGTTTGTTGATTTCTTTTGCAAGAACGTGGGTAGCCCAGGCACCGTTATCACCAGATTGACCATTGCCCCAAACGTCCACATAGATAAAGTCGAGACCATCACCAAGTTTTTTCTTCAAGTCTTCCCAGCGAGCCAAGCGTCCATGCGCCAAGTCATAAGCAGCATCAATGTTAATACCTTGGTCTAGCCAGTTCCAACCATAGCTGTAGCTTCCATCTGGATTCTTACGGAGAATTTTTTCATTGAAGTATTTAGATTCTGGGTAAGTTTCAGAAGCGTTAACGTGGATACCAAGATGAGCTCCATATTTCTTCGCTTTTTCGATCAAGGCCTTGAAGTCTTCGACACCACCAATACGTTTACCAATATCAGCATAATTCAAGTGGCCTGAGTCATGACCTTCACTACCATATCCTTTAAGGAGAACACCTTGCCCAAGACCATCTGTGTGGAGATTGATTTTCTTGATACCATCCAAGGTCATAAGGAATGGATTTTGGGCTTGAGAACCAAAGTTCATCGCGATACGATAAGCTGTAATATCCTTGACTTTTTCCCAACCTTGAGGGTTGTTCATAATGCTACGATAAGCAATGGCACCATCTTGCCAATCGACTTTATTGTCAGCATTGGCATCTTCAGTGATAACAACCTTAGCGCTTGGAAGTTCCTTGGTGTATTCTGGGAAGACAATGCCCTTATAAGCTTTTTCCCATTGCCATTCAGAACTTTGGATTCCCACATAGTTGGCATTTCCGACTGTTTCCTTGTAGGCTGTCAAACGAGTCCAGTCATTCGAACCACCACCGTAGCTGTTTTGAGAGTTACTCCAAACACCCGCAGCAAGCTTATCTGTAGAAACAAAACCATACATGTAGCCCTTAGCCAAATCTTTCATTGGATTGGTTACAGGAATATGTTCATCTCCACTGATATGAGTGTTGTTTGACATAGTTGCCCCGTCAAACTTAGCCCCAGTTTGGTCGCTTGAAACCGACACAAGTGAGTTCCCTAAGAAATTGATAGAGGAGAGAAGCTTTCTTTCATCATCAATCTTCTGACCTGGAGTAACTTGGTTGTGGTTGACAATCTTGGTCACATCAAAATGCAATTGATTGTCAACAACTTGCAAGCGTACAGTCATATCTGCATTGATGAAATTCTTCTCGTCACGAAGCTTCATCAAGTACTCTGCAGTAGTATCATTGATCTTCTTATAGGTGACTTCTGGTGTAATTTCGTGATTGTTTACCAAGATTTTCTTAAGTTGTTGAACTTGTCCTGGCAAAGTATGTCCATTCAAGGTGTATTCCTTGACACGAGGAAAGGCTTGGTCAATTACCGCCTTGAGGACCTTAGACTGGATCGTATCATAAGTCACCTTGCTATCATCAACGGCTGGACCTGTTTCTTTCTGGGCAGGAGTATCATCCGCTTTTACGCCTTCTTGATTGTCTGTTTTAACGCTGACAACCGTACGATCATTGCCATAAGTTCCTGCTTTGAGAAGGATCTTCTTCTCATTTTTAAGATTATCATTGACCGCCCCTGGCAAGGTCACTGTATCAAAGAGATTGACATCGTTATTGCTGGCATTAAGCTGGCCATCTGACTTAAGAGTGATTGATAGACGGTTTACAGAACCTGTTTCTGGTGCTGCTACACGGTTGCCTTTATACCAAGTGCTATTTCCTGGGGTTTTGTATTCCCAGAACCAACCACCTGAGTCGTATCCTACAAAAACATTGTTGTTGGTGTCTTTAAATTTCAAGAAAACACCAAAACGTGATTTGCCTTTTTCAGAATCTTCTTTGAAGGTTAGAGCAACAGTCGCATTTCCATTAGCGTCAACTGTCAATCCTTGTTTTTCAAACAAGGCTGGTTTATCGCCATTGTCATTCTGTGCAGTTGAGGACAATTGATTGTAGCGGACACCTTTTTCTTCACGAACAGTAACTGTTCCCTGTTGTTCTTTATTCGCTACTGTTTGCCATTCAGGGGTTACCGTCTTAGGTGTTTCAGGTTTCGCAGTTGCAGGTTTGTCCTCTTTTGGTTTTTCTTCAGCCGGTTTTTCTTTCTCTTCCAAGTCTGCTGGCTTCACACTTGAAATTCCCTGCATATGGTCTTGGATCCATTTTAGTTGAGCTGGTGAGAAGAGAATGCCTCCACTACGTTTTCCAACTACACCATTTTGGTGAACACCGACGAGTTTTCCTTCTGTATCAAAGATACCGCCGCCGCTAGCTCCCGGTTTTCCTCCTTGGTAACCAATCCCTTGGACACCTTCTCCGTATGGTTCCGCAAAATCAACTGTAGTATTGACAATCGGATTCAATTTCCCTTCTGGATAACCAAAGACATGGAGCTTATCTCCGATTTTCTTAACTACTGGCTTTTTAGTTACTTCAACAGGCGTATTTTCTAGAACTGTACGCAATCTCACAAGCGCCAAATCATTCTTGAAGCCTTTTAGATAGCCCTCACGATCCCAGTGGATGACGTCTTTCTTGCCAAACTTAACATCTGGCATACCTGGGTAGGAAATGCTATAAATATCTCCATCCCCTTGATCATTGTCAACAACCTTGCGGATATTTCCATCTTGGCTGTCCTTGATAAAGTTATGGGAAACAGTCAAAACAAGGTCTTTCCCAATAACAATACCGCTACCCTCGCCAGATGGTGTCTTGATTTTAACAGTTGCTCCGTAGTTTAATTCCCCGTTAGTCGTTTTAGCTACATCTTCTGGAACAAGTTTCCCAGTATCTTGAGCCAATTGATCCTTGTCAACTTCGCGTCCATTGTCTTCAGCTTTCTCCAACTTATCTTCTAGTTCTTTTGGAAGATTGCTTGGTTTGTCTGACTTTTCCTTTTCTTGAGCTAACAATTCCTCTTCAGTCTTAGGTCCGTCAGTTATTTCATCAGAACCAGGATTCTGAGCAGCAGCTTCCTGATCAAAATCTCGCCCCTCATCACTAGACCGCTTGTCCAAATCAGCCAGTTCGCTCGGTAAATTATTTGTTGAGCCAACTCTTGCTTGATCTGCTAAGACTGGAACAGCAGCAAAGAAAGTCGCCCCAATCATTACCGAAGCTACTCCAAGCGTAAACTTACGAATACTGAACTTACAGCGTTTTTCAAAAAATCGTTTATCCATGAACTCCTAAATCCTTTCGTTTTCACGTAAGCGTTTACATTTCTTTTTTAAAAAATACTCCTTCCTCCGAAAGTGCAATGCTTAAGCGTAATTAAAAAAATAATTGTACTTTTAATATAACAAATAATGAGGAAGAAAGCAATAGGGAAAAACTAAAAATGAAGAATTTTTTCTCTATTCTGAAAAATTCTGTTTCTCATCTTACAGAGCCTTATAGCAAATATAAAAAAGGACCTAACCATCATCTCAATGGCTAAATCCTTTATTTTTAAAAAGTTATTTCACATGGTTTGCGAGATTTTCTTGAGCCTTTTTATTTGACTCTTCTTTTTCTTTCAACCAGTTTTCTTGAGCTTTTTGGTATTCTTCTGTTGTCACGGCTTTATCTTGTACATCTAGGTATTTATACAAGAGGGCTTCGCTCGTACCCTTGTTACCAGAGTATGCAAACGGAAGTGTAAATGGTACCATCTTAGACAACATTGGATGACCAGTTTGAGAAGTTGTTGGGATGAGCAAGGCACTGTCTGTCAACCAAGCTTGGGCAGCAGCATATTTTTCATAACGTTTTGAAACGTCATTCACTTCTTCACCAGCTTCAACAACCATTTTTTCGTAGTCTTCCAAACCAACTTGCTTCGCTGCAGCGTTGTTTGTTCCAGAGTCAAATCCTAGGTAAGTCTTTGTATTTTCCCCTACAGATGGCTTGATGATATCAAGGTAAGTAGATGGGTCTGCAAAGTCTGGAGACCATCCAACATTATCTGAGATATCCCAGTCTTCTCCAGCAGCTGTTTCAGCAAAGTAAGTGATATTCAAGACATCATCTTTTTGAAGTTGTTGGATATCGACAACGACGTTCTCTGCCCCTAGAGTAGCTTCAAGCGATTGTTTGAAGGATTGAACACGTTGAACTTTTGTTGTATTGGTTTGGTCTACAGGCATATCCAAGTGAATTGGGAATTGCACACCTTCAGCTTGAAGAGCTGCCTTAGCTTTGGCAAATTCTGCTTTGGCCTTATCTGGGTTGTAGAGTCCATCTTGAGCATCGGCCAAGTTCACGTTGCTCCACTCGTCACCATAAGTCACCAATTTTTCTTTGACCATTTCGCCAAAGTTCTTTCCATCTGCCTGCACGAATGCTGGCGGTACAAACAAGTTACGAAGAAGCTTAGTAGCACCACTTGCACCATTGACTTGAGAAGCATAGGCTGTTCTATCAAAACCAAAGGCAAGTGCTTGACGGAAGTCTTTGTTTAGAAGAGCTTTCTTGGTAGAATTTTTTTGTTCATCAGTTGTTTTAGATGAGTATTGATAAGACTGACGATCGATATTGATACCAACTAAGAAAGTTGATGAGTCTTGTTGTGTATAAACAATATTGTCTTTATATTCTTTTTCAGTCTCTGGGTAGCTAGCGCTTGTTGGGAAGAGACGGGCCATTGTAAAGCTGCCATCTTTGAAGGCTTCGGTTGGTTTGTTGGTATCTTGACCATCCCAGTAGGACAATTTCACTTTATCAAGATGAACATTGTCCTTATCCCAATAGTTTGGATTTTTTTCAAACTCAACAGAAGATTTGGCTACGATAGATTTTAGCAAGAATGGGCCATTATATAGGATGCTACTTGGATCTGTTCCTTTAGCGAAATCATCCCCTTTAGAGTTTAAGAACTCTTCATTAACTGGAGCCATTACCCCCATCGTTGTCTTAGAATTCCAGAAGCTTTCTGGCTTGTTCAAGGTGTACTGAATAGTGTGGTCATCAAGAGCCTTAATACCTACTTCAGCGAAATCTTTGATTTCTCCTTTCACATAGGCATCCAATCCTTTGATTGATTCCTGAACAAGGTAAAGACCATCTGATTTTTTATCAGCAGCATATTTTAGACCAGTTACAAAGTCTTGCGCTTTAACCGTTGCGTATTCTTCTCCTTCAGAAGTATACCATTTTGCATCCTTCCGAATGGTATAAGTATAGGTCAATCCATCCTTGGATACTGACCAATCCTCGGCCATTGACGGTACGAAATTACCATAGCGGTCATTTTCTAGCAAACCATCAACAACGTTACTGGTAATATTTGCAGTAGCTGCCTTACCAGTTGTCAAATAGTTAAGGTTGTCAGGATCTGTTTCATAGATATATGAGAATGTTTTCTCAGTTTTTGCACTCGATCCTGATCCAGAGCAAGCAGCTAGAGTCGCTGCCGCCAATAAGGTTACACCCGCAAGGGCAAATATTTTTGAACTTTTCATTTATTTCTCCTTTAAAACTTTCTCTCCATTATAGACTCTTTTTAGAGAGATGTCAACAGAATTTTCTGAATTTTTTACTTAATTTGGTAAATTCTGATAAAAGTTAATAAAAAATTCTATAATATCTTCGTGGTTAATAATGAATCCACTGAAGATATTATAGAACTTCTTCTTCCTTTAAATTACATCATAAGTTCAAAATTACTATTCAGTTTTTTTCTTTAAATACTTCATAGGATAGAAAACAAAATCAATGTAAGAAACTTTCTTGATAAGGTAAAGAATAAATAGTGAACCATACCAGCCTAATAATAATCCTAGTATTAAATGAACATAAATGTTACTAATATTTAATTTTAATAAAATAATGCGGGTTATAGAAACAATTGGTGCATGTAATAAGTATATGACCAAACTATTCCTCCCTATCTTAGAAAAATACGTCCCAAATCTTTTGAAGTTATTTAAAATCGGATAGCAAGTAAAAGCTAAAACGACCGACACGGAAAAGATTAAACCCCATAGACCAGGAGTGTCGTAAGAAATATAGAAACTAGGAGATGATTGTTGCCAAAATATCAAAAACATTATAATAACTCCTATACTTAAAGAAGTTATCCATTTCCACTGCTCCTGCAAGAACATTGTCAATCCAGATTTTTTCAGCCAATAACCAAAGATAAAGAAGAAGGACCAGAGAAGTACTTTTTGGATAATATAAATATTAACTGGAAAAAATAAAGATAAAATATAGGCAAATAGACTAATTAGAAATAATTGATTATAAGATTTAACCTTAATAGAAATCAAACCAACAACTAAATAAATCCACCAAAGAACATAAAGGTACCAAGAAACGCCTAAAGGTGTTTTATAAATCTGTAGCAGATCAGCAAGAGATGCTGCATTTCGAACACTTTCTCCACCTATTGTTTGCAAAATAAATTGAAGAACTGAGTAAAAGAGATATGGCACACCTAGGATTATTGTTTTTTGCTTAAAATAGTTCCAAAATTTTTTTAAATCTACCACTGGTTTGAAGAAAAAACCTGACAATGCGTAAAAAACAGGAATATGGAATAAGTAAAAAACTTGTGTTAGGAATAGAAGCACAGTATTGCTATTTTCGAATTTCCTAGATTCAAAAAGACCTAAAACAACATGTCCTAAAACGACCATTAGAATGGTGAGCCCTTTACCAAAATCTATCCATTCAATACGTTTGCTTTTCATTTTCACCTCTTAAATTTCCTTGTAATCAGAGTAAAGATAAACAGTAGTTTTTAATACGAACTATGAAATGAATTACAGGTGCTATCCATGTATAGTGACTACAAAACAATATAATAAGTATTTTCCTATTCAAAGATATCTTTTCTACGAGTAGGCTTTTTTTGTTTTTCTTCAAACGAATAAGCATCTCTTTAATTTGATTAGCATACTTTCTCTTTAAACTATAAAAATTTTTGTCCATTGCGAGCATCATCAGCAAAGATAAATCAATTCGTTTAATATTTATATCAATCCACTTATCATATATTGGATTGGTATTAATTTTTTCAACAATTGCCCAAGCTTTATAGACATCAAATTTTTTATCTGTAAAAGTTGCCGTTACACTTTTGGGATTGTTATAATAGTTGTACGTTATTTTGTCAGATATCGCAATTATTTTTGAATATAATATGTATTCAAAAACAAATGGAACATCCTCTGCTATTCGTAATTCAGCTACAAAGCGAATCGATTTTAATATACTAGCTTTATATAACTTATTCCAAGGATAATATTCTATGGATTGAGACTCAATTTTTAAAAATTTTTTAACATATTCGTCTTGTTCAAGTAGCTGTTCCTTCACATTTTTTGATGTTGATACCTTTGAAGATAATTTACTTGTCCGATGATAAGAAGCTACAACTAGATCAGCAGAAGTTCGTTCCTGCAAATTAATCATATACTGAAGCGCATCTTCTTCTAGCCAATCATCTGCATCTAAAAAAGTGATGAACTCTCCTAAAGCTAAATCTAAAGCATCATTCCTTGCTGAGCTAACTCCTTTATTTTCTTTGTAATAAATTTTAATACGATTATCTTTATTTGCGTAAGAACTTACTATCTGTCTACTAGAATCATCACTACCGTCATCAATAACTAAAACCTCAAAATTAGGGTAGGTTTGAGCTAATAAAGAATCTAAACATCTTGTCAAAGTATTCTCGCTATTAAAAACAGGGAGAATTACACTAATTTTTCTTTTCATATTATTTTAAAGCATCCAATGCCGTATTAAAGTAATAACCTTGGCGAATCTTTTTACCTATCATTCTCACATTCTGCTGCATTTCTTGATAATCTTTCTCTGAAACCCCCTTTAGGCTTTCCGAAAGATGATGAAGATCATCAATTACGATACCAATATTATTTCGTTTAACAAAATCAGCCATAGCCGCTTGTGACCAAATAATAACAGGAAGATTCGCTGCCAAATACAATGATGTTTTATGTGGATTATTATATTTAAGATAGGCACCTGTATTACCAGTACATTTCTCTACTGAAGTTCCATCCCAAACTAATCCAAAGTTTCCCTCTAAATGTTGAATCAATTCATCTGGTGAAAACGCTCCCTTATAAATATCATCAGGAATATCCCCTTCATAATTGACACCATACAAACACATATCTACATTCAGTTCCTTTAACTTATATACATAACCACTTTTTTCTCTCGTAAGATTTCCTGCAACAATCACCTTCTTTCCATTATTACGGATTATTTCAGGAACTGGTTCATTATATAAATAATCAAAAATTTCAAGATTTACAATTTTTTCTGAAGATATTCCAATTGAATGGAGATATTCTGACATAAATTTATTATGACTAATAACATAATCAAATCGAGGTAATAATTTTAAATCCGCTATGATTGCAGTAGATTTTCTTTGTTGCCCAATACCATCACGTAGTGTCTCCAAATCGTGAATTAACGCAATGAACTCTACTTTCTTTCTTTTTTTTATCCAGGGAATAAATCTATTCGCATATCGTACTCCAGGAGCAGGATGTTGCCAGATAACACGGTCTCCATTCTTTACAGTCTTAGCAATATGAATCCACACTTTAATACTCTCAATTAAAAGAACGAATTGACGATAAAATAAATTTTTATCAAAAGGCATTGGTGGAATTACAAACGATTTCATTCCCCTTCGACGACAAATTTCAGCAATATCGTCGGGCGCCTTTGCTCCCGCATGTGCTTCTCCTTTATTACGAACCTCAATAATATAGTCCATTTTTTCTCCCTTCACCTAGAAACTTTTTCCATACTTTTGGTTGAAGAATTTAGCAAATAAGAACGATTTTAACTTCCTAATAAAATCAACTTTATCCATATAGATGAATGGCATTTCTTTCACAGTCAGCTCATTTTCTACTATCCAAACATTAAACAATAATTCACTTATACGACCAAACAAACGCGCTTCAAATGGTGTATATTCTGAAACATCTATTCTTTCATATAACTCTTTAATGATAGGAAATAACCAACTACAATATCTGTCTGTCAATTCTTTGCTCATAATAAACATATTAAACATATAGCCGCTATTTTGCTTCATAACCTTATCATAGCTAGTTAAGTAATCAGGAGTCAATTCACTTATAACCTTACGTGTTTCATCTAAATGACTTGAATCATGGGTGTTTGAATAATGAGAATATAGAGTTTCTATATAGTAACGTCTTTTTTTAGGAACAATCACATCTGCCTGCTCCAATTGTTTCTCAACATCTTCTTGATTTAAAATCACTTGATTTATATCGATATTTTCTTTATAGAATATTGTTTTTCTAGCAAAATACCTTCTATAATGTACCAAACCTAGATAGTCAACATCAAGATTCTTCCATGCCCAATATAGCCCTGTTAATTCACAATAATATGGATTTAAGTTTGAAATATTTTCTCCAGTATTATCTCCTTGATAACCCAAATCATTTTTCCCTTCTCTACCAACATGGATTGGTAAGTAAAGTTGTCGATCCTTAGGCATTTGAAATTGTTTATGTGTTGCAATAATTAGCTTGATATTTTTCACTAACTTTTCTATCCCCTAATCTACATTTTTCTCTGAAATTAGTGCCCTTAGTTGACTACTACTTGTTCCATCTGTATAAGGGAAATAGATTATCTCAACTCCCTTTTCCCCTAACTCTCTCTCATAATTTTTAAAACGTTCTGTTCCCTTATAATCACTACCAACAAATAGCTTATCATAATGATAAATATTCCAAGCATCACTGTCTTCTGGAAATGATTCAACTGCTTTATCTACATAAGAAATAGAAGCGATAATATCTAAACGTTCTTGAAAAGATATAAATGTCTTCTTTCCTTTATGTGAAGCATTAGGATGTACTCCGACAATTAAATAATCACATTGCTCCTTGGCACGTCTTAACAAATTCAAATGTCCAACATGAAATAAATCAAATGTACCAGACAAGTAGCCTATCTTATCTTTGTGGTAAATGTCATCATCAAGGTTACTATTTTTTTTACAGTGATTATGCATCAAATCAAATTTACGAAATTCTAATAGATGACTTTCCAGTAATTCCCTTACAGATTTATCACAATATGAAACATATAATTCTGCTTGTTTATATAATTCTTCAATGATTGATACTGATAATCTTTCAGTTTCCTCATCAATATGAAGAAATTCAATCGAATCTAAAATGACACTTAAGATTCGATTATTAATTTTACTGCGTCCAAGTTCCATATTGATATCCTTAATCATTTTAATCAATGCAACTTGAGAACCAGAATATATGGAAGAGGATGCAGAAGAAAACATTCCTAAATCTGGAATCACTACACCTGTATAAAAATTTTGTTTTGATAGAATTTTATCATAAAGATAGTGTATGATCTTCATAACAGAAGTTACATTAACAGTTATAATTCTCTGTATTTCAGTAATACTCAAAGAATCAAATGGCGTAGTCTCACTAAATTCTGTAATAACTAATAAAATTTCAAACAGTGGATCCTCTTTTATAATTTCAATTTTAGTGATATCGACAGCTTGTAAATCAATAGAATTATATTGAATTCTATCTTCTTTTAAGATAACACCTTTTGGAGGCGCAACTGAATCAAAGACGTGCACAAAATAACCTTTTTTAATCAACTGATTAACTAAAGCCACACCTGTTTTTGTACTTCCTCCGAAAACTGCAGCTTTTTTCATAATTGCCTCCAAATTCAGTGTTTAGTTTGATCCATAGCAACACTAAAATAATGTCCTGCTTTTACTTTTTTTGAAATTTTTTTAATATTATCTAACATTTTTGTATATTGGTCATCAGTTACTTTAGCTAATGTTACTTCCAGATGATTTAAATCATCAATAACAATACCTACACCATTCTCCTCTACAAAATCAGCAAGCGCCGCCTGTGACCAAATAATAACAGGTAACTGTGCTGCCAAATAAAGTGAAGTTTTATGAGGATTATTATACTTCAGATATTGTCCTGTATTCCCTGCACATTCTTCTAATGAATTACCATCCCAGACTAACCCAAAAGCACCTTCTAGGTGCTCAATTAACTGATCTGGGCGAAATGTTCCTTTATATGCAGAGTCATTTTCATCACCCTCAAAAAACATCCCATACAATCTTAAATCTACATTTAAATTTTTCAAATCATAGATATAGGCACTTTTTTCACGTGATAAATTGCCAGCAATAATAACTGATTTATCATTTATACGAGATATCAGATTTGGAGTTCCTTCATCTAAGTAATCAAAAACTCCTAAATTAATTAACTTATCAGATTCAAAGCCTTGCTCCAACAAATAGGCCGTCATTTTTTTATTATGACTTATTACATAATCAAATTTAGAGAGTAACGAATTATCTGCAATCTTTGCTCTAGATTGATCCTTTGAATCATAAGAACCAATCCCCTCTCTCAATGATTCTAAATCGTGAATTAGAGCTACAAAGGTTATTTTTTTGCGCTTTTTAATCCATGGGATAAAATAATTTGCATATCGAATACCATAAGCTGGATGTTGCCAGACTACAATGTCTCCATTTTTTACAGTGAGAAACACACGAGCCCACAATTTAGTACAAGTAATAAACAACCAAATTAAAATGTAAATTCTTGAAGTTTTGTTTGGTAATACTGGAATTGTAAAAACTCCCATACCTCGTTTTCTGGCAATTGATACAATATCATCTGGTGCTTTTGCACCGGCATGCGCCTCACCAACATTCCTAGTTTCTATAATATATTCCATTTACCTACCTACTTTTATTAAATTTTTCTAAATAATCCGTATACGGTCTATCAACATCAAAAATAATTTTCCCATGCATAGAACCTCCTTTTACAGGCTTCATATAATCTCCATAGCGGTCAGTGAGAATATGATCATATCCTTTTGGCACAGGCATCTGCATAAATTCAAATGGCATATAGACAATATCATCATAGTCTGCACGTGATTGAAAATGAATCGGATCAAATTGAAAACTCAAAAGAGAAATTTGGGGTGTCTGAATATTATTGTATCGCGCACATTCCCTTTCAAAAAGTCTATAAGGTTTTTCGCAATTCTTATTTTTCCATCTATAATATGTACTTCTTAACGGCGCTAATATATTTTTAGGAAATTTGTACTGCTTCTTTTTATAATTGTATATCACGTCTCGAAGATACAGGCAATGTCTACGATATGATTCAGCTCTTTCTTTTTGCTCCTCAAACAACTTTTTATCATCTATAACAGAATCAAAAGGGAAAATATCAATAAAAATCCCCTGATTAAATTTCTGAAGACCTTTTTCAAACTCAAGGATTGCAGTTGTGGAACTATTTCTTAGTTGAGCATGTCCACGAAGGCTACCCGGATCCGTATACTCTGTTTGCCAAAAATAATTTTCTGTAAATTCCTTTGGTGCAATTTGACAAAGTTTTTCATAATTTTCTCGACTTAACTTCACATCTATATCATCATCCCACGGAATAAACCCCTTATGCCGAACGGCTCCCAACATTGTTCCCGCATCTGCATAGTATGTAATATCATATTTTCTGCATACACGATCAAATTCAGCAAATAAATCAAGCTCTACTGCCCATACTTTTTTCATGTCAGAGGTAACTAGGTACCCTTCACGTATCTCTTCATCTAAAAAACCGTCTGGAAGATCAATTTTTAGTTTTTGCATTTTTATCCTCTCTTTACCTTTTTGATATTTTTGCCTTCAATATTTGAAGAATATTATCTTTTTGTAAATAAGTTATCATAAAATAGGTCATACCTCCAATAAGCACTTGAATTAGCAGTCCCAGTAAATCATTTGGTAAATATTGTTTTATAAATAAAACAATTAAACACATAATGAAACCCGCTATAAACCTAGGATTGAAATAAAAAGCTAATTGTTTAAAATCTACATAACCATTTGAATTTTTCACATATAGAAATGTGATCAATGATTCGGCTAGCACTGAAGAAATAACTGCTCCTTTACTTCTAAATACTGGAATAAATACTAAATTGAGTAGAAGATTAAAAACTGATCCAATTATTATATATTTAGCACTCTGACTACGAAGTCCGGCAGGTGTATAATATTGTGAACCCAAACAATTACTTACACCTATAATAACTACAATCGGAGAAAATACATAGAGCAAATAAATAACTTGATCATAACCTTGCCCGAAAAATATAGGAACAAAAGTTTCTGAAACAGATAGAAGTCCAAAGAAAAATGCCATTCCTATGAAAAAAATAAAGTCTAGAGACAATGCTATTCGTGACTTAATTTCATCATACTTTTTCTCAGAAAACAGATAAGCGATACGTGCTCCTAGCACAGAGTTCAATGCAGTAAAGGTTATTGATTTCAATATATTAATAATTTTTGTCGCTTGTTCGTAATAACCATTCTCATTAGCATTTTGAGTTATCACACCAATCATTGTCTTGTCTAATACAGTATAGATAGAGGTTGCTATAGTTGGTACAAAATATATCAATGTTTGTTTTAAGTGCCCTTTTAAACTTAGAGTATTCAAAGATACTTTTACCAATATTCTAGGAAGATAAATCCATAAAGAAATGCTTGATAGCAAACTAGTAGAGGCGATAATAAAAATATAAGTATTCAAATCCGATGGTTCTTTTATAAAAGTAAAGATTGCAATAGTACCAAATATTTTAAATAAGGCATTTAATCCAATTGTATACACGAATTGTTCCAAACCTGTATAAAACCATGATATATCAAATAGAACAGCAAATAAATTCAAAGTCAAAATCAAATAAATTAATTGAAACTCTTTCGAAAAGATAGCCCATATAAGCCACAAAATAATTGCGACAGAACTTGTTAAAACCGTAAGTAATTCAATTTCCCAAAATAGGGTGGAATACTGTTTTTTATTATTTCTCTTGCGAGCTATCTCACGAACACCATATACTCCTGTACCCAAGGCGGCAAATAATGTAAAATATGCTTGAATAGATGAGGTATAACTAAAAATCCCTGTTCCCTCAGCTCCTAAAACCCGTGAAACATAAGGAGCCGTAACTAATGGCAAGAATAAGGTTAGTAGCTGATGTATTGAGCTCAAAATAATATTAAATTTCAAACTATTGTTTCTCATATCTTACATTTGAAGCCAACAAGCTCCCTCCCAACATGAAAAGTAATGGGTTATATGTTATGTTTACCCAAGTGTTATTTATAAATGAAAAGAAGAATATTACCATACACCATATATATATTGCCTTATCGTTATTTTTATAAGCCTTATAAAAAATTGATGTATATAATACTATTAATAGTGTTGTAAATAAAATGCCATATCCTAGCCAAGAATATAAAAAACCAGAATCTAAGTAGAAACTATTTTCTGTAACAATTCGATTCAAAATTTCAATCTCATAATTTCCAACCATTTGAATATCATTTCCAAATAACTGAGGTTGATATAAAGCAAATGCAAGTTTTTGAAAACCTAGACGATTACTCAGTAAATGATTTAAGTTTCTCCAAATTACCTCACCCGGATCATAATGATTTGCTATATAAATAGAGAGCAAAAGTCCGACTGAGTAGGAACATAATGAAAAAATTTTAAAAAAATATGATTTAAATTTAATCCAGTTTAATTTAATTGCTAATACAAACATTAGCAAAACAAAAATTCCGAGATAATGACTTAATCTGTTAGTTGTAGTTGAATACACAAGATAGTCGATAGCAAATAATCCTATAATTTCAAAATAAGTAATGCTTTTACCTCTTAAAAATAAATAATTAAGAAATAAGTACAATACTAAAAATGATAGATGAGAAAAATATGAAAAACCAAAGCTATGTGATATACGTCCTCCCGTAATATAAACAAGGTCGCTTAATATTCCCATTTTTGATGCCCCAACTACTGTTAGTGTAGCAATCAAAGTCCCCCAGAATGAACTATTAACAATTTTTCTAAAATCCACAGTCATTCCATTAATTATAAAAAGTGCATAATTTATTAAATATAATCTTTTTGTAACAACTGCTGAAATAAGAAATAGTGTCAATATGAGAACAGATATCGTAAAATATTTTATATTTTTTAAATATCTTAAATTCTTCCCAAAGAATATTATCATCAAAAATACGAATAATATCATTTGCACAACATTATTTAATTGAAAAGTATTAAATAACGATAGGTCTATAACATAGAAAAATGAATACAAGAAAAATAGTAATAATAACAAAAAATTCAGATTAAATTTTATATAAAATTTCAAGTTCAAACCTACATTTTCTTTTTACTAATTATCACTTAATCTCACTACGAACGCACTGTAAAGCCGCTGCTATAACTTGATGCATATCATAATATCGATAATGTCCTAAACAACCGCCAAAAATAATATTTTTATGTGCTTCTGCAAGTTTCTTATACGATTGGTATAAACGATTGTTACAATCATTATTAACCGGGTAGTATGGTTCATCTCCCTTTTCCCATGTTTTAGAATGTTCTTTAGTAATAATAGTTTTTTCTTGATTCCCAAACTCAAAATGTTTGTGTTCAATAATGCGAGTATATGGGGTATCAGCATCCGTATAGTTCACAACTGCATTTCCTTGGTAATTCTCCATATCCAAGGTCTCGTTTTCAAAACGAAGACTACGATACTCTAGTTCGCCCAACTTATAGTCGAAGAATTCATCAACCATACCCGTAAAGACAATCTTAGGAAACTCTTTTAGATATTGCTCTTTATTCGCAAAGAAATCAACATTTATTTCTACATCAATATTTTCATGATCCAACATTTTTTCAACTATTTGAGTGTAACCACCAATTGGAATCCCCTGATAGGTATCGTTAAAATAGTTGTTATCGTAGGTCAGGCGTACTGGTAAACGGCGAATGATAAATGCTGGAAGTTCTGTAGTTGGCTTGCCCCACTGTTTCTCTGTATAGTCTTTGATTAATTTTTCATAGATGTCTGTACCTACAAGAGAGATTGCCTGTTCTTCCAAATTTTCAGGAGTTTTCCCATTTAAAACTGCACGTTGTTCATCAATCTTAGCTTGTGCTTCTGCTGGCGTTACAACTCCCCAAAGTTTATTGAATGTATTCATATTAAAAGGAAGGTTATAAATCTCTCCCTTATAGTTTGCAACAGGAGAATTTGTATAACGGTTAAACTCTGCAAATTGATTTACATAGTCCCAAATTTCTTTATCAGAAGTATGAAAGATATGTGCACCATACTGATGAACTTGGATTCCTTCCTCTTCACGAGTATAAATATTTCCCGCGATATGATCGCGTTTCTCAATCACTTTTACTTTTTTCCCTTTAAGCGCAGCCTCATGTGCAAATACTGCACCAAAAAGTCCTGCACCTACAATAAGATAATCATAATTTCCCATTTTTTCTTCCTCTTTCACTTTCTTTATCACACTTACAAAAGACGCATTATAATATGAGTAGTAGTTGAATTTAAACTCTCTACTTCGCCCCTTCCCTCATAAAGACCACTTTAACAGTCTTTAACAATATTTCAATATCTTTCCAAATTGTCCAATCATCAATATAGGCCACATCTAATTTGACAACTTCATTGAAATCCGTGATTTTACTACGACCACTTACCTGCCATAGGCCAGTAATCCCTGGCTTAAAACTGAGACGACGTTTCTGTTCAGGTGTATATTTCTCGTACTCATCCACTGTTGGAGGACGGGTACCCACCAGACTCATATCTCCCATTAAAACATTCCAAAATTGTGGCAATTCATCTAGGCTAGTCTTACGGATAAAGCGACCTATTGGTGTGATACGAGGATCATCATCGACTTTAAACATACCACCTTGCATGGTATTTTGTATCAAGAGTTCTTGCTTTCTCTCCTCAGCATCTACACGCATAGAACGAAATTTATAGAAAGTGAAATGTCGACCATTCTTTCCAATACGAGTTTGAGAAAAAATCGCTGGTCCACCATCTTGTCTGATCATCGGAACCAGAACAATACTCACCAAACCACAGATAATCAATCCGACAATCGCACCACAAATATCAATGATCCGTTTAGCGACCACATGACTAGGTTTATAAAATTTTGTTGAAAAAGTTACGACATTCAAACCTGCCATTTCACGAATTTTTTTATCACTACCTAAATTATCGTTAAAAGCATTAAGATTGACTGTCACATCTATCCCCATTGTTTCAAAGAGCGAGATAAATTCCCCAATATCATACTCTTCACTAGGTAGATTGATAAAGACTTCATCAACAACTTCATGGGTTGTATAGTCTAAAATATTTTCAGCAGGAATAACTTTTAAATGTTCATGACGGAAGTTAGGCTGATCTAAAACACTAACTGCTTCTAACTCCCATAAAATGTCACTAGCTTCTATCAGTCTATCCGTTACTTTCTCAACTCTAGAAGTTGCCGTTATCAAAAAGACTTTCTTTCTTCCTTTTAAGTTTGGGAATAGGCGTTTCCAATAACGTTTGATATATACATTCATCAGATAAAGCAAAATGGAATGTATTATCAAAAAATAAACCATCCCTCGTCTTGAAATGCTAAAACGCTCTTCTAAGAAAAAATTCGAGATGCTAATCGCTAAAGCAAAATAAATGATATATTTTGCTGTTCTGATAAACTCAGCCAAGTACCCTCTTTTGAAAAAATCTTGTCCATAATCACTAATATGAAAGACAAGATAATGGAGAATGTACAGAATTACCATTGAGGTATATACAATATCTGTTTCTTTAACAAAACTGAGCAAATAAGCTAAAATAATGACAAGAAAACTCTGGAAAACTGCCAAAGAAATCTTCAATCCCTTTTCTTCCATAATATCTTCCCTAGGCTATTTGTTATTTTTTGCCATAATTTCCGTAAGAGCCATAAGCACCGTAGGAACCATATTTTTCAACAGAGGTATTCAATTTATTGAGCACAATTCCTAAGAATGGTTTGCTTGTTTGTTCGAGCTGCCCTTTCGCCTTTTGAACATCTCTTCTATTAGCTTCACCTACTGCCGTTACCAAAACAGAAGCATCACATTTTTGGGTGACGATAGCTGCATCGATGACAACTCCGATTGGCGCTGTATCCACGATGATATAATCAAAGTACTTACGCAAGGTATCCAGCATGGTTGCAAAATTTTCACTTTGTAGCAAGGCTGTTGGGTTGGGCGATATAGAACCCGCTTGAATAACAAACAAGTTTTCTACATTGGTGTCACATAGCCCTTGTGATAGGTCTGTCGTCCCAGATAAGAACTCTGTTAGTCCAGTAATCTTCTCGCGTGATTTAAAAACACCTGACATGACAGAATTACGAATATCGGCATCGATTAACAGCGTCTTATAGCCCGCACGCGCAAAGGCCCAAGCAATATTTGTAGAAGTAGTTGACTTCCCTTCACCCGGTTTCACAGACGTGATCGAAATAACTTTCAAATTATTCCCACTCAACTGTATATTGGTACGAAGCGCATTGTAATACTCTTCAGCTTTTCTTGCCAAATCTAATTTTTTTTGTACAATCTCTAATGTTGGCATCTCTCTCTCCTATTTCAATTTATCCAAATTTGGAACTACTCCCAATAGCGCAATTTGCATCACATCTTCGATATCTTCTGGACGTTTTACTCGTGTATCCAAGAGCTCAACTAGGAGAACAGTGACAACCATTACAACCGCTCCAGCAAGAAAGCCGACCATGGTATTGCGACGGATATTTGGAGACGATGGGGATGTTGCAGGACGCGCTTCTTCAAGTGTTGTCACATCTGAAACTCGCGTGACACTGATGATTTTTTGAGCAGCAACCTCTCTCAAAGAGTTAGCGATACGGCTAGCTTCCTCAGGTGCACGGTCTGTAACAGAGATAGATACAATACGCGTATCCACTGGAACTGTTACCTTGATTTTAATAGCTAGATCTTTTGGAGGGAGTTCTAGTTTCAAATCAGTCGCAACCTTTTCTAAAACGTCTTGTGAGAGAATGATTTCACGATAGTCTTTTACCAAGTAAGATCCCGCTTGCAAGTCTTGGTTAGTCAAACCAGGCTTATCTCCCTGATTACGGTTGACCACATAAATGCGGGTCGTACTGGTAAACTCTGGTTTCACAATAAAACTACTGTAGGCAAATGCTACTGCCCCTGTCACGAATGCTACCAAGACAATCAGCAATTTTCGTTTCCATAGAATTTTTAACAAGTGGAATACATCAATTTCCATAACATTCTTTTCTTTCATTTTTTCTCCTAAATTAGTTGATCCATTATGATTTTTCTTGGGTTCTCTTTAAAGAGTTCCTTGGCCTTGTTTTTACCGTATTTTTTGGCAATGATATCATAGGCTTCTTCCATATGAGGCGGTCTATGATCCAAGTTGTGCATATCACTAGCGATTACATGAACGAGGTCACGCTCTAAGAAATACTGAGCTCTCTTTTTCATGAATTTATAAGTTTCTCCGAAGAGTTTAGGTTTCAAGACATGAGAACTATTGACTTGAGTATAACACCCCATGTCAATCAACTCTTGCACGCGCTTTTCATTATTTTCTAAAGCATCATAGCGTTCAATGTGGGCAATGACTGGCGTAATACCCAGCATTAGAATATCACTCAATCCCTTATGTATATCTCGATAAGGTGTATTCATGCTAAACTCAATCAAAGCATAGCGACTATCGTTGAGGGTGGGGATTAATTTCTTTTCTAACTTCTCAACGACATCCGGAGTATAGTAGATTTCAGCCCCATAGGCAATGATTAGGTCATCAGCAACTTCCTTAGCCATTTCTCGCACCTTGAGAAAGTTGGTTGCGATCTTTTCTTCAGGAGTTTCAAACATTCCTTTTCGTCTATGCGATGTTGAAACGATAGTTCGCACTCCTTGACTATAGGCCTCTCTTAGAAGGTTTTTACTTTCCTCTATCGACTTTGGACCATCGTCCACATCAAAAACGATGTGCGAATGAATATCGATCATTCTACTTCCCCTCCATCACATCATTGATAGCAGCTTTCGCAGCAGCCAAACTACTATCGTCGATTTCCATCATGTAGAGGTTACTATCTGGCATGGCGTAAGAAGGAAGATCCATACGACCAGTCCCCTTCAAGTCTTGAGAGTTGACTTTGTAATTTCCTCCACTCTCTAACTGAGTATTAACTAGATCCATCATAGTTTCCAAAGGCATATTGGTTTGAAGAGAATCTTGCAATCCTTTAATGATATTGTCATAGTTCTTCAAAGCCTCGGTTGATGTTAATTTCTGAATAACAGCTACAATAACCTTTTGTTGGTTTCGTCCACGGTCACGATCTCCATCTGCTAGAGAGTAGCGCTCACGAACAAATCCCAGAGCCTGCTCAGAATCTAAGTGGACATTTCCTACTGGATAGTACTTCCCATTAGTGTGTGCGGTAAATTCTTGATCATTATAAACATCAATCCCTCCTAAAAGGTCAATCAACTTCAAAAAAGAAGTGAAGTTCAAACGGACGTAGTAATTGATATCCACACCATATAGGTTTTCCAGGGTATGAATCGACGAGTCTACTCCATAAATCCCTGCATGGGTCAATTTGTCATTTTGATTGTTTCCTCCATCTGCGATTGGCACATAGGAATCACGAGGAGTTGTAGTGAGAAGGATTTTTTTGGTATCACGGTTCACCGTCATCAAAATATTGACATCTGAACGCGAAACTGAGCTGATTGGACCGTAGGTATCAATACCACTCACATAAATATTGAAAGCTTTATTCTTCGATACCTTAGGTGCAGCAACTTCTTTAATCAAATTTTTAGTGTAAATCTTCTTGATTTTAGAAGCATAGTCAGGATATTCTGCTTCAATAATATTTTCAAAGACACTATTTAAGACGATTGCTTTCGTTTCACCAGAAAGCAGACTCTTATAAGCTGCTAGGTAAGAAGTCGCATTCTCAACCATCAAGTCCTTACTTTGGCTGGTCTTAATATCTGCCAACAACTTTTGAATATTGTCATTGTCTGTCTCTGTTGGCCCCGTAACCGTATCCAGTTGGGTCACATTATTGATCTCACTATCTTTCAAAACGACCACACTAATCGAATACTCTGAGTAATTTGACGTCGAATTGATATGATTGGTAAAACCGACAAACTGTTGCAAAGCATAGAGAGAAAATGAACTAACTAAGATGGCAAGCGTCAAAAAGAAGACCGTAAACTTCTCGGCTTTTTTATAAACAATCAGCAGTAGACCTACTAGAGCAGCTAATAAAACGAGAACCGCAGAAATAATATTCAGGTATCTAAAAGCTAAAATGTTGTGTCTAAAAATCAAGAACAGTAAAAAACAACCCAACAATAGGTAAATGGTTAATAAGACTATGTTAATATTTCGTTTCATGTTGCCAGAACGAATTCTCTTTGAACGTCTATTCATGTTAATCCCCTATACGTTAATAATTAGGATTATTATATCACAATTATGAAAGAAATTCCAATTATTCCCACCATTCTCAGCGTTTTCATTCACTTCTGTATGCTTTATTTACTCAAAATTATACTAACTTCATTTTTCGATGACAAATTAAAAAGACAAGGGCATTTTGTCGTGCCAGCTTGTCTTTCATTTTTATTTAACGTGGTTTAAAAATTCTTTTTGACTCTTCTCGATAGCCTTTTTACTTTCTTCTTCCCACTTAGTCTTAGCTTCATCAAATTGTTTCTTGGTAACAGGATCTTTTTGCAGTCTCATGTACTTATAGTTATTTCCATCACCTTTAATTCCCACTAGAGAGTAGGCACGTGTAAAGGGAGTTACTTTGATCACAGAGGCTGTACCACCATTTGACATCGTAGACATGATCAGAGAATTGTCAATCATCCAAGCTTGAGCTTCAGCGTATTTTTCATAACGCTTAGCAACATCTTGATTCTCAGCGTCTGCTTCTTTTAGAAGTTTCGTATAGGTATCAAGTCCTAGACTCTTGATGAGTTCTTTGTCTTCCTTAGCATCTAAACCGAAAATTTTGAGATAAAAACCATCTTCGGCATTAAATGGATCCAGATAAGTTGACGGATCTTGGTAATCACCAACCCAGCCATCAAAGTTCAAATCGTAATCACGAGCTGCTGGATTTGGAGCTAGGAAAGCAACATTCCCAAAGTCATCCGTTGAAAGTTGCTGAACATCAATAACGACATTATCAGAACCTAGTACTGTTTCAAGTGTTTGTTTAACCGAATTCATACCAGAAACCGCATTTTTATTGGTTTGATCAACTGGGATGTCCAAATGAATCGGGAAGGTCACCCCTTGGGCTTCCAATTCCTTTTTAGCTTCCGCAAATTTGGCTTGGGCTTTTTCCTTGTTGAAGTAACCGTCTTGAGCATCTGCTAAGTTGATTCCTGACCATTCCGTTCCATACTGAACAAGTTTAGAAGAAACCACTTCTCCAAAGCTCTCATCTCCCACTTGCACAAATGTAGGGGGAACAAGGGTATTACGAAGGGTCTTACTTGCTGCTTCTTGCCCGTTAGATTGAGCAGAGTAGGCTGTCCGATCGATGGCAAAGTTCAAGGCCTGACGGAAATTTTTATTTAAAATCGCTGTTTGCGTTGATTTCTTTTGCTCATCCGTCGTTTTTGCAGTATGGTTATAGGCTTTTCGATTAACGTTAAAGTTGAAGTACCAAGAAGTCTTGTCTTGTAAGCTATAAACGATATTGTCTTGGTATTTTTCTTTTGTCTTGGCATAGCTCGAACTATTTGGATAGACTCCCGCAAGCGTATAGGCGCCGCTTTCAAAGTTACGAATGGTCATCTCCTGATCAGAGCCATCAAAGTAAGCTAATTTAACTTTCTCAATGGTCACCTTGCCATGATCATAGTAGTTAGGATTCTTCACATACTCGATGGAAGATTTTGATGTGAAATCTTTTAACAAGTAGGGTCCATTGTAAAGGATGCTGTTTGGCGTCAAGGTTCCAAATTCTTTATCCTTTGATTTCAAAAACTCTTCGTTAACCGGGAAAAGGATACTGTTGGTTGTCTTTGAATTCCAGTATGGCTCTGGTCGAGTCAAAGTGTACTCAACTGTATAGTCATCCAAGGCTTTCACACCAACTGTTGTGAAGTCATTGGTCGCACCTGTCACATAGTCATTCAATCCCTTGATAGAGTTTTGGATGAGATCCATGGCTTGACCCTTGTTGTCCGCAGCATACTTAATCCCAGTGACAAAGTCTTGGGCTTTAACTGGAGCGTACTCTTCTCCATCAGCAGTGTACCACTTGGCGTCTTTTCTGAGTTTATAAGTATAGGTTAAACCATCCGCCGAAACTGACCAATCTTCAGCTAGAGCTGGCGTTAGATTGCCATAGCTATCATTTTCTAGCAAACCATCTACAAGATTAGTAATCACAGCAGTGTTATCTGCGTAATAGTCTAAAAGATAGTTAAATGTCGTTGGGTTTGCGCTAAATGTTGATGAGAAGGTGCTTGTGTCTGTATTGGACTGTCCACAAGCTGAGAGTAAAATCCCTGTAGCTAGGACAAGACCAGTTCCGATAAGTCTTTTTTTCATGTTCATCCTCTACTCCTTTATGTCACTTTTTATAACATGTACATATTTTATCAAATTTATCCTAAATTGTAAAGTTCCTAGTTTTACGACGACTGATGTCTCAAAACAAAAAAGAAGCACAGTTTTTCTGCAACTTCCTTTTCTTTGTCATAGATTATTTAACGTGTTTTTCTAGCTCTTTTTGGTATTTGGCATTTGTTTCAATCTTTTCTTTCTGCCATTTCTTGAGAGCTTCTTCGTATTCTTTTGTAGTCACGACATCATTTTGCAATTCCAAACCTTTGAACACAAATGGGTCTCCCTTGATTCCGACTTGAGAGTATGCTTTTGTGAATGGCACAGTACGGCTAACCGTTGGAGAACCACCTGAAGAGGCAACTGGAATCAAGAGCGAACTATCAGATACCCAAGCTTGCGCTTTAGCGTATTTTTCGTAACGCTTATTGAGGTCGCTTGTTTCAGCTGCGGCATCATCCAAGAGTTTCTTGTATTCGTCTAGACCGACTTGAGCCATCACTTCTGGATCTTTTCCACGAGTGATACCCAAGTGTTTAAGGGCAGAACCCTTCTTAGCATCAAGAATGTTTAGGTAGGTAGCTGGGTCTTGATAGTCTGGTCCCCAACCAGTTCCATTCAAGTCGTAGTCTTTTTGTGCTGGAACCTTAGCTTGAGACGTAATGCTCATTTTCTCATTATCTGTCATTTGAAGGACATCGACAATGACATTCTCCGTACCCAGTGTTGATTCGATAGACTGCTTGAGTGAGTTGGTTTGTTGAACAGCAATGACATCAGTCTGCTCAACTGGAACATCCAAACGGATTGGGAAGGTCACACCCTTAGCCTGCAATTCTGCTTTAGCCTTTGCAAAGGCTGCCTTGGCTTTTTCAGGACTGTAAAGCGTATCCTTACCATCAGTAAGGGCTACATCTTTCCATTGGTCTCCGTAAGAAACCAGCTCTGCCTGTGCCAACTCTCCAAATGTCTTTTCACCTACTTGAACATAGTCATGAGGAACTAGACTGTTACGGATAATTTTGTCCGCACCTTCTTCACCATTCAACTGAGCCGTGTAAGAGTGACGGTCAAGGGCAAAGTTCAAGGCCTGACGGAAGTTCTTGTTGAGAAGAGCTTCTTTTGTTGATGTTTTTTGAGCCTCGTCAGTTTTGGCTGTTTTATTGTAAGACTGGCGGTTTACGTTAACAGTGAGGTAGTAGCTTGTCGCTTCTTGTGGACTGTAGACAATCTTATCTCCGTACTCTTGCTTAGTTGACTCAAAGTTTGAGCTTGTTGGGAAGAGACGAGCTGTTGTATAGGCACCTTGTGTAAAGCTACGAATCAAGGATTCTTGGTCGGAACCATCATAGAAGGTTAGTTTGATGTTGTCAATCTTAACATTGTCCTTGTCCCAATAGTTTGGATTCTTTTCATACTCAATGACTGATTTTGAAGTCAATGATTTCAAAAGGTAAGGACCGTTATAAAGAATACTTGATGGTGTTGGCGCACCGTAGTCGCCCCCTTTAGAATTCAAGAATTCTTCATTAACTGGAAGCATGGTAGCAGTTGTAACTTTAGAGTTCCAGAAGCTTTCTGGTTTGTTAAGCGTATATTCAACCGTGTAATCGTCAACAGCTTTCACTCCTACAGTAGAGAAATCATTGCTTTCCCCACTGATATACTCTGCCAAACCTTTGATAGAATCTTGAAGGAGAGAGAGGCCGTCTGATTTGCCATCAGCCGCGTGTTTCAGACCCGTAACAAAGTCCTGAGCCTTGACTTCAGCATACTCTTCTCCCTCAGAAGTATACCATTTTACACCCTTACGAAGTTTGTAGGTATAAGTCAAGCCATCTTTAGAAACGGACCAGTCTTCTGCAAGCGATGGAATTAAGTTTCCATACTTATCATTTTCCAAAAGGCCATCGACAACGTTCGCTATAACATCAGAAGTTGAGCTCTTGCTCGTCACACTGTAGTCCAAAGACGATGGATCCATAGCGTAGACATAAGAGAATGTCTTGGGCGCATCAGCCTTCTTTTCACTTTGCCCACAAGCAGTTAAAAGAAGGGCTGTGCTCAGGACGGCACCTGCTCCTAAGAGCCACTTTTTCGATCTCATAAGTAAATCTCCTTAAAGATAGTGTTTTCACCATTATACCCTATTTTCTCATAAAAGCAAGGACTTTCGACAGATTTTTTAGAAAATTCTAACAAATATTTTTTAAAGATTTTTCAATACAATTTTTAGTAAAAAACCTCAAGCTTCAAAAGCTTGAGGTTTGTTCATTTTAGTCAGTCAGTTCCACACAGAAGGCATCCCATGGAGCCAAGACCTGTTTTTCAACTGCTTCTTGAGTCACAGTGTTTTCAATCAAGACAGATTTAACTTTTCCTTCTACTGAAAAGTTTTGTTTTTCATTGGACAGGTTAGCCACAACTAAGAAACGACGGTCACCGTCCTTACGGATATAAGCAAAGACCTTATCAGCTGTATCAAGCAATTCAAAATCAGCTCGAATCAGCCAGTTGTTCTCCTTACGGATTTGAACCAGTTTTTGGTAGGTATAAAAAATAGAATCTGGATTTGCTAGTGCTTCTTGAACGTTGATTTCTTCGTAGTTTGGATTAACTGCCAACCAAGGTTGACCAGTTGAGAAACCAGCATTTTTGCTTCCATCCCATTGCATCGGGGTACGGGCATTATCACGTCCGATGACACGGATACTATCCATAATTTCCTCTAGTGGAACACCTTTTTCAAGAGCCTCACGCGCATAGTTGAGGGATTCAATATCTTCTACTTGATCCAGTGTTTCAAACGGATAGTTGGTCATCCCAATCTCTTCACCCTGGTAGATATAGGGAGTCCCTCTCATGAGATGAAGCAAGATTGCAAAGGCTTTGGCAGATTTTTCGCGATATTCTTGATCATTTCCCCAGATAGAGACGACACGAGGAAGATCATGGTTGTTCCAAAAGAGGGAATTCCAACCATCTTCAACTCCCAACTCTGTCTGCCATTTGTTGAAGATTTCTTTCAACTTCCCTACATTTAACTCTTTTTGATAGTGCCACTTAGGTTGCCCTTCCTGATACTGAAGACAGATATGCTCAAACTGGAAGACCATAGACAATTCTTGACCCTTTGGATCAGAGTAGAGTTTGGCAATTTCTGGTGTCGCCCCCCAAGTTTCTCCCACTGTCAAGAGATCTTTATCCCCAAAAGTTGCCTGATTCATTTCCTTGAGATAAGGATGGAGCATAGGACCGTTATTAACTACCTTCTCATCAGGAATCTTACCAATCATATCAATGACATCCATACGGAAACCACCAATACCTTTATCAATCCAGAAGTTCATCATCTCGTAAATTTTCTGGCGTAGTTTTTCATTCTCCCAGTTGAGATCAGGCTGTTTCTTGCTGAAAAAGTGGAGATAGTATTGACCCGACTTTTCATCATATTCCCAGGCGGACCCACTAAAGATAGACTCCAAATCATTGGGCTCATCTCGCCAGATATAGTAGTCTCGTTCGGGGCTGTCAGGATTTTCACAAGCCTCGACAAACCAAGCATGCTCATCCGAGGTATGATTGACCACCAAGTCCATGATGATACGAATATCACGCTTCTTAGCTTCTGCGATCAGTTGGTCCATGTCCTCCATGTTCCCGAAAATAGCAGCAATCGCTTGATAATCAGCAATATCATAGCCATTATCATCCATAGGACTATCATAAACAGGAGAAAGCCAAATTGCTGTGATTCCTAGCTTGGCTAGATAGTCTAACTTACTCGTAATTCCTGGCAAATCACCAATTCCATCTCCATTACTATCCATAAAACTCTTTGGATAGACTTGATAAACTACGGCATTGTGCCACCATTTTTTTTGCATATGTTTACCTCATTATTTTAATATTCTACAATCTATGATAGCGCTTTTTAAAACTTAGTGCAAGCGTTTGCCTAATATTTTTGATTTCTTTTTTAGCTCCGTAGTTTCCTAACTCCCAATTTTTTTATATAATAGAGGTCAGAGGTAAAAAAATGAAAAAACAAGCTTTTAGTTCTGAACAATATTTAAATCTACAACGCGACCACATTTTGGAGCGCATTAACCAATTTGACGGCAAGCTTTACCTAGAGTTTGGCGGCAAAATGTTAGAAGATTTCCACGCTGCTCGTGTACTGCCTGGTTATGAACCTGACAACAAAATCAAGCTCTTGCAAGAGTTGAAGGAGCAAGTTGAGGTTGTGATTGCCATTAACGCTAGCAACATCGAACATTCCAAGGCACGTGGCGACCTAGGCATTTCTTATGACCAAGAAGTGCTTCGTTTGATTGACAAATTCAATGAGCTGGGGATCTTTGTCGGCTCTGTTGTCATCACACAATACGCAGGACAACCCGCTGCAGATGCCTTCCGCAACCAGTTAGATAAAAACGGGATTGATTCCTATCTTCATTATCCAATCAAAGGATACCCGACTGATATGGACCACATCATTTCTCCAGAAGGTATGGGCAAAAACGACTACATCAAAACCAGTCGCAACTTGATCGTCGTAACAGCTCCTGGACCTGGTTCTGGAAAATTGGCCACTTGTATGTCCAATATGTACCACGACCAACTCAATGGCATCAAGTCTGGTTACGCTAAGTTTGAAACCTTCCCAGTTTGGAACCTGCCCCTTCATCACCCAGTCAATTTGGCTTATGAAGCTGCCACCGCAGACCTTGACGATGTCAATATGATTGACCCTTTCCATCTCCAAACCTACGGAGAAACCACTGTCAATTACAACCGTGATATCGAAATTTTCCCAGTGCTCAAACGTATGTTGGAACGCATTCTCGGTGAATCTCCATACGCTTCACCAACAGACATGGGTGTCAACATGGTTGGCTTCGCTATTACAGATAATGAGGCTGCTGTCGAAGCTTCTAAACAAGAAATCATCCGTCGCTACTATCAAACTGTTCTTGATTTTAAAGCTGAAAAAGTCGGAGAAACTGCTGTCAAGAAGATTGAACTGCTCATGAACGACCTCGGTATCACACCTGCAGACCGTAAAGTTGCTGTTGCTGCACGCCAAAAAGCAGAAGAAACTGGTGGCCCTGCCCTAGCTCTCGAATTGCCAAATGGGGAAATCGTGACTGGTAAAAACTCTGAACTCTTTGGTCCTACAGCTGCCGCATTGATCAATGCCATCAAAAAATCAGCTAACATCGCTAAGGAAGTGAAACTAATCGAGCCTGAAGTCGTCAAACCAATTCAAGGTCTTAAAATCGATCATCTAGGTAGCCGTAATCCGCGGCTGCATTCAAATGAAATTTTGATTGCACTAGCCATCACAGCTATGGAAAATCCTGACGCTGCGCGTGCCATGAAGGAACTGGGTAATCTAAAAGGTAGCGAAGCCCACTCTACCATCATCCTGACTGATGAAGATAAGAATGTCCTTCGCAAACTAGGTATCAACGTAACCTTTGACCCATTCTATCAATACGATCGCTTGTATCGTAAGTAACGATTCGAACCTCTCCACCCTCGGAGAGGTTTTCTCTCTGTTTCAATAGCAGTCTTTATGATATAATGAAAGAAGAAAACTGAAAGGATTTACCATGTCAAAAGAAGTTATTGTTGAAAGTTTTGAACTTGACCACACCATTGTTAAAGCACCCTATGTCCGCTTGATTGGGGAAGAAACAGGGCCAAAGGGAGATGTCATCTCCAACTTTGATATTCGCTTGGTGCAACCAAATGAAGACTCTATCCCTACCGCTGGCCTTCACACCATCGAGCACCTCTTAGCCAAACTCATCCGTACCCGCATTGACGGCATGATTGACTGTTCACCATTTGGTTGCCGTACTGGTTTCCATATGATTATGTGGGGACGTCACACCAGTGCTGAGATTGCTGCTGTTATCAAAGATTCGCTCAAGGAAATCGCTGAGACCACTACTTGGGAAGATGTCCCTGGAACAACCATAGAATCTTGTGGAAACTACAAGGACCACAGCCTCTTTTCTGCTAAAGAATGGGCTAAACTCATCCTGGAACAAGGTATTTCAGATGATGCCTTTGAACGCCATGTCATCTAAACGCAAAAGAACCAGTTACAATAACTGGTTCTTTTTTATTCTCAAAATCTTGAGTTAGGCTTTTTCACGAATGACCAAAACGCCATCTTCCATATCTGCTTCCAAATGTTTGGCATCTAGATGATCCAAGTGGAAATCTGTTACCTTATCACGAATTTGTTGTTCAACCACACGACGGAGAGGACGAACACCCATGACTTCATCATAGCCTTCTTCTGTGATAAAGTCCTTAGCTGCTTGGCTGACTTCCAAATCAATGTCTTTCTTGGCCAAGGTTTGGTTGACCTCAGCCAACATCAAGTCCACAATCTTAGAAAGATCTTCCTTATTTAAGTGTGAGAACTCGATAACAGCGTTAAAGCGGTTGAGGAATTCTGGACGGAAGTATGGTTTCAAACGATCCATCAATTCTGGTTTATCCGCATCTTCTGTCAAGTTGGCTTCATAACCAAATCCAGCATTTGATGTCGCGATAATGACAGTGTTCTTGAAGTTCACTGTATTTCCTTGACCATCAGTCAAACGACCGTCATCCAAGACTTGGAGGAGAAGGGTGATTACTTGAGGATCAGCCTTTTCAATTTCGTCCAAGAGAATGATAGAGTATGGATTACGACGAACTCGTTCTGTCAAGGTATTGCTATTGTCATCATACCCCACATAACCGGCTGTTGTACCGATTAACTTAGAAACAGCTGTGCGGTCACTGTATTCAGACATATCCAAACGAATGATAGCATCCTTAGTTCCAAACATATCCAGTGCCAATTGCTTAGCGAGCTCGGTCTTACCAACCCCAGTTGGACCTACAAAGAGGAAGCTACCAATTGGGCGATTGCCTTCATCAAAACCAGCACGGTTACGACGGATAGCACGAGCCACTGCTTCTACTGCCTTATCTTGACCAATAACCTTGTGTTCCAAACGATGAGCCATATCCTTGAGACGCTCGATGTCTGACGCTCCCATTTGAGATACTGGAATACCTGTCATTCGTTCCACAGATTCGGCCACATCATTGACAGTGGCAGTCACTTTCATATCTTCTGTGTGGTTTTCGACTTTTTTCTCCAATTCTGCAATGCGAGTTTTAGCATTAAGAGCCGCTTCAAAATCTTCTGCCTCAACTGCTTTTTCTTGCTTGTCTTTTTCTGCCTCAATTTCCCGTTCAACAGCATGAACATCTGTTACTGGATGTTGAGCTGCCAAGTGAGCAGCCGTTACATCGACAAGGTCGATAGCCTTATCAGGCAAGCTACGTTGAGGAATGTATTGGATCGAATAATCCACTGCTGCTTTCAAGACTTCATCTGGCAAGATGACATTGTGGTGTTGTTGATAGAGGTCACGAATGCCTTGAAGGATTTTAAAGGTATCCTCTGCTGAAGGAGCATTGACCTTGACTTCGTTGAAACGACGAGCAAGAGCCGCATTCTTCAAAATCGTGTTACGGTATTCGTCCTGAGTTGTTGCCCCAATAACGGTCAACTCACCACGGGAGAGAGCTGGCTTGAGAATATCCGCAAGCCCTTTAGATCCACTATCTCCACCAGTGCTACCAGCACCGAGGATTTGGTGAATTTCATCAAAGAAGAGGATAATATTCCCTGCTTCTTTCACTTCGTTGACTAGATTTTGCACATTTTCTTCAAAGCTACCACGGTATTGAGTACCAGCCTCAAGACCTGAGATATCAATGGAAATGATTTCCTTGTTCTTAATAGCAGCTGGAACATCTCCGTTCACAATGGCTTGCGCTATACCTTCGACAACTGCTGTCTTACCAACACCTGCATCTCCGACCAGAACAGGATTGTTCTTGGTACGACGTGAGAGGATTTCAGAAGTTTCTTGAATTTCCTTGTTTCGACCGATAACAGGATCCAACTTGCCTTCACGAGCTTCCGCTGTCAAGTTACGACCTAGTTTAGCAAGGACACCGTCTTGTTTCATACCTGAAGCGTGTTGTTGCATTTGCGCATCAGATTCAGCATTTCCTGGTAATTTCCCAGTTGCACGATACTGAGCAAATTCCTCAGGTGTCACTTCGCGTCCATTAATCAAGTAGCGACGGTTTTCAGAACTGTACCCTCGCATACCACCCATCAATTGGTTAAATAAATCATCCATGTTGTTAAAGTTATTAAAGTTGTTGTTCATATTTTTTACCTCGTTTATTGTTTATTATTTGCAATCTCTGATATTGACTATCTTTGACCTTTATTTTAAAAATTTTAGACTAGCTAACTCGCTACTCTACGTATAATTTCTGGTTTTTCTTTCTTAAATAAGCCTTCTATAATCTTCTTTTCAAAGTCTGTTAGATTTAACATAGGCCTCACCCCTTTCTAGGGTATCTATCGTACATTTTCAAGAAATAGAATCATTGAAAATGAAGTTTTCTAAGGAATTCATTTTCCTTATGTTCCTACTATATCACATTGGTCAGTAAAAGTCAATAGTTTTTTGACCAAATTTGACTATTTTTTAAAAAATTTTTTGAAGTACAAAAAAGCCCCTAGAAAACGAATTTTCTAGAGACTTTCTCTATCAAGTCTAAGAGAGAAGTAGAATTCTCACTGACCAAGTTTCATGTTTCTTCTACAAAAGCTTAAGCTTTACGTTTTACGAAGAATACCAATCCACTCAATGCCAAGACTACAAATCCAATTGCTGAAAAGATAGAGGTTGCTTCACCTGTTTTTGGAAGTTCAGCTTTACCTTTAGTCTCCGTAGCTGGAGATGTTTGTTTTGGTTCCTCTTTTTGTCCCGGAACATTTGGTTTTGCTCCTGGTTTATTTGGATCCGGCGTTGGGTTTGGATTTGGTGTTGGGTTTGGATCTGGTGCTGGGTTTGGATCCGGTGTTGGTTTTGGATTTGGTGCTGGGTTTGGATCTGGCTGTGGTGTTGGAACAGTGTATTTATTTGTAAATACAACTGCTTTGCCATCCGCATACGAAACAGTCGCTGTCAAGAGACCTTGACCATCCGCAACTACAGTGACTGTTACAGTGTGCTCAGTCTTATCGTATTCAATACCCTCTTCAGTACCAACTTTTTCAACCAAGGTATAAGTGTAAGTACCTGCTTCTTCGAATGAACGAACAAAGGCCACTTTACCTTCAGCAGTATTCTTAGCTTCTGCCACAACGGCGCCTTTCTCTTTCAATTCGAAAGTATAAGCGTCTGCCGCAAGTTCTTTACCTTCAAGTTTCTTAGTTGCTTCAATCGTAGCTTCTACCGCTGGTGCTTTGAAGCTATTCTTGAAGACATTACCTGCTGGATATCCAACAGTTGCCTTCAAAGCGTTGGTTGCTGCATCTTTGGCTACTTTTACCTTTGCAGTCTTTTCTGTATCGTAAGTAATACCAGTTGCTCCGGCATTCACTTCTTTTACAGTATAAGTATACTCACCTTCTGCATCATAGTTGATTGCATTAAATGTTACTTTTCCACCTTGGTTTGTTTTTGTATCAATCTTTTGTCCATCTTTGTACAATTCAAATTGGAACTCACCATCAACCAAAGTACGACCAGTCAATTCTTTCGTAAACTCAAGTGTTGCTGATGTAGCTGTTGGAGCTGGTTCTTTATAAGTGTTAGTGAAGACACGTTCTGCATCTTCTACAGTCGCAACCAATTGACCTTGGCCGTTATCCACTACGTTCACTTTAACTGTGTAGGATTCTGTTGAGTATGTCACACCTGCTTCTGTTCCTGCTTTCTCAGTAATAGTGTAAGTGTGCTCTCCTGCTTCTGTGTAGTTGACGTTGAAGACAACTTCGCCTGAAGCAGCGTTCTTAGCTTCTGCTACAACTGCATCTTTTTCTTTCAATTTGAAAGTATAAGCATCAGCCACAAGCTCTTTACCATTCAAGACTTTCTTAGCTTTGATTGTCGCGCTTGTTGAAGCTGCTTTATAAGTGTTAGTGAAGACACGTTCTGCTTCATCTACAGTCGCAACCAATTGACCTTGACCGTTATCTGCTACAGTCACTTTAACTGTGTGATATTCTGTTGAGTATGTCACACCTGCTTCTGTTCCTGCTTTTTCAGTGATAGTGTAAGTGTGCTCTCCTGCTTCTGTGTAGTTGACGTTGAAGACAACTTCGCCTGAAGCAGCGTTCTTAGCTTCTGCTACAACTGCATCTTTTTCTTTCAATTCGAAAGTATAAGCATCAGCCACAAGCTCTTTACCATTCAAGACTTTCTTAGCTTTGATTGTCGCGCTTGTTGAAGCTGCTTTATAAGTGTTAGTGAAGACACGTTCTGCTTCATCTACAGTCGCAACCAATTGACCTTGACCGTTATCTGCTACAGTCACTTTAACTGTGTGAGATTCTGTTGAGTATGTCACACCTGCTTCTGTTCCTGCTTTTTCAGTGATAGTGTAAGTGTGCTCGCCTGCTTCTGTGTAGTTGACGTTGAAGACAACTTCGCCTGAAGCAGCGTTCTTAGCTTCTGCTACAACTGCATCTTTTTCTTTCAATTCGAAAGTATAAGCATCAGCCACAAGCTCTTTACCATTCAAGACTTTCTTAGCTTTGATTGTCGCGCTTGTTGAAGCGGCTTTATAAGTGTTAGTGAAGACACGTTCTGCAGTCGGATTTTCTACAGTCGCAACCAATTGACCTTGACCGTTATCTACTACATTCACTTTAACTGTGTAAGATTCAGTTGAGTAAGTCACACCTGACTCTGTTCCTGCTTTTTCAGTGATAGTGTAAGTGTGCTCGCCCGCTTCTGTGTAGTTGACGTTGAAGACAACTTCGCCTGAAGCAGCGTTCTTAGCAGTAGCTACAACTTTACCTGTATCTTTTTCTTTCAATTCGAAAGTATAAGCATCAGCTACAAGTTCTTTACCTGTAATCATCTTAGTTGCTTTGATTGTCGCATCTGTTGAAGCGGCTTTATAAGTGTTAGTGAAGACACGTTCTGTTTCATCTACAGTCGCAACCAATTGACCTTGACCGTTATCTACTACATTCACTTTAACTGTGTAAGATTCAGTTGAGTAAGTCACACCTGACTCTGTTCCTGCTTTTTCAGTGATAGTGTAAGTGTGCTCTCCTGCCTCTGTGTAGTTGACGTTGAAGACAACTTCGCCTGAAGCAGTATTCTTAGCCGTAGCTACAACTTCATCTTTATCTTTTTCTTTCAATTCGAAAGTGTAAGCGTCAGCTACAAGCTCTTTACCATTCAAGACTTTCTTAGCTTTGATTGTAGCGCTTGTTGATGTTGCTTTATAAGTGTTAGTGAAAGTTGGTTCTGCTGAAGTAACAGAAGCTTTCAATACGCCACCTTGGAATGTTGCTGTTACAGTAACTTCCTTGCCTTCCTCATCAAATGTGATACCATCGATTGCTTTTGAAGTATCTTCTTTGATGATGTAGTGATAAGTTCCTACACCTTTCAACTCGATATTCTCAAAGGTAATCGTTCCGTCAGCTTTTGATTTCGCTGTAGCTACTGGAGTCTTCAAGTTCTCTGCTGTGTATAGGTTGAAAGTAAACTCATCTGCTTTAGGAAGTTTATCTGTACGACCTTCTACCACTTTCTTAGCAGTCACATTGAATACAGCTGGAACTGGTTCATCTTTAAGATTAATAGTAGAACCTGCTGCTCCGAGTTTAACTGTATACTCTTTCTCATCTAGCTTATAGCCAGCTGGAGCTGTCTTCTCTTTAATCTTGAAAGTTTTACCTTTCCATTTCTGATCATAAGTTCTAGTCAGTGCTACTCCTTTTTCATTTGTAGTCACTTCTGTTGTTTCACTTGCATCATCTGCTGCCGTTACAGTATAAACTGCTCCTTGAACAGGTTCAAGAGTGAAGGCATCAGTCTTACGGATCTTAATTTGGTAAGCTGTAGAAGCCACGATAGTCCCTGAAATCAAGGAAGTCGCTTCTGCTTTCATGCTAAGAGCTCCTGGACGACTTGTATTTTGAGCCAGTTTTGTTCCGTCTGCTAGAGACAAGGCGGCGATATTTGCTACTTTAGTACCATTATTTGGAGTTGTTGTATTATAAGTAACAAAGTAAGATGTCGTTCCATCTTTAAAGGTTATATCGAATGAAGTATAGTTTTCATTCCAAGCAACAGTATATTCTTTCCCCTCAGATAATAATACAGCATCATCAGGAACAGCGGACGTTCCACCTGTAATATCCGCCCTGTAAACTCTCAAAGTTTCTGGTATGTATTGAGCAGGAGTATAGGATGTATCGTCGTTTGGAATCGTATCGTGTAGTACAATGTTTTGTCCAAAATCTTGTTTTTCCGTATTCACACGTACACGCCAGTTTGAAACAGCATCTCCTTTGCTAACTGATCCAATAGCTGCTAATTTTTCAGAAGTCCAATTGTCACGTGATGCTTGACCCCCTGCCTTTGCATAGTTCTCAGTCCCAACTTTAGGACCTGAAATCGTTTTCGAACTATAAACATGTTTAATTTCTTGCTTCATTGAAGAAGAATTAAAATTAATTAGAGTCTTATTCTGATCCTTTAAGAATCTAAATGATGCAGAAAAGTTACCAGATACATCCTTTACTGTGTCTCCTTCAGTTTTAGCCAAGTATTTATCCAGGTTCTTCAAGGTTATCTTTGCCTTGCCACCTTGGTCATTACCATTTGATGTGACTACTACATCACCAATAGCTACTTGAGTAGCCGGATCAATCAACTCCTGATTACCATTATAAACCGTCATGGGAGCCGGAATATCAAAAGTAAAATAATCCCCGTTATTCAAGTTCTCATTGTACTGCTTGAGATCGAAGGTCACGCGAAGCTTATATGCTAAATTCGTACGAAGCGAGAAATCTCCTTCCGAAGTCACATTCTGCTTAGTATCTGATGCATCTAACAGATCAATACCTGTAATCACTTGTGTCAATTCTTTTGAGACCGGATTATCTGCCCTAACAACGCCTATCAAAACAGAAGCTAGACCTAAAATAGCAAAAGCTAACGCAGAAAATTTAGATAGCATTCTTGACGTTTTGCTTGTCGACATCTCTTTCCCTCTTTTCTATATGAAATTTCTAATTTTAATCCCCCTGTGAGATTAAAACATGCCATTCTGACAATCTCTATCACTAATTAGAGTTTATCTAATATATTATAACATCTCAATACAATCTATTCAAGTATATTAACTTAAAAATACATGTATTTGCATCATTCTATAACCTAGCCATTCAATTTTGAGCTATTTATATCGGAGAACTAATATGAATAGCTTAATATATGTTATATCTGTAATTAGGTCAATCTTTGATATTATAGTAAAAAGCCAGTCATTTTGACTGGCTTTCTTATTATTCTAATTGAATCTTAGCTCAATGCATCATCCATTGAAAGAACTTCGTGGAAGACACGTTGTGTCAATTCAGTTTTTTGTTCTGGAGTGAGGTATTTAGTGTTTACACAGTATCCAGAGATACGTACGATAACGTCTTCACCTGACATGATCTTTTCGTAAACATCGTTCAAGTCCATAACGTTCAAGTTAACGTGTTGTCCACCGTTTTCGAAGTAACCATCAAGGATTGTTACCAAGTTATCCACTTGTTCGTCACGAGTCTTACCAAGAGCACGAGGTGAAACTTGAGTTGTCAATGAAATACCGTCAGCTGCGTAACCAAAGTCAAGGCTAGCAAGTGAGTTCAAGTTTTGCAACCATCCACCTTTAGCTTTGTTAGATGGGTTAGCACCTGGTGAGAAGAATTCAAGTTTAGACAAGTTCACAGAACCATCTTCGTTGAGGTATACACCTTTGTGGACTGGTGAGTTACCAGTTTGTTTAGAGTAAGCAACGTTAGATGTGATAGTCAAGAGTGATACTGTAGCTTCAGCGTCTTTGTAAAGCTTGTGGCTACGTAGACGAGTTGTGTAAGCTTCGATCAACCATTCTGCCAATTCGTTTGAACGTGGGTCATCTTCACCCCAACGTGGGTATTCACCGATTGTTTCATAATCGTAGATGTAGCCATTTTCGTCACGGATTGGTTTAACTGTAGCGTACTTGATAGCTGACAATGTATCAACTGTGTTAGCAAATCCACAGATACCGAATCCCATGTTAGCGCGTTGTTTAGTTGGCAAGAAGGCCATTTGAACAGCTTCATAGTTGTACTTGTCAGTCATGTAGTGGATGATGTTCAAAGCGTCTACGTAAGTGTCAGTCAACCAGTCAAGAGATTTTTCGAAGTTGGCTTTAACTGATTCGAATTCAAGAACTTCGTCACGGATAGGATCGATGTCAAATACCTTGTAGTCTTTGTGAACATCGTCGTAACCACCGTTCAAACCAGTAAGAAGGGCTTTAAGAACGTTTACACGAGCACCGAAGTACTGGATATTGTGACGTTGATCTTCGTTTTCTGGGTCAAGTGGAGATACACAACATGAGATACAGCTCATTTCACCGTATCCGTCTTTAGCCATTGTTGTTACACCTTCGTATTGGATAGAAGAGTGTTTGTGGCTCATGTGCATACAGTAGCGACGGAAGTTGTATGGCAATTTGTCAGTCCAAAGAACTGTCAAGTTTGGTTCTGGTGAGTTACCGATGTTGTCAAGAGTGTTCAAGAAACGGTAGTCCATCTTAGTAACACGATGACGACCGTCGTTACCCATACCAGCCATAGAAGTTGTGATGAAGGTTGGGTCACCTGAGTACAATTGGTCATAAGCTTTTGTACGAGCAAATTTAACTGTACGAAGTTTCATAACGAAATCATCAACGAACTCTTGAATTTCTGATTCAGTAAATGTACCACGAGCAAGGTCACGTTCTGCAAAGATGTCCAATACGATTGGCACACGACCTAGAGATGTAGCGGCACCATTAATCACACGGCAGACAGCCATGAAAGCGATATTAACCCATTGGATTGCTTCTTTCACGTTCATCGCTGGTTTGCGAACATCAACCCCGTAAAGGTCACCCAAGCGAACAACTTGTTGCAATGCTTGGTATTGAAGGTTGATTTCTTCACGAAGACGGATTGTTTCTTCATCGATTTCTTCGATTGAGTTCCAATCGTTTACTTTTTCTTGCATCAAGTAGTCTGCACCATAAAGAGCAAGACGTGCGTAAACACCGATGATACGTCCACGTGAGTATGCATCTGGAAGACCAGTTACAGTGTGAGCGTGGCGAGCACGACGGATGTTTGAAGTGTAGGCACGGAAGATACCGTCGTTAACTGTTGTTACATATTTAGTGAAGATTTCGTGAACAGCTGGATCTGGTTCGTATCCATTTTCTTTCAAAGTAGTTTCAGCCATACGGATACCACCTCTTGGCATGAAGTTCAATTTGAAGAGTTCATCGTTTTGGATACCGAAGATAACTTCGTTTTCTTTGTCGATAAATCCAGCAGGAATATCAGCAATAGATGTTGGACGAGTGTCCATTGGGAAACGAGTTTCTTCGTAGTGAGCCTTAGTTTCTTCTACAATCTTTTTGATGTGAAGTGAACGTTCTGTTGGTCCAGCAAGGAAGCTTTCATCACCATCATAAGGTGTGTAGTTAGCTTGAACGAAGCGAGAAACGCTTGCTTTTTCTTTCCAATCTACGCCTTTGAAGCCTTCCCAAGCTTTATCAAAAATGTCTTGTGCTTCAACAACTGTCTTAACAACCATGTTAATGTCCTCATTTTTCTTTCTAGTAACAGCCATCTGTTACATTCATGAGTCAAGTATACCATACAGTAACCGATTTCAACAAGCGAAATCAGGCTTTTATGTTACTTTCTTTTCTAATACAGTCTATTTTTAGACACAATCTGTATTATATTTTTGAAAGTAGGATTACTCTTTTCCATTTTTTCAGAAAAAAAGGTATAATGAATAGAAAATGACGCTAGAAAGGAGCAGAAATGCTCATATTTCCATTGATCAATGATCTGTCAAGAAAAATCATCCATATCGACATGGATGCCTTTTTTGCTGCGGTGGAAATACGAGACAATCCTAAATTAAAAGGAAAACCTGTCATCATTGGAAGTGACCCTAGACAAACTGGCGGACGAGGAGTTGTTTCTACTTGTAGCTACGAAGCACGAGCCTTTGGTATTCACTCTGCCATGAGTTCTAAAGAAGCTTATGAGCGTTGTCCCCAAGCCGTCTTTATCTCCGGGAATTATGAAAAGTATAAGGCAGTTGGACTTGAGATTCGAGCTATTTTTAAACGGTACACTGATTTGATTGAACCCATGAGTATTGACGAAGCCTACTTGGATGTGACAGAAAATAAACTCGGTATCAAGTCAGCAGTTAAAATAGCTCGCCTCATCCAACAAGATATCTGGCAGGAACTGCACCTGACTGCTTCTGCTGGCGTTTCCTACAATAAATTTCTAGCTAAAATGGCTAGTGATTATCAAAAGCCACATGGTTTGACAGTGATTTTACCTGACCAAGCCCAAGAATTTCTCAAACAAATGGATATTGCTAAATTTCATGGTGTAGGTAAGAAAACAGTAGAAAAGCTTCATGAAATGGGCATTTATACTGGTGCAGACTTATTGGACGTTTCAGAAGTTACTTTAATCGATCGCTTTGGCAGACTCGGTTTTGATCTTTATCGAAAGGCTCGTGGTATTCACAATTCTCCAGTCAAGTCCGATCGCATCCGCAAATCAATCGGCAAGGAGAAAACCTATGGTAAGATTCTCCAGGATGAAGAAGATATCAAAAAAGAGCTGACTCTTCTCTCTGAAAAAGTAGCTCACAATCTCAGCAAGCAGGACAAAGCTGGAAAAATCATTATCCTAAAGATTCGTTACACCGACTTCTCCACTCTGACTAGACGAAAAAGCCTTTCACAAGCAACACAGGACGCTAGTCAGATTTCTCAAACTGCCCTTCAACTCTACGAAGAGCTAGCTGAAAAAGAAAAAGGTATCCGTTTACTAGGAATTACAGTTACAGGATTTTAAATCCTTGAGGGGATTCATTGGTTTAAATCAAATGAGGTTGGAACAAAAGTGTTTCAGCCTCATTCTGTTTTAAAAATAATTCTTAGATCGTGACAGCTAACCACTAAAACAGTCAGAGGTAATACCTTAAATTACTGACCAACATGCAGCAGGCTGTATCAGTATTATTCCCCTTTTAGACTCTAATAATTCCTAATTCAAGAAAACCTCTTCCTCTTACTCCCTCTCTCTTTTATTAGAAAACTGAATGCTTTAAGGAGTTATAGTTTAGTTTGATGTCCTACCGCATTTGTCCAAGGATATATACTTGGACTACAATATTATTTGACAATTTATTAATGAAAAGGAACAGTTGGTTTTAATTAAGTATTAACTCTAACACTTAAAACTAAAAATGTGAGATAGATTTCAAATAGCTCCTAGTTAAAAAACTTTTTCTCATAAGTGTTAGGTGTTGACACCTTCATTTTTATTTGTTAAACTAGAAAATATAAAAGTACCGACCGGTCGGTTTTCAAAGAAAGGAATTAACATGAAAAAATCTATCCTAGAAAAAACAATCGATTCTATTGAAAAACAAAATCAACGAGTACGTCATCAACAAATACGTCATCACGAAACCATTCAAAAGCAAATAAAACTGCAAAAAAAACGGTTTGATCGATTATCACAAGGAGAGAGTGGTATCCGACATTCTCGTTTGGGAGTGAAATGTGGGTATGCTACAATCACTGGTGGGCTCATCACTACTTTGTTTAGTCCTTGGAATGGTTTAGGAATAATGACCATCGGTGGGATTACAGTCCTCTCAAACTTGTATCACATCAAACGTATAGAAGCAAAATTAAAAAAGTAGAGTGGTTTTCTTAAGAAGGAGGCTTGTTAGACGCTCAAATATTACCTTTTCTTCTTTTTTTGATAAAATAAATCTAATATAACAGAGAGAAGGAACCCAATGGTCGCAAAAACAGAAAAATCTCAAGCAATGATTGAAAAAATTTTATCAACAGCTTCACAGCTTTTTATTCACAACGGCTATGAAAAAACAAGTGTACAAAACATAGCGCAAACAGCTAGTATTTCAAAAGGAGCCATTTATCACCATTTTCAATCAAAAGATGAAATTCTTTTTGCAGTTTTAAAACAGCGTTATCAATTGATGGAAAAGGAATTGCTAGACTGGCTTGAATCCACCAGTCATTTAACTGGAAGAGAACAGCTCAAAGAAATCTTTCAGTTTTGTTTAAAAAGTCAGAAAACTAACTACGAAATGTTGAATCACGCGCCTCTTGATGCAGAGTTCATGCTGACTATTATCCGTTACAATCTGCGTATAGGAACTCCCCTTATTGCAGATATTATAAAAAAAGGAATAGAAGATCAGTCCATTCAACCCATCCCCTTCCCTAATGAAGCGGCCGAGACAATCTTGCTTTTGACTAACTTTTGGGTAGAAGGAAGTATTTTTGAAAATTCTTCCGAAAAAATTGTCGATCGGATCTATTTTTTACAATTTATGCTTCAATCTATCGGCTTAGATATTTGTGATGAATCTTTGATCCAAGAAATTTTAAGTCAATCAAATTAAATACAATCTTTTCGTTTACTTTTAAAACCGTAGACAAACGTCGGGCAAGGCGACATAATAAGGTAATATAAAATAAACTAAACGATTATAAAAAATAGGATAGTTCCCCAAATGTTTTTTTTTGGGCGAACTATCCTATTTTATTCTATTTTCAACTTATACAAACAAACGCACAAAACTATAGAGCAACAAGACACTACCTAGTACGATACGGTATTTCCCAAAGAGTGTAAAGTCGTGTTTCTTCACATAGCTTGTCAAGAAACGAATAGCAACCATGCTGACCGCAAAGGCTACTCCCATGGCTACAAGAAGCAAGAATAGTTGACCAAAACTCAAAAGTTGACCTGCTTTAATAAATTTGAAAATCTTTAAAGCACTGGCTCCGAACATAACAGGAATTCCGAGATAGAAGGTAAACTCTGTTACGACAGAGCGACTTGTTCCATTCAACAACCCACCGACGATAGTGGCACCTGAACGACTTGTTCCTGGAAAGAGAGCGAGGACTTGGAAGAGTCCAATGTAAAGGGCTGTTTTATAAGGCAACTTATCTAGCTCTGTTACTGTTGGTTCAATAGCTTGGGCCTTATTTCGTTTTTCGAGATAGATAAAGGCAACTCCATAGATAATCAACATGATCGCAACCGAAACCATGTTATGGAAGTTGGCATCAAACCAATCATCTAATTTAAAGACCAATAGCAAAGGTAAGGTCGCAACCAAGACTTTTGACCACAACTGCCAAGTTCTACGAACTTCTACCTTAGTTTTACCAGGTTTGAAGGGATTGAGCTTATTAAAGTAAATGACCATAACTGCTAAAATGGCACCAAGCTGAATGACAACATTAAACATGGACATGAAGGCTTCATTTTGGTCCTTGTATTGTACAAATTCTTCAACCAAGATCAAGTGGCCAGTACTTGAAATGGGCAACCATTCTGTAATTCCTTCAACAATCCCAAAAAAGATTGACTTCAAAATTTCAATAAAATACATACATTACTCCTTTTTCTGTTCTCTATTATAGCATAATTTCGGATGTTGCGATAGATTTTTTAGAAGGCGCCGATGCTACCACCGCCTCCGCCTCCTGAGAATCCTCCACCTGAAGAACCACTTCCAGAAGATACAGAGTAATTGCTAGCTGTATTCGCGACAGCAGTATATTGCTTGATTTGTGCAGTTGAGGTGTAGAACTGTGAGTGCCAACCATAGGCTACATAAAGATTCAAATCTGGATTTTCAAGCTGAATATGGCGAACTTTCATTAACTTACTCACCTTCTTAGCATAACCAAAGAGAGTCGCATAGACCAATAGACGGTTCCAAAGGACGATACTCTCTAGCTCGGCCTGATCCAGATGAGCGATGTCGCGAAGCATATTTTCAAAACTCGTCCAGAGATAGAAGATTTCTGCTCCTTCCTCTGTTAGAACTCCATCGCGATAGGCTCCTCGCGTGGAAAGGTAAACCCAGAAACTAGCCCCTAATCCTGTCAATCCTAAGAGTAGAAATGGGATCGAAAAGAAACCATGTGTTTGCCAGCTATAGTAAAAGAATAGCAGTCCACCTAGAGCTGTTATGGCTGAACAAACTCGCATCCCGAGAGCAAGGCGGCGTTCCTCGCTTGTCAAGGGACGATAGTAGCTTGGGATACGAAGTACATGGACCTTATCTTTGACACAAGACTGAATGCGTTGAAGTCTTCCTTCAAAGGAGCGTTTGAGACGCGAGCCTGTTTCTCGGATATGTTTTTCATCTGACTCTTTGGCACCACGGTAAAGGGAAGAGGAGACTTGGTAATCAGGGAATAGCTCTGAAATAGCCAATTCTTTCTTATTTGACAAAGTCATGCGCAGACATTCCTTCTCAAAATTGGACAAACCCTTTTCACTGATAATGCGCACATAAGGTTCCTCATCCCCTTGGAAAATAGATAAATGGCCTCGATCTACTAAATCCAACAAGGTTGCCTGAATCAAACGTTCAAAAGTAAATTTGCCAAAACCCGATTTGTTTAGGGGATTGACTTCCTCTAAGGAAGTTGAATACACTGCTTCTGCTAGAACCATTGGAGGCAAATCCATCGGCGGTTCATAAAGCCTGTGGTCTTTTGGAAAGACCTTTTTAATGGTTGTACTCTGACGAAACATTCTATAAAAGATCGGAATTGGAAGTAAGAGACTCATAAAAATGACCGGGAAGACCCATTTCATCATAATCTCACTTTGCGCTTTTTCTGTCGCTATATTGCTTTCAATCCGGTTAAAATCCGTTAAACGTTCTTCCTCTAATCCTTGATCTGGAGCTCCTGCAAAAGCACTTCTCGGCCAGTAAGCATGTAATTCGATCTGTCGCTTTCTAGGAAGGTCTTTCATTTTGATATGATAGAGATTATTAACTTTTTCAACACTAGAGTCCCTTAGGAGTTGTCCTGCATGAAAATAGAGTTTCTCCGCTGGATGGTCCGAGCTGACCTTGAACTCAATCTCTTTGATGTCTCCAGTACTATCTGTCAAGGGTTGCCAATTTAGTTCTGCGATATCCTTATATAAGAAGAGAAGGTTTGATAGTTTCCAGGTAACCGTCACCCGAACAGTATCTCCAGCATATCCAGCATTATAAATTTTTACCTTGTAGCCGTCCTCTTCCTCCATAGTATAGTAGGAAATATTTTGCACAATTTTTCCATTTTTAGAGACCTGAACGGTCGGGTCAGGATCAATAGCAAATCCTTCTGGCATTTTCCCAGCTTTGCCGAGTCCAACTAACTGACCATTATAATCATCACCAAAGCGGTAGGTGATTGTTTCCTTAAAAATTGCAGTATTATCTGCATGAATATTCAAATCACCTTGATAGGATAAGACATCAAAGTCTACCGCAAAAACCAAGCTCGGGATAAATAATAAACAAGTAAGTAGCAGAGTCAGTAGCCATCTTTTCTTCATAACAATTTCCCTTTCAATCTTTTCCCTATTATATCATTTTTTATAAGTAAAGGCTTACTTGTATTGAAAATCTCACTATTTTTAGATACAATAGAGAGAAGTCATTTTTAGACTAGAAATAGGAGAAAACATGAAAAAATTATGCTTATCTGTGCTTGCTAGCCTAGCCCTCACACTGGGACTAGTTAGCCAGGTCCAAGCCGATGAATATCTACGCATCGGGATGGAGGCAGCTTACGCCCCTTTCAACTGGACCCAAGACGATGATAGTAATGGCGCTGTCAAAATTGATGGTACCAACCAATATGCCAATGGCTACGATGTCCAAATCGCTAAAAAGATTGCCAAAGACTTAGGTAAGGAGCCTTTGGTCGTTAAAACCAAGTGGGAAGGACTTGTCCCAGCCCTTACTTCTGGCAAAATCGATATGATTATTGCAGGTATGAGCCCAACGGCTGAACGCAAACAAGAAATTGCCTTTTCAAGCAGTTACTATACCAGTGAACCTGTTCTATTGGTCAAAAAAGACTCTGCCTATGCCAATGCCAAATCTTTAAACGACTTTAGTGGAGCAAAAATCACGTCCCAACAAGGTGTTTACCTCTATGATTTGATTTCCCAAATCCCTGGCGCCAAGAAAGAAACAGCCATGGGTGACTTTGCTCAGATGCGCCAAGCACTTGAAGCAGGTGTTATCGACGCTTATGTTTCAGAACGTCCTGAAGCCCTGACCGCTGAGTCTGCTAACGCTAAGTTCAAAATGATCCAACCTCAACCAGGATTCAAAACTGGCGAAGAAGATACAGCTATTGCCATTGGACTTCGTAAAGATGACAGCCGCATCAGTCAAATCAATGCCAGCATCGAAACCATTTCTAAAGACGAACAAGTAGCTCTCATGGATCGGATGATCAAAGAGCAACCAGTAGAGGCGACAACAACGGAGGAAGACAGTAGTTTCTTTAACCAAGTCGTTAAGATCCTTTCTGAAAACTGGCAACAACTCCTGCGCGGCGCTGGTATCACACTCTTAATCTCCATTATCGGAACTGTCACAGGGCTCATTATCGGGCTTGCAATCGGAGTCTTCCGAACAGCCCCTCTATCTGAAAACAAGGCCATCTATGGCTTGCAAAAGCTACTTGGCTGGATCCTCAATGTCTATATCGAGATCTTCCGTGGTACACCGATGATTGTTCAATCTATGGTTATCTACTACGGTACAGCGCAAGCTTTCGGTATCAACCTTGACCGCACACTAGCTGCTATCTTTATCGTTTCAATCAATACGGGTGCCTACATGACAGAAATCGTCCGTGGAGGTATCCTAGCAGTTGACAAGGGACAATTTGAAGCCGCAACCGCTCTTGGTATGACCCATAATCAGACCATGCGCAAAGTTGTCCTACCTCAGGTCGTTCGCAATATCTTACCTGCTACTGGTAATGAGTTTGTCATCAATATCAAAGATACCTCTGTACTGAATGTTATCTCTGTGGTAGAACTCTACTTCTCTGGTAATACTGTGGCCACCCAAACGTATCAATACTTCCAGACATTTACAATCATTGCCGTGATTTACTTTGTCCTCACCTTCACAGTGACCCGTATTCTACGCTTCATCGAAAGACGTATGGACATGGATACCTACACTACAGGTGCTAATCAAATGCAAACGGAGGACTTGAAATAATGAGTCAACCTATTCTTGAAATCAAACACCTCAAAAAATCCTATGGACAAAACGAAGTCTTAAAAGATATTTCTCTATCAGTCCACAAAGGAGAGGTTATCTCCATCATTGGGAGCTCAGGAAGCGGAAAATCAACCTTCCTACGTTCGATTAATCTACTTGAAACACCTACTGAGGGGGAAATTCTCTACCGAGGAGAAAACGTCCTTGCAAAAGGCTATGACCTTACTCACTATCGTGAAAAACTCGGTATGGTTTTCCAGTCCTTTAACCTCTTTGAAAACCTCGATGTTCTCGAAAATACTATTGTCGCCCAAACGACTGTCCTTAAAAGAGAACGCTCTGAAGCTGAAAAAATCGCCAAAGAAAATCTTGAAAAAGTTGGCATGGGGGAACGCTACTGGCAAGCCAAACCGAAACAACTTTCTGGTGGGCAAAAGCAGCGTGTAGCCATCGCACGCGCCCTCTCCATGAATCCTGATGCCATCCTCTTTGACGAACCAACGTCTGCTCTGGATCCAGAAATGGTTGGTGAAGTCCTTAAAATCATGCAAGACCTGGCTCAGGAAGGATTGACCATGATTGTCGTAACCCACGAAATGGAGTTCGCCCGCGATGTCTCTCACCGTGTTATCTTTATGGATAAGGGCGTCATTGCTGAAGAAGGCAAGCCAGAAAACCTCTTCACGAACCCTAAAGAAGAACGGACGCGCGAGTTTCTACAACGCTATCTCAAATAAGATAAAAGACTGCATAAAGAATGCAGTCTTTTTTAGTAATTAGGAAAAAGAAAGACAGATCCGCTTTAAGAATCTGCCTGTAAGCGTGGTTTAATCTTCAAATTTTTCATGATTTTTTTCATAGAAATCAATTAAACCTAGGGCTGTTTCAAATGAAATATTTTTCACTTTCGCACGTCCTTGAGCTAAAGCAATGATAGACATCTCACGCGCATTCGTTTCCTTAGAAATACGATACCCTGTAATTTTCTTGTCACGAACCCAGCTGACAACTGATTCTACTTTTTCGAAGTTAGATTTAGCCATATTTCTCCTCCTATTTTATTCTTTACAATTTTTTATTGTAAACGTTTTAATAGTGTTTGTCAATAAAAAAACATATATTCGTCCAAACTATAATATTCTGCATATTTTTATTTGGCTTTTAAAGCCGATAATATATGAGTTCTTATATCCTCAACTCCATTAGGATTCGCTGGTAGGAAGATTGTATTATTACCCTCTTTATCTGCAAAATTATTCAATGTATCTAAGTACTGGTTCGTTAATAGGATCGACATGATTTGTTCTTCAGTTAGTTCGACATTGGCTCCTTTTAACTCTTGGATAGAATCAGCAAGTCCGTCAACAATCGCTTTACGCTGCTCTGCAATCCCTACCCCATGTAGGCGATCTTTTTCTGCTTCTGCTTCTGCTGCGGTCACGATCTTAATCTTATCTGCTTCAGCAAGTTCTTGCGCTGCAACTCTTTTACGTTGTGCAGCATTGATTTCATTCATTGATTGTTTTACTTCAGCATCAGGTTCAACCTTAGTAATCAGCGTTTTGACAATAATATACCCATATGTAGACATTTCTTCTGCTACTTGTTTTTGAACTTCTAATGCAATTTCATCTTTCTTCTCAAATAACTCATCTAAGGTTAACTTGGGTACAGATGAACGTAAAGCATCTTCGATATAGGATTTAATCTGGGCTTCTGGACGCATCAATTTATAATAAGCATCCGTAACGTTGTTTTCATTAACTCGATATTGAGTAGCCACATTCATCGTCACAAATACATTATCCTGCGTCTTAGTTTCTACAACGATTTCACTTTGCAACAATCGTAGTTGGACTCTAGCCGCAATCCTATCAATTCCAAAAGGAGCTCGTACATGAATACCACTATTACTCAACTTTTGGTATTTACCAAAGCGTTCAATAATAGCGACAGATTGTTGCCGTACTACATATACAGAACTAATTACAATCGCTGATACTATCAGCACTAGAAAAAATAGAACAAGTAAAACATGTAAAACCATGGGAATCTCCCCCTTTCATCACCCTCATTATAGCACCATCATATTAATTACGCAAATAATATGATAATAATTTTATTTTACACTAACATATTATACAAAGTCTCATTCCCATTCAAATTAATATAAGATGGGTCAAACTTTTCCATCCGACGAATCAAGCCATTATAATCATGCTTATCCGCAAGAGCAATCCCGATCAAGACTGGCCCTGTCCCCTTGCTGGCTCGTTTGATATACTCAAAACGAGTAATATCATCATGCGGCCCCAAGATATCATTTACAAACTCTCGGAGAGCCCCTGGACGTTGTGGGAAATTGACTACAAAGTAATGCTTGATACCATCATAAATCAAGGCACGCTCTTCCATTTCCGGCATACGGTTAATATCGTTATTGCCTCCAGAAATGACGCAGCAGATTGTTTTGCCTTTGATATAGTCCGATAGAACTTCCAAGGCTGCAACACTGGCAGCTCCAGCCGGTTCGGCGACAATCCCTTGCTTGGAATAAAGATCAATCAAGGTCTCAGAAATCAAGCCTTCATCCACTCCTATAAGAGTTTCAACATTCTGACGTGTCGCTTCATAGGTCAACTGTCCAACTTTCTGTACAGCTATACCATCAGCAAACTTGTCGATTTCCTTTAATTTAACTGGCTCTCCAGCTTCAAAAGCAGCCTTCATCGAACGGGCACCATTGGCTTCAACACCAATGACTTCCATTTCCGGATTTGTTTCCTTGATATAGGTAGAAACTCCCGCAATCAGACCTCCACCACCGACTGGAACGAGAACAGTGTCAAAGTCGATTGACTCTTTCCGAGCATCTTCTAAAATTTCATAGGCAACTGTTCCTTGTCCTGCCTGAACGTGGATGTCATCAAAAGGATCAATAAAGGTTCTATTTTCTGAAACAGTGAACTCTTGGGCTGCCTTAGCCGAAGCGTCGAAAGTATCTCCGACCAATTTGATCGTCACATAGTCACCTCCAAAGAAGCGAACTTGCCCAATCTTTTGTTGAGGCGTTGTGATGGGCATAAAAATTGTCGCAGGAATTTTCATCTCGTTACAAGTGTATGCGACACCTTGAGCATGATTCCCCGCCGATGCACAGACCACACCACGCCCACGTTCTTCTTTTGTCAACTGTGAAATGGCATAATAAGCTCCACGAATTTTAAAAGAGCGAACTCGTTGCGCATTTTCCTTTTTCAGATAGATCTTAGCTCCATACTTTTCTGATAAATAATGATCATATTCCAGTGGTGTATTCACTACTACACCACTTAAAACTTTGTGGGCTTTCACCACATCTTTTGCACTTAGCATGTCTCCTCCTCAAATACTTTACAAGGTAAAAAGCAAGTTAGGTACCCCCAACTCGCCTTCTGTCTTTATTCTAAGAATTAGTTATAGATTTTGAAAGCATCATCATCGTTTTTACCAACGAATGGCATTGCTTTACGTAGTTCTACACCAACTTTTTCAATTTCAAGATCTGCAGCTTGCTCACGGTAAGCAGTCAATTTTGGACGACCAGCCTTGTAGTCATTGACAAAGTCATTGGCAAACTTGCCATTTTGAATATCTGCAAGAACAGCCTTCATGTTTTCTTTGACTTGGTCAGTAATGACACGTGGACCTGATACGTAGTCACCAAACTCAGCAGTGTTTGAGATAGATTGACGCATTTTCTTAAATCCACCCTCATAGATCAAATCAACGATGAGTTTCATTTCGTGAAGGACTTCAAAGTAAGCCAATTCTGGTGCATAGCCAGCTTCTGTCAAGACTTCGAAACCAGCTTCCATCAAAGCAGTCAAACCACCGCAAAGAACCGCTTGTTCACCAAAGAGATCTTCTTCTGTTTCTTCCTTGAAGCTTGTTTCAAGAAGACCAACGCGTGCTGAACCAACACCCTTAGCCCAATCCATAGCGATATCTTTGGCATTTCCAGTAGCATCTTGGTAAACTGCGTAAAGGGCTGGAACACCGAATCCTTCTTCAAAGGTACGACGTACCAAGTGACCTGGTCCCTTAGGCGCACACATAAAGACGTCTACACTCTCTGGCGCTTTGATAAATTTGAAGTGAATGTTAAAGCCATGAGCAAATCCAAGTGCGTTACCAGCTTCCAAGTTTGGAGCTACTTCTTCAGCATAAAGGTCTGCTTGAATTTCGTCTGGTGCCAAAATCATGATCACATCAGCCAACTTAGTCGCTTCTGCTACTGTATAAGTGTCAAAACCGTCTTCTTTGGCTTTATCAAAAGATTTACCTGGACGCACACCGATGATCACATCGTGTCCTGTATCACGCAAGTTTTGCGCATGAGCATGACCTTGTGATCCATACCCAATTACGGCGATTTTTTTACCGTCAAGTGCTGCTACTTTTACATCTTTTTCGTATTCCATTTGTACTGCCATAGTTTTTCTCTCTTTTCTATTATTTATTGCCTTTTAGACTTGTTTAACAAATTTAAGTTGTTTTCTTATACTCAATGAAAATCAAAGAGTATTAGTCACGGGTAAATCCAGTTGCTCCCGTACGAGCAATATTCCTAATTCCATAAGGACGGATTACTCGCAAGAGTGCCTCGCTCTTTTCAGCATTCCCAGTCATCTGGATCGTAATCGAGCTTGGAGCCACATCCACCACCGTTGCACGGAATGGTTGAATAATAGCCAAGATTTCTGCACGCTTTTCAGCAGGCGCAGACACCTTCACCAAGATAACTTCTCTTTCCAAGTGAGGTTTATCTGTAATATCCCGAATGCGAATCACATCGATCTGGCGGTTGAGTTGCTTGATGATTTGCTCGACCTCATCATGAGAAGCTACATCAATGATGATGGTAATCCGTGAAACGTTTGGATCCTCTGTTGCACCGACCGAGATACTCTCAATATTGACCTGACGGCGAGAAAGGACACCCGTAAAACGGTTGAGTACTCCTGAGCGGTTTTGTAGTCTTGCTGTTAACATTCTACGCATGGAACTTTACCCCCAACATCTCATGATTGCTCTTCCCAGCAGGTACCATCGGTAAAACCTGTTCCTTACGAGAAATATCCACCTCGATAAACATCGGCACATCCTCTAGAATGACCTCTAGATCCTTCTCTATCGTCTCTGGATTATCAAACTTGTAGTTTTTGATTCCGTAAGCTTGTGCCATTAGCTGGAAGTCAGGAAGAGTGTCAAAGACTGACTCTGAAGTTCTACCCTCATAGAAGGATTCCTGCCACTGACGAACCATTCCTAGTGAGTGGTTATTTAGCATCACGACCTTAATCGGTACCTTGTAAATGTTTAGGATGGCTAGTTCCTGGTTGGTCATTTGGAAGCCACCATCACCGACAAAAAGAACTACTTCTTTTTCCGGATTGGCAATCTTAGCTCCGATAGCTGCAGGAACTCCAAATCCCATGGTACCCAAGCCACCAGATGTGACCAATTGGCGTTCATTCTGATATGGGTAATACTGGGCTGTCCACATTTGGTGTTGGCCAACGTCAGTAACGACAATAGCTTCGCCATTCGTCAACTCACCGATGCGTTCAATGACTGCCTGCGGTTGAACCACACGTTCTTTCTTATCATAAGAACGAACACGGTTCTTGTCCTTGGTGACTTTGTCAATCCACTTTTCAGTATTGTTATGAACAGTTGGTTCTGCTAGTAGCATCTGCAAGGCTTTCTTTGCGTCCCCAACCACTGGAATGTCTGCACTAATAATCTTACCAATCTCTGCTGGATCAATATCGATATGAGCAACCTTGGCATTTTTAGCAAAGGTCTTAGGATTTCCAGTCAGGCGGTCATCGAAACGGCAACCAATACTAATCATAAAGTCTGCCTCGGTCATGGCAATATTAGCTGCGAAAGAACCATGCATGCCTCCCATTCCGAGGAAGAGTGGATGGCTTGTTGCAATTGTACCTTGTCCCAAAAGACTGGTAACGACTGGAATTTGATAGCGTTCAGCAAATTCATTGAGCTCCTTAGAAGCTTCTGCATAGCTGATACCGCCACCTGCCAACAAAACAGGTTTCTTAGCCTTAGACAATTGTTTCAAGATTTTCTTGATTTGCATGTCGTTTGGTTCTATCGTCGGTTGATAACTCGGTAAATGCACTTCGGGCGAATAGATGAAGTCTGTTTCGAGGGCAGATACATCCTTAGGCAAGTCAATCACGACTGGACCTGGACGACCTGTGGTCGCGATATGAACAGCTTCCGTAATGATACGAGGAATGTCAGCTGTCTCACGAACTTGGTAATTGTACTTGGTAATGGGCATAGTAATACCGACAATATCCGCCTCTTGAAAGGCATCCTTCCCAATTCCCGCTCGAGCGACTTGTCCGGTAAAGACCAAAAGGGGAACGCTATCGCTCATGGCATCCGCAATCCCTGTAATAGCATTTGTTGCTCCTGGCCCACTTGTGACGACTGCGACACCCAACTTTCCAGTTGATTTGGCATAACCTTCAGCTTCGTGCAAACAGCCTTGCTCATGACGACCCAAAATGTGACGAATACCTTTGAAATTATAAATCGCATCATATAATGGCAAGACAGCCCCACCAGGATAACCAAATATGGTATCAATTCCTAAATCATGGAGGGTTTCCAAAACTAGGTCCGATCCCGTCTTAGGAGCGTCTAAACTGATTTTCTCCATTGTTCCCCTTTCTCTTCTCTTAAAAAAATAGCTTGTTACTATCATACCATTTTTTCAAATATTTTCAAGACAAAAGTATCAATTTTCTGAATTTTCTATCTAAGAGTGTATTTATGAGTGTTTTTCTAATTTTTATTAACAATTTAAACAAAATCGGATTCTTTATTAACTTTCATTTATTAACTTTCTCTATTTTCTTAGTAAATAGACTTTCTAAAATCCTTACTAGATTTCTTTCATTTTGCAAATATAGACATACAAGATGCTTGAGAAAGGCATAAAAAAGGAAGCCACTAAGTGACTTCCTTCTAGAGCGACGACTAATTAGTCTTCACCTTTGTTTTTCTTAATGATTTCTTCTTGTACTGACTTAGGTACATCTTCGTAGTGGTCAAATACCATCATGAAGGTACCACGTCCTTGTGATGCTGAACGAAGAACAGTTGCGTAACCGAACATTTCAGCAAGTGGAACGTAAGCACGAACAATTTGGCTGTTACCGTGAGCTTCCATACCATCTACACGTCCACGACGAGCAGTTACGTGACCCATAACATCACCAAGGTTTTCTTCTGGAACAGTGATGGTTACAAGCATCATCGGTTCAAGGATAGCTGGTTGTGCTGATTTAGCAGCTTCTTTAAGGGCAAGTGAAGCCGCGATCTTGAAGGCAGTTTCAGATGAGTCGACATCGTGGTATGAACCATCGTAAAGCTTAGCTTTAACGTCAACCATTGGGTAACCTGCAAGAACACCGTTAGCCATAGATTCTACCAAACCTTTTTCAACCGCTGGGATAAATTCACGAGGAACCACACCACCGACGATTGCGTTTTCGAATTCGAATCCTTTACCTTCTTCGTTTGGAGTAAATTCAATCCATACATCACCGAATTGACCTTTACCACCAGACTGACGTTTGAAGAATCCACGTGCTTGAGTAGAAGCGCGGAATGTTTCACGGTAAGATACTTGAGGAGCACCTACATTCGCTTCAACTTTGAACTCACGACGCATACGGTCAACAAGGACATCAAGGTGAAGCTCACCCATACCTGAGATAACTGTTTCACCAGTTTCAACGTTTGTTTCAACGCGGAATGTTGGATCTTCTTCAGCCAATTTTTGAAGAGCGATACCCATCTTATCTTGGTCAGCTTTAGATTTTGGCTCAACCATTAATTGGATAACTGGTTCTGGAACGTTGATTGACTCAAGGATGATTTTAGCTTTTTCATCTGTCAATGAGTCACCAGTTGTAGTATCTTTCAAACCAACGGCAGCAGCGATATCACCTGAGTAAACAGTGTCAATTTCTTGACGGCTGTTAGCGTGCATTTGAAGGATACGTCCGATACGTTCACGTTTACCTTTAGAAGTGTTCAATACGTATGAACCTGATTGAAGAACACCTGAGTATACACGGAAGAATGTCAAACGACCTACGAATGGGTCAGTCATGATCTTGAAGGCAAGAGCTGCAAATGGCTCGTCGTCAGATGCTGGACGAGTTTCTTCAGCATCTGTATCTGGGTTGATACCTTTGATTGCTGGGATATCAAGTGGGCTTGGAAGGTAGTCGATAACCGCATCAAGCATCAATTGAACACCCTTGTTCTTGAAGGCAGAACCACACAATACTGGGAAGAATTCAACATTGATAGTCGCTTTACGGATAGCAGCTTTCAATTCTTCGTTAGTGATTTCTTCACCTTCAAGGTATTTCATCATCAAGTCTTCATCAGTTTCAGCGACTGCTTCAACCAATTTTTCACGGTATTCTTGAGCTTGGTCAAGGTATTCAGCTGGAATATCTTCTTCAAGGATATCTGTACCAAGGTCGTTAGTATAGATTTCAGCTTTCATCTTGATCAAGTCGATGATACCACGGAAGTCATCTTCAGCACCGATTGGCAATTGAATTGGGTGTGCATTTGCTTGAAGACGATCGTGAAGTGTGCTTACTGAGTAAAGGAAGTCAGCACCGATTTTGTCCATTTTGTTGGCAAATACGATACGTGGAACTCCGTACTCAGTTGCTTGACGCCAAACTGTTTCAGTTTGAGGCTCAACACCTGATTGTGAGTCAAGAACAGTAACCGCACCGTCCAATACACGAAGAGAACGTTGTACTTCGATTGTGAAGTCCACGTGTCCTGGTGTGTCGATGATGTTTACGCGGTGGTTGTTCCATTGAGCTGTTGTCGCAGCAGATGTGATAGTGATACCACGTTCTTGCTCTTGCTCCATCCAGTCCATTTGTGACGCACCTTCGTGAGTTTCACCGATTTTGTGGATTTTACCAGTGTAGTAAAGAATACGCTCAGTAGTTGTTGTTTTACCGGCATCGACGTGAGCCATGATACCGATATTACGAGTTTTTTCAAGTGAAAATTCGCGTGCCATGAGGTTTGTTTCTCCTATTTATTTTAATTTCTATTCTATTATAACACGATTTTAATAAAAACGGATAGGCAGGACCTACCCGTTCTCAATGTTTTCATGTTATGTGTTGGTTTCAACTTGTGAGATGGGAAGTTGAATTGAACTTAAGCTAAAATTAGTTAGCCGATTTGAGCTAGAACGGGATGCGGGGTGAAAAAGATAAATTTTCTTGTATTCATCGAATACTGCGTCAGTTTCCTATTTTCACTGTGCATCCTTACCGTTCCTAGCATCATAATTGAACTCGGGCTAAAAGCTTGGAAAATAGATAAGCTTTCCTAGAATCTTTGATTCCGCGTCAAGCTTCCTAATTTTCAGTCGCTTTTTTAACGCCCTCAGTATCTTATTCTTACCAACGGAAGTGTGCGAAGGCACGGTTTGCTTCAGCCATACGGTGAGTGTCTTCACGTTTCTTAACTGCTGCACCAGTGTTGTTTGCAGCATCCATGATTTCTTTTGCAAGACGGTCTTGCATTGTGTGTTCACCACGAAGGCGAGCGATTGTTACCAACCAACGAAGTCCAAGTGTTGTACGACGTTCTGGACGAACTTCAACTGGAACTTGGTAGTTAGATCCACCAACACGACGTGCACGTACTTCAAGTACAGGCATGATGTTTTCCATAGCTGTTTCAAATACTTCAAGTGCATCGTTACCAGTAGCTTCTTTGATTTGCTCAAAAGCACCGTAAACGATTGAAGCAGCTGTACCACGTTTACCGTCAAGCATAACGCGGTTGATAAGACGAGTAACTAATTGTGAATTGTAAAGCGGATCTGGCAATACATCACGTTTTGGAGCTCTATTTTTACGACTCATTTCTCTTTATCCCCTTTCCTTATGCTTTTTTCGGACGTTTAGTACCGTATTTAGAACGGCCTTGTTTACGATCGTTAACACCTGCAGTATCAAGTGCACCACGGACGATATGGTAACGTACCCCTGGAAGGTCTTTTACACGTCCACCGCGAAGAAGCACCACGCTGTGCTCTTGCAAGTTGTGTCCGATACCTGGGATGTAGGCAGTAACTTCGATAAGGTTGCTCAAACGTACACGAGCGAATTTACGAAGGGCAGAGTTAGGTTTTTTAGGTGTCATTGTTCCAACACGAGTTGCTACACCACGTTTTTGTGGTGAAGAAACGTTTGTTTGAACTTTTTTATGACTGTTGTAACCAACGTTCAAAGCTGGTGATTTAGATTTTTCTACTTTTGATTTACGCGGTTTGCGAACCAATTGGTTAATTGTAGGCATCTACATTCTCCTGTGTTTTTTTATTTTTGGTGATGATACACTTGGTGACAGCTACCATCTGTGTGTACTTTTGCAACATTTGTCAGCACGTCCCTGTACACTTTTGAGAGACCAAAAGTAAAAAGTACCGTCTATTATTGTAACACATTTTTTCTATCCTTGTCAATATTTTTTTCGTTTTTATTCTGATCTTTTAACTCTTTGAAACTAGTTCTTACCGCTTTTCTAAACCAGAAAAGGAGGCAGTTTTGCCTCCTACTTTCTGGTATGAATTTCCTTCGATTAAACATTCGTTTGAGATGTTTTTTTATCTTTCTTATCAAAGCCAACCTGATTCTGTTGCGATGTTAGCTGCCTCTGTTCGATTGCCTGCATTTAGCTTGGAAAGAATATTGGTGACATAGTTTCGAACGGTTCCGTTTGATAGATAGAGTTGGTCTGCAATTTCTTGGTTGGATAGGCCCTGAGCGATTCCCTTTAAGACAGCAATCTCTTGTTCTGTCAATGGATTGGGATGCGTCATCACCACTTCCATCAATTCAGGCGAATATTCCTTGCGCCCTTCGAGAACAGTGTGCAAGGTTTGCATGAGATCTGCAATACTTCTTTCTTTCAAGACATAGGCATCCACTCCAGCCTTAATCGCGCGTTCAAAATAGCCAGGGCGCTTGAAGGTCGTTACGACGACTACCTTAGTTTCTAGCTTTTCTGCTCGTATCCACTCCAAGACTTCAAGGCCAGTCTTAACAGGCATCTCTACATCAAGAATGGCGATATCCACAGACTCTTTTTCTAAAAGTTGAATTGCCTCTTGGCCATCCTTGGCTTGTAGGACAGAATCTACATCTGGTTGAAAGGTAAGCAACTGGCACATGGCATCTCGCAACATACTTTGGTCTTCTGCAACAAGTAGTTTCATCTTAGTTCCTCTCTTTATAAGGTAGTCGTACTTGCACTTCTGTTGGAGAATTCTGACTGATCACCTTTACCTCTCCCGAAAATGGAAGGACACGATCTCGGACTGTATGGAGTTCATCCCCCTTTAGAGAAGGAAAGCCACAGCCATCATCTCTCACTGTTAAAACGAGTTCTTTCTCTGTTCGTTCTACTTTTAAAAAAGCTTTAGACGCTTTAGCGTGTTTGATGATATTGGTCACTAACTCAAGTAAAATCATGGAGGCCGTTGATTCTAATTCCTGAGTTAAGCTAGCAGTATCTAATTGGTGATTGATTTCCGTTTCAATTCCTGCAATTTCCAGCATTTTTTTAACAGTCGTAAATTCAGAAGCAAGGGTTCTGGTTTTAAGATTTTCGATAATTGTACGAACTTCATTCATGGATTCTTTACTGATCTGATGAATTTCTTTTAATTCTTTTTCCACTTGAGGATAGGCCTGCATTTGAAGAAGCTGGAGGGCAAGGTCCGTCTTCACACTCAACATGGCAAAGGTATGCCCCAGACTGTCATGGAGATCCTGACCAATCCGACTGCGTTCATTTTCAGCCAAGAAAAGACTGAGCTTGGCATTTTGTTTCATCTTTTCTTCTTTTATCTGTTCAGATACCTGAATCCGATAAAGACCGAAGGTCAAGGCATCAGAAACGATAAAGGTCACCAAGAAAAAGAGGAGGTGCCAGGGACTAACTTGACCAACCATAGAGATTCCAGTTAAAATCATCGGTTGTAAGACAACAAAACTGACAAAACGCCAAGAGTGGAAAGAAACCTCATCCAGCTCATAAATAAGGAGATTAGATAAATAAAAGATAAACCAAGCGAAGCTCGCATTTAACCAGATGGAACTGTAAAAAATGTAGGCAAGCATGATCCACCAAGCTAGCCACTGCACGGTGCGGTTCTGACTGATTAAAACCGAGTAGAAAGCAAGGACAAATAGTAAGGTCCATAACAAGGTTAAAAGCGGGTACTCTCCAACGATGACACCCGCTATAGGAAAGATGATAAACACTATTGAAATATGAAACATATAATGAGTGTTTTTTAATTTTTCCAACATAGATTTATTTTACCTCGATCCGTTTTTTCAGTTGGATTACCAATACACCAAAGAAAACTGTATAACCTAGCACAACTAAGGCAGCAAGAATATTAAATTCATGGTGTTCCAAATAGGAAGAGACTACCTGCATCAGTTGATAGGTTGGAGTCAATTTTCCAATAGATTGGAGCCATTCTGGGAAGGAATTCAAGGGAAACCATAGTCCTCCTAGGACAGCCAAAGCAATATAGGCAATATTTCCAATAACCGTCATCAGTTGAGCACTGGGAAGCAAGCTCACCAAGACCCCCATGCTGATAAAGACCACGCTTCCGACCAACAACATAACTCCAATCACCAACCAGTCAAGCCAAGGCAGGGTCACTCCACGGACAAAATGACCAACCGAAAAGACAACTATAATTGATAACAAGAAAGTCAACAGAGTGCTGAACAGTTTTGATACATAATATTCTACCATAGATACAGGAGAATGTTGAATCAATTTTTGCCAGTTGTTTGTCTTGTCAGATTCGAGTGTGCTAGGGATACTGAAAAAGGCGCTTGACATGATACTAAAGAGCGTCATGGCAAAAAGATAGGCTTGAAGAACAATTTCTGGAACATCTGACCCTGACATCATACCAGAAAAGATAAGGTAAAACACACTTGGGAGTCCGATGGACAGCAAATAGTAGACGGCTTGCCGTTTCATCAGAATGATTTCCACTTTCATGAGACTTGTCATATTTTTCATCATCAATCTCCTTTAGTCTTGAGTCGTTTCGAAAATACTGTCTAAGAGAGTTCGATTGCGAACTTCAATTTCTTCGATTGTGCAGCCCTGTTCTTGCAAGGCTTCCCATACCTGGCTGGCTTCTTTGGTTGTGAAAGAGAGGGCATTTTGCTTGATTTCAATCTCTTGAACCTGGTCCAAAGTGCTGATAAATTCCTGATAAGTTAGAGGTACCGTAAAATGCTTTTCTTGTTCTTCACCACGCATAGCATAAGGAGTCGTATCGCGAATCAATTCACCCTTGTGGAGGACCAAAATGCGGTCAGCCGTATGTTCTACCTCTTCTATATAGTGAGAAGAATAGACAATGGTCACACCATTTTTCTTTAATTGATTAACAATTTCCCAAAAATGCTGACGTGTCGAGGTATCCATGGCAGCAGTTGGCTCGTCTAAAAATAGAATTTTCGGACGACCGATTAAAGCCAACACGAAAGAGAACAAACGTTTTTGCCCACCAGACAACTTGCCCGCTAGCTGATTTTTCTGCTTGTCTGAGAATCTCAGCAAGTCATCAATTTCTTTATCTGAAAGACTGTCGGGATAAAGTGACTTGAAAAATGATAGAAGTTCTTTCACTTTCAAGCTTTGGACAACTGCATTTTCTTGGGGCAAGACAGAAATAAGCTGCTTTAATCGAGGATCTGTTGGCGCAAAGCCTTGAATGGCGACCCGACCTGAGCTCATGAACTTGTCACCCAAGAGGCAATCAATCAAGGTTGTTTTTCCTGCTCCGTTAGGTCCAATCAAGGCGACACATTCACCATGATGGATTTCAAAAGAGATGTTCCGCAAGATCTCCTTGTCTTTTATTTTCTTACTCAATTTCTCAACTTTAATCACAGCCATGAGATTCTCCTTTCAACCACTTCATTCCCATAGGGAAAACAACGAAAATCATAAATCCAAAACCCCAAGCACCACGAATGAATTGGCCAAGCACGGTTTGGTCAAACCAACCAGTAAACATTTCCACTAACCATACCAAGAGTGACAGGCCGATAAAGAAATAAATGATTGCCTTTTTCATTCCTCAAACTCCTTTTTCGCATCTCTGACCAATTTCAAACCTTCTCTGACAACCCAAGACATCATTCCAAAGCCAGCAAAGAGCTCCCAAGGAAAATGGTAGAAACCCTCGTCCAATCCTGAAAACATGAGATAGGTCATAACTCCTGCTGCTACTAAACCCACTGCGACAATCATTTTATTTTTCATTTCTTCTTCCTCCATTTCCTACTTCAATTATAGTCTTTTGAAGTTGACGGAGCTAGATGCTTCTGTCACTAGGAAATATGACAAATGTCATAAAAAAAGAACCGATTTCTCGGTTCTTAAAAATGATTAGTCTGATTCATCGTTTCGTTTCTTTTTACCTAGCAATCCAAGTGTCATGACACCTGCTAGGGCGGTTAGAATTCCTAGATTTTTCAAACCATCTTCTTGACTTCCTGTATTTGGAAGTTGATTTTTTTCTACAGAGATGTTTTGAGTCAATTGATCTGGTTTTGAATCAGCTACTGAAAGTTCTTTTTTATCAGACGGCTTCACTTGCTCTGGAAGTTCTACTACTGTTGGAGTATAGAATCCTGAAAGGTTATTTCCATTGCGATCTTTACGGATCACTTTCACACCTTTTGCTTGTCCTACAAAGTCTGCCTCAGGGGTAAAGGTGACGGTGCCATCTGGTGAGATTACATAAGTTCCTTCACCTGGAACGACTTTTTCAGTTGTTCCATCTTCAAAGGTTGGCGGAACTGTCAGATCGACATCACCTGTAAAGTTTGGTTTACCAGTCTGAGTTTGACCTTTAAGACCTTCTGATGTCGCATCACTCACTTGTGTTTGTCCAAGGACAGTTGGTGTGTAGCGAGCAGTAACTACATTTCCATACATATCCAAACGTTTCACAACCAATCCTTTGGCTCTACCAACAAAGTCTGGTTCTGGAGTAAAGGTAATCTTACCATCTTTATCAATTGTATAGCTTCCTTCACCCGGAACAACCATAGTCGTGCTACCATACTCAAAGGTTGGTGGAACAGTCGAATCGATATGTCCTTCAAACACTGGTGTTGCCACTTGTGGTTGGCCTTTTGCTCCTGTAGAAGTCGTGTCATGACCAGTAGATGGATCTACAACTGTTGGACGATAGCTTGCAGTAACTGGAGTACCGTTCTTATCCTTGCGAACAATCGTTACGCCTGTTCCTTTTCCTACAAAATTAGCTTCTGGAGTGAAGGTGACAGTGCCGTCTGGTGAGATTACATAAGTTCCTTCACCTGGAATCACTTTTTCAGTTGATCCATCTTCAAAGGTTGGCTCGACTGTTTCATCGATTGGAACCAGTGGATCACCACCTTGGAAGCTTGGAGTTCCTGTTTGTGGAACACCTTGAGGGCCTGAGCTGGTTGCGTTAGTTCCTGTAGGAGTGACTTCTTTCACTACTGCTTGGTACTTGACAGTAACAGGAGTTCCGTTGGCATCCACACGAGTCAATTCAAGCTCTGGTGTTTCACCCTTGAACTGTTTGTCTGGAGTGAAGGTTACCTTACCGTCTGCGTCCACTTCGAACTTACCAACATTTGGCACTTCTTTCACAGTTGTACCATTGTCAAATAGTGGAGTTGAATCAGCTGGGAATGGAACAGAATCATGACCTGGGGTGAAGCTGACTTTACCTTCTTGGACCTGACCTTGAAGGCCTTCTGTCTTATCACCTGTACCAGTCGGTGTTACTTTCGTAAACTCTGGACTGTAGGTTGCAGTGACTGGGGTGCCATTCTTATCTACACGTTTCACTGTGATTGGATCTGGACTACCTACAAACTGCTTGTCTGGAGTGAAGGTTACAGTTCCATCTGGTGCAATCGTGTAGGTTCCTTGTCCTGGAATCACTTTTTCCTTGCTTCCATCTGCGAAGGTTGGCTCGACTGTTTCATCGATTGGAACCAGTGGATCACCACCTTGGAAGCTTGGGGTGCCCGTTTGTGGAACACCCTGAGGACCTGTGCTGGTTGCGTTAGTGCTGGTTGGTGTTACCTTAGTCACTGTTGGGGTATAGGTCGCAGTGACTGGAGTGCCATTCTTATCTACACGTTTCACTGTAACTGGATCTGGGGTGCCAACATATTGTTTTTCTGGAGTAAAGGTGATAGATCCATCTGGATTGATGCTGTATTCACCTACACCTGGAACTGTTTTCGTTGACTGTCCATCTTCGAAAGTCATTGGTTTCGTATCATCAATTGGAACCAATGGATTACCTTCTGTGAAGGTTGGGGTACCTTTTTGCGGTTGACCTTGGATACCATTTGAAGTGGCGTCCGTTGAAGTTGGAACTACTTCTTTCACTACCGCTTGGTACTTGACTGTAACAGGAGTGCCATTGGCATCCACACGAGTCAATTCAAGCTCTGGTGTTTCACCCTTGAACTGTTTATCTGGAGTAAAGGTCACCTTACCATCTGCGTCCACCTTGAACTTACCGACATTTGGCACTTCCTTCACAGTTGTACCATTGTCAAATAGTGGAGTTGAATCTGCTGGGAATGGAACAGAATCATGACCTGGGGTGAAGCTGACTTTACCTTCTTGGACCTGACCTTGAAGGCCTTCTGTCTTATCACCTGTAACAGTCGGTGTTACTTTCGTAAACTCTGGACTGTAGGTTGCAGTGACTGGGGTGCCATTCTTATCTACACGTTTCACTGTGACTGGAACTGGACTACCTACAAACTGCTTGTCTGGAGTGAAAGTTACAGTTCCGTCTGGTGCAATCGTGTAGGTTCCTTGACCTGGAATAGACTTCTCTTTGCTGCCATCTTCGAAGGTTGGCTCGACTGTTTCATCGATTGGAACCAGTGGATCACCACCAGCAAACGTTGGAGTCCCGGTTTGTGGAACACCCTGAGGACCTGTGCTGGTTGCGTTAGTGCTGGTTGGAACTACTTCTTTCACTACTGCTTGGTACTTGACAGTAACAAGAGTGCCGTTGGCATCCACACGAGTCAATTCAAGTTCTGGTGTTTCACCCTTGAACTGTTTGTCTGGAGTGAAGGTTACCTTACCGTCTGCGTCCACTTCGAACTTACCAACATTTGGCACTTCTTTCACAGTTGTACCATTGTCAAATAGTGGAGTTGAATCAGCTGGGAATGGAACTAAGTCATGGCCTGGAGTGAAGGTCACTTTGCCTTCTTGGACCTGACCTTGCAGACCCTCCGTCTTATCTCCCGTACCAGTTAGAGTCACCTTAGTAAACTCTGGACTGTAAGTCGCAGTAACCGGAGTGCCATTCTTATCCACACGCTTCACTGTAACTGGATCTGGACTACCTACAAACTGCTTATCTGGAGTGAAAGTTACAGTTCCATCTGGTGCAATCGTGTAAGTTCCTTGACCTGAAATAGACTTCTCTTTGCTTCCATCTTCGAAGGTTGGCTCAACTGTTTCATCGATTGGAACCAGTGGGTTACCACCTTGGAAGGTTGGAGTACCAGTTTGTGGAAGTCCTTGAGGACCTGTACTTGTTGCACCGGTTCCAGTTGGAGTCACCTTAGTAAACTCTGGACTGTAAGTCGCAGTAACTGGGGTGCCATTCTTATCCACACGCTTCACTGTGACTGGATCTGGGTTTCCGACAAACTGTTTGTCCGGAGTGAAGGTCACTGTGCCATCTGGGGCAATCGTGTAAGTTCCTTGACCTGGAATAGATTTCTCTTTGCTTCCATCGTCGAAGGTTGGCTCGACTGTTTCATCGATTGGAACCAGTGGATCACCACCTTGGAAGCTTGGAGTGCCTGTTTGTGGGACACCTTGAGGACCTGTGCTGGTTGCATTAGTGCTGGTTGGAACAACTTCTTTCACTACTGCTTGGTACTTGACAGTAACAGGAGTTCCATTGGCATCCACACGAGTCAATTCAAGCTCTGGTGTTTCACCCTTGAACTGCTTATCTGGAGTGAAGGTTACAGTTCCGTCTGCTTCTACTTCGAACTTACCAACATTTGGCACTTCCTTCACAGCTCTACCATTGTCAAATAGTGGAGTCGAATCAGCTGGGAATGGAACTAAGTCATGGCCTGGAGTGAAGGTCACTTTACCTTCTTGGACCTGACCTTGCAGACCCTCCGTCTTATCTCCCGTACCAGTTGGAGTCACCTTAGTAAACTCTGGACTGTAAGTCGCAGTCACTGGAGTTCCATTCTTATCCACGCGTTTAACCGTTATTGGATCTAGCTTGCCGACAAACTGCTTGTCTGGAGTGAAGGTCACTGTGCCATCTGGGGCAATCGTGTAGGTTCCTTGTCCTGGAATCACTTTTTCCTTGCTTCCATCGTCGAAGGTTGGCTCGACTGTTTCATCGATTGGAACCAGTGGATCACCACCTTGGAAGCTTGGAGTGCCCGTTTGTGGAACACCTTGAGGACCTGTGCTGGTTGCACCGGTTCCTGTAGGAGTCACCTTAGTAAATTCTGGACTATAAGTCGCAGTAACTGGAGTTCCGTTCTTATCCACACGTTTCACTGTGACTGGATCTGGTTTACCGACATACTGCTTGTCTGGAGTGAAGGTCACTGTGCCATCTGGGGCAATCGTGTAGGTTCCTTGACCCGGAATCACTTTTTCCTTGCTTCCATCTGCGAAGATTGGCTCGACTCTTTCATCGATTGGAACCAGTGGATCACCACCTGCAAACGTTGGAGTGCCGGTTTGAGGAAGGCCTTGAGGACCTGTGCTGGTTGCGTTAGTGCTGGTTGGAGTGACTTTCTCAACAACTGGAGCATAAGTTGTTACAGCCGACTCTCCATTTTTATCCACCACTCCAACTTGAACTGGAGTTGCTGGACCATAGAATGTTTTTAATGGAGTAAAGACGATTGTCTTATTTACAAGATCTAATTCGTAAGTTCCCTGATTAGCAATGGTTAGCGAAGTTACCTTCTGCCCATTCTCATCATAAAGAAAGACACTACTTTGGACTAGTTCAACGGATTTCTTTGCTCCATTAATGGTTGTTGTCCCTTTTGTAAAGTGAACCTCGCTCTCGCTTGCTCTATCCTCATCAAACCGAATCGTTGCTAGCTGCTTCTGCCCTTGAATCCCCTTGGATTTCGCTGCGCTTGCTGAAGGAACAACTGGAAGTGGAACATAATACACCAATCTATCCCAAGAGAATTCTCTTACCAAATCTTCATCGCTCTGATTTATCGCACTAAGCCAATATTGATCAAGAGCCCTATCTCCCGACATTGTATTTGCGTCAATATCTTCCCCTGCATAATAGCCAGGAATTTCAGGCGAAATCACCTGAGACCAAGTTTGGTCTGCAGACCAGGCTGAGTAAGTCACACCTGCTGTCGTATCATTTGGTTTCATTTTTGCCAAAACCTGATCGATTCTCTTCGTTCGGGTAAACGAATGGGATTCTACATGTCTGGGAGGCAGGAGCGCTAAATCAGGATTTTTTGCTTTTCTGTAATACTTATAATTAATTACGCGAGTTCCACGGACAGTTTCAATTGTTTCTATAACCTTATGTCTAAACTGAAACTTAAATTGTTTTGGACTAGTCAAATCACCAAACACATGATCTGTAAAATCGTTACGGATCAGTTCATAGCCCGCATCTTCTAATTCCTTAATTCGACGAGCAGGGTCATAAGAAATTGATCCGTTTGGTTTGCCTACAACTGTGTCTACCTGTCCTAGTTGCACTTCCTTAGACGGATTGTTTATATCCACAAAAGTAAAGCTTGCAGTTGACAGTTTGGTGGTCATTTGAATTGAAACATTATTGGACTCAGTGTACCTGGAACTGCCATTTGCCAGAGCCGAAGAAAGATAAGCCGTAGCACCTGGGGCAGTATCTTGCCCGATAAGTGCTCCATCGATAGGAAACTGAACCCTACTTCCAGCAGCAACCGGAGCAATCGAATGCCAACGAACTGCACGAATCTCCGACCAATCCGATACCTGTTCTGCTGTCAACCATTGTGAAGCATTAATTTCTGCGGCAGTACCTGCAGTACGGCTATACTGAACCTCCCATCCTTCAGGAGCTGTCAGAGCTTTTGTCAAACGAACGGTGAACTCCGATCCACGATTCCTTGATTCCAGTTGTTTATCACCTTTCAGCGGCAAAGAAGATAAGACATATACATCTGAAACAGGCTGTTTCGCTGCGTTTTTATAGGTTACTCTAAAATCAATCTCATCATTTGGATAATGTTCTTGGGTATTATAGGCAAAGTGTTGTTCTGTAGCCCTTTTCACTTCAGAGTAGACACCGCTCGCTTCTGAAGCCTGTACTACCACATTGAAGTCATGAGAGGTCGAATTTTTCGAAGTAACGGTAATACCATCCAATTCACCTAGATCATAACCATTTTGGGCTTGAACATCTGGAAGTTCTTCATCCCAGAAAGCAATTGCTTTATAGGTATAGGTCCCATTTGGAATCGTCTTGTTTTCTAATTTCAAAAGAGTTGGGGGCATAGTTGAGTCTGGAGTTCCCTTTACTTGAGCATAGTAGAGAGTTTTCCCAGTATCTTTGTAATTATAATAGACCTTAAAATTAAGGTTTCCACTAAAGTTTAATTGAGGGTCAGCCAAATAGGCTAAATGGTAAACTCCCGTCAAGTTTGCGAAGTTCTGAGTAGGGGTGTCTTTACCCGCAGTCCTTGTGATAAAATCTTCTTTAAAACCAGAAGCATCTGTGTGTCGATTAAAGACATCTGTCCGACGGCGTCCAACCATTGAAATTTGCTGGATAACACGCGTCAATTCGGCTGAGGCAGTTTGAGAGAAGGAAACAGTGTTTCCAGTATTCTTAAAAGTGAAATCCGTTCTAGAATCCAACTTACTAATCGTCGAGTCTTTATAGAGACTTTCCCAATTATTAAAACGTGTTTTTGTCTGGAAAAAAAATGCCGAAGTATCATTTGTTGAGGACTTCCTCATCTTGATATTTTTAAACTTGTACTCCAGTTCCTTCACATCTTGCTCTTCCGTCAAACGTAGACTACGGGTGTTACTATTAAAAGTACCTAATAACTCACCTGTAGCTTTATTGTATACTTCTACGGATGCGTCCGGTGAAGAGAAAAATTCATTCCATTGACGCTCCTCAATCACGTTTACTTCTCGATAAGACTCTCGTGAATCCTGTATTTTATGGGTGACCGTATAGTCATTGATAGGATAATCTTTTTCAACCTGAGCAACTGATGAAAGTCGAACATTAGAACGGTATTCTGTTTCACCATAAGAACGAATCATCTCCGAGTCAGACTGATTATAGTGTCTAAATTCAAAGAGAGAAGACTCTGGTTGGTCTGTTTTTTGAACAAAGAGAGTATAGGGGAGAACAGCCGTATTTTGATAACTAGTTCCATCTGCTTTTGTATAGATACCCGTCACAGTTAGCTTTTGCGCTTTTCTATTGATATCTGCTACTTTGGCATTCTTTAACTTGAAAGAAATTGGAATGAGCTTATTTTTATTGTTATTAATATCTTGAAGCGGATTGTTAGCTCTGTTAATCGTCAGATGATAACCCGTCGCATCAGCAGTCCAACCCAGAGCTTTCGCTTCATCTGTCAATTCATAACCTTCTTTTAACTCTATATTATAGGTATAAGAAGTGACAGGATCAATGATATGCCCTCCGACATCACTAATCCCCATACCATTGATCATACGACCATCAAAGACACCATTTCCATAGTTGAAGTAATCATTTCTTGCCGTATTATTCTTAGGATCTTTCGCGCCATTAAATAGATAGAAGGACACACGAGACGAATCTTCATCAACGATACCATCATTATTTCGATCGTAGCCAATGACCTGATGGTTAGACATTGGTGTCAGACCACCTACCCCGTTTTCTAAGACTTTCCATGTGTGTTCAATACTTCCAAGTTCTTTGAGGACATTGCCATTTTTGTCATAGAGCTTAGCAGTTGCGGTCACCTTGTGGTCTGGCCCAATGGCTTGGACAGCACCTCCCCAGTTCTGAGTCAAAGGATCTATCTGAAAAGTATAGACGAAGTTATAGTTTGCTCCACCTCTCAGATTAACGGGTTCTATCTTTAAATCAAGGTCTCCATTTATTTTTTCTTGACTGAACTTTACACCACCGACAGGAGAAGGGGTCAATTTAATAGCTTTCCCATTTTGGAAATGAATTTTGATATACCCACCAGAATAGTCTGCTTCGTGTCCAGTAATACTAAAGGACAAGGATTCACGGACACTATCTACCGCATGGATATCCTTAATTGGCGAATGAGCTTGAAATGCAGCATTGACTTCATCTAGCGATCTCTTGCGTCTAGAAGAAGTTTTTCCGCTAGAACCGCTTTCTTCCTTGCTTTTCTGCTCAGTTTGAGTTGATTCTAGAGATTGCTTTTTCTCCTCATCTAAAGAAGGCTGACTCGCTTCCTTCGTATTATCAACTTGTGAAACTGGTTGGCTCTGAACAACTGGTGCAGATACTTCTGTTTTGGACGATTCAGTTTTATCCTTCTGGTCCTTAACTGCTTCGTTCTGTATTACCTCTTTTTGAGGTTCAGAAAGGACTTCCTGCCCATTCTCAGCACTTTTTTCCTTCTGTTGAATTTCCGCCTGGGTTTGCAGTTCCTTATTGTTGACTTGAGCTTCATCCGCTTGCACTGGAGAAGTAGCCATCACCATAAAGGTTCCTAGCAATACCGAACAGGTCCCAACACTTAACTTTCTAATCGAAAAGCGGGAAAAAGATTGATTAAAAAATTTTTTCTTCATCATTTCTCCTTTATATTCATACTTAACTCAATATAACAGCTTTATCATTATAACCTATCGTAATTAGAATTTCCAATAGAAGGTTTGTTTCAATATAAATTTATTGGTAGGTCAAATTGCATAGAAAAAGGAAGCTGTCAGTTCAGCTTCCTTCTGTTATTTTCATTCAAGTTTCACTCTTATTCCACACTGAAAAGATATGGGTAAACAGGTTGTTGACCTTGGTGGATTTCGACTTCGACATCTTCGAATTCTTCTGCGATTTCTTGGGCAATTTGGTTAGCCAATTCTTCGCTTCCGTCTTCTCCAACATAGAAAGTCACGATTTCACTATCTTCGTCTAGCATGTGTTTCAATGTTTCAGTCAAGGTTTGGTGCATGTCAGGATTTGACACGAGGATTTTCCCATCTACCATACCAAGATTGTCATTTTCATGAATTGCTAATCCATCGATAGTTGTATCACGAACGGCTGTTGTTACACTACCGCTGACTACATCAGCAAGAGCTGCAGTCATACGTTCTTTGTTTTCTTCGATAGACTTGCTTGGATCAAAGGCAAGAAGACTAGTCAAACCTTGAGGAAGGGTACGAGCTTCTACCACTACTGCTGGTTGATCCAATACCTCTGCAGCAGATTGGGCCGCCATGAAGATATTTTTGTTGTTTGGCAAGAAGATGATGTTGCGAGCATTGACTTGCTCAACAGCCTTGATAAAGTCTTCTGTCGAAGGGTTCATGGTTTGTCCACCTTCGATGACATAGTCCACACCTTGGGCACGGAAGATATCTGCCAAGCCTTGACCTGCTACTACTGCGATAAGGGCGTATTCCTTCTCTTCAGCTGGCTTGCTGACTTGAGCTTCTTTTTCTACTTGAGCTTCGTGTTGGTTGCGCATATTATCTACTTTAACCTTGACCAAGCTACCATATTTAAGGCCTTCTTGCATAACAAGACCTGGATCTTCTGTATGGACGTGGACTTTGACGATTTCATCATCGTTGACGACAAGAAGAGAATCCCCTAGGTCATTCAAGTAGTTGCGGAATTCATCATAGTCAAAATCTTTGGCATAAGTTGGACCTTGCTTAAGGGCAACCATAATCTCAGTACAGTAACCAAAAGTGATATCTTCTGTTGCGACATGTCCAGCTACTGACTTGTGGTGTTCAGCATTGATCATTTCACCCATATTAGCTGGAGTTGCTACAAAGTCCTCAGACGCACTGTATTCACCAGTAAGAGCTGATAGGAAACCTTCGTAGATGAAGACCAAACCTTGACCACCTGAGTCCACAACACCAACTTCTTTCAAAACTGGAAGCATGTCTGGTGTTTTGGCAAGAGCTGTTTTAGCTCCTTCCAAGGCTGCACGCATGACCTCAACGGCATCATCTGTTTGCTCAGCTTTTTTCTTGGCACCAATGGCTGCACCACGAGAAACTGTCAAGATAGTTCCTTCGACTGGCTTCATTACAGCCTTGTAGGCTACCTCGACACCAGATTGGAAAGCAAGAGCCAAGTCTTGACCTGTTAACTCGTCTTTATCTTTGATAGCTTGAGAGAAGCCACGAAAAAGTTGAGACGTGATAACTCCTGAGTTTCCACGCGCACCCATCAAGAGCCCCTTAGCAAGAATGCTCGCCACTTCTCCAACTGTAGAAGCCGGCTTATCTGCTACTTCTTTGGCACCATTTTCGATGGTCATTCCCATGTTTGTCCCAGTATCTCCATCTGGAACTGGAAAGACGTTTAATGAATTGACATATTCTGCTTGCTTATTCAAACGAGTTGATGCAGCCTGCACCATCTCTTGAAATAAGCTGGTAGTAATTTTTGACACGATTATTCTCCTACAACTTTGATATTTTGAATGTAGACATTCACAGTCTGAGCAGTAATTCCTAGTTGGTTTTCCAAACTAAAACGAACGCTCTCTTGGATGTTTTTTGAGACTTCACTAATCTTTGTTCCGTAGCTCAACACGGTATAAACATCAACTGCAATGCTGCCATCTTCGGCTGCTTTTACGACAACGCCTTTTGCATAATTTTCCTTACCAAGAAGGGCTTGGAAATTATCTTTGAGGGCATTTTTACTAGCCATACCGACCACACCAAAAATCTCAGTTGCTGCACCACCTACAACGGTTGCAATCACTTCATCTGTCAGTTCGATTTGACCATCTTTTGTATTAATTTTTACAGTCATTTTTTTTACCTCAAATTGTTGATACTCTATTTTATCATATTTCAGCCCAAGTGTAAAAGCAGAATGCTGTATCGGCGGATATTTACTCTATTTTTCAAATGGTTTTATCCTTAGAGCAAAAGAAAAAGACCAGTTAGGTCTTTTCATTTTTATTAAACGCGTTCAACTTTACCTGATTTCAAAGCACGAGCTGAAGCCCAAACTTTTTTAGGTTTACCATCGATAAGAACAGTAACTTTTTGAAGGTTTGGTTTTACGGCACGTTTTGTTTGGTTCATCGCGTGTGAACGGTTGTTTCCTGATACAGTCTTACGACCTGTAAAGTAACATACTTTAGCCATTGTGTTTTCCTCCTATTAGATCTAATATAGCGGATGTGCTAGCACCACATACCGTACTATGTTATCACACTTTCTTGAATTTATCAAGGGCCTAAACTATTTTTTTATTTAACGTAAACAACTCCAAGTTTACCAAAGGCCACTTCTCCACGAATAATCAAAGTTTTACTAGTCGGTGCTATAGGAGCGTCCGCCTTGGCCGCACCAAAGGAGGTTTCAACTTTCAAGTCTACACGCCAGTGTTGTGGAACATAGACGGTTGCATTACCAAAAGCAACTTCGATATTCAAAGTAGCAAAATCACCTAACATCTCTGCGTTATCATAGTAGATTTTTGCATCTCCAAAAGCGACTTCAACTTGGTCATCTACAAGATCTTGATCTTGTTTATAAAAGGTTCCGCTACCAAAAGCGACTTCCTTATCTGTGACGACTGTTCGCTCACTGTTGTACCACCATTTTTTGCCGTACCAAAACTTACTTGAATGCGTCAGATAGCCAACTCCTAGCACTGCTAAGATACTAGCCCAAAACAAAGACTGGTTTGGAATAGGAAAAATGTTATAAAAATGATTCGCAATCATTAAGGCTACTAGAGCGGTAAAAACTGCTGATGTTAGATGACGACGAAGCAAAGCTTCAACTGATTGGTAAGCAAAAAAGGCGATACCAATTAAAGGCCATATTTTGCCATCCAAAGAAGGGATTCCAAAATTCCCTTGCAGCAAGATCCAGGCTGCCAATACTAACAATACAATTCCAAATGCTTTCTTTTTCATGTCTGTTACCTCATGTTTCTTAGATTTTCTTTTAGGAGGGACTGGTAATGCCGTGAGACATGAACCTCCTTATGAGTCTGATAAAAGGAAATAGTGCCCGTTCCTGAAAAGGACTTGTCCACTGAGTAAATCTGACGGATGTTTGCGATAGTTGACTTGGACACTCGGCTAAAATAGCGGGGCAAGATGGTCTCCAACTCATAGAGCTTGAGGCGAACCTCATAGGCTTCTTTTTGGGTATGGGCGTAGATCTTGCTACCATCCGTTTCAAAGAAGAGAATCTCTGACAGGTCTAGGTAATATTCGCCTGTCCCCTTGTAAAAAGTCAACCTCGGAGCCTTTGACTCTTGCAAGATCCGTTGCAAATCTGCAATTTCATCTGTCAAAGCAGGGGTCTTGATGAGAATTTCAGTTTCTTCTAAATTGTCGTCAATCTCAATTCGTAACTTCATCACATCTCCTTTCTGACTCTACTATATCAAAGCTAAGTTAGGAATACAAGGGCAAAAAAGCAAGTGGTCAATTTGAAGCAGTAAGTGGTTGTAGGACTAGCTTAACTTACATGTCAAAATAGGAAGAAAAGAAGCCCCCACATGAGACCACAAGCATAGCCAACCAAGACATCCTTGGGATAATGAACACCACCTAGTACTCGAACCAAGGCTAAGACTCCTGAGCAAATAAGCAAGATCGTTCCGATCAAAGTCCAAGCATGGAAACAGGCCATGGAGATGATAGTTGCCGAAAAGACATGTCGACTAGGCATCGACTGTCCCGAACTATCTTTTTCAAGCAGGGGGCAGATATCCCAAGTTTCATAAGGTCGCGGGTGGTTGATTTTCTTACGAAACAGGGACAAGATCACAAAACCTGTAGCGGGGACAAGCAAATAGACCCCGACTTGCTGACCAAGTCCTAGCTGCAGGTAAGTGGTGACTAGCAAGATCAGATAGACCAGGGGCATAGCTACTGTCATCAAACGATTGAAATTAAGCAATAGAAATAGAAGGGTGGGATGGTTGATGAGTTTGGAGCCGATATTTTGATACCATTCTTGATAATTTTTCATGTATACTTCTCATTATCATTTTATTTTTCCTCTAGGTGAGGCGCTTGTCTTCTAGTATAGTGCAGAAAAAGAAGGCCGTCAAGCCTTCTGAGGTTTATTCTTCTGCATCATCTTCTGTAAATTGACTATTATAGAGATCCGCGTAGAAGCCAGCTTGGGCCATCAGGTCATCATGATTCCCTTGCTCGATGATATTGCCATCTTTCATGACCAAGATCAAGTCTGCATTTCGAATGGTTGACAAGCGGTGGGCAATAACAAAGGAAGTTCTCCCTTCCATCAAACGGTCCATGGCTTTTTGAATCAACTCCTCTGTACGTGTGTCAACTGAGGATGTCGCCTCGTCCAGAATTAGGAGTGGCGCATCTTTCAACAAAGCACGAGCGATGGTCAAGAGCTGTTTCTGTCCAACAGACAAGGTCACACTGTCATCCAAAATAGTATCGTAGCCATCTGGCAAGGTCATGATAAAGTGGTGGATTCCCACAGCCTTGCTGGCTTCCATCATTCGTTCATCACTAATCCCTGTTTGATTATAGATGAGATTGTCTCGAATCGTTCCTTCAAAGAGCCAGGTATCCTGCAAGACCATTGAAAAGGCATCATGCACTTCTGAACGCGTCATAGCCTTGGTATCCACACCATCAATGCGAATACTTCCCTTATCAATCTCATAAAATTTCATCAAAAGATTAACAATGGTTGTCTTACCAGCCCCAGTCGGCCCAACAATCGCGACCTTCTGACCTGCATGAGCTGTCGCAGAAAAGTCATGGATGATGGTGCGCTCTGGTGTATAGCCAAATGACACCTGATCAAAGACTACTTCCCCTTTCATGTTGCTCAATTGTCTGTCCTTATGAGATTCATCCTGCATCTCAGCTTCAGCTAGAAATTCTAATACACGAGTCATGGCTGCACTCGCTTGCTGCAAGCTCGTAATCCCTTGGGCAATCTGCGATAGAGGTTGGGAGAAGGTCCGTACGTAAACCATAAAGGCTACAATAATCCCTATAGTGATATGTCCTTCTAACGCCAGCGCGGCCCCAACGATGATGACCAATACATAACTAAAATTCCCAACAAAAATCATGGCTGGCATCATGATACCAGAGATAAATTGAGATTTCCAGATACTCTCATGCAAGTTTTGGTTTAAACCTGCAAATCTCACTTTAGTTGAATCCACAGCATTGTAGCTCGTCACAACATTGTGTCCCGAATACATTTCTTCTACATAACCATTGACGGCTGCCAGATTATTCTGTTGGGCCTCAAAATGTCCTTGTGACTTAGCCATAATCACTGATATACCTGCAAAACCAACAAGCGTTGAAACAACTGTTACGAGAGCCAAAATCCAGTTCATCCCAAACATGGTCACTAAAACAGCAATCAGCAAGAAACTAGCTGAAAGAACGGTACCTAGACTTTGGTTGAGAGATTGTGCCGCCGTATCCACATCATTAGTCACACGCGAAAGGGTGTCTCCTTGTGAATGACGGTCAAAGTAGCCAAGTGGTAAACGATTAATCTTTTCAGCGATAGCCGTCCGCAAGCGTTTTGAAAAATGCTGAATGCTCGTTGAAAAGATATAGGCCTGTGTATAATTAAGGATAGCTCCAAACACATATAGGACAACCAAAAATCCAGCAATGTTTGACACAGCTACCAAGTCGATTTCTGTAGCCAAACCATCTGAAATCAAGTTAGTAATTTCTTTAATCTTAGTTGGTCCATAAACGGTAATGATACTTGAAATGACTGCAGCCACAACTGCTATTAGGAGAGGGAGTTGGAGGCCTGCCATATAAGGTTTGCACTGTTTCCAGACCGACACTTTTTTATTTTCCATGTTCCAATTCCTCCTTCGATAGTTGTGAGTAGGCAATTTCTTGGTAGACTTCGTTGGTGGCTAGAAGTTCCTTGTGGGTGCCTTGTCCCACGACTTTTCCTTGATCCAATACTAAGATCAAGTCTGCATCCATAATGGTAGAAATCCGCTGCGCTACGATGAGCTTGGTCATGGATTTTGTCTTCTCTGCTAGTTCTTGGCGCAGGACACGATCTGTCTTGTAGTCCAAGGCTGAGAAGGAGTCGTCAAAGATGAGGATTTCTGGCTTCCGAGCTAAGGCACGCGCAATGGATAAACGTTGTCTTTGCCCACCTGAGAAATTAGTCCCGCCTTGGGCAACTTCTGAAGTAAGACCTGCTTCCTTATCCTCGATGAAGCTTTTAGACTGAGCCAATTCCAGAGCTTGCCACATAGCAGCTTCGCTTAGAGGACTTTCTTGACTCTTACCAAAGTCTAAGTTTCCCTTAACATCTCCAGAAAAGAGCACAGCTTTTTGAGGAATATAGCCAACTTTATTGCGCAAATCTTCTAAGTCATAATCTTGCACATTGACACCATCCACTAGGATTTCTCCATCAGAAACGTCGTAAAAACGAGGCAAGAGGTTGACTAGAGTGGACTTACCTGATCCAGTCGATCCGATGAAGGCCACGGTTTGACCCGCTTCTGCTTTGAAAGTGACATGTTCCACGACTGCTTCAGAGTTTTTAGAGTAGCGGAAAGTCACATCACAAAATTCCACTCGTCCTTGAACTGAAGGATTCGCTGTCTGAGCATGACTAGGATTTTCAATAGAAGAATGCAGATCCAATACTTGATTGATACGTCCTGCCGAAACCAAGGTACGAGGAAGAACAATAAAGAGTGCTCCCATGAGAAGGAAGCCCATCACGACCTGCATAGCATAGGACATGAAGACAACCATATCGCTAAAGAGGGGCAGACGTTCTGTCAAACTTGCGTCGTTGATGATATAGGCACCAATCCAGTAAATAGCTAAACTCAATCCACTTGAAATCGCCATCATGATCGGGTTTATAATAGCCATCAAGCGATTGACAAAGAGATTGAGACGTGTTACCTCATCGTTGGCTGCTTCAAATTTTTCATCTTGGTAATCTTCCGCATTGTATGCACGAACAACTCGAATCCCAGTCAAACTTTCACGAGTGATGCTATTGAGTTTATCTGTCAATTTTTGGATGACCGATTGTTTTGGAAAGGCCAGAGTCATGAGAACAGTGGTCATCAAGACATTCACAATAACAGCCACAACCACTGCCCAGAGCCAGTATTCCGATTTTCCAAGGATTTTTCCAATGGCCCAGATAGCCATAATCGGCCCACGAGTAACCACTTGCAAGCCCATGGTAAAGAGCATCTGTACCTGGGTAATATCATTAGTCGTCCGAGTCAAAAGACTTGGGATTGAAAATCGCTTGATTTCTGTCTGCGAAAAATCTAAAACACGATGAAAAACATCTCTACGTAGATGGGTTGTATAAGATGCCGCAACGCGAGCAGCAAAGAAACCAACTATAACAGATGTAAAGAAAGCCAACAAAGACAAACCAATCATCTTCGCAGCTGGTAACCAGAGTTCACCCAACTGCGTTCCAGACGTTCCGAGTAACTCTGTAATTTGTGAAATGTAGGTCGGCACCTCTAACTCGAGATAAACCGAGAAACAAGTGAAAAGAATCGTAAGGGCGATCATTCCCCACTCTTTTCCTGTAATACGCTTAGCGAGTTTCTTCATTCTCTCCTCCTATTTTTTCTACATTTGCTTGCAGTTTATCAAGGACTTCTTCAAAGATTGCGAGATTCTCTTCAGAAATGCCTTCAAGTAAACTATGGTCAATTCGATCAAAGAATGATTTGATTTGATTTATTTGAGAGCGTGATTTTTCGGTCAAATGAACAAATTTCGCCCGTTTATCACTTGGACTGGTCTCCAACTCCACCAAACCATTTTGTACCATACGCTTGACCAAATTACTAGCAACAGATTTGGTAATATTGAGTTCCTGCTCGATATCCTTAATCAGGACCAGTTCCTCTTTTTGTTCACAATGATCTAAAAAACGCAGAACCTGCCCTTGCGGTCCACCCATAAATTCAATGCCACATCGCTTGGCTTCCTTTTGCACCATGAGGTGAACCTGATGCCCAAAACGTTTAAAGACCAAAATTGGTTTATCCATATCTGCTTCCTCTCAAATAAAAAATAGTTCTCTTGAGAACAATTAAGTTTTCATGAGAACTATTTTATCATTTTCAGAAAAGATGTCAAGAAAAAAGTTTCTATGAGAACTATCCTGGTCAGAATTGACATTAGCAGATATTTTCTCTATAATAAGCACTAACTACTGTGGATTGATATCCATTCACTCGATGAAGGGAGAAAACGTTCAAATGAAACCAGAAGAACAAAAAGTTTTAGGGATTTTGGCAACCATTTTTGGAGCCATTTCACTTTTAGGATCCTGGATCCCGTTTATTAACTATCCATTGTTGTTCATCGGCATCGTCGCTTTAATCCTAGGGATTATCGGCCTTATCGTTAACCTCAAAAAACGAAAAACAATGGCCATTATCGGAACAGCTCTATCAATTGCTTCTATTGTCCTTTTCTTTACAACCCAGATACTGTACGCTAATGTCTACAATGATTTTGTCAGGGAATTTAACCGCTCCTACAGAGAGGCCAGTGCCTCAATGGAACGCGAAGAAGAAAGTGACTTGACAGATGATAGCAGTGATTTCATCCCTGAAGAGGAGGAAGAGGATTCCTTCACTTGGACCCAAAAAGAGTTTGACGACTTAATCGAAGGTGACCTTGACAACAAAGGAAAAGGTGGCACCAACTACAAGGATATTATCAAAAAACACGGACTGCCAGACTCCGAGTTTGACTCCACTATTGGGGGTTACAATACGAGAAAAGTCACCTATATCTCCATTGGTGACAAAATTAAGACGGTTACCCTAACTTTTGCAAAAGATGACAATGGGCGACTCTTGCTCGTCCAAAAACATGCAGTCGGTCTAGGTCTAGGAAAAAACAAGCAACAAAACGATTCTGAAAGCAGAGTCTAAGTTCCAATATAAAAAGCGAACAGCTAGTAAAACTGTTCGTTTTTCTATTAGAATCCATCTACGTTTGTGTAGATCTTTTGTACGTCTTCGTCGTCCTCAAGAACACTGTAAAGTTTTTCAAAAGTTTCAAGGTCATCGCCTGACAATTCCACTTCTGACTGAGGAATCATCTCAAGTTCAGTCACTTGGAATTCTTGGATACCTGACTCACGAAGGGCAACGATAGCCTTGTGAAGGTCAGTTGGAGCTGTATAAACAGTGATTGTTCCTTCCTCTGCTTCTACATCATCCACATCCACATCTGCTTCTAGCAAGAGTTCAAAGATAGCATCCGCATCTTCACCAGCAAATACAATAACACCCTTGTTATCGAAAAGGTAAGAAACCGAACCTGAAGCACCCATGTTTCCACCGTTTTTACCAAAGGCTGCACGGACATTGGCTGCGGTACGGTTGACGTTTGAGGTCAAGGTATCCACAATCAACATAGAACCATTTGGTCCAAATCCTTCGTAACGTCCTTCTGTAAAGGTTTCGTCTGTATTTCCTTTTGCTTTATCAATCGCTTTATCGATAACGTGTTTTGGCACTTGGGCTTGTTTAGCACGGTCGATAACGAATTTCAAAGCAGTGTTTGATTCTGGATCCGGATCACCTTTTTTAGCTGCCACATAGATTTCTACACCAAATTTTGCATATACTTTAGAGTTAGCTCCATCTTTAGCCGTTTTCTTGGCTACGATATTGGCCCATTTACGTCCCATTAGGAATCTCCTTTTTTCACATTTTAATCTTTCTTATTATAACACAAGTCCATCTGATTTTCACTAGAGGAAATGGATTTTCTTTCGTAAATCCAGCTAGGATTGTCCTTTGGCTACCAAGATTGCCTTGCCTTCTTTTATCAGGGGATGGCGGAAAAGTGAAAAGTACAGTTGGATAGTCATAGCAACCCAGATAAGGGGTTCGCAAAGGATAACTCCCCTATAGCCTGCCCAAGGGATAATCAAGACCACAAAAACGATTTTGCCGATTAGTTCGATAAAACTAGATACCAGAGGCAGGATTTTTTGGCCCAAGCCCTGCAAGCAATTGCGATAAATCAACAGAAGACTTAAAATCGGATAAAAGGCTGAACTGATCTGTAAGTAGAGGCTACCATTTTCAACCAAGTAACCATCCGTTGAACTGGCCAAGAAGGAAATCAAAGTCGGACTAGCAAAAAAGAGAAGAATACAAACAAAACCTGCCCAAGACATGCTCAGGCGACTACCGATTCGAAGTCCTTGAACAATGCGGTTTGGTCGCTTAGCCCCAAGATTCTGAGAGGCAAAGGTCGTCATGGCAGAAGAAACAGCCGTCATGGGAAGCAGAGCAAAGGCCATAATGCGTCGCGCCGCTGTTTGCGCACTTATAATCACGGCTCCAAAAGTATTGACAGAAGACTGTAAAATCACACTACCAATAGACACAATCGAACTCATCAAGCCCATAGCTAAACCTTGCTCCAAGAGATCCGCGTACAAGCTCTTGTTCCATTTGAAATGCTTAAACTGTGGCAAGAGTTCTGGAACGCTCTTGCGGATATAATAAAAGCAAAGAACCGCTGATAACCCTTGTGAGATAATGGTAGCAAGCCCCGCAGATTGAACACCCAGTTGCAATTGCGTAATAAAATACAAATCTAGCACCACATTAACCAAGGCAGAAAAAATCAGAAAGCCAAGAGCTGCTAGACTATCACCAATAGACCGCAACAAGCCTGCAAAGAGATTATAGGCGAAGCTGACACCAACACAGGTCACTATCATAGAAATATATTGATAGGATTGGGGAAGGATTTCTGCAGGGGTATCCAGGTATTGCAAGAGTGGATACAGACCGACAAATCCCATCAGCATAACCACAATACTCAAAAGAGCACCTAAAATCCAAGTGGCTGCTACTGCTTCCTTGATTTTAGTGAAATTACGAGCCCCATAGTAGCGAGCAATGACGATTCCCATCCCATTGCCAACACCAAGCGTAAAGCCTATAATCAAGTCAAAAATGGCCGTTGTCGCCCCTACGGCAGCCAAGGAATCTTGACCAAGAAAACGCCCAACAATCAAGACGTCAGCAGTATTATAGAGTTGCTGAAAGATATTAGAAAGCAAGATTGGAAAGGCAAAGCTTAACAGCGCAGGAAGAATAGGACCATGTATCAAGTCCACGGATCGTTTCTTATTCATAAAGCTATTATATCAGCTTTCTAAAGGAGCGACAAGGCTCTATCACTAAGTTTGAAATCAATTGCTTACAGAGAAACAATTTGCTATAATCAAGAAAAGGAGGTCATTTATGAGTTTGACCAGTCAATTAATAACCGAGGCATTTCCAGATCTTGATAAGGTTGAAAAGCTCAACAATGAAGCTTTTCCCGAAGAGGAACGCGTGCCTTTATCCGAATTTTTACGCTACCAGGACCGAGATGACACCCACTTCTTTGCCTTTTATAACGAAGAAGAGTTTGTTGGTTTTGCTTTTGCCATCTCCAATCAAAAAGCCTTTTATATCAGCTTTTTTGCCATCATGCCCCACTTGCGAAGCCACGGTTACGGAAAGGAAATTATCGAAAAGCTGACTGATTTTTACCAGCGAACCATGTTGCTTGAAGTCGAGCGATTAGATGAAGAATGCGATAACTTGGAGCAAAGGAAGGCTAGAATGGACTTCTATCGGCAAAATGACTTTAAAACAGCCAACGCTTTCCTTGAGTACGATGGTTTGAGTTTTGAAATCCTCTATTGTGGCGATCACTTTGACGAAGAAGCCTATCGTGACATCTTCCAGAAGTTGCAAGATGAACATTACTTTGACTTTCATATCAAATACAGACGCTTTAGTGATCATTAGACGAAAATCATCTGTTTACTTAACAGTTCAAACCCTCAGTGTTCCCTAAATTACTTTATGAGATTCTTTATTTTCGTACAGTAATCAGAGAAATTTATGATAGATTTAAAAATGCACGCCCTCAAAAGAGGACATGCATTTTTTCATTTTCAACTGTTATGAATAATCTTTTAATTCTCTATATTGCTTAGGCTTCTGCATTGCCTTCTGGAAGAAGGAAGTAAAGAATAGCATAAGCTAGAATTCCCGAACCACCAAGTAGAGTGAAGATAATCCAAAGTGCACGGACAAGTGTGTGGTCCATGTTAAAGTAGTCTCCAAGACCAGCACAAATACCAGCAATCTTTTTATCTTGTACGTTACGAACAAGGCGTTTTTCCATTATTTTAATCTCCTTTTTTTAAAAAACTAATTTAATTTTAACATCAAATTAAATATATTGCAACGATTTTTTAATTAAATACTCTTTTGCCTCAATCCTTAAATCCCCCAAACCCTTGGAAACATTAAAGAAAAAAGCGGAGAGAGATTCTCCACTTTTATTTTTATTCTTCAATTTCGATTCCAAGATCATCGCCAAGGTCAAGCGTTACTTCTTGGTTAGAAGTCGCCTCCGCTACTGGACTATGATCAGAAGCTTCTTCATCTTCAATCAAGCCATATTGAACACGGACTTGGTGGTCAATGGCGTCAAAGATTTCCGGATGATCTGCCAAGTATTTCTTAGCATTTTCAGATCCTTGCCCGATTTTTTCACCCTTGTAAGAGTACCAAGCTCCTGCTTTTTGGATGATATCAAGGTCACTTGCAATCTTCAAGAGCTCACCAGTCTTAGAAATCCCTTCTCCATACATGATTTCAACAAAGGCTTCCTTGAAGGGTGGAGCCACCTTATTTTTAACAACCTTGATCTTGGTTTCCTTACCGACATTGGTGTCTTTTTGGTCACCAGTTCCCTTAATCTGTGTACTTCCACGAACATCCAAACGCACTGAAGCATAAAATTTCAGAGCACGTCCACCAGGAGTTGTTTCAGGATTTCCAAACATGACCCCAACTTTTTCACGCAATTGGTTGATAAAGATAGCAATTGTTTTGGTCTTATTGATCGAAGCACCAAGTTTTCGCATGGCCTGGCTCATCATACGAGCTTGAAGACCTACGTGGCTGTCTCCGATATCCCCATCGATTTCTGCACGAGGTACAAGGGCCGCAACTGAGTCGATAACGACTAGGTCAACTGCACCTGAGTCAATCAATTTCCCTGCAATTTCAAGACCTTGCTCACCTGAGTCTGGTTGTGATAAGAGCAATTCGTCAATATTCACACCAAGGGCTGCTGCATAGGCTGGATCAAGGGCATGTTCCGCGTCGATAAAGGCAGCGATACCGCCTTCTTTTTGAGCTTGCGCAACAGCGTGAAGGGCAACGGTTGTTTTACCAGATGATTCTGGTCCATAGATTTCGATGATACGTCCCTTAGGATAACCACCTGAACCAAGAGCAATATCCAGAGCCAATGAACCTGAACTCATCACTTGAACTTTTTGCTCTGCACGCTCGCCCAAGCGCATGATTGAGCCTTTACCAAAGTCTTTCTCAATCAATTTAAGAGCATCGTTCAAGGCTTTTTCACGATCAGCTCCAAATTTTTTTCCGATTTCATCTAATTTTTTTGTTGGTTTTTTCGCCATTTTGTTCTCCTATATTCTACTGGTCCTTATACCTGTCTTTTATTATACCAAAATTTAGTCACTTAATAAAGCCTTGCGAACTAGGTTAAAGGCATGCATAACCGCAATATGACGAACATCTGCACGGCTCCGTCCTGCGATATTAGCCTTGATAACTTCTGTTCCTTTTGCATGCGCCAAGCCGATAAAGACGGTTCCAGCTGGATGCCCCTCTAGGCTATCTGGTCCTGCCACACCCGTCAAACTAACTCCGTAGTCAGACTGAGTCTTGAGACGTGCCTGCTCTGCCATTTTTCGAGCGGTAAACTCAGAAACGACACCCTGTTCTTTTAGCTCTTGCTCGGAAATATCCAGCATTTTGGACTTTTCCTCTAGGCTGTAGGTGACAAACCCTCCATTAAAGATAGCTGACACACCTGAAAAATCTGCTAAAGTAGCCTGAAAGAGGCCTGCCGTCAAACTCTCTGCAGCAGTAATGCTTTTCTGTCTCTTCTTAAGCTCTTCTACAACGACACTTGCGAGGCTGGTTTCTTCCCCATATCCATAACAGATGTCTCGTAGAGAAATTCCCTCGAAAGTTTGGCGACCCAAGATTTCATTTTCTAGGACGTCCAGTGCTTGGTCAGCCTTTTCTTGACTAACTGCTTTTGTAGACAAGCGCAAGGTCACTTCTCCCGTTTTGGCATAAGGAGCCAAGGTTGGATCAGTTTGTTGGTCAATCAAGTCCGCCAAAATAGTCACCAACTGACTTTCACCAATCCCAAAGAAACGGAGCACTCGGGAATAGAGCTTAGCACCAGTCATTAACTTGGGTAAGAGCTGATTTAGGACCATGGGTTTCAACTCACTAGGAGGTCCTGGAAGAACCACGTAAGTCACGCCGTCAGCTTCCGACACTCCTCCGACAGCTAAGCCTGTCTCATTTGGCAATGGGGTTGCTCCTTCCACAATTTGAGCTTGCCTCTCATTATTGGGGGTTCGCGCATAGTCTGGTCTTCGAGCAAAAAAGTGATCGAGTTTTTCCTGGGCTTGAGGATCAAACACCAAGGCTTCTCCCAAAAATTTTGCCAACGTTTGTTTGGTCAAATCATCTTCAGTTGGCCCCAAGCCTCCTGTCAAAATCACAAGATTGCTACGCAAACTCGCAATTTCTAGCAAGGACATCAGGCGCGCTTCATTATCTCCGACAGCTGTTTGGAAATAAACATCTACTCCAGTTTCTGCTAGCTTTTCTGATAAGAACTGGGCGTTGGTATTGACAATCTGCCCTGTCAAAATTTCCGTTCCTACAGCAATAATTTCTGCTTTCATTTTTCCTCCTACCTATCTATTCGGATTCTTTTTGAAAAAATCGCAGGAACTTTCCCACGATTTAATCTTTTTTATTCTGTTTCTTCGCTTGAAGCACTAGTACTTGATGAAGGTCCAGGTCGACCAAATGCCGTCTCGTAAAGAACAACATTGGTTTCCAACTCAGTCACTTCCTCTTTACCTAGTGAACGACGTAAAAGATTTTGCATTTCGAGCATATGTTCTGAGGTGACAATTTGATAAGAAATCCCCTGCAACTCGGCATCTTCTCCACGTAATTGATGGGTTTCAATATTCTTGAAGGAATCTTGATAGCCGAGCAATTGTGGAATGCTCTTGGCTGAAAGATCGACGTTGGTCTGCATATTGTTGCTCAAAGCTTTGAGAATGCCTTGATAGTGGCTCACACTATTTAGACTCAAAACCTTCTCTACGATTTTTTGAATAACTTCCCGTTGACGTTTTTGACGACCGTAATCTCCTTCTGGGTCTTGGTAACGCATCCGTGAATAAACCAGCGCTTCCTCTCCATTCAAGGTTTGTTCTCCAACACCGATGGAAATCTTATTAAACTCTTCTTGGTCAGCAATCGAAATCGGGAAACCAAGTGTATTGTTGACGGTGATTCCACCAACTGCATCCACCAATTGTTGAAGACCTTGCATATTGACCATGACATAGCGGTCTATATGGATATTCATCATCTTTTGAATAGTAGAAATCGCCAGTTCCGCACCGCCATTGGCATAGGCAGCATTGAGTTTGGCTTCCTGAACTTGGCCGTCTCCAAGGTCAATCTTGGTTAAAATATCCCGTTCCAAACTCATCATAGTGGTTTTCTTGGTCTTCGGATTAACGGTCAGGAGAATCATGGAATCACTATTCCCCACCCATGGATCTGTCCGTTCCACATTTCCCGTATCTACCCCCATCAAGAGGATGGTCAGAGGCTCAGTCGCCTCGATAACGTTGGTTTCTTCACCAATCTTTTTATAAGTCTTTTCACTCAAGGTTGCTGTTCCTTGTTGGAAAATGGTGTAACCATAAACCGCTACACCTACAACTGTTACTGCTAGAAAAGCTAGCACCATTCCAATTAATTTTTTGATCATCTCGTTATTCATCTATCAGTCTGCCCATAAGGCAAACATCTAAAAATGTCCCTTCTGCTAAATAGGCTCCTCTTTCTTGCAAGCCTTCTGTGATAAATCCCATTTTTGAATAGAGGTGGATAGCGGCCTCGTTTCGTTTTTGCACACTTAGTTGTAAGCGACGCAAAACAGCACTCGATTTAGCCCACTCAATACCTTCTTCTAGAAGTATGGTAGCCAAACCTTGGTTCCAAAATTTCTTTTGAATCGCCAAAAAAACATCTCCAATATGCCGAACCCTTACATGCTGATCAGCAGTGATATTCAAAACACCTGCAAGCTCATCATTCAGCAAGGCGAGGAGAGTGATTTGATTTTCTGAAGCAGCTTGTTTTTCGATGAAAAGAGCCATTTCAGACGCAGTCATCCCTATGCCATGTTCATCCAAGCTGGTAAAATCTGTCTCTCGACCGACTTGATTTAAAAATGCAACCAAAGCTGCGGCATCTGAAATCTCAGCCTCACGAATACACAATTCATACTCCATCCTGAAGCTCCTTGATGAGTTGTTCAGCCCGAGAGCCATGAGCTATAAATTGAAGGCAACGACCATCGGCTTCTTTCAAAATTTCCAACTCCAAGTAGGAATCTGGTAAATCCTCACCCAAAAGATGCCCCCACTCGATAACAGTCACACCACCACCAAAGAGAAACTCATCCAAGTCAATAGAATCAGTATTACCTTCGATACGGTAGACATCCAAGTGGTAAAGTGGCAAACGCCCTTCGTACTCTCTGACAATGGTATAGGTCGGGCTTTTAATCATCTGACGGATATCCAAACCCTTGGCAAGGCCTTTTGTAAAGGTTGTTTTACCCGCGCCCAACTCACCCGTCAAGATCAGAACATCGTCTTTTTGCAGGATACGACCTAATCTTTCTCCGAGAGCTAGAAGCTCTTCTTCATTTTTTGTGTGCATGCTACTATTATACCAAAAAGTTTCCTTTTGTGTGAATTTTCTTTACAAACTTACTATAATGATTTTAAAGAATTATCCTCTACTTAAAAGAATAGAAGAATCGCAAAAACAAACAAGATATCTCGAATCAGATGGCTATAAAAGGAAATTTCTCTGTGAAGGCATTTGGGAAAAAGGAAACGTGCACATAGAAATCCGATACCGACATACAAGAGAATCGAGGAAATAACAAAAGGATTTCTCAGGAAAAACACAGTAGCTAAAACGGAAATGACGACTGTTTTCTTTTTATTGAGGTAATTTTCTATATCTCGAAAAATTTTATCAAAAGGTAAGAAAATCAATAAATCTACTCCTAGCAAGAAAAAGAAGGAGGGTAAAAAGAGGTCAACCAGTTCCTGCTGCATCTTGCTAGTGGTTTGGATGCTTTCTGAGAGAAGCAAACAGGTTGCCAGAAGATTGACTGCTATAAGGAGACCATAAATAAGACTCACTTTCTTTTGAACATGTAAAATACTGTGCTTTGACTGGTCTGCTGTATGAAAATAATTTATCACAGCACAAAAAATAGAAATTCCTACAATCAAAATCAAAAAATAAGCATTGGTCTGCTTCAACGATAAAAAGGATTCTTTCCATAATAGGCAACTAGCAAAACTAATCTGGATGACCGTAGCCAACAATAATAGGCGAATTGATTTTACCATTTCTTATCCCTCCATATAAGGGATTATACCCTGTAAGGAATGTGAAATGAAGAATGCCCTCTCAAGTGTTCTTTTTTTGTGCTCAACTGACCAAAAAACAGCTCTGTTGTGCACAGAACTGTTCTTTTACCAGTCTAATCCTTAAACCAGAGAGCAATTTCTCGTTTGGCAGAAGCTTCAGAATCAGATCCGTGAACCACATTTTGAATGGCTTGATTGTCTCCTGCAGCCTTGGCAAAATCTCCTCGGATAGTTCCTGGTAGAGCTTCTTCTGGACGAGTAGCCCCCATCATAGTCCGCCAAGTTTCAATCACTTTCGGACCTGATAGAATGCCAACCACTACTGGTCCTGAGCTCATAAACTGACGGATAGGAGGATAAAAACTTTTTTCAACCAAGTCTTGATAGTGTTGGTCAATCAAAGCTTCTGAAACTGTTGAACGCAACTCTAATTTTTCGATTTTGAAACCGCGCTCCTCAATTCTTTTCAGAACCTGACCAATCAGCCCTCTTTTCACACCATCTGGCTTAATGATAAAGAATGTTTGTTCCATATGGACACCTCCTTGGCATTTTAGTTCTTCTATTCTACCATACTTTATGAAAAAGTGGGAAAATTTTCTGAAACAAAGCAAAGAGAACCCAAAGGTTCTCTTTTTGCTTTTATTCTACTGTTTCTTCAACTTGGATTTCCACAGCTTCCTCTACTGGAGCAAGTTCTGTCTCTTCTTGTTCTGGAGCCAGATAGGCTGCTTCATTGATAGCTTGTGGTTCAAGGTTACGGTAGCGAGCCATACCAGTACCTGCTGGGATGATCTTACCGATGATAACATTTTCCTTGAGTCCAAGGAGATGGTCTTTCTTACCACGGATGGCCGCATCAGTAAGGACACGGGTTGTTTCCTGGAAGGAAGCCGCTGACAAGAAACTGTTAGTTTCAAGTGAGGCTTTGGTGATTCCCATAAGAACTGGGCGACCAGTCGCTGGAACTCCACCTGCGATAAGAACATCCTTGTTAGCATCTGTAAAGTCGTTGATGTCCATGAGGGTACCCATAAGAAGGTCGGTGTCACCTGGATCCATGACACGAACTTTACGGATCATTTGACGAACCATTACCTCGATGTGTTTGTCACCGATTTCTACCCCTTGGCTACGGTAAACTTTTTGTACTTCACCGAGAAGGTAAGTTTCAACTGACAAGACATCACGAACAGCAAGGAGACGTTTTGGTTGGATAGAACCTTCTGTCAATGCTGCACCGCGAGAGACTTGGTCACCAACTTCGACACGCATACGTGCTGTAAATGGTACCACGTATTCGCCTTCTCCAGTTTCACCCTTAACGAAGACTTTCTTAGTACGAGTTGAAGCGTCTTCTTCAATAGCAGTAACTTGTCCTTTAACCTCTGTGATGACCGCTTCCCCTTTAGGATTGCGGGCTTCAAAGATTTCTTGGACACGAGGAAGACCCTGAGTGATATCGGTATTTGAGGCAACCCCACCCGTGTGGAAGGTACGCATTGTAAGCTGTGTACCAGGTTCCCCGATAGATTGGGCAGCGATTGTACCAACTGCTTCACCAACTTCAACCGCATCACCTGTCGCCAAGTTGATACCGTAACAGTGACGGCAGACACCATGACGAGTGTTACATGTAAATACAGAGCGGATAGTAACTTCTTCCACACCAGCATTGACAATTTCACGCGCCTTGTCTTCTGTAATCAACTCATTTGGACCGATGATTACTGCACCAGTTTCTGGATGTTTAACAGTTTTCTTAGTGTAACGACCATTGAGACGCTCTTCGAGAGACTCGATCATCTCTTTTCCTTCTGCGATAGAACGGATCAAGAGACCACGGTCAGTTCCACAGTCGTCCTCACGGATGATAACGTCTTGGGCAACGTCAACCAAACGACGAGTCAAGTAACCTGAGTCAGCTGTTTTAAGGGCTGTATCGGTCATACCTTTACGAGCACCGTGAGTTGAGAAGAACATTTCAAGTACTGACAAACCTTCGCGGAAGTTTGAAAGGATTGGCAATTCCATGATACGTCCATTCGGAGCAGCCATCAGACCACGCATACCGGCAAGCTGTGAGAAGTTTGAGATGTTACCACGGGCTCCAGAGTCCATCATCATAACGATAGGGTTCTTAGGATCTTGGTTGGCAACCAAACGTTTCTCCAATTTTTCACGGGCTGCACGCCATTCAGCTGTAACAGCGTTGTAGCGCTCGTCGTCTGTGATCATACCACGACGGAATTGTTTGGTGATTTGTTCTACACGTTTGTGTGATTCTTCGATGATTTCAGCCTTGTCTTCAACGACTGGGATATCGGCAATACCCACTGTCAAACCTGCAAGAGTTGAGTGGTGGTAACCGAGGTTCTTCATGCGGTCAAGTAGGGCAGAAGTTTCTGTCGTACGGAAACGTTTGAAGATTTCAGCGATGATATTCCCAAGATTTTTCTTCTTGAATGGAGGGTTGAGTTCAAGATTGCGAATAGCTTCCTTGATATCTCCACCAAGTGGCAAGAAGTATTTAGCTGGAACACCTTCTGTTAAGTTGGCATTTGTTGGTTCTTGCAAGTAAGGCAGACCTTCTGGCATGATGTCATTGAAGAGGATTTTACCAACTGTCGTCAGCAAGACTTTGTGTTTTTGCTCTTCTGTCCATGGTTTGTTGAGGCTGTCTGTCGCAATACCAACACGAGAGTGGAGGTGAACATAACCATTGCGGTAAGCCATAACAGCTTCGTCACGGTCTTTGAAGACCATTCCTTCACCTTCACGACCAGCTTCTTCCATGGTCAAATAGTAGTTACCCAAAACCATGTCCTGAGATGGAGTAACAACTGGTTTACCATCTTTCGGGTTCAAGATATGCTCAGCAGCAAGCATGAGGATACGAGCCTCTGCCTGAGCTTCTTCTGAAAGTGGTACGTGGATAGCCATTTGGTCCCCGTCAAAGTCGGCATTGTAGGCTTCACAGACAAGCGGGTGCAAGCGAAGAGCTTTCCCGTCAATCAAGACTGGCTCGAAAGCTTGGATACCCAAACGGTGAAGGGTCGGTGCGCGGTTCAAAAGCACTGGATGTTCTTTAATAACTTCTTCGAGGATATCCCAGATACGCTCATCTCCGCGTTCCACCAAGCGTTTAGCTGCTTTCACGTTTTGCACGATGTCACGAGCGACAATTTCACGCATAACGAATGGTTTAAAGAGTTCAATCGCCATTTCACGTGGCACACCACATTGGTACATCTTAAGAGTTGGACCAACGGCGATAACGGAACGTCCTGAGAAGTCGACACGTTTACCGAGCAAGTTTTGACGGAAGCGTCCTTGTTTACCTTTGAGCATGTGGCTCAATGATTTGAGTGGACGGCTACCTGGTCCTGTAATCGGACGACCACGACGACCATTGTCAATCAATGCGTCAACCGCTTCTTGAAGCATACGCTTCTCATTTTGAACGATGATACCTGGTGCATTCAACTCAAGCAAACGAGCCAAGCGGTTGTTACGGTTGATAACACGGCGGTAAAGGTCGTTCAAGTCAGATGAGGCAAAACGCCCACCATCCAACTGCAACATTGGACGAAGGTCTGGTGGAATAACCGGAAGGATGTTGAGAATCATCCATTCAGGTTTGTTTCCAGACTTGTAAAAGGCATCCAAAACATCCAAACGACGGATGGCTTTGACACGTTTTTGTCCAGTAGCTGTTTTCAACTCTTCTTTGAGTTCCGCAATTTCTTTTTCAAGATCTACTTGTTTCAAGAGGTCTTGGATAGCTTCGGCACCCATCTTGGCAACGAATGATCCATAACCATACTCACGCAAACGCTCACGGTATTCGCGCTCTGTCATGATAGACTTGTGCTCAAGTGGTGTATCCTTAGGATCAATCACCACGTAAGCCGCAAAGTAGATAACTTCCTCGAGGGCACGAGGACTCATATCAAGGGTCAAGCCCATACGGCTTGGAATCCCCTTGAAATACCAGATGTGAGATACAGGAGCTTTCAACTCGATGTGCCCCATACGCTCACGACGAACTTTTGTACGCGTTACTTCAACCCCACAGCGGTCACAAACAATCCCTCTGTAACGAATGCGTTTGTACTTCCCACAAGCACATTCCCAGTCTTTTGTAGGACCAAAGATAACTTCATCAAAGAGTCCTTCACGTTCTGGTTTCAAGGTACGGTAATTGATTGTTTCAGGTTTTTTGACTTCTCCATAAGACCATGAACGGACTTTACTTGGAGAAGCTAGGGTGATTTGCATACTTTTAAAACGATTTACATCAACCACTATTTCTTCCCTTTCTATTCTAAGTGAACTGCTTATTCTTGTTCAGCAGCTTCTTCTGTTGCTTCCGCTTTTGTTGCTTTCTCAGCTTCTTCAGCTTCAAAAGCTGCTTTAGCCTCTTGGGCTGCTTTTTCGCGGGCTTTTTCAAGGTCATCTACGTGGATGACATCTTCGTCCATTCCTTCATCCAAGTCGCGAAGTTCCACTTCTTGGTCATCTTCGTCAAGGACACGCATGTCAAGACCAAGAGATTGCAATTCTTTGACAAGAACTCGGAAGGATTCTGGAACACCTGGTTTTGGAATTGGTTTTCCTTTTGTAATAGCTTCATAAGCTTTCAAACGTCCGTTGATATCGTCAGACTTGTAAGTCAAGATTTCTTGAAGGACATTTGACGCACCGTAGGCTTCAAGAGCCCAAACCTCCATCTCACCGAAACGTTGTCCACCAAACTGAGCTTTACCTCCGAGTGGTTGTTGGGTAACGGTTGAGTATGGTCCGACTGAACGCGCGTGCAATTTATCATCAACCATGTGGTGGAGTTTGATCATGTACATAACTCCGACAGAAACACGGTTATCAAACGGTTCCCCAGTACGTCCATCGTAAAGGATTGTTTTGGCATCGCTATCCATACCAGCTTCTTTAACAGTTGACCAAAGGTCTTCAGAACTTGCTCCGTCAAAGACTGGTGTTGCGATGTGAATACCAAGAGTACGAGCTGCCATACCAAGGTGGAGTTCCATAACCTGACCGATATTCATACGTGATGGCACCCCAAGTGGGTTCAACATGATATCGACTGGAGTTCCGTCTGGAAGGTAAGGCATGTCTTCTACAGGAACGATACGAGAGACAACCCCTTTGTTTCCGTGACGTCCAGCCATCTTATCTCCGACCTTGATCTTACGTTTTTGAGCGATGTAGACGCGAACCAGCATGTTAACACCTGATTGCAACTCATCTCCATTTGCACGTGTAAAGATCTTAACATCACGAACGACACCATCGGCACCGTGTGGTACACGAAGAGAAGTATCACGCACTTCACGAGACTTGTCTCCGAAGATAGCGTGCAAGAGACGTTCTTCAGCTGAAAGGTCTTTCTCTCCCTTAGGTGTGACTTTACCTACAAGGATATCGCCTTCTTTAACCTCAGCACCGATACGGATAATACCCATCTCGTCAAGGTCTTTAAGGGCATCTTCACCAACGTTTGGAATTTCACGAGTAATTTCTTCAGGCCCAAGCTTTGTATCGCGGGTTTCTGATTCGTATTCTTCAAGGTGGACAGATGTGTAGACATCGTCTTTGACCAAGCGTTCGCTCATGATAACGGCATCCTCGAAGTTGTAACCTTCCCATGTCATGTAGGCAACGATTGGGTTTTGTCCAAGCGCCATTTCCCCTTTTTCCATAGAAGGTCCGTCAGCGATAAAATCGCCTTTTTCAACGACATCGCCAACTTTAACGAGAGTGCGTTGGTTGTATGCAGTACCTGAGTTAGAACGACGGAATTTTTGGATGTGGTAAACATCCAATGAACCATCTTCACGACGTACTTCTACCTTGTCAGCATCTGCGTATGTAACTTTACCATCATACTGAGCAATAACAGCAGCACCAGAGTCATGAGCTGCTTGGTATTCCATACCAGTACCAACGTAAGGTGCTTTTGGATCAATCAAAGGCACAGCCTGACGTTGCATGTTGGCACCCATGAGGGCACGGTTGGAGTCATCGTTTTCCAAGAAAGGAATACATGCTGTCGCAACGGCAACTACCTGTTTTGGTGACACGTCCATGTAGTCAACCACTTCTGCTGGATACTCCTGGTTGACCCCTTGGTGACGTCCCATGACAACTTTCTCAGCAAAAGTACCGTCTTCGTTGAGGCGAGAGTTAGCCTGCGCTACAGTAAATTCATCTTCTTCATCGGCTGTCAACCAAACGATTTCGTTTGTGACTACACCTGTTTCACGGTCAACCTTACGGTATGGTGTTTGAACAAAGCCATACTTATTCAAGTGTCCGTAAGATGACAAGTTATTGATCAAACCGATGTTAGGTCCTTCAGGTGTCTCGATTGGACACATACGACCATAGTGAGTGTAGTGCACGTCACGAACTTCATATCCAGCACGGTCACGAGTCAAACCACCAGGCCCCAAGGCTGACAAACGGCGTTTGTGAGACAACTCAGAAAGTGGGTTGTGTTGGTCCATGAACTGTGACAACTGTGACGAACCAAAGAATTCTTTAACCGCAGCTGTGACAGGACGGATGTTGATGATTTGTTGTGGTGTTAAAACTTCATTGTCCTGAACAGACATACGTTCACGGACATTACGTTCCATACGAGAAAGTCCAAGACGTACTTGGTTTGCAAGCAATTCACCAACTGCACGGATACGACGGTTCCCAAGGTGGTCGATATCATCCACACGTCCGATACCTTCTGCCAAGTTAAGGAAGTAGCTCATCTCTGCAAGGATATCCGCAGGAGTTACAACACGAACCTTGTCGTCAGGATTAGCATTTCCGATGATGGTTACAACACGGTCTGGGTCCGTTGGGGCAACAACCTTGAATTTTTGAAGGACAACTGGTTCTGTCAGAACAGCTGCATCGTTTGGAATATAAACGATCTTGTTCAAGTCGCCATCCAAATGGCTTTCAATACTTTCAATCACGCTACGAGTCATGATTGTACCAGCTTCTACCAAGATTTCTCCTGTTTCAGGATCTACCAATGGCTCCGCAATAGTTTGGTTGAGCAAGCGTGTTTTGATGTTGAGTTTTTTATTGATCTTGTAACGACCAACGGCTGCCAAATCGTAGCGACGTGGGTCGAAGAAACGTGCCACAAGTAAGCTACGTGAGCTTTCAGCAGTCTTAGGCTCACCTGGACGAAGGCGTTCGTAGATTTCTTTCAAGGCTTCGTCTGTACGAGAGTCCATTGGATTCTTGTGGATATCTTTTTCAACGGTATTGCGAACCAATTCGCTGTCTCCAAAGATATCAAAAATTTCATCATCACCAGAGAAACCAAGCGCACGAACCAAGGTCGTAAACGGAATTTTACGGGTACGGTCAATACGAGTGTAGGCGATATCTTTAGAGTCACTTTCCAGTTCCAACCAAGCTCCACGGTTAGGGATAACAGTTGAACCGTAGCCAACTTTACCGTTCTTATCTACTTTATCATTAAAGTAAACACCAGGAGAACGAACCAACTGAGATACGATGATACGTTCACCACCGTTGATGATGAAGGTACCCATCTCTGTCATGATTGGGAAATCTCCAAAGAAGACTTCTTGGGTCTTGATTTCGCCAGTTTCCTTGTTGATCAAGCGGAAAGTTACAAAAATAGGTGCTGAGTAGCTAGCATCATGGATACGAGCTTCTTCTAGCGTGTATTTGGGTTCCTTGATCTCATAGCCAACAAACTCCAACTCCATAGTTTCTGTGAAGTTTGAAATTGGCAATACATCTTCAAAAACTTCCTTAAGACCGTGGTCTAGGAAATCCTTGAATGAATCAGTTTGAATTTCAATCAAATTTGGTAAGTCAAGAACTTCTTTGATTCTTGAAAAACTACGACGGGTACGATGTTTCCCGTATTGAACGTCATGTCCTGCCAAGATGATTCTCCTTTGTAAATAAAATTCCAAGCCTGCTTCATCAGGCTATTGATTATCGTCAAATGGTTGTAAAACCCCTATCACCATGTCCTTTTAGATAATTTTCAGAATTTTTAAATTTCTGTTACAAAGACTCAAAAAACCGAAAAAAGCACAAAAAGAGCAGCTAAATCTGACTTTTTCAGAAGATTTAACTGCTGTGAGTCCTGTCTGGACAATATTTCAGACAAAACCTACGACAAATGATTATTCTTATTATACCTTATTGGCCAAGATTTTTCAAGGTTTTTTTACCATTTTTCAAACAATCTTTTCCTATAAAATGCTTTAACTTTTCAAAAGAATGAAGCATAAAATTTTCTTTCAAAAACTAGGAAAACGCTTGCATAAATGTTTACCTCATGCTATACTGATAGGGAATAACTACACAAGGAGAAATGTGATGAAAAAGATCCCATCTCAAACTGAGAAAAAAATGGTTTACGGTATTCGTTCCTTGAAAAATGGAACAGGCTCTGTCCTTATCGGTGCCAGCATTGTCCTACTTTCTGCTGCAATGCCAACCATTTCGGCTAACGAAAACCTTCCTCAAGCTCAGGAAAATACTAGTGCTGTGGCTAAGGCTCCTACCGAGACTGAAGCAAGTCAAACACAAGACCAAAGCCCCATTTCTGAACAAAAGAATGCAAACGCTTCCCTTGACACTAAAAAGGAAGCCCCCGCAACTGACGCTGCTCTAGCAGCTGAAACACCTAAAACAGAAGATGCTACTACAAGCCAGGCTAACAGCAAGGAAGAGAAAGTAGATACTGGCACTTCGACGCCAAATTCTGATCAAAAACCACAAGCAGACACTAGTTCTGAAGAACCCATCGCAGACAACCACTTCCGCATCCATGTGAAAAAACTCCCTGAGGAAAACAAGGATTCCCAAGGTCTTTGGACTTGGGACGATGTTGAAAAACCTTCTGAAAACTGGCCCAATGGAGCCAAGTCCTTCAAGGATGCCAAGAAAGATGACTACGGCTATTATCTCGATGTCAAACTCAAAAATGAGCAAGCCAAGAAAGTCAGCTTCCTCATCAACAATACTAAAGGGGATAACCTGACAGGGGACCGTTCGGTAGAGCGCCTCTCTCCAAAAATGAACGAGGCCTGGCTAGATGAAAACTATAAGGTATACAACTACCGTCCTCAGCCAGCGGGAACAGTCCGTGTCAACTACTACCGTACCGACGGAAACTATGACAAAAAATCTCTCTGGTATTGGGGCGATGTCAAGAATCCAAGTAGCGGAGAATGGCCTGATGGGACAGACTTTACTGCAACTGGAAAATATGGCCGTTACATTGACATTCCACTCAATGAAGCTGCAAGAGAATTTGGATTCTTATTACTAGACGAAAGCAAGAAAGGCGATGATGTGAAAATCAGAAAAGAAGATTATAAATTTACTGATCTAAAAAATCACAGTCAGATCTTCCTCAAGGATGATGACGAAACCATCTACACCAACCCCTACTACGTGCACGACATCCGCATGACTGGTGCTCAACACGTAGCTAAATCTCGTATCGAAAGCAGCTTTTCTACCCTAGTCGGAGCTAAGAAAGACGATATCCTCAAACACTCCAGCATCACTGATCATAAAGGGAATAAAGTAGCCATCACAGATGTGGAAGTAGATGAAGCTGGTAAGAAAGTGACCTACATCGGCGACTTCTCTGATACCCAACACCCTTACACTGTCAGCTACAATTCAGACCGTTTTACCACACGTTCAAGCTGGCGCCTCAAGGATGAGTCCTACAGTTACGATGGGCCACTCGGCGCAACTCTGAAAGAAGATGGCAAGCGTGTTGACCTCACCCTCTGGTCTCCAAGTGCTGATAAGGTTTCCGTTGTTGTCTATGACAAGAAAGACCCTGAAAAGGTAGTTGGAACTGTCCCCCTTGAAAAAGGAGAAAAAGGAACCTGGAAACAAACTCTGGATGCAAACTCTGGTCTCGGTATCAGCAACTACACTGGCTACTACTACCACTACCAAATCGAGCGCCAAGGTAAAACTGTCCTCGTTCTTGACCCTTATGCCAAATCATTAGCGGCTTGGAACAGTGACCTAGCAAAAACAGATGCCGCTCATAAGGTCGCTAAAGCTGCCTTTGTGGACCCATCTAAACTAGGCCCACAAGATTTGACCTACGGTAAGATTCGCAATTTCAAATCGCGCGAAGATGCTGTCATCTATGAAGCCCATGTTCGTGACTTCACCTCAGATCCTGCCATCGCAAAAGACTTGACCAAGCCATTTGGTACCTTTGAAGCCTTTATCGAAAAACTGGACTATCTCAAAGACTTGGGTGTGACCCACATCCAGCTCCTTCCAGTCTTGTCTTACTACTTTGTCAATGAATTGAAAAACCATGAACGTTTGTCTGCCTACGCTTCAAGCAACAGCAACTACAACTGGGGATATGACCCTCAAAACTACTTCTCCTTGACTGGCATGTACTCAAGCGATCCTAAGGATCCAGAAAAACGTATCGCAGAATTCAAAAACCTCATCAACGAAATCCACAAACGTGGCATGGGGGCTATCTTGGATGTGGTCTACAACCATACTGCCAATGTTGATATTTTTGAGGATATTGAGCCAAACTACTACCACTTTATGGATGCAGACGGAACTCCTCGTACCAGCTTTGGAGGTGGCCGTTTGGGAACTACCCACTACATGTCTAAACGTGTCTTGGTAGACTCCATCAAGTATCTGGTTGAAACCTACAAAGTAGATGGTTTCCGCTTCGATATGATGGGTGACCACGATGCAGCTTCTATCGAAGAAGCGTACAAAGCTGCACGCGCCCTCAATCCAAATCTTATCATGCTAGGTGAAGGCTGGAGAACCTATACTGGTGATGAAAATACGCCTGTACAACCTGCTGACCAAGATTGGATGAAGAAAACAGATACTGTTGCTGTCTTTTCAGACGACATCCGTAACAACCTCAAGTCTGGCTATCCAAACGAAGGTCAACCTGCCTTTATCACAGGTGGCAAACGCGATATCAATACCATCTTTAAAAATCTCATTGCCCAACCAACCAACTTTGAAGCAGACAACCCTGGAGATGTTATCCAGTATATCGCGGCCCATGATAACTTGACCCTCTTTGACATTATTGCTCAGTCTATCAAAAAAGACCCAAGCAAGGCTGAAAACTACGCTGAGATTCATCGTCGTTTGCGACTTGGAAACCTCATGGTCTTGACCGCTCAAGGAACTCCGTTTATCCACTCTGGTCAGGAATACGGACGTACCAAACAATTCCTTGATCCAGCCTATAAGAATCCTGTCTCAGAGGATAAGGTTCCAAACAAGTCTCACTTGTTGCGCGACAAGGACGGCAAGCCATTTGTCTATCCTTACTTTATCCATGACTCTTACGACTCTAGTGATGCTGTCAACAAGTTTGATTGGACCAAGGCAACAGATGGCAAAGCATATCCTGAAAATGTCAAGAGCCGTAACTACATGAAAGGATTGATCGCCCTTCGTCAATCGACAGATGCCTTCCGACTCAAGAGTCTGCAAGACATCAAAGAGCGCGTCCACCTCATTACTGTTCCAGGACAAAATGGCGTTGAAAAAGAAGATGTGACCATCGGCTACCAAATCACCGCTCCAAATGGAGATATCTACGCTGTCTTTGTCAATGCGGATGATAAGGCTCGTGAATTTACTCTAGGAACTGCCTTTGCTCACTTGAGAAAGGCCGAAGTTCTCGCAGATGAAAACCAAGCAGGACCAGTAGGAATTGCTAACCCTCAAGGTCTCGAATGGACTGAAAAAGGCTTGAAATTGAACGCTCTCACTGCTGTCGTTCTCCGCTTGTCTCAAGGTGGTGCCATTGTCGCTCCAGCTGTGGAAGAAAAACCAGAATTTGACCTTTCTAGCTTGGAAGTCGAACCAGAACAAGGTCAAGCTCAAAACCTAGCAGCCAATCCTGAAACTCAAGAAACTGCTGCAGAGGCTCACTCTCAGAACCTCCTTCCAAACACAGGAACTGAGAGCAAATCCCTCCTTGCCCTTGCTGGATTCAGCATCCTTGCCCTTCTCGGACTTGGATGGTTGATAAAGAACAAGAAAAAGAAATAACACTCAATGAAAATCAAAGAGTAAACTAGGAAGCTAATCGCAGGCTACTCAAAGCACAGCTTTGAGCTTGTAGATAAGGCGAAGCTGACGAGGTTTAAAGAGATTTTCGAAGAGTATAACCTAGCCCTCCTATAGAAAAACACCCTATGATTAGAAGAATCTTCTAGTCATGGGGTGTTGTTTTTATGATACACTTAGCTATCAAATCATATATTCTACACTATAGCTAGCGTCTGATAAGATACGAGCCAGGAACTGCTTGGTTCGTTCTTCTTGTGGACGACTAAAGAAATCGTGGGGATTGTTCTCCTCTACGATACGGCCTCCATCCATGAAAATAACGTGGTTGGCGACATCTCTAGCAAATCCCATCTCATGCGTGACGACCACCATGGTCACACCTTCTCCCGCCAACTGTTTCAGAACATCCAAAACATCTCCAACCAACTCAGGGTCTAGTGCTGATGTTGGTTCATCTAGCAAAATGACCTCGGGTTTGACGGCAATAGCACGCGCAATTCCTATTCGTTGTTGTTGCCCTCCAGATAGTTGTGAAGGGTAGTAGTCTTTGTAGGCCAGTAAACCAACTTTTTCCAAGGCAGATTCTGCACGTTTGAGCGCTTCTTCCTTGGGAACTTTACGAGCCACTATTAGGCCTTCTAGAATATTTTCCAGAGCAGTTTTGTTTGCAAAGAGATTGTAGTGTTGGAAAACAAAGGCTGTTTTTTGGCGAATTTCTAGAATGTCTTTCTTGCTCAATTTGGATAAGTCATAGGTCTTTCCTGCCAAGGTCAAACGGCCACTGTCAGCTTTTTCTAAGTGATTAAGACAACGGAGAAAGGTCGTTTTCCCCGAACCTGATGGTCCTAAAATAACGACGACATCCCCTTGGTTAACCTGAAGATTGACATCCTCCAAGACCTGCCTCTCACCAAATGTTTTTGCGATATGTTCTACTTGTAACATCCTGTCCTCCTATACGAAACGCGCGCTAGATGCTTTTGCACTTTTTTCTTTTTTCACATAGCCTTTTTCCAGTAGGGAGAAGCCCCACTGAATCAAACCACAGATCAAAATATACTGCAAAAAGATCACAAAATAAGACTCAAAATACTGGTAACCGTAGGACGCTTCTACACGAGCAATAGCGGTGATGTCCTTGATGGTCATGACAAAGACCAGGGAGGTCCCTTTGACGATATTGATCACCAGATTGGCCAAGTTAGGCAAGGCTGAGCGCAAGGCTTGAGGAAAAACAATCCTTAGATAGGCCTGGGTCGTAGTCAAGCCAATCGCATGCGCTGCCTCTAGTTGTCCCTTGTCCACCGTCAAGATGGCTGAACGCAAAATCTCCGACAAACTCCCGACTGTCATCAAACTATAAATGATAAAGGCATAGTAGAGAGGATCAAGCTTGAAAATATCAAGGTCACTTCCTATGCTTTTGAGAAATTGATTCAGCAGGCTTGGAAACAAACTATAAAAGAAGAGAATCAATAAAATCGGAGGAGTCGCTCGGATAAACGCCAGATAGACCAGAGAAAAACTCCTCACACCTCGAACCTTGTAAATCTGCCCCAAGGCTAAAAATAGAGCCGGTAAAAAGCTTAAGACCATAGCCACAATCATGATAATCAAGGTGATTGGCACACCCTTCAAGGTCTCCAGAAAGGTCTTTACAATATAGTCTATATCCATTTCTTACCTCCCTTTTGTTTCCAAAGACTTCTCAAGCAAACGACTCAAGCTAGAAATAACCAAGGCAATCCCCCAGTAAAGAAGCGCAACTGCCGTATAGGTTTCCAGAGAGTAGTTCCCTAAATTGCGACTAATCAAGAGATTCCCCGCTCCCATAACATCAACGAAACCAATCGTATAAGCCAAGGCAGCATCCCGCATGAGATTGAGAATAGCGGTCGTTATATTGGGAAGAGCAACTTGAAAAGCTTGAGGAAAAATGATTCTCCAAAAAGTCTGACTTGGAGTCAAACCAATACTAAGCCCGGCCTCTGTCTGCCCCTTTGGAATAGCTTGATAGGCCGCCTTGAAGACCTCGGCAACAATAGCCGCAAACAAGAGAATCATCGTCAGGAGAACAAAAATAGTTTTAGACCAGTTGTTGATATCCAAACCAAGCCACCATTTCAGAAATTCTGGCAAGCCATAAAAGACTAGAAAAAGCAAGACAATCGGCGGTGTACAACGAAGGGTAAAGATATAGCTTTTGGAAATCGCTGCAAAACTCTTGTCTTCTCCTACTTGTGCCCAGGCCAAGAGACCTCCAAAAAGGGAACCAAGAAGAGTGGTAAAAAAGAGAATGGACAAGGTCATAGGAAGTGCCTGCCATAAGGTCGGCAAAAACTGAAAGACCTTGGAAAAATCATAAGAAACCATGCAAAACCCTTTCTAGTCTTGGAATTTCTGGTCTAGTCTTTGTCTACGTAACTAAAGACATCTTCTTTAAAGTATTGCTGAGATAGCTTAGCAAGCGTGCCATCTTCTTTCAACTCTTTGATTGCTTTTTCATATTCTTTAGCGAATTTCTCACCCTTTTCATCACGGTGAATCAAGGGATAAGTTGGAATGCCCTTGTATGGGAACCAGCTGAGTTTATCCGCATATTGGTGGTAAGGGCCATCTTCTGCTGTAACTGCTTTTTCAAAGGACAGTTTGATATCAAAGAAGGCGTCATAACGTCCTTCTAAAACCCAGGCATAGGCATCTGCCACTTTAAAAGATTCAGCTGCTGTTAGCTCAATCGGTGCATCCTGATGTTTTTCATTGTAGCTAGTGATGACATTCCATTGAGCATTCTGTGGAGAGATGGGAACCAATTTCCCTTTATTCTTAGCAAAGTCATCAATGGTTTTGTATTTCTGTTCATCTTCTTTTCTGACAGTAAATCCGATGATACTCGCTCCGACTGGTTCAGATGGAATGACAAACTTTTTAGCTCGTTCATCTGTGTACCAAGCTCCCTTGGTTCCGATGTCATACTTGCCTGATTCCAGACCAATCAAGAGGTCGTCATCACTGGTACCCGTATATTCAAATTGATAGTTTGCCAACTTCTCATCAACAGCCTTCAAAACAGCTACTTCATAACCATCTGATTCCCCTTTTTCATTGACAAAGTCATAAGGTACATAGTTTTGTGTATGGGCAACCTTCAAGGTTATAACTTCAGCAGACGAAGCCGTTTCTCCATCCTTGGCTGGAGCGCCAGCTAAACTTCTCCCGATAATCGTCGCCCCAATTAATGCAACAACTGCTACACCACCGATAATCCATGCTTTTTTACTCATCTTTTTCTCCTTTAGTTTTCAAGCGCTTCTCTCACCCACTGGATACGTTCAACTGCGATATCACTTGGAATGGTACAATCTGCCCCAAGTACCAAGCCCTGTTCCCCAGCCTCTGCAACTAGTTTCTTTGCCTCAGCCTGAATGGCATCCTTGCTACCAGTATACAGCAAGCCTGTCTTGCCATTTTCAAATCCTCCAAGAACCGTACGTCCCTTGAAAATCTCACGACCTTCCTTGAGAGTGATTCCCTCTGGTCCTACAGCCCAGTTAAAGACTTGGGCTGGATAGTCTGCAAAAAGGTGAATATCATTTCGCGCTCCCTCGTATCCACAGATATGAAGAACAGTGACGCCACCAACAGCACTAGCTGCTTCCAGAACCGTTATCTCGCTAGGGGCAATGACGGCTTGATAATCTGCTGCCGACACTCGTTGATCTTGGATACTCTGCACGCTGAGGTAGATTCCGTCAGCACCAGCCTCTTCGATGACAGCTCGGCTTAGACTCGCAATATCTTCTGCAATCACATCCAACACCTTCTTGAGGGCTTCAGGGTCTTCCACCAGAAAGTCCGCGATAAGGTCATCCCCACCAGACACTTCCCCCAGTAGCCACTTGAGATAGGTCACAGGAGCAAAAATATTGTAAATCGCAACGATATCTTCTGTAAACTCTTGCTTGATTTTCTTAACCAAGTCCACCTGCTCTTTTATCCAAGCATGATCTGGCCCGAGTGGTTGAATGGTCGCCAATTCTTGAAGTGATTTGCCTTTGGCAATCGCTGGATTTGGATAAGCAAAGTAGCCATCACTCATGAGTTTGATAAAGTCTGGCTGAACTTCTCGGATAAAGCGCTTGTGGCCCTCGATATTCTTCTCGATAATGGCTGGATTTGAGAAACCGTGTAGCCATTCGTCTTCGGATGTGAAATGGTGCCAAAAACCAACTGGCACACGATCAACCTTTTCACCTCTAAATGCTTTTAAAACCCATTCTTTTTTTTCTGACATTCTTATTCTCCATTTCTTACTTTTTCAACTAATAAACTGCTTGCGATATCATTCGAGCGTAGAAAGGGGAGACTGGACTTGGAAAAATCCTGAACTCCATGACATCTCTCTCCATTTTTGCAGTGCCCATTTTTTACGACGCTTATGGCAACCAAAGCCAGCAAACCGACAACTGCAATGAAGATGCCCCATCTTTTACTTTTCATAGTTTCTCCTTTTAGAGAACAGCTGCCTGCCGAATCCAGTCCAACCTCTCTAAGTCAAAGTCATCTGGAACAGTACAGTCAGCTCCCAGAAGAACGCCTTTACTACCCGCTTCAGCCAGCAACCGTCTTGTTTCATCTTGCAATTCCGCCTTGGAACCTTGATAAAGCAAGCTTTTCTTGCCATTTTCAAATCCACCTAAAACGGCCTTGCCCGGAAACAACTCTTGACCCTGTGTCAAACTAACACCCTCATGGTGGGTCGCCCAGTTGACCACTTGAGCTGGATAGTCCTTAAATATCGTCACATCATTGCTCGCACCTTCAAAACCACAGATATGGAGGATATTGGTCCCACCCACCTGATTAGCTGCCTCCAAAATCGCTATATTGCTCGGTTCGATATAGGTTTGGTAGAGTGCTGGTGTGATGCGCTCATCTTGAATTTCCTGGGTGCTGAGGTAAATCCCGTCAACACCGCCTTGCTGGATGATTTTCTGAGTTAGGATAGCAATATCTCCTGCAATCACATCTAGAATAGCTCTGAATTGCTCAGGATTTTCAAGCAATAGATCAGCCACTTCCTTATCACCTCGCGAAGTTTCTGTACGGAACCAGCGCTTGAGGTAGGAGATCGGTGAAAAGATATTGTAGAAAGAAGCAATCTCTTCGGTAAAGGTCTCTCGAATCGCTTGTACCACTTCCACCTGTTGCTGAATCCATGGATGTTCCTCACCAATCGACTCAATAGAAGTCAGCTCCTGAATGCTTGCAATCTTAGGATTATAGACATTACTTGGATAAAGGAAAAAACCGTCGCTCATAATTTTGACAAAATCAGGGAGAATCCTTTCCACATAGTTGCGATGCCCATCAACACTCTTTTGAAAGATACGTAGATTATTTAATCCTTGCCCCTTTTCTTCGAATGTTACAAAATGAAACCAAAATCCCACAGGAACTCTTTCCACTTCATCGCCTCGAATCGCTCTAAAGACTAAATCTCTTTTACTTGCCATACCTTACTCCTTCCATTTGGATTGAAACCATCTTACCACTCCTTTTCCCCTTTTCCCAATATATATTGACTATCAACTCGATTGGAAATTTTTATATCGATAAAGAAAAAAATCCCTGAAAAGCTTGATGTTACTAGCCTTTCAAAGATTCACTTTATTTTCATCTATTTTCCAAAAAGAAGCTGATATAGATTTTCTATCAAGCCGATTGAATTTTTTTATATCCATCTTCATTCCAAAATTAAGTACATAATTTTATCCTAATACCAAATTACTACTGAAAAATTTCTTTTCTCTCGATATTTCCTTGCACAAATCCCATGAAAACGCTACAATATTAATAGACTATTATTAGGAGGATGGGATTATGAAAATATCCAAAGTTACCATTACAATTGCTTCTACACTTACTTCCGTCATTTTACTGACTGGCTGTGGCACAAATTCGGCAAATTCACAGACAACACAAAGTAGTACATCTGATAATCAGGTTACCATGACCTATGATCAGTTGCGTTCAAGAGAGAACACTATGTCAACTCTTTGGTATCAAAAAGCAGCTGAAACCAAGGCACTCTATCTACAAGGTTACAATGTCGCTACTAATCGTTTGAAAGAACTACTAAAAACACAGACAGATAAACCCTACTCTATCGTTTTGGACTTGGACGAAACCGTATTAGACAATAGCCCTTATCAAGCGCAAAATGTCAAAGATGGAACAGCATTTACCCCAGAAAACTGGGATGTCTGGGTAAAAAAAGCCGCAGCCAAGGCTGTACCAGGTGCTAAAGACTTTCTCCAATTTGCAGACCAAAACGGTGTCCAAATTTACTATGTATCTGACCGCACGATAGATCAGGTAGATGATACGATCAAAAACCTAGAAAATGAAGGAATTCCTGTACAAAGCCGCGATCATCTCATGTTCTTAGAAAAAGGCGTCAAATCTAAAGAAGGTCGTAGACAAGCAGTCCAAGAAAAAACCAACTTAGTCATGCTACTAGGAGACAATCTTGTGGACTTTGCAGAGTTTTCAAAGATCTCTGAAACTGAGCGCGACCAAAAATTAGAGGAATTACAAAAAGAGTTTGGTGAGAAATTCATCATTTTCCCTAACCCAATGTACGGATCATGGGAAAGCACTGTTTACAATGGTAATAAATTGGATGCCAAGGGTCAAACTGAAGAGCGCCAAAAAAACTTACAAGGTTTTGATAAATAAAATAAGGGAGCTATCTACCAGTTTACACCAACCACAAGATATCGTATTTGCGAGAATAGCGAAAAAAAGACGACTTCCAAGCGGAAATCGTCTTTTTTACTATTTTATCTTGTACTTGGTATAAACTAGTATATATTCCACTAGATAGTATGCTCTATCGCTTGTACCACTTCCACCTGTTGCTGAATCCTTGGGTGTTCCTCACCAATCGACTCAACCGATTGAATTTTTTTATATCCTCTCTTTCATGGCAAAGTAAGCACGTATTTTGGGTGCCACTTGTGTGCCGAAGAGTTCAATAGCTCTCAGAACTTGATCATGAGGCATGGAACCAAGCGGTAGATGGAGCATAAAGCGGTCTAAACCTAAACCCTCAATCATGCGAATCAATTTTTCTGCCACCTGGTCAGGATTTCCCACAAACATGGCACCATTTGGTCCAACTTGCTCCAAATATTGCTCATAGGTCAACTCCTGCCAGTGTAGACGGTCCTTGGAAATCGCATCCACCACTTGCTTGGTCGGATGGAAATAATCTTTTACTGCCTGCTCGCTATCTTCCGCAATCCAACCCCAAGAATGAGCGCCCACTTTCAGGTTTTTATCTGCATGACCGGCATCCCTTCCAATCTCACGATAAGCTTGAATCAGCTTTTTAAAATAACGCGGATTACCACCGATAATGGCATAGACAATCGGCAACCCCGCCCGAGCAATCTTCACTGTTGACTCTACATGACCACCTGTCGCCACCCACAATGGCAATTTTTCCTGAACAGGACGGGGATAGACTTCTTTTCCAGCAATGCTTTGAGTCAATTGCCCCTGCCAGTTCACTTTGGTGTTTTCATTTGCCAACTGAAGCAGATCTAACTTTTCATCAAAGAGAGCTTCATAGTCTTTCAAGTCATAACCAAACAGTGGGAAAGACTCGGTGAATGAACCACGCCCAGCCATAATCTCCGCACGGCCATTTGACACCGCATCGATGGTAGCATATTGTTGGAACAAGCGAATCGGATCCATACTCGAGAGAATGCTGACCGCACTAGTCAAACGAATCTTTTTGGTATTCACTGCCCCAGCTGCAAGAATAATCTCTGGCGCCGATACCGCAAAGTCCTCCCGATGATGCTCCCCAATCCCGTACACATCCAAACCAACCTTATCAGCCAGCTCAATTTCTGCCACCAACTGACGAATGCGTTCATCATGACTGTAAATCTGTCCAGTCGCCTCCAGAGCTGTTGTTTCACCAAATGTTGAAATTCCTAATTCTACCATCCCGTTTCCTCGCTATCTCTTTTAGCTTTAGGGTATTTTATCACTAATTAGTTTTATTTTCAATAAATTTGCTCATTAGAAAAAGCCTAGATGAACTAGACTTTCTTTGCTTATTCTACTGTTACTGACTTAGCAAGGTTACGTGGTTTGTCCACATCGAGTCCACGGTGGAGTGTTGCAAAGTAAGCGACCAATTGCGTTGGTACGACCATTGAGATTGGTGAAAGGTATGGGTGTACAGTCGTAAGGACGATATCGTCTGTGTCTTTAGCAACATTTTCCTCTGCGATAGTGAGAACCTTGGCACCACGGGCTGCGACCTCTTGGATATTTCCACGAGTATGGTTAGCAAGGACTGGATCTGACAAGAGGGCCAAGACAGGCGTTCCTTCTTCAATCAAGGCAATGGTTCCGTGCTTGAGTTCTCCTGCCGCAAAACCTTCACACTGGATGTAAGAAATCTCTTTGAGTTTGAGACTGGCTTCCATAGCTACATAGTAGTCTTGACCACGTCCGATATAAAAGGCGTTACGGGTTGTTCCAAGAAGGTCACGAACCTTGGCATCAATGGTTTCTTTTTCTGAAAGGGTTGATTCGATAGACTGAGCTACGATTGACAACTCATGAACCAGGTCAAAGGCTTGCGCTTTAGCATTGCCGTTTGCTTGACCGACTGCTTTTGCAAGGAAGGCAAGGGCTGCGATTTGCGCTGTATAGGCCTTGGTTGAGGCCACAGCGATTTCAGGTCCTGCGTGAAGGAGCATGGTATGGTTGGCTTCACGTGAAAGAGTTGAACCTGGGACGTTTGTCACTGTCAAGCTTGGAATTCCCATTTCATTAGCCTTGACCAAAACCTGACGGCTATCCGCGGTTTCACCAGACTGGCTGATAAAGATGAAGAGCGGTTTCTTGCTGAGAAGTGGCATACCGTAGCCCCACTCAGATGAGATTCCAAGTTCTACTGGTGTATCTGTCAATTCTTCCAACATCTTCTTAGAAGCAAATCCTGCGTGGTACGATGTTCCAGCTGCAAGGATGTAGATGCGATCTGCGTCTTGAACAGCCTTGATGATAGCTGGATTTACAACAACTTGACCTGCCTCATCTGTGTAGGCTTGGATGAGTTTACGCATCACCGTTGGTTGCTCATCAATTTCCTTGAGCATGTAGTAAGGATAAGTCCCCTTACCGATATCTGACAAGTCGAGCTCAGCAGTATAGCTAGCACGCTCACGGCGATTACCATCATAGTCTTGAACTTCAACACTATCAGCCTTGACGATTACCAACTCTTGGTCATGAATTTCCATGTATTGGTTGGTTTCACGAATCATAGCCATGGCATCTGAACAGACCATGTTATAGCCTTCCCCAAGACCAATCAAAAGTGGAGATTTGTTCTTAGCGACATAGATGACATCTGGATTTTCAGAGTCAATCAAGGCAAAGGCATAAGAACCACGGATGATGTGAAGAGCTTTTTTGAAGGCTTCAAGAACTGAAAGACCATCTTCTTCTGCAAATTTTCCAATCAGGTGAACGGCAATTTCTGTATCGGTTTGCCCCTTGAAGTGGTGACCTGCAAGGTATTCTTCCTTGATTTCGAGATAGTTTTCAATCACCCCATTGTGCACCAAGACAAAACGTCCTGTCTCAGAGCGGTGTGGGTGAGCATTGTCCTCAGTTGGTTTTCCGTGAGTCGCCCAACGCGTATGTCCGATACCAGTTGTCCCCTCAACACCTGCTGTCTTGGCAGACAATTCTGCGATACGACCGACAGCCTTGACTAGATGGTTTTCAGCACCACCTAGGACAAAAATCCCCGCAGAATCATAACCACGGTATTCGAGCTTTTCAAGCCCTTGAATCAAAATATCAGTTGCATTTGTGTTTCCAACAGCACCAACAATTCCACACATAGTATATACGACACAGACCAGCTGTGCTTTCTCCTTAAATTGGTATAGTCTGATTTTCCTTTTACAGAATCAGCAAAAACAGTATATACTTGTTTTTCTCACTTGTCAAGGATAAAAATTGGTATAGTTTTTCTATCTGGTATTTTATCAAGATTTCACTTGATACCTGACAAGTCGGCATCAATTACTTATAATGAATAGAGGAGGTATTTGCCATGTGGTTTTTCTTCGCACTTTTATCAGCTATCTTTGCAGCCTTAACGTCAATTTTAGCCAAGATTGGGATTGAGGGAGTTCCATCCAATCTAGCAACCGCTATTCGTACGGTCGTTGTCATTCTTATGGCTTGGGCCATGGTTTTCTTGACCAATAGTCAGACCGAAATTGTCAACATCAGTAGAAAAAGTTGGCTCTTTCTCATCTTATCAGGCTTAGCCACTGGCGCCTCCTGGCTCTGCTACTACAAGGCACTACAGATGGGCAATGCGACTGAGGTATCTGCTGTCGATAAATTCAGTCTCGTCATTACCCTCGTTCTAGCCTTTTTCTTCCTACAGGATGTCCTGACGTTTAAAACAATTATTGGCTGTATCCTGATTACGATTGGGACCTTGGTGATGATATTGTAATAAAGAGTGAGATGAACGCCATCTCACTCTTTTTATTCTTAAAATCCATTATTATCACTTAGTTCCTTGAACCAGTGGCCTGATTTCTTCAGACGGCGTTCTTGTGTTTCCAAGTCTAATTCAACCAAACCATAGCGGTTTTTATAGCTATTCAGCCATGACCAGCAATCAATAAAGGTCCAGATTAGGTAACCCTTACAATTGGCTCCGTCTTCAATGGCACGGTGAAGTTCACGCAGATGTCCTTTGACAAAGTCGATACGATAGTCGTCCTGAATCATACCATTCACACGGAATTTATCTTCACCTTCAACACCCATGCCATTCTCTGTCAACATCCACTCAATATTACCATAGTTTTCCTTGATATTTTGGGCGATATCATAAATCCCTTGCTCATAAATTTCCCAACCACGGTGGGGATTGATTTTACGGCCAGGCATAATATAAGGCTCGTAAAAATGTTCTGGCAAGAGTGGACTGTCTAGATGCTTAGCAAAACGTGGCGCCATAACGCGCAAAGGTTGGTAGTAGTTGACTCCAAGGAAATCAACTGTATTCTCGCGAATGAGCTCCAACTCTTCAACAGTGTACTCTGGCAGCAAATCATGTTCAGCTAAAATTTCCACCAATTCCTCTGGATAAGCTCCCAAGACAGACGGATCTAGGAAAGATTGGGCTTGGAAGAGATCGGCAATGCGAGCTGCCTTGACATCAGCAGGATGCTGGCTGCGTGGATAAGCCGGTGTCAAGTTAAGGACAATCCCAATCTTGGAATCAGGCAAAACCTCATGACAGGCCTTAACCGCAAGACTACTAGCCAGTTGCGTATGATAGGCAACCTTAACCGCCGCTTTGGCATCTACCTTGTGAGGATAATGGGCATCATAAAAATAACCAAATTCTACGGGTACGATGGGTTCATTGAATGTAATCCATTGGTCCACCAAGTCGCCGTAAGTTTCAAAACAAAAACGAGCATAGTCTTCATAAGCCTTGACAGTTGCCTTATTTTCCCAACCATCGCCGTCTTCTTGGAGGGCAAAAGGCAGGTCGAAGTGATAGAGATTGACTAAGAGACGAATCCCCTTGGCCTTAATAGCCTCAAAAACCTGACGGTAGAAAGCCACCCCTTGAGGATTGACTTCTCCACGGCCTTGTGGGAAAATACGAGACCACTGGATAGAAGTTCGGAAGGCTGTATGCCCAGTCTCTACCAAAAGCTCAATATCCTTTTCCCAGTTTTCGTAAAAAGTCGATGTTTTATCAGGTCCAATTCCATTATAGTAACGATTTGGCTCTACTTGGAACCAATAATCCCAGAGATTGTCCCCCTTGCCGTCACCAGGCACGCGCCCTTCAGTTTGCGGTCCAGAAGTGGAGGAACCCCAAACAAAATCCTTTGGAAATTTTAGCATAGCTTTACCTCTTCATTTACTCATTTTCCCCATTATATAGAAAAAACAAGGTAAAAACTAGTTACATTTTTGCCTTGTTTTTCTTCTGATTATAGTTTTTATTTCTTGCTGAGGATTTCAAGCGTTTCAAGCAAGTTGTCTGCATGAACTTCGATGGTGTCACCAGTCGCCTTAATCTTAACTTCTACGATGCCATCGGCTGCTTTCTTCCCAACAGTAATACGGATTGGCAACCCAATCAAGTCGCTATCGCTAAATTTAACCCCGACACGTTCGTTACGGTCGTCTGTCAAGACTTCGTAACCAGCTCCCATCAAGTTTGCTTCAAGTTTCTCTGTCAAGGCTTGCGCTTCTTCATCTTTGGCATTGACAGTGATCAAGTGCACATCAAATGGTGCCAATTCTTTAGGGAAGTTAACTCCCCAAGCATAACGGTATTCCCCTTTAGGCGTTTTGTTAACAAAGAGGCGAGCGTGTTGCTCCATAACTGCTGAGAGAAGACGGCTAACACCAATACCGTAACATCCCATGATAATTGGCACAGCACGACCATTTTCATCCAAAACATCTGCACCCATGCTTGCTGAGTAGCGAGTTCCGAGTTTGAAAATATGACCAATCTCGATACCACGGGCAAAGTTAAGAACACCTTGTCCGTCTGGTGAAATTTCACCCTCACGAACTTCGCGAATATCTACGTATTCTGCAGTAAAATCACGACCTGGGTTCACACCCGTCAAGTGGTAGCCATCTTCGTTAGCCCCCACAACAGCATTGCGAACATCTTGTACCTTACGGTCTGCAATGATTTTCACATTTTCTGGCAAACCAACTGGGCCAAGCGAACCAAAGCCAGCTGAGATAACATTTGCTACTTCTTCCTCGCTCGCAACATCAAAGAAATCTGCTCCCAAGTGATTTTTCAACTTAACTTCATTGAGTTGGTCATTTCCAACTAGAAGGGCTGCAACAAGCTCTCCATCTGCCATGTAGAAGAGGGTTTTGATCGTTTGCTCTTCTGGCACGTTTAGGAAGGCTGCCACTTCATCAATTGATTTAACATCTGGTGTTGCGACACGAGTCACTTCTTCTTCCGCAACGACACGGTTGCTTGGTTTGTACTCGTTTGTTGCCATTTCTAAGTTAGCCGCATAACTAGACTCACTTGAGTAGGCGATGGTATCTTCACCAGAAACCATCCATTTAAGTAATTCTGCCTTGATTTCTTCTTGCACTTCTTCAGGAATTTCATCAAATGAGGCAACTGACTTGTCTAAGACAACCCAGCGGTCGAGGTCTGTACGAGCTGGTGTGATGGCCATAAATTCTTGGCTGTCCTTACCACCCATGGCGCCACCATCACCGATGATGGCTTTAAAGTCCAAGCCACTACGAGTAAAGATACGTTCATAGGCCGCTTTGTACTCGTCATAAGTCACATCCAAACTATCGTAATTAGCATGGAAACTATAGCCGTCTTTCATGATAAATTCACGCGTACGGAGAAGCCCGTTACGTGGACGTTTTTCATCACGGTATTTCGGTTGAATTTGGTAGAGATTGAGTGGCAATTGCTTGTAAGACTTAACAGAATCACGGACAATAGCTGTAAAAGTCTCTTCGTGGGTCGGACCTAGAATAAAGTCTGACTTTTCACGGTTTTTCAGTTTATAAAGGTCTTCACCATAAGTTTCATAACGACCTGATTCACGCCAAAGATCGGCACTGAGAAGGGCAGGAGCCAACATCTCCACCGCACCAATCTTATCAAACTCTTGGCGCATGATATTCTTAGCCTTTTCAATCACACGGTTAGCGAGTGGTAGGTAAGAATATACACCGGCAGAAACTTGACGAACATAACCAGCACGCAACATAAGGGCGTGGCTGATAACTTGAGCATCGCTTGGCATTTCGCGAAGCGTTGGGATTAGCATTTTACTTTGTTTCATAATATTCCTCGATTATCTAAAAGAAGAGTCGCATAATGTCATTCCAGGTTACAGCTAGCATCAAGACAACCATGATAACTACACCAGCCATGGTGACATAGGTTTCAATTTCTTGTTTAAGGGGTTTCCGGCGGATAGCCTCTAGGATATTGAGCACAATCTTTCCACCATCCAAAGCCGGGATAGGAATCAAGTTAAAAATCCCGATATTGATGGAAATTATAGCTAGGAAATAGAGGACATTCTCAAGACCATTTTTAGCAGCATCGCTACTTGCCTTAAAAATGGCAACGGGACCACCGAGTTTGTTCAAATCTGGATGGAAAATCAAGTTTTTCAGAGCCGAAAGGATGCGAAGTCCTGAGTCAGCAGCGGTTGTAAAGCCACCAACAAACATGGATAGAAAGTCTGACTTGACCCCCGGTTGAACCCCGAGAATGTAACGTCCTTGATTTTCTTCTGGCGTCACAGTAACTTGCTTTTCACTACCATTTTCAGAAATGGTCACATCCAAGGTCGGGGCTGTCTTGTCCTTAGTATCTGCTTCCACAGCCTGAGTCAAGTCTTGCCAATTCTTAACCTCATGCGAGCCGACCTTGGTAATTTGAGCGGTCTCAGCTACGCCTACCTTAGCCAAAGCGCCCTCTGGCATGACGTGAAAGAGATTGGTCTGAGCATCTCTAACACCGCCCTGCAAAAAGATCAAGATCCAAAAAACAACAACACCTAAGATAAAGTTATTCATAGGACCTGCAAAGTTGGTGATGAGCTTGCCCCAGATAGAAGCATTTTGATACTGTACATCCAAAGGAGCTATGCGCACTTCGGTTCCGTCTTCTTCAACAACCGTTGCATCGTGATCCACTGCAAAGGTCTTTTCTTCTTCCAAGACCAAGCCCTTGATAAAGAGCTTGTCTTCAAAGTCAAACTGAGTTACCTGCATAGGGAGAGCTGTTTGATCCAGTTTCTTCCCAGATAGATTGATTCGTTTGACCTTACCATCTTCGGCAAGTGTTAAACTGACCGGAGTTCCTGTCTTGATCTCCGTCGCATCATCACCCCAACCAGCCATACGAACATACCCTCCTAAAGGAAGGATCCGAATGGTATAAGCAGTTCCGTCCTTACCGATATGGGCAAAAATCTTGGGGCCCATACCAATAGCAAACTCACGGACTAAAATGCCTGATTTCTTAGCAAAATAAAAATGTCCAAACTCATGCACCACCACGATAATCCCAAAAACGAGGATAAAGGTTAGCAATCCAATCATTCAATATTCCTTTCTTTAAAACAGGCCAAATAAGTGCATCATTGGAAATACAATCAGCATGCTGTCAAAGCGATCCAACACACCGCCATGTCCAGGGATAAATTTTCCAGAATCCTTGACACCGAAATGACGTTTCATAGCACTCTCAATCAAGTCACCAAACTGACCTGCCACACTGAAGAAGACGGCAAAGAGACTCATTCTGTACATCCCATAAGGGAGAGCAACTGTACTGTCTACAAGCATGAAGATTGCGGTTACTAGTACCGCACCCAAAATACCACCGATAAAGCCCTCAATGCTCTTATTGGGAGAAACTCTCGGAGCCAACTTATGCTTGCCAAAATTCATCCCTATCAAGTAAGCTGCGCTATCTGTCGCCCAGACGATAAAGAGGGCCAGAAGCACCTTGTCAAAACCTGCCACCCGAGCATCTAGTAAGGCATTGAAGCCAAAACCAACATAAAAACTCACAGCAATTGGAAAAGCAGCATCTTCAATGGTATAGCTTTTACTGAAAACGGTGGTCCCTAGCATAATCGTAATTAAAACGCTGTAGGCAACCACATTCCCATCAACTGGCAAAAAAGTTAGGTAATTTTCTAAGGGGATTGTAAGGGCAAAGGTCGCAAAGAGGGTCAAGGCGCCCTCGATGGTCATAGTCTTTAGCCCCTTCATGTGCAAGAGTTCATGGACAGCTAGCATGGCTAACAAACCAATTCCTATCTGCAACAAGAGTCCTCCCACAAACAAGACTGGAAGGAAAATGGCCAGGGCCAATACCGCAAACAATGTTCTCTTTTGTAAATCCTTGGTCATATCTTCTCCTAAACTCCTCCAAATCGGCGATTGCGATGATTAAAGGCAGCAATCGCTTCCTGCAAGGCAGCTTCATCAAAATCGGGCCACAAGGTATCCGTAAAATAAAGCTCGCTATAGGCTGCTTGCCATGGCAAGAAATTACTCAAACGCAACTCACCACTCGTACGGATAATCAAATCTGGATCTCGCAAATCCTTTGGCAGGTGTTGCGTGAAAAGATAGTCCCCAATCATGTCTTCTGTGATGTCACCAGGGTTTATTTTAGCATCTAGAACATCTTGAGCCAAGCCCTTAAGAGCCTGCGTAATTTCAGCACGACCACCATAATTAAGGGCAAAATTGAGAATCAAGCCCGTATTGTTCTTAGTCAACTCCTCTGCTTTTTTCAAAGCTTCAAAAGTCGGCTTAGGCAAACGGTCTGTCTCCCCAATCATCTGAATCTTAACATTATTTGCATGTAATTCGGGGACGTAGTTATCATAAAACTCGACTGGCAAGTTCATGATAAACTTGACTTCTTGATCTGGGCGCGTCCAATTTTCCGTTGAAAAGGCATAGACTGTGATAACCTTAACTCCCATCTTGTTAGCTGCCTTGGTCACCTTTTGGAGGGCTTCCATCCCCGCCTTATGACCAAAAACCCGTGGTTGCATCCGTTTTTTAGCCCAACGACCATTCCCATCCATGATGATGCCAATATGAGCAGGAACCTGTGTTGGAACCTCAACTTCTACAGCTTTATCTTTCTTAAAAAATCCAAACATGTTCTTATTCCTATTCAAAAATCTATCGTTTCATTATACCATATTTCCCTATTTTCTTCTATTGGTAAGTTATTAGCTCTCCGTACAGACAAAAAATAAGCCGCCTGATTGGGCGACTTAATTTTATAGGGAGATTATTATGAAAAAGTTTTAGGAGTTTAAGTTAAGTTCCTCTTAACTTATGAACCTAGTATACCGTCCCTAACTTAAATTTTTCTTAAGTTTTTTGAGAAAGTCAGATTTTTCCATTTTTCTTGCCAATTTTTCTTGGACAAGCGTTCTTGATAGAGCTTCATCCGGTCCTCATTCTCTAAAAAATGAGGTGTTGGGCGAACTTGAAAGTTCAAAATATCCTCGAGACCATAGGGAGCAAAGAGCTCTAAAGTTGCATCGGCATGCAAGCGGAGTCCTATCGCCGTACATCGTTCCGGATATTTACTCATGGCATCACGAGAACTCGTGTAAGGCGCTGTGTGGGGACTGTGCAGATGCATATAGACCTGATTTTTCAACTCCCACTGATATTGAGGGAAATCTTCTCTCAGCTTTTTCTCTAGGGATACTGTTTCCTCATAAGAAACATCTGGATCAAAGAAAATCACATCCACATCCGTCTCACTATCAAAAGGCGATTTGTCTGACAAGAGATTCCAGATGAAATTCCTGACAGAACCTGCCGCCAACCACGAATCTTTCAGACCAAGGTCACGAATGATGGTCAGAATAGTCATCATATCTGGATCTTTTCTAAAAACCTCTAGAATATCTTGCTCATTTTTCACTGTAATCATAACCTAAATGCTCATATGCCTTAGCAGTTGCCACCCGTCCAGAACGAGTTCGCATGATAAAGCCTTTCTGAATCAGGTAAGGTTCGTACATATCTTCGACTGTCTCACGCTCTTCAGCGATATTAACCGAAAGGGTACCTAGACCGACAGGACCACCACCATACATCTCAATCATGGTCCGAAGGATTTTTTGGTCCACATAGTCCAAACCTTCATGGTCTACATCTAGCATGGTCAAAGCCTTATCTGTAATAACATCATCAATTAAGCCATCTCCCATAATCTGGGCAAAGTCGCGCACGCGCTTGAGAAGACGATTGGCAATACGAGGAGTTCCTCGACTGCGTAAGGCCAACTCCGAAGCTGCCTCATGAGTGATTTCCATCTCAAAAATATCTGCTGTCCGCTCAACAATCTCTGTCAAGTCAGCGTGGGCATAGTATTCCATATGACCTGTAATTCCAAAACGTGCCCGCAGAGGATTTGAGAGCATCCCCGCACGTGTCGTTGCACCAATCAAGGTGAATGGTGGCAAGTCCAAATGGACACTGCGACTGCCTTCACCAGCCCCAATCATGATATCAATGTAGAAGTCTTCCATGGCACTATAAAGCACCTCTTCCACCGACATGGGCAAGCGATGAATCTCGTCAATAAAGAGAACGTCTCCAGGCTCTAAATCATTCAAAATCGCTACCAGATCCCCCGCTTTTTCAATGACAGGACCAGACGTTTGCTTGAGATTGACTCCCAGTTCATTGGCAATAACAAAGGCCATGGTTGTTTTCCCGAGACCTGGAGGACCAAACAAAAGAACATGGTCCAGTGCCTCATCCCGCATTTTGGCAGCCTCGATAAAGATTTGCAGCTGGTCCTTGACCTTATCCTGCCCAATATATTCACGTAAATACTGGGGACGGAGGGTACGTTCTACCAACTCCTCATCCCCCATGATTTCATTATCTAAAATTCTACTCATGGCTCTATTATATCAAAAATCCAAGCCACAAACAAAAAAGCCACCTGATTGGGTGGCTTCTTTAGGGAGATTATTATGAAAAAGAAAAGTTTAGGATTTCATTAAATAAAGTTAGGAGGTCTTTATTTAATGATTATATAATACAAGATGAAACTTAAAACTAACTTAACTTTTTCTCTGATTTATTATTTTTTTAAATTTTTTTCCAAATGAAATTTTCTTTTTCAAGCAACAAAAAAGCCACCTGATTGGGTGGCTTCTTTAGGAGATTATGATGAAAAAGAAAAGTTTGGGATTTCATTAAATAAAGGGTACTCAATGAAAATCGAAATCAGACTAGGCAGATAGACGCAAGCATAACGATAGTTAGCTAAGTCTACTCTAACGAAGGCTGGTGAGATTTTCGAAGAGTATTAGGAGGTCTTTATCTAATAACTATATAATACACGAGGAGACTTAAACTTTACTTAATAAAAAATAATTATTTTTATTTTTTTCGATCTAGCCAAATCATCCCTGTACAATCAAAAGTAGATAAGGTTTCAAAGCCCAAGGAACGATAAAATCCCAAGGTTTTCTCTGTTTGGTCTGTCACCAGTTGAACTTGATAGGCATCTTTGAAATCCCCTAAAGCCTCTTTCATCAAGGCGCCGCCAATCCCTTGACGCTGATAGCTAGGCAAAACAATCAAATCCTGGACAAAAACCGATGAAAAACCATCTCCGACCAAACGAACCAAGCCCACAACAGCATCGCCATCAAGTGCCATATAAATCGCTAATGAGTGAGACAAGGCCTGCTCCAGCATTTGGGGTTGATGTGTATAATTTGTCCATCCAACTGCCTGATAGAGATGCAAAACATCTTCTAACTTGACAACTTCTTGCTTTCTCACGCTAATCATGTCATCACCTCTTAGAGTTCTCTCAAGCTCTTGTACTGCCGTCCATCTTTATCAAAGTTTTCGGGAGCCAGCCATGCTTCCAAACGAGCTTTAACTTGAGGCCAGTCCTTATCAATCATAGAGAGCCAATCCGTATCCCTCGTACGCCCCTTATAAATGACTGCCTGGCGGAAGGTTCCTTCATAGACAAAGCCCAAACGTTCTGCTGCTCGTCTGGATGGCAGATTTAGAGAATCACATTTCCATTCATAGCGACGATAGTTAAGCTCCTCAAACACATAGCGCGCCAAGAGATACTGGGCTTCTGTCCCTATTCGTGTTCCCCTGAGCTCTGGAGAAAAGATAACAGTCCCAACTTCAACTACACGATTATTTTGGTCGATGCGCATAAGCGAAAAGGTTCCCAAGACCTTACCCGTCTCCCTATCCAAGATAGCATAGAAAAAACGGTCCTTACGAGCCAACATCTGGTTTAAAAGGCTGACTAGTTCCTCCCTATCTGCCACCGGCTCCTGAAAGAGGTAGGTCCACATCTCCCGAGGAGTATCTGGGCCATAAACAGCTAGTAAATCTTCCGCGTGCTTTTCTACCGAAAGAGCCTCGATTCGAGCATAACGCCCTTCTAAAAAATTGATAGCAGGTAATTTACCAGACGTGTGTCCGACTACAGACTCACCAATCATCTGACCGTATTCATTTACTGGCATCGTTTTTCTCCTTGTTTTACTTTTCAAACTTTATAATTGTACATAGTATATCATATTTTCATGAAAACATTCAAAAAATCCCCCAGATTCTACTCTGAAGGATTCCTATCTTATTTCACAACGATATTAACCAATTTAGTTGGCTTCAATAGTCCACTGGACTATTGAAGGTGGTAGATAGAGCTAATAAACTCGTTATTTAACGACGATATTAACGAGTTTGTTAGGTACCGCAATCACCTTGACGATTTCCTTACCGTCAATTTCTGCTTTGACTTTGTCATCAGCCAGAGCTACTTCTTGTAATTCTTCGCGTGACAGGTCTTTAGCGACCATGAGTTTGGCACGAACTTTACCTTTGATTTGGACAACGATTTCGATTTCGTCTTCAACCAATTTACTTTCGTCCCATGTTGGCCAAGCTACATAAGAGATAGACTCACCTGTTACTGCAACTGTTTGCCAGAGTTCTTCTGCCAAGTGAGGTGCAAATGGGGCGATCAATTGGATAAAGCCTTTTGCATAGTCCACATAGAGCTTGTCTTCCTTGTTAGCCGCGTTGACAAAGACCATAAGTTGAGCAATGGCTGTGTTGAATTTCATAGACTCGATCTGCTCTGTTACAGACTTGACGGTTTCGTTATAAACCTTGTCAAGAGCACCATTGTTTTCCGCAACGATTTCCTTACTTGTGATCAAACGGTAAACACGGTCGAGGAACTTACGGCTTCCTTCCAGACCTTCTTCTGACCAAGCGATCGAAGCATCGAGTGGCCCCATAAACATTTCATAGACACGAAGGGTATCGGCACCGTATTGTTCCACCACTTCGTCTGGGTTGACCACGTTTTTGAGGGATTTAGACATCTTAGCTGGTGCTTGCTCCAACTCTTCTCCAGTTTCCACATGGAAGAAGGAACCATCACGTTTTTCAACCTTATCAGTTGCCACAAGAGCCCCACGGTGGTCACGGTAGCTCGTTCCCAAAATCATCCCTTGGTTAAAGAGTTTTTGGAATGGTTCTTTAGTTGGAACGACACCTAAGTCATAGAGGAATTTGTGCCAGAAACGAGCGTAAAGCAAGTGAAGAACAGCATGCTCTGCACCACCCACATAGATATCTACTGGCAACCATTGTTTGAGAAGGTCCTCATCAGCCAATTTCTCAGTATTGTGCGGGTCGATATAGCGGAGATAGTACCAACTTGAACCTGCCCATTGTGGCATAGTGTTGGTCTCACGACGACCTTTGACGCTATCTTCACGAGTCACTTCTAGCCAGTCAGTCAAGTTAGCCAATGGGCTTTCACCAGTACCTGAAGGGCGGATGTCCTTGGTTACTGGCAAGACAAGTGGCAATTCATTTTCAGGAACAGCCGTTGAAGTCCCATCTTCCCAATGAATAATCGGAATTGGTTCACCCCAGTAACGTTGACGGCTAAAGAGCCAGTCGCGGAGACGGTAAGTCACCTTCTCTTGACCACATTCTTTTTCTTCCAACCAAGCGACAATCTTGGCAATAGCATCTTCCTTATTCAATCCATCTAGGAAGTCTGAATTAACGTGAAGACCATCCTCTGTGTAGGCAGCTTCTTCAACGTTTCCACCTTCCAGCACTTCTACGATTGGAAGACCAAACTGTTTGGCAAATTCCCAGTCACGTTGGTCATGGGCTGGCACAGCCATGACAGCACCTGTTCCATAGCTCGCAAGAACATAGTCCGCAATCCAGATTGGAATTTCCTTGCCATTGACAGGGTTGATGGCATAAGCACCGGTCCAAACACCAGTTTTTTCCTTGGCAAGGTCGGTACGAGCCAAGTCTGACTTGAGGCTGGCTTGATGTTTATAGTCTGCTACGGCTTCAGCTTGTTCTGGACTGACGATAGCATCTACCAAATCATGCTCAGGTGCAAGAACGGTAAAGGTCGCACCGAAAAGGGTGTCCGGACGAGTGGTAAAGACAGTGAATTCCTTGTCTGTTCCTTTTACTTTAAAGGTTACATTGGCACCAGTTGATTTCCCTATCCAGTTGCGTTGCATATCCTTGATAGACTCTGGCCAGTCTAGCTCATCCAAATCATTGAGCAAGCGCTCTGCATAGGCCGTGATTTTGAGCATCCATTGGCGCATTGGTTTGCGGACAACTGGATAGCCACCACGCTCAGATGTTCCATCTGGAAGAACTTCTTCGTTGGCAATGGCTGTTCCCAATTCTTCCACCCAGTTTACTGGCACTTCCGCTTCATAGGCCAAGCCTTTTTCGTAAAGCTTGGTGAAGATCCATTGCGTCCACTTGTAGTAGTTTGGATCTGTCGTATTGACTTCACGGTCCCAGTCGTAAGAGAAGCCAAGCGCATTGATTTGACGTTTGAAGTTAGCAATATTCTCTGCTGTAAATTCTGCTGGGTCATTACCTGTATCCATAGCGTATTGCTCTGCAGGCAAACCAAAGGCATCCCAACCCATTGGGTGAAGAACATTGTAGCCTTGCGCACGTTTGTAACGGCTGAGAATATCCGTTGCTGTGTAACCTTCTGGGTGTCCTACGTGCAATCCAGCTCCTGAAGGATATGGGAACATGTCCAGAGCATAGAACTTCGGTTTTGAAGCATCTGTTCCTGTCTTAAATGTATGATGTTTCGCCCAGTAGCCTTGCCACTTGGGCTCGATTTCCTTATGATTGTAAAAACTCATGCTATTTCTCCAATTTTATGATGTTACTATTATACCATTTTTGGGGGAATTTGAAAGATGAGAAAGAATCTTTTCCCCTCCATTGTCAAGAAAGATTGGATATCACCCCCACTTCATTTTTCTATCAAAAAGAGAATAACACCGGATTAGATATAGAACAAATGTGAATTACCATCGATTGTTCCCATAATTTCCTTAACACATAATTCCCATTTTAGATTTCTTTAAGGTTTTTATTATATGATGTAGAACTCTGTAATTAAAAACATTAGATGAACAAACAGAGAATAATGTTCGTAAAAAGGAGAAAAAATATGAAAAAAAAACTATCACTTCTCTCTTTCAGCTGGATATTTCTACTTTTGTCAGGATGTTCTTCAACAACAGAAGCTGAAACTAGCATTGAAAATGATACGGATAAGACTTTAGTTGTTTATTCGCCTAACCCTGAAGATCTTATTGAAGAAACAATCCCAGCCTTCGAAGAAAAATATGGCATCAAGGTTGATTTAGTCCAAGCTAGTACTGGTGAATTATTCAAGAAAGCAGAGGCTGAGAAAGAAGCTCCTGTAGCCGATGTCATTTTCGGAGGTTCCTACGCACTCTTCTCTTCTAACGAAAAACTCTTTGAGCCCTATACCTCCCCAGAAAACGACCAAATTATCCCAGAATATCAGAATAAAACAGGATTCTACACTCCATACACTCTTGATGTCAGTGTTCTGATTGTCAATTCAGCTTTAACTAAAGATATTAAAATTGAAGGCTATGATGATTTACTTAATCCTAAATTAAAAGGAAAGATTGCTACTGCTGATCCAAGTAATTCTTCTAGTGCCTTTGCTCAATTAACAAACATGCTTGTGGATCAAGGCGGCTATGAAAATGAGCAAGCTTGGACATATGTGAAAAATCTATTTAGCTTAGTAGATGGGAAAATTGCTTCTAGTTCTTCAAATGTCTACAAATCAGTCGCTGACGGAGAAATGGCTGTCGGACTCACCTATGAAGATCCTGCATTGAAACTCTTAAACGATGGTGTTGATGTGAAAGTCATTTATCCAAAAGAAGGAACCGTCTTTTTGCCTGGTAACGCAGCTATTATCAAAAACGCCAAACACATGGAAAACGCTAAAAAATTTATCGATTTCCTTCTTTCTCAAGACATTCAGGATAAACTAGGAACTGAAACAACCATCAGACCCATTCGAAAAAATGCTAAAACCAATAAAAATATGAAATCAATGGCAGAAATCAATATCGCCACTGAAGATTCAGATTATGTCATCCAAAATAAACCAGCTATTCTTAAAAAGTACAATGATATTTTCACCAATATTCAATCGAAACAGTAAAAGAGGTTCACTATGAGTGAAATCAAAATTATTAACGCAAAAAAAATCTACCACGACATTCCTGTCATTGAGAATTTAAACGTTACGATTCCAAAAGGAAGTCTTTTCACCATTCTTGGACCTTCAGGTTGTGGAAAAACGACCCTTCTTCGAATGATTGCTGGCTTCAACAGTATCGAAGGAGGAGAATTTTACTTCGATGATACTAAAATCAATAATATAGAACCCAACAAACGCAACATCGGGATGGTTTTCCAAAACTACGCTATTTTTCCACATTTGACTGTCCGTGATAATGTTGCTTTTGGTCTTAGACAAAAAAAGGTTCCAAAAGAGGAATTAATTCAACAAACCAATAAATATCTGGAGCTAATGCAAATTGATCAATACGCAGATCGAAAGCCCGATAAACTCAGTGGTGGACAACAACAACGTGTCGCCTTGGCGCGTGCCTTAGCTGTTAATCCAAGTGTTCTCCTCATGGATGAGCCACTTAGTAACCTGGATGCGAAACTTCGCTTAGATATGCGCCAAGTTATTCGAGAAATTCAACACGAGGTGGGAATTACAACTGTATATGTGACCCACGACCAAGAAGAAGCGATGGCTATTTCAGACCAGATTGCTGTTATGAAAGATGGGGTCATCCAACAAGTCGGACGCCCAAAAGAGCTCTACCATAAACCAGCTAATGAGTTTGTGGCAACCTTTATCGGACGCACAAATCTCATCCCAGCTAAACTAAAAAAACGGAGCGACGGTGCTTATATCGTCTTTTCAGATGGTTATGCCCTCCCTATGCCAGCTCTTGATCAGGCTCAAGAACAAGCTATTCTTGTAAGTATCCGTCCCGAAGAGTTTATCAAAGATGAATCTGGTGATATTGAGGGAATCATTTCAGATAGTGTTTATCTTGGACTCACCACTGAATATTTCGTAGAGACTGTATTTTCTTCAAAAATACAGGTGAGCGAAGAATCAACTTTTGAAGAAGATCTTCAAAAAGGGGATCGAATTCGTCTACGAATCAATACTCAAAAGTTAAATGTCTTTTCTGCAGATGGTTCCCAAAATCTTATTACAGGAGTTGGCTATGAAAGGTAAAAAACTAAACATCTGGACTGCTTCTTCCTTCTTCATCTTTCTTACCTATCTTATTTTTCTTGTTTATCCTATCGTTATTGTACTCAAGCAAGCACTCATACATGAAGGTAAATTCTCACTAGCTAATTTTGAGGATTTCTTTAGTAAATCCTATTACTCTGAGACACTAGTAAACAGTTTTAACGTCTCCATTACTTCTACTGTAACTTCTCTGATTTTAGGGACCTTATTGGCTTATCTCTTTTCTATATATGACTTCAAAGGAAAGAAATTTTTACAGATATTGATTATCATTGCTTCCATGTCAGCTCCTTTCGTAGGGGCATACTCCTGGATTCTCTTGTTGGGACGAAATGGTGTCATCACTAAATTCTTGACAAATGTCCTTCATCTTCCAGCTATTGATATTTATGGCTTCAAAGGAATTGTACTTGTATTTACACTTCAGCTATTCCCATTAGTTTTTCTATACGTAGCTGGAGCAATGAAAAGAATTGACCATTCCCTTCTTGAAGCTGCTGAAAGTATGGGGGTAATCGGATTGAAACGTATGATAACAGTTATTTTGCCCCTTTTAGTTCCAACTTTACTTGCTGCTGCCCTACTTGTATTTATGAGAGCATTCTCCGACTTCGGAACTCCCATGTTAATTGGTGAAGGATATCGGACTTTCCCTGTTTTAATTTATAATCAATTCATTAGTGAGGTGGGCGGAAATTCTGCATTTGCATCGGCTTTAGCAATCATGGCGATTATCATTGCTTTAACAATCTTCCTCATCCAAAAATATATTTCAAATCGCTATAGTTTCAGCATGAATTCACTCCATCCAATTGAGCCGAAAAAAACTACAAAAGGAAAAATGGCAGCTATTTATGCAACGGTTTACGGAACTATCTTGTTCTCTATTCTACCTCAGGTCTACTTGATTTATACTTCTTTCCTAAAAACATCAGGTATGGTATTTGTCAAAGGCTATTCTCTAAACAGTTACAAGGTAGCTTTCAATCGCATGGGATCTGCTATTTTTAATACCATTCGCATTCCTTTGATTGCTTTGATTCTAGTTGTTTTATTTGCAACAGTTATCTCCTACCTAGCCGTTAGAAAACGAAATTTGTTTACAAACTTAATTGATAGCCTTAGTATGGTACCTTATATCGTACCAGGAACAGTTCTCGGTATTGCCTTTATCTCTTCATTCAATACAGGTATCTTCGGAAGTGGCTTCCTTATGATTACAGGAACAGCCTTCATCTTGATTATCTCCTTATCTGTAAGAAGACTCCCTTATATAATCCGCTCATCTGTTGCTAGCTTACAACAAATAGCACCTAGTATTGAAGAAGCCGCTGAAAGTTTAGGAAGTAGCCGTCTCAATACTTTCAGTAAAATTACTGTTCCAATGATGTTACCCGGTATTATTTCTGGATCTATTCTATCATGGGTAACAATGATTTCAGAACTATCTACTTCTATCCTGCTATATAATGCCAAAACAAAAACTATGACCGTAGCAATCTATACAGAGGTTCTCAGAGGAAATTATGGTGTAGCCGCAGCTTTATCCACGATTTTATCTATCCTAACAGTCGCTTCCTTACTGTTATTCATGAAAATCTCTAAAAATAATAACATTACACTCTAATTTTTCCCTATCAAAAACAGCCGAAAGGATGAGCCTAGGCTGTTTTTCTAATCTCTTATCAAAATACATGACCCGAAGTTCTGATGAACATATTTACTGATTAAATAGAATTTTCTTCCATCTTCTCACGTCCCAGTTCCCGATAGCTACGGTCACCAACGACATCGACTGTAAACTGGCCGTTCTCGTATTCTAGAATGGTCACACTACCATTATCTAGACCATGCGGATGCATGCCATTGATGAGATAAACCATCGTACCAATGGTCATCCCGTGGCTGACAACAAGGGCATTCCTGCCACCGTGTTCTTCCATTTCTTTGGCAATCGACTCAAAGCCTTCCTTGATTCGGCTACTAAGTTTTTCCCAACCTTCAGCCCAACCAGCAGTATCAACCTCCACCAAGCCTTCTGCTAACTCGGCATAGGATAACTGATGAACATGATCCACCTTGAAAACACGCGGAATGACCCCCATAAAGAGATCCCCATCATAGGCCCCATCAAAACTACCAAAGCACCACTCACGGATTCGCTTATCCATACGGTAAGGGATTTTCCCCTGCAAGCCTAGTTCTTCTAGGACAATTCCCATAGTCTGAATCGTACGACCAGAGTCACTAGAATAAGCTCGGTCAAACTGCAAACCAGACTCTCTCAAGCCAATTCCCAGTTCATGGATTCCCAACACACCTTCTGCGGTTAGAGGCGTATCACTCCATCCTTGAGCACGTCCAATCGTGTTAAACATCGTTTTCCCATGACGGACCAAGTATAATCTTACTTTAGACATTTTCTATCCTCCATTTTCTTCTATTATATCATGGATCAAAGAAATATTCGGCTTTCAAAAGCAAAGCCAACATTTGTAAATTACCCAAAAGAAAAGCTACCCTCATGGTAGCTTCCCTAGGAGATTATTATGAAAAAGTTTAGGATTTCTATTAAATAAAGTTAGGAGGTCTTTATTTAATGATTATAGTATACACAGTCATCCTTAAACTCAACTTAAATCCTCTCGCTTTTTTATTAATTTTTAAAACTATGGATTGGAGCTGGGATTTGCCCACCGCGAGAAATGAAATCAACAGACGAAGCACCGTTGACCTTCATCACTGGAGCTGTCCCTAGCAAACCACCAAACTCAATCATATCGCCTTCTTTGCCCTTTGGAATAATACGAACAGCCGTTGTTTTCATGTTAATCACACCAATGGCCGCCTCATCCGCAATCATAGCTGCAATGGTTTCAGCAGGCGTATCTTCCGGAATGGCAATCATATCCAGCCCAACTGAACAGATAGCAGTCATGGCTTCTAGTTTCTCTAAATTCAGAGAGCCATCTTGCACCGCAGCAATCATCCCCTCATCTTCAGAAACGGGGATAAAAGCACCTGACAAGCCACCGACTTGGTTACAAGCCATCACTCCGCCCTTCTTAACTTGGTCATTCAAAAGAGCGAGGGCAGCCGTCGTCCCATGCGTACCAACTGTTTCTAGGCCCATTTCCTCAAGGACACGTGCCACAGAATCACCTACCGCAGGAGTAGGTGCCAAGCTTAGGTCGACAATTCCAAAGTCAACACCAAGGCGTTCACTCGCCATTTGCCCGACCAATTGACCGATACGAGTAATCTTAAAGGCCGTTTTCTTGACCGTCTCGGCTACTACATCAAAGCTCTGTCCACGAACCTTTTCCAAGGCACGCTTGACCACACCAGGACCCGAAACCCCGACATTGATGATAACATCTGCTTCACCGACACCATGGAAAGCCCCTGCCATAAAAGGATTGTCCTCAACAGCGTTAGCAAATACGACTAATTTGGCAGCTCCCATATCTGATAAGTTTGCTGTTGCCTTGATGATACGTCCCATATCTGCAACTGCAGTCATGTTGATACCTGACTTGGTTGAACCAATATTGACAGACGAACAGACCTTGTCTGTCTCAGCTAGAGCACGGGGGATAGAATTGATAAGAATCTCATCTCCTTTTTGGTAGCCTTTTTGTACCAAGGCCGAAAAACCTCCGATAAAGTCAACACCAATCTCCTTGGCAGCCTTGTCAAGTGCCTTTGCCAATACGACATAGTCCGTCGCATCTGTCGCTGCTCCAATCAAGGAAATCGGAGTCACCGATACTCGTTTATTAACAATAGGAATCCCAAGTTCTGCAGCAATTTCATCTCCTACAGCCACTAGATTTGCAGCTTTAGTTGTGATTTTTTGGTAAATTTTTTCAGCAGCACGTTCGATGTCTGGATCGATACAGTCCAAAAGGGAAATGCCCATGGTGATAGTTCTGATATCGAAGTTCTGCTCTTCGATCATGGCAATGGTTTCCGTAACTTGTCTAATATCCATGATGACCTCCTAGATATTATACATGGCGTCAAAAATCGCTGCACTTTGAATATTGATTTTAACATTCAAGGTCTGACCGAACGTTTCAAACTCATTTCGCAGATAAGTGAAATCCTGCTTTTCATCACTAGATACGACTGCCATCATGGTAAAATATTCATCCAACACCGTCTGAGAAATATCGTCAATATTCAAACCCAACTCTGCAATCTTAGTAGACACGCCAGCAACAATACCCGTCTTGTCCTTGCCAACCACTGTAATAATAGCCTTCATCTTTAGACTCCCATTCTACGATTATTAGAAAACCTGAACGTTTTTGATTTTCTTTTTCCTTAGTATAGCATATTTCCGTAAAAAATACTAAAAAACGCCTGCTTACGAAGTTGTTCTTAAACAAAAAACAATTTCGTAAACAAGCGTCTACCCTATCAAATGATGATGAGTGTTCCCGCTAGGACCGAAGTCCCAGCGGTAGACCAGAGCTAGACTAAGAGCACAAGACTCCATCATCATAACACTCAACAAAATTGATGATTTTATACTAATTCGATGATCGCCATTGGCGCAGCATCACCACGACGTGGTTCAGTTTTAAGGATACGAGTGTATCCACCGTTACGTTCAGCATAACGAGGTGCGATTTCTGAGAACAATTTTTGAAGTGCTGTAGTAGAAGTGTACTTATCAGTTGCTTCATCATAGTTTTCAGATGCGATTTCATTACGTACGAAAGCAGCTGCTTGACGACGTGCATGCAAATCACCACGTTTACCTAGAGTAATCATTTTTTCAACAGTTTTACGGATTTCTTTAGCACGAGCTTCAGTTGTCACGATTGATTCGTTGATCAAAAGGTCAGTTGTCAAATCGCGAAGCATTGCTTTACGTTGTGAGCTAGTGCGTCCTAGTTTACGGTAAGCCATGTATTCCTCCTTTATTTATCTTTTAATCCAAGACCCAAGTCAATGAGTTTGAGTTTCACTTCTTCCAAACTCTTGCGTCCAAGATTTCGTACTTTCATCATCTCTGCTTCAGATTTTTCTGTTAAATCATGCACAGTGTTGATACCGGCACGTTTCAAACAGTTGTATGAACGCACAGACAAGTCCAGTTCCTCAATCGTACGATCCAAAATACGATCGTCAGATTCAGTATCAGCTTCTTTCATCACCTCAGTTGACTTAGCAATCTCAGTAAGATTTGTAAACAAATCAAGATGTTCTGTCAAAATACGTGCTGAAAGCCCTAAAGCATCTTCAGGAATAATTGTTCCATTAGTCAAGATTTCAAGGGTTAATTTGTCAAATCCATCATTGCTACCTACACGAGCAGGCTCTACTTGATAGTTGACTTTTGTAACTGGTGTATAAATAGAATCTACAGCAAGTGTTCCAACTGGTGCATTATCTTTTTTGTTTTCATCAGCAGGTACATATCCACGACCACTGTTAACAGTCATTGTCGCTTTTAGAGAAGAACCTTCACCGATTGTAAAGAGATAATGATCTGGATTTACAATTTCAATATCACTATCAGTCAAAATGTCTCCAGCTGTAATTTCAGCAGGACCTTCAACGTCAAGTTCAATGATTTTTTCGTCTTCAACGTATGATTTCACTGCAATCCCTTTAATGTTCAGAATGATTTGCATCACGTCTTCACGAACACCTGGAACTGTGTCGAACTCATGCAAGACACCTTCAATGTTGATAGATGTCACTGCTGCTCCCGGTAGAGAAGCTAGTAGTACACGACGAAGAGAGTTACCAAGAGTTGTACCGTAACCACGTTCAAGTGGTTCGATTACAAACTTGCCATAATCTTTATTTTCATCAATTTTTGTTATATTTGGTTTTTCAAACTCAATCATTTAGTTACTCCCTCTTAAACGAAAAGCAGTGTAATGCGATGATTATACACGGCGACGTTTTGGAGGACGAGCACCATTGTGTGGCACTGGAGTCACATCACGAATTGCTGTTACTTCAAGACCAGCGGCAGCAAGCGCACGAATAGCTGACTCACGACCAGAACCTGGACCTTTTACAGTAACTTCAACTGATTTAAGACCGTGTTCTTGTGCAGATTTAGCAGCAGCTTCAGAAGCCATTTGAGCAGCGAATGGTGTAGATTTACGAGAACCTTTGAAACCAAGAGCACCAGCTGATGACCAAGCAATTGCATTACCATGCACATCAGTAATCATAACAATAGTGTTATTAAATGTAGCGTGAATATGAGCAATACCAGATTCGATATTCTTTTTCACACGACGTTTACGTGTTGGTTTAGCCAAGACTTTTACCTCCTATATTATTTTTTCTTACCAGCGATCGCAACAGCTTTACCTTTACGAGTGCGAGCGTTGTTTTTAGTGTTTTGTCCACGGACAGGAAGTCCACGACGGTGACGAATACCACGGTAAGAACCGATTTCCATCAAACGTTTGATGTTCAAGTTTACTTCACGACGAAGGTCACCTTCAACTTTGATTGCATCCACTTCACGACGGATAGCATCTTCTTGATCTGATGTAAGGTCACGTACACGAACATCTTCTGAGATTCCAGCAGCAGCCAAAATTTTCTTAGATGTTGCAAGTCCGATACCATAAACGTAAGTCAATGAGATTACTACGCGTTTGTCATTTGGAATGTCAACTCCAGCAATACGAGCCATGTTTTCTCCTTTCTATCTTATCCTTGACGTTGTTTGTGTTTTGGATTTGCTGGGCAAATTACCATAACACGACCATTACGACGAATTACTTTACAGTATTCGCAAATTGGTTTGACCGATGGTCTTACTTTCATTTCTTATCCCTCCAAGTTTTTCGATTATTTAAAGCGGTAAGTGATACGTCCACGTGTCAAGTCATATGGACTCATCTCGACAGTAACACGATCTCCCGCTAAAATACGAATATAGTTTTTACGAATTTTACCAGAAACTGTTGCTAAAATCTGATGTCCATTTTCAAGTTCAACCGTAAACATTGCGTTAGGCATTGTATCGACTACTTTGCCTTCAACTTCAATCACATCGTCTTTTGCCACGCAAAAGCACCTCCATAAATTTCGATTTGATGCCTCTAAACATAGAGACAACAATTATAAGTCAGACTATCTCAGTATAACATTTGTAACGATTTTTTGCAAGTGTGAAAAACGCTTTATTTCAAATTTGTCAATACTTTTTCGATGTCTTTGAACACATCATTGATATCTTGATTTCCTTCGATATCGTGGACCAAACCTTTGGCACGGTAGTGAGCAATGATTGGTTCACCTTGTGCGATATTAACATCCAACCGACGCTTAACTGTCTCAGGTTTGTCATCTTCGCGTTGGTAGTAATCTTCTTCTTTGTAGTCAACTGGTGGGTTGAAAACTTTGTGGAAGGTTTCACCTGTTTCGCGATGGATGATACGGCCGCTCAAACGTTCTAAGAGACAGTCTGGGTTCACTTCGATGTTAATCACACCTTCCAGTTCGATACCAAGTTCAGCCAATGTTTTGTCCAAGGCATGCGCTTGTTCAATCGTACGTGGGTAACCATCCAACAAGAAACCTGTTTCTTTGATGTCGTCCTGAGAAAGGCGTTCTTTAACAATTCCATTTGTAACTTCATCTGGAACCAACTCACCTTTGTCGATGTATGACTTGGCAAGTACACCCATTTCAGTTTGATTAGCCATAGCAGCACGGAACATATCTCCAGTTGAAATGTGTGCCACGTGGAATTGCTCCACAATTCTAGCTGCTTGCGTTCCCTTACCTGCTCCAGGTAAGCCCATAATCAAAAGATTCATGATAGGATCTCCTTATTTTGTATTTAAATAGACGCAGAAATTCGTTTCAACCCCTATTTAAAAACAAAATAGAAGAGGGGAGACGAAAGTCTCTTTGATAGGTAGACCTTCATACTCCACTCTCTAAGCAAAAGTAATCTTGCTTTTATTCTGTTTTGTCCATGAAACCAACATACTTACGTTTCAATAGATAACCTTCTAACTGTTTGATTCCTTCGATACCTGTCGAGATAATGATCAAAAGACTAGTTCCCCCAAAAGCAACAGCTTCTGAAAGGCCAAAGACATCTTTTGCCACAATCGGCAAGATTGAGATCACACCAAGGAAGATTGATCCGACTGTTGCAAGGCGACGAAGAAGTTTCGACATGAATTCTTCAGTCCCCTTACCAGGACGGACACCATGGATGTAGGCTCCACTCTTTTGCAAGTTTTCTGCTGCTTTCTCTGGATTGATCTGTACAAATGTATAGAAGAACGTAAAGAGAATGATGAGCAAGGCATACATAGCAACACCTGTCGGAGATGTTGTAGATAACATTTCCTGTGCTGTACGTACCCAAGCCCAATCATGACCTGTAGCACTCAAAAATTGAAGAATGGCTGCAGGTGCTGCTGTAATGGAACTTGCAAAGATAACTGGGATAACCCCCGCTGGGTTCACCTTCAATGGAAGGTATGAGCTTGATGGGGCTCCTTGAGCAACTTTTGTATATTGGATTGGAATTTTATATTCTGCCTGTTGAACATAGGTTGTAAAGTAAACAATCAACAAGACAGCGATAGTCAAAATAACGACAAAGATAATAGATGAAGTCAAACGGCTACTTGGGATATTGACGAAGTAGTCAACATAGATTCCTTTAATCATTTCAGGGATTGAAGCAACAATACCTGCAAAGATGATCATAGAAACACCGTTTCCGTATCCCTTATCTGTAATTTGTTCCCCGAGCCAAGTTACAATCATACTACCTGCTGTGAGGATAATACCAATAGTAACAAAAACTTGTGGAGTTAAAGCTGTCGTTAATAATTTCGCTCCAGATAGAGTATTAAATCCTGCTGTAATCCCGATAGATTGAACAAATGCAAGCACAAGTGCAATGTAACGAGTAGCCTGGTTTAGTTTTCTCCGTCCTACTTCCCCTTGTTTGCCCCATTCTACAAACTTCGGTAAAATATCCATTTGTAGCAATTGAACAACGATTGAAGCAGTGATATACGGACTTACTCCGAGTGCAAAAACGGAGAAGTTCTTCATGGCATTCCCTGAAACAAGACTGAGCATGTTCAAGAAAGATAAACCACTGAGAGCTTCTAAACTTTTTGCATTCACACCTGGAACAGTGATACTTGTCCCAATACGGAAAACAAGGATGATAAAAATCGTAAAGAGAATTTTTGATCGAACTTGTTTAACCTTGAGCGCTTCTTTTAGTAATTTAAAAAACATAGGTCACCTCTCTTAGATGACTTCTACAGAACCACCTTTAGCAGTGATAGCTTCCTCAGCTGATTTAGAGAATTTAGCTGCTTTCACAGTCAATTTCTTAGTCAACTCACCGTTACCAAGAATTTTAACTCCTGATTTTTCAGCTTTCACAATTCCTGCTTCGATAAGCACAACTGGAGTTACTTCTGCACCGTCTTCAAAGACGTTCAATTGGTCAAGGTTTACAATTGCGTATTCTTTAGCGTTGATGTTAGTGAATCCACGTTTTGGAAGACGACGGAACAATGGAGTTTGTCCTCCTTCAAAACCAAGGCGAACTCCGCCACCGCTACGAGCTTTTTGACCTTTTTGACCGCGACCAGATGTTTTACCGTTACCTGATGAAGTACCACGACCAACACGGTTACGTACTTTACGAGAACCTTCTGCAGGTTTCAATTCATGAAGTTTCATTATTATTTTCTCCTCTTTTGTAAAATGCTAGCGCCGATAAGAGAGAAAAGGTTGTCTCCCTTATCAACTCGCCTATACATGGTCATCTTAGATGACTATACCTAGTTTTAGGGGATGAGTATTGCCACATCCCCTAAAAATTCATTAGTTTACTTCTTCAACTGTTACCAAGTGAGATACTGCAGTGATCATACCACGGATAGCAGCGTTGTCTTCTTTGATAACAGAGCTGTTCAATTTGCCAAGTCCAAGTGCTACAACAGTTTTACGTTGTGATGGAATGCGTCCGATTGGAGACTTAGTCAAAGTAATTTTAATTTGAGCCATTTTATCCCCTTTCTTATGCCAAATCAGAAACTGAGATACCACGAAGGGCAGCAACTTCTTCAGCGCGTTTCAATTGTTTCAAACCTTCAACAGTTGCGCGAACAATGTTGATTGGAGTGTTAGAGCCAAGTGATTTAGATGTAATATCTGCCACACCTGCCAATTCCACAACGGCACGAACTGCACCACCAGCGGCAACTCCAGAACCTTCTACAGCAGGTTTCAACAATACTTTAGCTCCACCGAATTCTGAAAGAACTTCGTGAGGAATTGTTGTTCCAACCATAGGTACTTCAATCAAGTTTTTCTTAGCATCGTCTACTGCTTTACGGATTGCTTCTGGAACTTCTTGAGCTTTACCAGTACCAAATCCTACGCGACCATTGTGGTCACCAACAACAACAAGAGCTGCGAAACGGAGACGACGTCCACCTTTAACAACTTTTGTAACACGGTTGACAGCAACTACGCGTTCTTCAAATTCAACTGCATTGTCTTTAAATGCCATTTTCTAGTGTCCTCCTATTAGAATTTCAATCCGTTTTCACGAGCTGCATCAGCCAAAGCTTTCACACGTCCGTGATATAGATATCCACCGCGGTCGAACACCACTTCTGAAATACCTTTAGCACTTGCACGTTCTGCAACGAGTTTACCGACAGCAACGGCTTGTTCAGTTTTAGTTCCTTTTGAAACTTCTTTGTCAAGAGTTGAAGCACTTGCGAGCGTTACACCCGCTACGTCATCAATCACTTGAGCGTAGATGCCTGTATTAGAACGGAATACGTTCAAACGTGGGCGATCAGCAGTTCCAGAGAGTTTTCCGCGAACGCGACGGTGGCGTTTTTGGCGGAGTTTGTTTTTATCTGGTTTAGAAATCACAGTTTTCACCTCTTTAGTTTTAAATCGTGTGCTATGCACAAAGTTGGAAAATAGGTCGGTGGTTGAAGATCAACCACTCAACATTATTTACCTGTTTTACCTTCTTTAAGACGAACGTATTCGCCAACGTAACGGATACCTTTACCTTTATATGGTTCAGGTGAGCGAAGGCTACGTACGTAAGCAGCTGTTTGACCAACTACTTCTTTTGAAATTCCGCTGATAGCAATTGTTGTTGGGTTTGGAAGTTCAAAAGTAATTCCTTCTGGAGCTTCAACTTCGTCTGGATGAGATTTACCTACAGCCAAAACAAGTTTGTTTCCTTGAAGTTGTGCACGGTAACCAACCCCGCGCATTTCAAGTACTTTCTTGAATCCTTCTGATACACCAACAACCATGTTGTTCAAAAGGGCACGAGTAGTTCCATGGATTGTTTTCATTTCTTTTGAATCGTTTGGACGGTGAAGAGTTACTTCAGTACCTTCCACACGGATTTCAATATCTTTTGAGAACTCACGAGTAAGTTCTCCTTTAGGTCCTTTTACAGTTACTACGTTGTCATTGTTAGTGATTTCAACACCAGCAGGCAACACGATAACTTTATTACCAATACGTGACATGTTTATTTTCTCCTGTTAAATTGTCAGGCCACTACAGCCAGTTTTCACGGGGTTAAATCGATTTCTCGATTAAAGGAACATTTAGGTTTCAATTTCAAAGTGAATCTAGACATCGTCTCGCAGGCATAACTTTTGATTAGCCTAGAGGCGATAACGAAGAGTCACAAAGAAATTGAGAGCTAAATATTACCAAACGTAAGCGATAACTTCTCCACCAACATTCTTTTGGCGTGCTTCTTTATCAGTAAGCAAACCTTCAGAAGTTGAAAGGATAGCAATTCCAAGTCCGTTAAGAACTTTTGGAAGATCTTCACGTTTTTTGTAGACACGAAGTCCTGGTTTAGAAACACGTTTCAAGTTAGTGATAACTTTTTCACCGTTTGGTCCGTATTTAAGGAATACACGGATGATGCCTTGTTTGTCATCTTCGATGATTTCAACGTTCTTTACAAAACCTTCGCGTTTAAGGATTTCAGCAATCCCTTTTTTGATGTTTGATGCAGGTACTTCAAGTACTTCGTGTTTCGCTTGGTTAGCGTTACGAATACGAGTTAGGAAGTCTGCGATTGGGTCAGTCATAACCATTTTGTTTTTCTCCTCTTACTAGTAGTTTGCAAGTCGCACTTGCTAGTTAATACATGATACAAAGAGCGTGACAGCAAGAGCAAAAATAGGCAATTTGATGCAGGAGCGATGCTCCAAAACAAATTGGTCTTTTTTGCCAAAGCTGTAGCTCGTGTTCAAATTGGAAAGCCCAACTGAACCCGGGCTAAACTCTGTGTGAAAAAGATAAACTTTCCTAGAAACTTCAGTTTCTTCGTCAAGTTACCTATTTTCACTTGGAGTTTTTACGCCCTTGATATCTTAAATTACCAAGATGCTTTTGTTACACCAGGAATTTGTCCTTTGTAAGCTAATTCACGGAAGCAAACACGGCAAAGTTTAAATTTGCGGTAAACTGAATGTGGACGACCACATTTTTCACAACGAGTATAAGCTTGAGTAGAGAACTTCGCTGGACGTTTGTTCTTAGCAATCATTGATTTTTTAGCCATTAGATTTACCTCCTATATTATTTTGCAAAAGGCATTCCAAGGCCTGTAAGCAATGCACGTGACTCTTCGTCAGTGTTAGCAGTTGTTACGATAACAATGTCAAGACCACGAGTTTTGTCAACGTCATCAAAGTTGATTTCTGGGAAGATCAATTGTTCCTTCACACCAAGTGTGTAGTTCCCGCGTCCATCAAATGATTTTGTTGGAACACCGTGGAAGTCACGTACACGTGGAAGTGAAACTGAAACCAATTTGTCCAAGAATTCGTACATACGTTCACCACGAAGGGTAACTTTTGCACCGATCGCTACACCTTCACGAAGACGGAAGCCGGCGATTGATTTTTTAGCTTTAGTGATAAGTGGTTTTTGACCTGAGATAAGTGCCAATTCTTCAGCAGCTTTTTCAAGGCTTTTAGCGTTTGATACAGCTTCACCAACACCCATGTTCAAAACGATCTTATCTACTTTAGGCACAGCCATCACTGATGAGTAGTTGAATTGTTCTGTCAAAGCAGGAACTACTTCATTAAGATATTTTTCTTTTAAACGATTTGCCATTATACTTCTCCTTTCCTTCGTGATTAATCAAGCACTTCGCCTGATTTTTTGTTGTAGCGAACTTTTTTACCGTCTACAAATTTGTAACCAACACGACCAGCTACACCGTTTTTATCCAAAACTTGAACGTTTGATACGTGGATAGCTGCTTCTTTCTCGATGATACCACCTTGAGGAAGTTCGTTAGTTGGACGTTGGTGTTTCTTAACGATATTCACACCTTCAACGATAACTTTGTTTACTTTTGGAAGGGCAGTAAGGACAACAGCTTCTGTTCCCTTATCTTTACCAGCGATTACGCGAACTTTGTCGCCTTTTTTTACAAACATTAGGTTTCTCCTTGATTTTTCTTACGCCCATAAGGGCACCCTGGAGGTGAATCCAGGGGACTAGTTTGTTTGTTTTTGCTCTGCGAAAATCAAAGCAATCCTTCGTCAGTTTCAACTCACCTAACTTAAGTTATGCTTTCGTCTTACTTCCTAGACTTGTTTTAATTTTCTTTGAGCAACCAATTAAAGTACTTCTGGAGCAAGTGACACGATCTTCATGAAGCCACCTTCACGCAATTCACGTGCAACTGGGCCAAAGATACGTGTTCCGCGAGGAGTTTTGTCTTCACGGATGATAACTGCTGCGTTTTCGTCAAATTTGATGTATGAACCATCAGCACGACGAGCACCTGATTTAGTACGAACGATAACAGCTTTTACAACGTCACCTTTTTTAACCGCACCACCAGGAGTAGCTTGTTTTACAGATGCCACAATAACATCACCGATGTTTGCAAATTTACGTCCTGAACCACCAAGAACTTTGATAGTCAAGATTTCGCGAGCACCGCTGTTGTCTGCGACTTTCAAACGAGTTTCTGTTTGAATCATTTCAGTTTTCTCCTTTCAGGTTTGATTAGATGATGACCGCTTCTTCAACAACTTCTACAAGACGGAAACGTTTTGTAGCTGAAAGCGGACGAGTTTCCATGATACGTACGATATCGCCTTCTTTGGCAACATTGTTTTCATCATGTGCTTTGTATTTTTTAGAGTAGTTAATACGTTTACCATAGACTGGGTGGTTACGTTTTGTTTCAACTACAACTGTGATTGTCTTGTCCATTTTGTCAGATACAACACGTCCAACAAGAACTTTACGATTATTGCGTTCCATTGAAATTTCTCCTTCCCTAGTCTATTATTTCGCTTCAGATTGAACTGTTTTAATACGAGCGATTTGTTTTTTAACTTCTTTCAAGCGAGCTGTTTGTTCCAATTGACCAGTAGCAGCTTGGAAACGAAGTTCAAACAATTCTTTTTTCAATTCGTTTTCGCGCTTCGCGAGTTCTTCTTGAGAAAGACCACGAAGTTCTTTAACAAATTCTTTTACTTCATTAAGTTTCATGCCTTCTCCTTATTCTGCTTCACGTTTTACGAATTTACATTTAACTGGCAATTTGTGGCTTGCAAGACGAAGCGCTTCGCGAGCGATCTCTTCAGATACACCAGCAACTTCAAACATCACTTTACCACGTTTAACTGGTGCTACCCAACCTTCAGGTGCCCCTTTACCAGATCCCATACGCACACCGATAGCTTTAGCAGTGTATGATTTGTGTGGGAAGATTTTAATCCAAACTTTACCACCACGTTTCATGTAACGAGTCATGGCGATACGAGCAGCTTCGATTTGGCGGTTAGTGATCCAGTGGCTAGTTGTAGCTTGAAGACCGTATTCACCGAATGCTACTTCTTTTCCACCTTTTGCTTCACCGCGCATTTTTCCACGGAATTCACGACGGTGTTTAACACGTTTAGGTACTAACATTGGTTATTTACCTCCTTTAGTGTTTTTACGAGCTGGAAGAACTTCACCACGGTAGATCCATACTTTAACACCAAGTTTACCGTATGTAGTATCTGCTTCTTCCCAAGCGTAATCGATATCTGCACGAAGTGTGTGAAGTGGAACAGTTCCTTCAGAGTATCCTTCAGCACGGGCGATATCTGCACCGTTCAAACGACCTGATACTTGAGTTTTGATTCCTTTAGCTCCAGCACGCATTGCACGTTGGATTGCTTGTTTTTGTGCACGACGGAAAGCAACACGTTGCTCCAATTGACGAGCAATTCCTTCACCTACAAGGTGAGCATCCAAATCAGGTTGTTTGATTTCGATGATGTTGATGTGTACTTGTTTTCCAGTCAATTTGTTAAGTTTTGCACGGAGTGCATCAACGTTAGCACCACCTTTACCGATAACCATACCTGGTTTAGCAGTGTGAAGTGAAACGTTAACTTTGTTTACTGCGCGTTCGATTTCGATAGTTGAAACCGCTGCGTCAGCTAGTTCTTTTTGAACGAATTTACGGATTGCAAGATCTTCATGAAGGTAATCCGCGTATTCTTTTTCAGCATACCATTTGGCATCCCAATCACGGATGATGCCGACACGCATACCAATTGGATGTACTTTTTGACCCACGATGTTACCTCCTTATTTTTCTGCAACAGCCACAGTGATGTGAGCTGTACGTTTGTTGATTGGTGAAGCTGAACCTTTCGCACGTGGACGGAAACGTTTCATAGTTGGTCCTTCGTTTGCGAATGCTTCAGATACTACCAAGTTAGCTTTATCCAAACCAAAGTTGTTTTCAGCGTTAGCTACAGCTGAGTTCAAAACTTTCAAGATGATTTCAGCAGCTTTGTTTGGAGTGAATGTCAAGATTGCAATAGCATCGGCTACGCTTTTACCACGGATATTGTCAAGAACAAGACGTGATTTACGAGGTGAAACACGTACTGTACGAGCCATTGCTTTAGCTGAAGTAATTTCTGCCATTTATGTTCTCCTTATTTTCTACGTGTTTTCTTGTCGTCTGCAGCGTGACCTTTGTAAGTACGAGTTGGTGCAAATTCACCAAGTTTGTGACCTACCATGTCTTCTTGGATGTAAACAGGTACGTGTTTACGTCCGTCATAAACTGCGATAGTGTAACCAATGAAACTTGGGAAGATCGTTGAACGACGTGACCAAGTTTTGATAACTTTTTTCTTTTCGTCGTTAGCTTGAGCTTCAACTTTTTTCATCAAATGCTCATCGACGAAAGGTCCTTTTTTAAGACTGCGTCCCATTTTTATATTTTCTCCTTTAAATGTTGTACCACAGCGGCTTGCGCTCACAAGGAGCGCTACCGAGCTGGCGGATTATCTAGCGCTTATGCGACTAGTTTTAAATTATTTCTCGTTGCGACGACGAACGATAAGTTTGTCAGATTTCGCTTTCTTGTTACGAGTTTTAAGACCAAGAGCAGGTTTGCCCCATGGAGTAGACGGCGCTTTACGACCAACTGGTGCTTTACCTTCACCACCACCGTGGGGGTGATCGTTAGGGTTCATTACAGAACCACGAACTGTTGGGCGGATACCTTTCCAACGGCTACGTCCTGCTTTACCAAGGTTAACAAGTCCATGTTGTTCGTTTCCGACAACACCAACTGTAGCACGACAAGTTCCAAGAATCATACGAACTTCACCTGATTGAAGACGAACAAGAACGTATTTACCTTCTTGACCCAATACTTGAGCAGAAGCTCCAGCTGCACGCACCAATTCTCCACCACGACCTGGTTTCAACTCGATGTTGTGGATCAAAGTACCAACTGGGATGTTAGCAAGCGGAAGAGCGTTTCCGACTTTGATATCTGCTTCTGGACCTGAAACGATGCGTTGACCAACTTCAAGACCTTTTGGAGCGATGATGTATGCTTTCACACCGTCAGTGTAGTGTACAAGAGCGATGTTTGCAGAACGGTTTGGATCGTACTCGATTGTTTTAACAACAGCTTCAACGTTGTCTTTGTTACGTTTGAAGTCAACCAAACGGTAGAAACGTTTGTGTCCACCACCTTGGTGACGAACAGTGATACGACCGTTATTGTTACGACCAGCCTGTTTCTTCAAAGCAACAAGCAATGATTTTTCAGGAGTGCTTGTTGTGATTTCAGCGAAATCCAAAGAAGTCATATTACGGCGACCGTTTGTTGTTGGTTTATAAACACGAATTCCCACGATATTTCCTCCTTAGATTATTCAGCTTCAGCAGCAAACAACTCGATTGCTTTTGAATCAGCTGTAAGTGTGATGATAGCTTTTTTAGTTTTGTTAGTAAAACCAGTGTAACGTCCAACACGTTTAGCTTTTGGTTTTACGTTGATTGTGTTAACGTTGGCAACTTTAACACCTTCGAAAGCAGCTTCAACAGCTTGCTTGATCAAAAGTTTGTGTGCACGAGTGTCAACTTCAAATACATATTTTCCTGCTTCAAGTTGAGCCATTGAGCTTTCAGTGATGACAGGTTTTTTGATAACATCATACAAATTCATTATGCAAGAACCTCCTCGATTTTAGAGATAGCTGCTTGTGTGACAAGAAGTTTGTCGCTATTTGCGATGTCAAGAACACTTGCAGTTGTAGCAGTTGCAACTTTCACATTTGGAAGGTTACGGGCTGAAAGAGCTGCGAATTCATTTCCTTCTTCAAGGATAACAAGAACTTTAGAATCGATGCTCAATGCTGCAAGAACTTTTGCAAATTCAGCAGTTTTTGGAGCTGTAAATGAAAGAGCGTCTACAGCTACGAATTTGTTTTCAGCAACTTTTTCAGAATAAACTGATTTAAGAGCTAGGCGACGAACTTTTTGTGGAAGTTTGTAGCCGTATGAACGTGGAGTTGGTCCGAAGACAACGCCACCACCACGCCATTGTGGTGAGCGGATAGAACCTTGACGAGCACGTCCAGTTCCTTTTTGACGCCATGGTTTGCGTCCACCACCTGATACTGCAGAGCGGTTTTTAACAGCGTGTGTTCCTTGACGAAGGCTTGCGCGTTGACTGATGATCACATCAAACACAACTGATTCATTTGGTTCAATACCAAATACTGCATCGTTAAGAACAACTTGGCCAGCTTCTTTACCAGTTTGGTCAAATAATGTTACGTTTGCCATTGTGACTGATTTCCCCTTTCTTTATTATTTACCAGCTTTAACTGCTGATTTGATAGTGATAAGAGATTTCTTAGCACCTGGTACGTTACCTTTGATAAGGATAACGTTCTTTTCTGGAACAACTTGTACAACTTCAAGGTTTTGAATTGTTACGCGATCGCCACCCATACGTCCTGCAAGGTTTTTACCTTTGAATACGCGGTTAGGTGCAACAGGTCCCATAGAACCTGGACGACGGTGGTAACGAGAACCGTGAGCCATTGGTCCACGTGATTGTCCGTGGCGTTTGATAACACCTTGGAAACCTTTACCTTTAGAAGTACCAGTTACGTCAACAACGTCTCCAGCTGCGAATGTTTCAACTGTGATTTCAGCACCAACTTCCAAGCCTTCAACGTTTTTGAATTCACGAATGAAGCGCTTAGGAGCCGTGTTAGCTTTCGCTACATGTCCTTTAGCAGGTTTGTTGCTCAATACTTCGCGTTTGTCATCGAAACCAACTTGGATAGCGTTGTATCCGTCTGTTTCAACAGTTTTAACTTGAAGAACAACGTTTGGAGTTGCTTCAATAACTGTTACAGGGATCAATTCGCCAGCTTCAGTGAAGATTTGAGTCATTCCCACTTTTTTCCCTAAGATTCCTTTTGTCATGAGAAAATAGTTCCTTTTCTATATTTTTTATTCAAAAAGTTTTTAACGAGCGTTTTTCATGCTCAAGCCTAAGATACAAACGGCGTCAAACTCAAAGTGAAAATAGGAAACTGACGCAGTGTCTAACAGACACTAGGAAGTTTATCTTTTTCACACCGAGTTTAGCCCGTGTTCAATTAAATTGAAACACCAGCCTCTGCTCTTTTATATTTTAGATTAAAGTTTGATTTCTACGTTTACACCACTTGGAAGATCCAATTTCATCAACGCATCAACTGTTTTTTGAGTTGGGTTAACGATATCGATCAAACGTTTGTGTGTACGCATTTCGAATTGTTCGCGAGAGTCTTTATATTTGTGAGTCGCACGAATGATTGTGTAGAGGCTACGCTCAGTTGGAAGTGGGATTGGACCCGCAACTTGTGCACCTGTACGAGTAGCTGATTCTACGATTTTTGCAGCCGCTGTGTCAAGCGTACGGTGTTCGTAAGCTTTCAAACGGATACGGATTTTTTTGTTTGCCATCTTTTTCTCCTTTTCGTCTATTTAAGATAATAGGCTAGCTCCACAAGAAAACCGACGCGCGTTGCGTGGCAATGCAACCGAGCGTGTCGCAACCTCTTGCATCAAAGCTAAGGCTGTAATTTACAGCACCATAATAGAATAACACAAAGCCCCTGCGATTGCAAGGGATTTGTTAGGTTTTTTTCGTTTTTTTTACTAACCTAAGTTACTAGAGTATGTTCTGATCCTCTTTCGTAAATAAAACTTAATTTGACAATTTATCCATTTTTTGGGGTGGCGATAAAGATAGATACTGTCTGATCTGGATCATATTTTTCAAAATCAATACTATACTGACGTTGCAGTTCTCTTGCTTCTTCTGCCTGCCAAATTTGTTGCCAGGTATGGAGAAAACCTTTTGAATCACTTGTATCCACCTCAAATACTTGGTAGGTTTGTCCTGAAGTGTCAAAATCCCAGTCTTCTTTATCGGATAGACTACAGAGCGACAAGCTGTAATCCCCCTTGTAGTCGCTGACATAATCATGATAGACTGCATAAATCGGAAGCCCTTGGGCAAATGCCTCCTCTACTTCTTTCTGGTGCTCCTGCCATAGATGGCTAATTTTTTCCATCATGTTTGGATCTTGGAAATTATTTGTAGAGATACTACTGATTATTTTTAAAAACATTCCTTCGCTCCTTTTACTTTCACTTCTAAGGTGACTGATTAGCAATCAACCTCAGCTATAAACTTTCTAACTACCAAGAGAGGCTACTTCACGCAACAAAATGAAATAGCATTCTTTGCGCATAGGATATATCTTGCCATTCACTATCAACTCCCTTTTCTCAGAAAAGACGGTGCCTATAACAAACAAAACGTTCAATTTACCGGTCTCAACCAGAGCCGAAAAACAATGCAGGCTTCGACCAAGACCAGCCTTCCAATTCTTATTGATATAGTTTGGAAAGTTTTTAACGAGCATTTTTATGCTCAAGTCTAGGATATAAAGGGATTCAAACTCAAAGCAAAAATAGGAAACCGACGCGTGTTGTGTGGCAGTGTATCCAATCGTAGTCACAACCTCTTGCATCACAGCTAAAGATGTGATTTACAGCACCACGGTAGAATAACACAAAGCCCCTGCGATTGCAAGGGATTTGTGAGCTTTTTTTCGTTTTTTTGGGATGAAACTGTTTTCTCTTTTCATTTTTCCAAGATTGAGGATTTATATCTATAAAAAACCGTCTTTTCTTCTATATAATACGAGTCATTTTGACCTTGAATGTATCTTCTGATTGATCTACTAAAATGTCCGCTTTAGACTCGGTTTCTCTATAGTATCGCAGATACTGCTCCCGTCTCATCTGATGGCTAGCTAATACAAAAGATGCATCGCGATTTCTCATAGTCGTATCTCGAGCTAAGCGCCTCTTTAATTCGGTCTCCTCATCCGTGTAGAAACAGATGGTTTTGTCAAAGAGTTCCTTGGGTAGAAAACCCACGGACATCCCTTCAACAATAAGAATTGGCTTTGCTCCAGACAAGACCTCGCTAGCCTTCCACGGTTCATCGATTGTCAAGACATCCAAACCTGCCTGCAAGGCGAGAATATCTCTCTGTAAACTTGCCAGTTCATGCGCCACTGGGAGACAAGCTGTCACCTTTTGATCTGGCGCTTGCTTTGGTACTACCAGATGACGTTCTGATGTGATATAGGGATCTGTTTCTAGTAAATTTACTTTTGTAGAATCTAGGGCTTGATATAATTCCTGTGCAAAGGTAGACTTTCCTGATGCACCGTGATCGTAAATCCCCAGTGTTTTGACTTCCCCCGTTTCGATCTCTGAAACCAGTTTGTCTACTAACTCTTTTTTCTTCATTCTCTCTTCACCTGTTCATAGCTTTCTTTTCCGTCATTGAGCTTGTCCCAAATCACTACTTGCCCACTTTTGAGAGATTTTTGCACATCGATAATCCGTTGATTAGAGGAACCTCGGAACTGGAGCATGAGATTGCGCTTGCTTTTGTCATAACGACCATCGACAAGGATGTCAATTAGCGACAAGAGTTCCAGTTTGTCTGGAGTTTCCAGCATCATTTCCTCCCAAGTATAACCTGTCCAGGACCAGATGTCTTTATATGGCAATTCCTTCCGAATGCGTTTAACAAGTGGCAAGAGGATACCAGTATTGAGGAATGGCTCTCCTCCCAGTAAGGTCAAGCCTTGAACATAGGGCTGAGCAAGGTCTTCCATAATCTGTTCTTCTAACTCTGCTGTATAAGGAATGCCTGCATTAAAAGACCAAGTCGCAACATTATAACAACCCTCGCAGTGGAACATACAGCCTGCGACATAGAGGGAGTTGCGCACGCCTTCTCCATCTACAAAGTTAAAGGCCTTGTAGTCAATGATTCGTCCTTTACTAAGCTCCTCGCTTTTCCATTCACCAGGTTTTGGTGTATTCCATGTCATGCTGTCTACTCCAAGTCTATCCAATAGCGCTCCGTTCCGTTTCGAACATCCTCATAGACACCACCATTAGCTAAGATAACTGCTCGGCTTGCTGGATTTTCTGTGCTACAAGTCACTAAAGCTCGTTTAATATTCTTTCCCTTAGCAACTTGTAGACCTTTTCGGAGGGATTCTTTGGCATAACCCTTACCTCTTTCAGATGGACGAATGGAGTAGCCAATATGGCCCCCATTTTCTAGTAAGTAGTCATTTAATCGGAGACGAAGGTTGAGAAAGCCAAGAGCCTGGCCTGCTACGTCAAAACTAACCAGCTGGATAGCAGGAACCCAGTTTTCAGGAATATTGAGTCCCGCTTCCGCTTGAAGATTTTCTTCTAGCCACTCTTCATAAACAAAATTGTTGGCGTTCCAAAACCCACCATCGTGGGGTGATTGAGTCTGTTCAAACTCTGCCATCATCTCTAAAACTGTTTCTTTATCTGCCAATGTTGGTCTGCGTAGTATCATTTTTACCTCCAATTAAGAGAAAAGCGAGAGCGAACTCTCACTTTTATTTTTTCTTGTTCTTGTTTAAAAACTGTTCTCTGAGGTTGAGCAAGCGTTCTTTTTTACCTACTCCACCTTTCGAGTGTTTCTCGTGATAACGGGTCACTTGTGCGCGTCCCTTATCGTCTAATTGATATTTCCCCATTCCGTTTCCTTCTAATTTGTTACTTCATGTCCAGCTGTTTTGATAGTAGAGCCATTCATGTGTTTGACACGCGCAGCGATTTCCTTGTGGCGTCCGTTAACCATCGGACGTGCTTGAGGATTTCCCAGATAACCACACGTACGTTTGACCACATCTACTGTTTTAGGGTCGCTATTGCCACAGTTGGGACAAGCAAATCCTCTCTCAGTCGGTTCAAAATCTCCTTCAAAGTCGCACTTGTAGCAACGATCAATCGGAGTATTGGTCCCTAGATAGCCGACACGGTCATAGGCATAGTCCCAGACAGCTTCCAGGGCTTTAGGATTTTGTTGAAGAACTGGATACTCACAATAGTGGATAAAGCCACCTGACGCACCTGCTTCTGGATAAACTTTTTCAAAATCCAGTTTTTCAAACGGTGTTGGATTTTTACGGACATCATAGTGGAAAGAGTTGGTGTAGTATTCCTTGTCTGTAATATCAGGAATAGAGCCGAACTTCTCTGTATCCAAATGACAGAAGCGGTCTGTCAAGCTTTCAGACGGTGTTGAGTAGATAGAGAAATGGTAATCATATTGATCTGACCACTCTTCTACACGTCGTTTCATATCACGAATGATGTCAAGCGTAAATTCCTTGGCTTCTGGATTGCTTTCCCAGCTATTGCCAAAGAAGACCGTCGCCACTTCATACAAACCGATATAGCCTAGAGAAATGGTCGCACGGCGATTCTTAAAGAGTTGGTCAACACTTTCTTCTTTTCCGAGACGGCGGCCGAAGGCTCCATACTGATAAAGGATAGGGGCATTTGCTGGTGTTGCTTCCTTGGTTCGTTCGACACGATAAACCAGAGCATCCTCCGCAATGTTCATTCGCTCGTTGAAGATTTCCCAGAACTTGTTCAAGTCACCTTCAGACTCTAGGGCGATACGAGGCAGATTGACTGTCACAACACCTAGATTCATCCGACCTGAATTGACTTCTACACCATTTTCATCCTTCCAGCCTTGGAGGAAAGAACGGCAACCCATAGGCACCTTGAAAGAACCTGTCAGCTCGATAATCTTATCATAGGACAAGACATCTGGGTACATCCGCTTGGTTGCACACTCAAGAGCCAACTGTTTGATGTCGTAGTTAGGTGAATCTTCCTCTAAGTTGAGTCCTCTTTTTAGCGTAAAGATGAGTTTAGGGAAGATGGCTGTTCGATGTTCTGAACCAAGACCCTTGATACGAATGGTCAAAATAGCTTTTTGAATTTCACGCTCAAAACGACTAGTTCCTAAACCAAAACCAAGCGAAGTAAAAGGTGTTTGCCCATTTGAAGTGAAGAGGGTGTTGATTTCATACTCAAGAGATTGCATAGCATCGTAGATGTCCTTTTGCGTTTTCTTCCAAGCATAATCTTCCCGTTTGTCAGGTAAGACCCACTCTTCCGCATCCTTGAGGTGCTTTTGATAATTCTTCTCCGTATACGGAGCCAAGACTTCATCGATACGGTCAGCTGAGCAACCCCCGTACTGGCTAGAAGCAACATTGGCGATGATTTGTGAAATTTGAGCTGTCGCAGTCTGGATAGACTTGGGACTTTCTACCTCCGCATTGCCAATCTTAAAACCATTTTCCAACATACCTTTAAAATCAATCAAACAGCAGTTGGTCATAGGAGTATAGGGGCTGTAGTCCAAGTCATGATAGTGGATATCCCCTTTTTGGTGAGCATTGGCTACGTGCTTAGGAAGCATTTGCAGTCCGATTGATTTTCCAACAATCCCTGCTGTCAAATCACGCTGGGTATTAAAGACATCGCTGTCTTTATTGGCATTTTCATTGACAACTGCCTGATCTTTATTAAGAAGCTTATGAATGCTAAAGTTGATATCTGTCGCTTTTGAACGCTCAAAATCCCTTTGTGTCCGATAAGTGATATACTCCTCAGCTAGCGCATATTCTTTGGCTTCAAGGAGTTCATGTTCTACGATATTCTGAATTTCGTAAATCTTGACACCTTGAGGGAAGCGACTGTGAATTTCAGTGACGATTCTTTCAACCAGACCATTTAGGCGTTTTTCTACTAGAGGCGTAAGGTCCATAACCTTTTCCGCCGCCTTGTGGAGAGCCTTGTCAATCTTGTCTACATCAAACACCACACGTCTACCATCTCGTTTTTCAACGAACAAGGTGGGAACGGTTGCAAGCTTTTCTTCTAATACAATCATATCCATGCTCTTTTCTAAAATATTGTTGAATAGTTTATATTCAGTATTATACCACTCTAAAAATAAAAATCAATATCTTGTGTCAAAAATCCTAAAATTTTTAAAATTCCACAAGATATTGATTTTTTGTTATTTTGATTTATAAAGTTTGAACTCGCTAGTATCTGTCTGAACAAGCTCATATTTTTCACTGAGCCAGCTCTCTACATCCGACCACAAGGCAACTTTTTGATTGACCATAATCATCTTTGGTTGATTTTCTTTTAGATCATTCATCAGTTTAGTTTTATTTTCGTCGCTTGCGGTATAGAGTGTTGGTGTCACTAGAGAAGTCGGCGCCAAGCGTTCACTTGCACGATAGAAATCTGGACGATCATCCCAAGCATAGACACGATCCTCAGAACTCGTTTGCTGTTTGACCACACTAGCAAGACGTTCTCTCTCCTGATAAGTCGCCGGATGTGAAAGGTAGCGACTCAGGATAGGAAGTGCAATAAGGTAGGCAAGGGCAAGCAGTGGTAGATAGAAATTCCCTTTAATAAAAGAATCTTTTCTCTCACGTCTTCTACGACGACTCCCTCCCTCCGAAACATCTTCATTGATCCCTGTCAGAAGGAGCAAGACCAAGAAAGGAAGGAGAATAACGAGACGAGTACCGTTGACAGGTTCATTTGAGAGAATCAAGATTCCCAAAGAAACCAACAAGCCCAAGCTAGCAGCAATTGATAAGGCATATTGCTTGGCTGGTTTTGACTGGAACAAACCAGTAAAGAGCAAACCAAGGGAACCTAGCCCCACAGCAAGCAAGCCATAGAAAGCCGCATTTTCAAGTAAATGCGAATTTGAGAAAAGGCTAAGAGTATTTACTGGATATAAGGTCTGGCTAATGGCATCCCCAAAACTACCTGTCCACACTGTATAGTAGCCCAAAGGATAGAATAAGAGTGAGAATCCTAAGGCTGACGCAAAGAACTGATATAACCCGTGAACAAAGTGACCTTTACCTAGATTAAAGCCAATGATGCCTAGAGCCAGTACAGCCGCAAACAAGGTTGTAGGAAGCGGTGCAAGGAAGAAAGCGAGAGCAAGGCTCATCCCTACTCTTACAAATCCTTTGTCGTCATTTGGATAAGCTAAGTAGTTCGTAACAACACTCAATGAATAAAATAGGAAAGGCAAGGCTACTAAGAGAGCATAGCCACCACCAAAAGCGAGTCCTGCCACTAACAAATAGAATACAAATACCAGCTTCTTGGCTTCTTCTGCTTGACCAGTAAGAGCATCTGCAGATTTAAAAAGGAAAACACCTGCTCCAAACAAGGCCAACCACTCAACCAAAGCAAGCAGAATACTTCCTAGGGAAAGATAGGTTAGCAAGTAATAGAGCAATCCATTCGTTCCAAAGTAATCTGTATACATTTGACCATTTTGATGCAAGGCCCAACCGGTATAAAGATCCTGAGTTTGTTGCGGACTGACTAATCCAAAAATAAAAGGCAGGGCAACCGAAATGGCTGTGGCCACCAAACTCCAAAGCATGATACTAAAAAAGGGGATGGGAGTTCCTTCTCTCTTTTCTGGTACTGACCAGTCTTGGTAATGAGATCCTTCTTGTTTCTCATCTATTTTCCCGTATACGTTCATTCAATTTCTCCTCTAAGTTTATCTGTTTTAGTATATCAAAATCTTACAGGAATGTCAGCTTGGGATTGATATTTGCTGAATTTCTTATCCAATGTCGCAAAGCGTTCGATTTCACGAAAACGGTGAAACCTACTAATTCTAAACTCTTTAATAAAATCTTCATCTTCTAGATTAAGCATGGTTTTCTCCTTTACCTATCTATTCGTAAGAAGAAAAAATAAGATCCAGCCTTGGGCTAGATCTTGATGGATAGTTAGAGCATGGGTGCAAACAACTGGACAATTTCCTTAATAAGGCTTTGGTACCAACTTGTTTTGATGGTGTGGGGATAGATTTCTTGAGAAACCTTAAAAATTTCTTCGAAGTCCTTTTCAATATCGATGATGGACTGCGTTCTATAAAGCAAGACGGCATTTTCATAGTGATGAAGCAAGCTACGATAGTCAAAATTGATGGTTCCCACTGTTGCCGCTTCTCCATCGACAAGCATTTGCTTACTATGAAGAAATCCCGGACTGTACTCGTAAATGCGAACTCCAGCAGACAACAAGTCAGGATAAGCTCCGCGAGTAACCAATTGGATGACCTTCTTATCTGGGATACAAGGCGTCACGATTCGCACATCTACCCCTCTCAACGCTGCATTTTTGATACTTTCAGTGAGATCATAGTCCGCAATCAGATAGGGTGTCGTGATATAAACATAGTCTGTAGCTTGATTGATAAGATTTTGATAGACCGTTTTCCCAACCTGAGATCGGTAAATAGGTTTAGGGCCACTACTATAGGGAATACAGAGCCCCATCCCGTCTCTAGGTTGATTTTCAAGATGGTATTGGTCAAAGTCACTAATTTCTCCACGATTGATATACCAAGTGGATAAAAATAGTCTGGTAAAAGCCTTTACTGCTGGACCATCCAACCGAATACCGCTATCCTTCCAGTAACCAAAGCGTTCGATATGATTGATATACTCGTCTGCTAGATTGGCACCACCTGTATAGGCAATCTGCCCATCGATAATCATGATTTTACGGTGGTCACGGTTGTTATAGGCAACGGTCAAGCGCGGAATCACCTTGTTAAATTTATGGGCTTCAATCCCTCGACTACGAAGCTGGATGGTGTAATCCCCAGGTAAGGTTGCCATGCATCCAATATCGTCATAGAGAAGCTTAACTTCTACTCCTTGAGCAGCCTTTTCTTCCAAAATCTCTAAAATGCTGTTCCACATCAAACCTTCTTCGATGATATAGTACTCAAGAAAGATAAACTTCTCCGCTTTCCTGAGATCCTCTAGCATCTGATGCCACATACTTTCACCAGAGGCAAAAAATTGTGTATCCGTTCGATCATAGACATCGGCATTCGTGTCCATGCTGAGGAGAGATTTGATAACTCCGTAAGCCGACTTGTCCTGCTCCTTTAACTCCAAACGGAGAGCTCTGCTATTGTCCTCTCGGTCAACCATTGATTGGAGTTGTTTCAACTGCTTGATTTCTTTTTTAGATAGATGGCGTTCTCCAAACATGATATAGAGCAAGGGACCAAATACTGGAACAAAGGCTACTAAGAGCCATGTTACCTTGCTCTCAGGATTCATAGAACGATTAACAATTGATACAATGGTCGCCATACTCATCAAAATAACTAAGATAATCCAGAGAATCGGAGCCATCCGACCTAGATAGAGAAATAAACCAAAGATGATAAACAACTCCGCCAACATGATGGTAATACTAAAGCCATACTTGGACATGAGTAGCTGCATTTTTCTAGCTGTCATACATCCCCTTCCTTTTCTAACATTCTCCTAACTGCTTGATAAACTAATGTCTCTACTAGTATACCTCAGTTCAGGTGTAGATAGCAACCTTTTACCATTTTCTATGCAAACTATTCCAAGAGCTGCAAGATTCTTAAACTGCTCCTTCACTATATGACGTGCTACCCCTTTTTATATTTTTAACTAGGGGATTAAGAGGCTTAAAAAGAACTACCATAATGATAGTTCTTTCTAATATTATTTATATTTTGAGGAATAAGTCCCTTCCACTCTACTTGATTTTTAGAAGAGTTCTTTGTAGAGAGCAATGGTTTCTTCTAAAGTTGGCATGAATGGATTGCCTGGCGCACATGCATCGATCAAAGCATTCTTAGAAAGGTAGTCAAAGTCAAAGTCTTTTTCTTGGATACCAAGTTCAGTGAGTTTCTTCGGAATTCCTACCGTTTCAGACAACTTTTCAATCTCAGCGATAGCATAGGCTGCACATTCTTGGTCTGTTTTCCCTTCAATATGGAGTCCCAAAGCTTTGGCTACATTGTGGAAAGCTTCTGGCACCCGTTTGGCATTTTCACGTTCTACAACTGGGAGAAGCATGGCACAGCAAACGCCATGTGGTAAGTTATACACTGCACCGAGTTGGTGAGCCATAGAATGAACATAGCTCAAGCCAGCATTGTTAAAGCTCATACCGCCGAGGAAGATTGCATTAACCATCGTCTCACGCGCTTCAATATCTTGGCCATTTGCCACAGTACGAGGAAGATACTCCTTGATGAGTTCAATCGCTCCGATAGAGAGTTTCTTGGTCACATCATAAGCACCAGGTGTTACCAAGGCTTCAACAGCGTGGGTAAGAGCATCCATACCTGTTGCTGCTGTGAGCGCTTGCGGTTTTGATACCATAAGTTCTGGATCATTGACAGAAATCAGGGCAAGGCTGTTCTTGTCAACCATTACCATCTTGACCTTGCGTTCTTCGTCAGTAATCACATAGTTGATGGTGATTTCTGCTGAAGTTCCTGCAGTTGTATTGATCGCAACCACTGGCAACCCTTTTTTAGCAGACTTGTGGAGACCTTCGTAGTCCTGTGGTTTTCCACCATTTGTAGCGATGATAGAGATACAACTAGCTGCATCCTGAGGAGATCCTCCTCCAAGACTGATGATAAAGTCACATCCATGCTCTTTCAAAGCAGCAACTCCGTCTGTGACGTTCTTGCAAGTCGGATTTGGCTCCACATCGCTAAAAATCACATATTCAATCCCTTCAGCATCTAAGGGTTTTAGGATCTTAGGTAAAATATCACTTCCCTCGATGAACTTGTCTGTCACCAAAAGAGCCTTTTTATACCCCAGTTCCTTGATATACGGACCTACTTCATTTACAACGCCTTTACCAATAGGGTTAACTGCCGGAACGTAAAATGTAGCCATATGCTTTTCCTCCTGCGCCTTTGCGCTATTTGACTATTTACCTTAAGTATACGACCTTATCCTTCATTTTATAAATATTTATAAGCGTTTTATGCAAAAAACGGTAAAGAACTACTGGTCACGTTTTTAAACAAAAAAGCTCCAAAAAGATGGATTTCATCTCATTGGAACTTTTACTGAATAATTATTGCTTAGTTAATACCACTCGGTCAGATGGCTCTCGGTCCATATCATCGATAATCAATTGATTACCATTAACCATGTAAATTTTGACATCATCACCGATAATGAGTCGTTGATTTTCTGGTTCAAAGCTGACTTGCTTGATTTCCTTATCTCCATCTGGTTCAACCTCAGTCCATGTACCACTTTTACCTGTTACAACTAGAGTGATCTGGTCATTCTCATCTTTTCCAGTATAGGTACCATCGATGTTCGTAAGTTGAGCTACAGTAGTGTCCTGACTTGAGGACGCCTGTGGTTGGCTGGCACTTGTAGCAGCACTAGAAGATGACTCTTGTTGAGTAGAGGTTTGTTGAGTAGAGGTTTGTTGAGCAGATTGCTGGGTAGGTGCTTGTGTCTTAGATCCACAAGCTGCTAAAAGACTAAGAATTGCTAGGGAAGCAATAGAAAGTGTGAATGTTTTTGTTTTCATAGCGATTTCCTTTCTTTTGTGCCAACGTTTTGCTGGATCAGTTTCCAGATGTACCTCCTACCTCAAGTATAACAACTTAAGCCTAGAAGGTCAACTAATCCCATCGCTTCCTAGCAAACTCGCTCGGACTTCTGAGATAAAGTAGAGTGAGCCCGTCACGAAAAGCAGGTCCTGATCTTTGGCCTTTTCTTCAAATTCTCTGATAAAATCGCCATAGGAAAAAATCAAATCGTAACCCGCCACATCTTTCTCATCCAAGGAACCTTGGTAGTCAAAGCCCGTCACCTTAAGTTCCACCTGAGGCAACTGCTCAGATAGATAGCCCAACATTCCTTGATAATCTTTGCGTTTAAGAGCACCAAAAAGGATACGGACTTGATAGTCTTGTTGGATTTTCTCTTGGATAAACTCGACCAAACGGGTTAAGGCTGGAAGATTGTGAGCCCCGTCTAGGTAGATTTGCGGGCGAATCCGTTCCAATCGACCTGCCCAATGGGTCTCTTGCAAGGCCTGTCTGACAAGCTCTTCTTCAACCCCTTCACCTCTTGACACCATAAACAGAAGAAAGCTTTGTAAAGCCAAGGAGGCATTTTCTTGCTGGTAGGCGCCTTCCAAACCGATTTTAAGCTGGGAAAATCTTGCTAGGTTACTTGAAAAATCCCCAGCCTTAAAGGAGAAGTCTTGCCCACTTTGATAGAGGTCCACAGCTAACTCTCTTGCTCTTTTTTGACAGACAAACTCAGCTTTTGGAGCAAACTTGGCAATGACCGCCTTCTTTCCAACCTTGAAGATACCAGCTTTCTGCTCTGCTATTTCCTCCAGACTGTCACCCAAGGTCTCCTGATGATCTAGGCCAATGGAAGTAATAACTGCAATCTCTCCTGTTACGACATTAGTGGTATCAAGTAGACCACCTATCCCCACTTCTAGCAAAACCAAATCCACTTCTTGTTCCCTAAAATAGAGGAAAGCAATCAAGGTCAACAACTCAAAAAAGGACAACTGGTCATGAGTTTCCAAAAGAGTTTTTTCCATCTCCTTAACTTGCTCCGCCAAACGGATAAAATCTGAATCAGCTATGGCTTGCCCATTAATACAGATTCGATCATGGATACTGATGATATGAGGAGAGGTAAAAGTACCAACTTTTTTACCATGAGCAACAAACAACTCCCTCATAAAGGCAATAGTTGACCCTTTACCGTTAGTCCCTGTTACGTGGATAATAGGATAAGTCCTCTCTGGATTCCCCAGCAAATCCACAGCTCGCTGCATTCGTCCAAGACCAGATCTAAAGTTTAAACCAATCCGACTATGCAGCCATTCTTCTACTTCAAACATACATGTCTCCTTAACAAAAGTCCAATCAACTACCACATCAAAGTATGATTACAAATAAAAAGCGAGGTCGGGACTAAAATCCCGACCTCTTACCTGGTTAGCTAATCACTAGCTACTATGAATTTCAACGTGGGCTAAAAACGGCCCCCGGACTTACTGACGGTCTTTATTTTTAGCGTAAGGGTAAAAATGTTCCCCAAACGTTCCTGCGTTCCTAATTTCTGGCGCAGGGCTAAAAACATCCACTGGATGTTTTTACTCCTCCATAAAGCTGTTGAAGACTTCTTCAATCATGTTCCATTCGTCTTCTGAGTCTTCTGGAATTGGTTGCAATTCGCCTTCTGTTCCGTCTTCATTTTCGATGAATGAGTAAGCTTGGATTTCAACTTCACCATTTTCATCTTCTTCTGCGTTAACTGGCACTAGCAGAACATAGTTTTTACCAAATTCTTCTTTCCCATCAATGGTCAAAAGAATTTCAAACAAGGTTTCATTTCCTTGCTCATCTACTAGTGTAATCAATTCACGTTCTTCGTGGTCATGGTTGTGATCGTGTGACATAGTTTCTCCTCTGTCTTAAAATTTTCTATCTAAATAATTTTGCAAAATCAGCTGAGCAGCCAACTTATCAATAACTTTCTTGCGTTTGTTACGACTGATATCTGCTTGTTCAATCAACATACGCTCCGCAGCGACGGTCGTCAAACGCTCATCTTGATAGTCTACTGGTAAACCAAAAAGTTCCTCTAATTTTGCTCCGTAGGCTTGACTGGCTTCTACTCGCGGACCGCTGGTATTGTTCATATTTTTTGGCAAACCTACTACAAAGCGTTCTACCTTATAGCTGTCAACCAATTCCTTAATACGGTCAAAACCAAACTGGCCCTGATCCTCATTAATCTGGATGATTTCAAGTCCCTGAGCAGTGAAGCCCAAGGGATCGCTAATAGCCACCCCTACTGTTTTTGAACCAACGTCCAATCCCATAATTCTCATAGATTATAGATCGACTCCTTGTCCTTTAAGGTAGTAGCGTACCAATTCTTCAACAATTTCATCACGCTCATACTTACGGATTTGATTTCGTGCATTGTTGTAACGAGGAACGTAGGCAGGGTCTCCACTCAATACATAACCGACGATCTGGTTAATCGGATTATAGCCCTTGTCATTCAAAGAAGCATAGACATCTGTCAACGTTTCGCTAATTTCTTTCTTATTGGAATCATCCAATTTAAACCGTACAGTTTCTTCAGTAAATCCCATTCTAACACCCTCTTTCCTTAGAATATTACTATTATAGCATATTTCCTTACGTTCTACAAATAAATCAGTTTGTTTATTTGGATTTTCTTACTGTTCTGTCGCCCCATTTGCCACTCTATCTGCAATATATTGGCTAGGTTCGTTTTTTAAGAGATTTTCAAGACCGATATTTTTTAAATATTCTAGCTGAGATGCTTTTTTGACATCCAATACTTGAAAATCATAAGTCGTTGTAGTCTGGATTTCTGTCTCGCTGAGTAGCTTGGTTTCCAGTGTAAATCCTGCTAGTTTACGTGCCTCTTGGATGGTCTCATCCTTTTCTTCCGCTTCTAGAAGCGCTTTTTGCGTCTCCTCTAGGCCATTTTCAGAGATAAAGGTCTTGAGTTCATCCCCGACAGGTCGTTTTTGCTGGATGGTCAAGGTCAAAAACTGATTACCTTTATAGGTAATGGTCTGAATCTGTTGCGTTCCATTTTCTGACTTCGGCATCAACAGGGTCTTGGTGACAACTGTATTCTTTTCGGCATTGTCCAAAACGGGAAGGTTGGATTGGAGAGGTTCAGATGCTGTTGTGGAAGCAGCAGGAGTTTCCTTTTTTTGCCCACATCCCGCAAGCAAAAAGAGGAGAGCAAAACTAGCAATTAGTAACTTTTTCATAATTCCTCACTTGATTTTAAAACAAAAGAGCAAACAAGGCCAGGAGTCACTCCCAGCCTTGATGTTTTATAGAGCTGCACGTAGACGTGCTTCTGCATTTTCTACATTACGGACAGAGCGTGGCAAGAAGGCACGGATATCATCTTCTTTATAGCCGACTTGCAGGCGCTTCTCATCAACGAGAATCGGACTCTTTAAGATCCGTGGTGTTTCCATGATTAAGTTGAGCACTTCATTGACACTCAAATCCTCGATGTCAACTCCAAGTGCCTTAGCGTAGCGGTTTTTTGACGAAACGATACTGGCAATTCCATTATCTGTTTTCGTGAGAATATCTAATAACTCTTCTCTTGTAATTCCTTCTTTACCGAGATTTTGTTCTTTATAACTTAACTGGTGGGCATTGAGCCAGGTTTTCGCTTTTTTACAGCTAGTACAACTTGAGACTGTATAAATTTTGATCATGTACCTACCCCTTTCGCTACATGTTACTATCAGTTTAGTCTATTATACCATAAAAAACATCCGACTTGCGACCTATTTTTAAAAAAAATTAACTTTTTTCGCGATTTTCGTACTTTTTTCTTGACAAAATCAAGTTATAACCAACTTTTAAATTTTTTGATATACAATCGTTTTACAACTGTAACACTTATCATATAGAGAACGATAATCAAAAGCAAAAAGAGGAAATAAATTGGTTCCAAAGGGGTTAAATGAAGCAGGCTAGCAATTGAAGAGTAGGGAAGGAAGGTCACAAAACTAGCTGCTAGCAAGGTTGTTCCAAGAACAAACCATGATGGACGACTTTGTAAGAAAGGAAGTTTTGCTGAACGAAGCATATGGATAACCATGGTTTGGGACCACATGGATTCAATGAACCAACCTGTCTGGAACAAAATGATAAAGCCCGTTGCCGACTCTGCTCCGTGAGCATAAGCTTGACCTGTCGCCATTGGGACAATAACAAAATAGAGCAAGATAAAGGTCAAAATATCAAAGGCAGAAGAAATCGGACCCATCCAAATCATAAAACGAGTAATAGACTTGGCTTCCCACTTATGAGGATGCTTCAAAAAGTCTTCATCCACATTATCAAATGGCAAGGCAATACAAGAAAGGTCGTAGACAAGGTTTAACACAATCAAGTGAATCGGAGCCATAGGGAGGAAAGGTAAAAAGATACCAGACACTAAGAGTGAAAGAATATTCCCGAAATTAGAGCTGACCGTCATCTTGATGTATTTGGTCATGTTGGCATAGACCTTACGCCCTTCAACCAGCCCTTTTTCAAGCACCATCAAATCCTTATCTAGCAAAATGACATCAGCTGTCTCTTTGGCAATATCTACTGCTGTATCAACAGAAATCCCCACATCGGCTACTTTCATAGAAGGGGCATCATTGATCCCATCTCCCATATAGCCAACACAATGTCCATTCGATTTGATTTGTAAAATGATTCGTGCTTTTTGATCCGGAGAGAGTTTGGCAAAGACAGTCACATGTTCGACTGCTTGGGCCAACTCTTCGTCCGTCATGGCGTCAATATCAGAACCCAACAAGATTTGATCAACGTCTAGACCAACTTTTTCGCAAACTGCTTGAGTTACCTTCTCATTGTCTCCCGTCAAGATCTTTGTTTGAACACCGTGTTCTAACAAAGCTTGGATAGCAGGTGCTGCAGATGGTTTTGGTGGATCTAGAAAGGCAAGATAGCCTGTTAGAATCATCTCTTTTTCATCTTCAACGGAGTAAGCAAAACCTTCTTTTAGGCCTGTTTTATAGGCAACTCCCAAGACTCGCAATCCCTGTTGATTAAGTTGATCTACTTCTTTTAAGATTTCCACTCGGATATCATCCGTCAAAGGACTAATCTGACCTTGATATTCCACATGGGTTGAAATCGCAAGCATTTCCTCTAGAGCACCCTTGGTTACCAAACTAACAACTTCGTTCTCATCCTTGACGATGACACTCATCCGTCTGCGTTCAAAATCAAAGGGCAATTCATCTATTTTTTGGAAGCTAGTATCCAAATTTTGTAGAATAGCGTGTTCTTTAGCTTCTTTTTCAGTTCTACTGATAATGGCACGGTCCATCAAGTTTTTCAATCCCGTTTGAAAATAGGAATTGAGGTAGGCCCGTCTCAACACAGACAAGTCCAAATCTCCATGTATATCCAAAGGATATTCAAGGACAATTTCGTCTTGGGTAAGGGTTCCGGTTTTATCCGTGCATAGGATATCAATAGCACCTAGGTCCTGTATGGCATTGAGTTTTTTGATGACGACTTTTTCCTTGGCCATGATAATGGAGCCTTTTGCTAAACTGGCCGTGATGATCATAGGAAGCATCTCAGGTGTCAATCCAACACCAACACTCAAAGCAAATACGCCTGCTTCCAGCCAGTCGCCATCTGTCAAGCCATTGGAGAGAAACACGATGGGAACCATGACTAACATCAAACGGATCAAGAGCCAAGAGATGCTGTTCATCTCCCGTTCAAAAGAGGTCGGTTCGTCATAGGTATTGAGAGTCTGCTCGATTTCTCCCATCATGGTGTCATCACCGACCGCTAGAATCAAAGCCTTAGCACTTCCTGATATCACATTGGTTCCCATAAAAGCGAGCGCTTCTGCTTCTAGCAGACTATCAAAATTTGACTGACTCATTTTTGACAAGGCTAGTTTTTCAACCGAGTCACTTTCACCTGTCAAACCAGACTGTTGAACAAAGAAATCACGTGATTCAATTAAAATGAGGTCTGCTGGAATCATATCCCCAGCACTTAATTTGACTATATCTCCAACGACCAAATCTTCAATTGCGACCTCTAAACTCTGGCCTTCGCGGATAACTGTGGCTGTATTCACAATCATTTTTGATAGATTGGTCGCAGCCTTGTCACTCCGCAGTTCCTGGACAAAGCGTATGCCACCAGAGATTAGAACGAGAACGACGATGATGATAGAAGTCGTCGGATCTTCTTGTCCAGGCTTCGCCAACCAGACATTGGTCACCATGGAAATCATAGCGATGACCAGCAGGATGATTGTAAATGGATTGATAATAGATTCGTAAATCTTTTTGAGGATACTGTCTTCTTGACCCTTGGTGATGGTGTTTTCGCCATATAGGTCACGATTTTTCTCCACCTGCTCCTCAGTCAAGCCTGTTAGACTTGTCTTATAAAAAGATAAAGTTTCTTTTAAAGGTGTATGAATAGCTGTTGCTAATCTTTCTTTTGTAGTTTTCATTGGTTTCTCCTATCTGTATGAATGATATGTTTCATACACAGAGACCAATCACTTTATAAGGGCAGAACGACACAAATCAGCGATTGGCTGTGTATGTGCGGTTCTGGATGATCGTCAATTTGCATCGTTTGTCTCCTTTCCTTGTTCTAAAACAGTAGAAAATCCCACCATAAAATGGCAGGATTAAAAAACTAACTATCTGTTTTTTCGTTCAAGCTTTAACTCCATAGGGCGATGTAATGAGCTTAGTCTTGGCCTTCGCGACCAGGACTGTTGACCAACGAGTAGTGTCTCCACTGCTTTGCGGTAGTCATCCGTATCCCTATGGTAGCCTCACCTACCGTTTTCGTCTATCAGTATAAACCTTTAAAATATAAAAGTCAATGATTTATCTTAATTTTCTTAAATAACAATTAATTCCTTCGGCGCTAGAGTCAACAATTCACAACCGTTATCTGTAATCAGGATATCATCTTCGATACGAACCCCGTATTTACCTTCAATATAGATACCCGGTTCATCAGTCAAGACCATACCAGCCTTGATTGGCTCTTCTGACTTGCCAAAGTAAGGAATTTCATGGATATCCAGACCAATCCCATGTCCAATCCCGTGGCTGAAGTAAGGACCGTAGCCTGCATCGTTGATAATTTGACGAGGAATCCTGTCAAAATCGATCCGACTGAGACCAGCCTTAGCCGCTTCTATCAGAGCTTGATTGCTACGCAGGACAATATCATAAATCTCCCGCTCCTCATCTGTCACCTGTCCCACATGAACAGTCCGCGTCATATCGCTGACATAGTGATTGTAGTAGCAACCAAAGTCCATGGTCAGGGTTTCACCATTTTGAATGACCTTGTCACTAGCCACTCCATGTGGCATAGCAGAGCGGTAGCCCGAAGCGATGATGAAGTCAAAAGAGGCACCTGAAGCACCTAGCTGGCGCATACGGGCATCTAAAAAGTTCATAACGGCTAGCTCAGTCGTCTCACCGGGCTTGATAAAATCCAGTACATCTAGGAAGGCTTGATCCGAAATCTGGCAGGCCCTACGAATGGTTGCGATTTCTTGCTCATCCTTGATCATCCGCAGATTTTCAATAAAACCAGTCATTGGAACCAGCTCATGACCAGCAAACACACTTTCCAGCATCTTGAAGTAAGCATAGGAAATTTCGTCATCAAAGCCAATTTTTTCCAGCTTGTCGTCCGCTATAATTTTAGCAATTTCACCAACCGCATCTCGCGTTTCCACAATATCAAAGCCCTCAACCACGCCCTTGGCAATCAGGGTATAGCGCGCATCCGTCAGGAAAATCCGACGCGACTTGCTAATGAAAACTGTCGCCTCTGTCCCGCTGAAACCAGTCAGATAGTAGATATTCTTCAGATTGGTTACTAGGACAGCATCACACTCTGTCTGAGCCAATGCTGCTTCAAATTTTTCAACTCTTGATAACATGAGAAAACCTCCGTAAAATGATTCAATTTATTATAGCAAAAAAATACCGAAAATAATACAATCTATATAGCTAGGATTAGATAAAATTGACATTTGAAAGCGCTTAATGTATAATTTCTGTTAAACAAGAAAGAACGAGGTATCGATATGAATAAAACAGAATTGCTGTTACAAAGACTAGATGAGATTGGTCAGTCTCTAAAAGATTCGAACCAAGCACTAGCTTTGCTGGCACTTGGTTCTTGCGGAACAGAAAGAGAACGATTGGATCAGTACTCAGATTTAGACTTCTTTGTTATTGTAAAAGATGGCTACAAGCAGACCTATATCCAAGACCTAACCTGGTTAAGTAAGCTAGAACCAATTGCATTTCACTACCAAAATACAGTGGACGGACATAAAGTTCTATTTGAAGATGATGTTTTTTGTGAATTTGCTGTCTTTGAAGCTCACGAACTAGTAAACATTCCCTTCTCTGAAGGCAAGATTATCTGGAAGGAGGTCGGTTTTGATGAAACAATCTGTCAGCCACAAAGACTGCCATCAAAAGATAACAGAGACCGTGAATGGCTGTTGGGAGAAATTTTATGTAATCTATATTTAGGGCTAGGTCGCTATCAGCGAGGCGAAAAATTAGCTGCTTATGATTTAATACAAAACAGAGCCGTCAAGCTTTGGACTGAACTAATCAGTTTGGAAACAACTTCTAAATCTAATTTTATAGATATCTTTAATACCAACAGACGATTTGAAGAAGGTTATCCAAAGGAAGCCAAGCAATTGCCTCACTTTTTGCAAGGTTACGAACGCATTTCTGAGTCTGCTCAAGCACTCCTAGAATATCTGGATAAACACTATTCTCTTAACCCATTTATAAAAGAAAAAATTCGTGATTTATTATAAAAAAGACTCTGCCTAAAAAAGCAGAGCCTTTTAAATCTTATTTTAACTTTCCTTTCAAATACTGGCCTGTGTAGCTGGCTTCATTGGCCGCTACTTCTTCTGGGGTTCCTGTTGCGATGATAGTTCCACCACCAACACCGCCTTCAGGTCCCAAGTCGATGATATGGTCTGCTGTTTTAATAACATCTAGATTGTGCTCGATAACGAGGACTGTATTGCCATCGTCTACAAAGCGAGCCAAGACTTTAAGCAAGCGAGCGATATCCTCAGTATGAAGTCCTGTCGTTGGCTCATCCAGAATGTAGAAGGACTTACCTGTCGAGCGTTTGTGGAGTTCACTAGCCAGCTTCATACGCTGGGCTTCTCCTCCAGAAAGCGTGGTAGCTGGTTGACCTAGCGTTACATAGCCCAGTCCTACATCCTTGATGGTCTGGAGTTTGCGTTGAATCTTAGGAATGTGTTGGAAGAATTCCACCGCATCGTTGACGGTCATATCTAAAACTTGCGAGATATTCTTTTCCTTGTAGTGAACTTCTAGGGTTTCACTGTTGTAGCGGGTTCCGTGGCAAACTTCACAAGCAACGTAAACATCTGGCAAGAAGTGCATCTCAATCTTGATAATCCCGTCACCTGAGCAGGCTTCGCAACGACCACCCTTGACGTTGAAACTGAAACGGCCCTTCTTATAGCCTCGAATCTTAGCTTCATTTGTCTGGGCAAAGAGGTCACGTATATCGTCAAAAACTCCCGTATAGGTGGCAGGATTGGACCTTGGTGTCCGTCCGATTGGACTCTGGTCAATATCAATCAGACGATCGACATGCTCAATCCCCGTAATCGTTTTAAACTTACCAGGTTTGTCTGAATTGCGGTTGAGCTTCTGGGCAATGGCTTTTTTGAGGATGCTGTTGATCAAGGTCGACTTTCCTGAGCCTGACACCCCTGTCACTGCGATGAATTTTCCTAATGGGAAGCGGGCCGTGACATTTTGTAAGTTGTTCTCACGCGCTCCTGTCACTTCGATAAAGCGACCATTTCCGGCACGGCGCTCTTCTGGTACTGGAATGGCACGTTTACCTGACAAGTACTGGCCTGTAATAGACTTACTGTTACGGGCCACCTGCTTGGGTGTTCCTGCAGCAACAATCTCGCCACCAAAAACACCGGCACCTGGACCAACGTCAATCAGATAATCCGCCTCACGCATAGTATCTTCGTCATGTTCCACTACGATAAGAGTATTGCCCAAATCACGCATTTTTTTCAAGCTAGCAATCAGGCGGTCATTATCCCTCTGGTGGAGTCCAATCGACGGCTCATCCAGGATATAAAGAACACCTGATAAGTTGGAACCAATCTGAGTCGCCAAGCGAATTCGCTGACTCTCCCCACCTGACAGGGTTCCTGCCGAACGTGACAGCGTCAAATAGTTAAGTCCCACGTTATTGAGGAAGGTCAAGCGATCCTTGATTTCCTTGAGAATGGGACGAGCAATAATGGCTTCATTTTCAGACAAGGTCAACTGGCTCACCAACTCCAAATGGTCTGCGATAGACAAATCTGAGATTTCACCGATATGTGGCCCTTGCTCACCACCCACACGAACAGACAAGGCCTGATCGTTGAGACGATAGCCGTGACAAGTTCCGCAGGTCAGCTCATTCATGTAGAGACGCATCTGGGTACGGGTGTAGTCACTATTAGTTTCATGGTAACGGCGCTTGATATTATTGACAACTCCCTCAAAAGGAACGTCGATATCGCGCACACCGCCAAATTCATTTTCATAGTGGAAATGGAATTCCTTGCCATCTGAGCCATAGAGAATCAAGTTTTTATCTTCTTCTGACAAGTCCTCAAAAGGCTTATCCATATCCACTCCAAAGGCTGTCATGGCCTGCTCTAGCATATTTGGATAGTAGTTGGATGAGATAGGATTCCAAGGTGCTAATGCTCCCTCACGCAAAGTTTTGCTGGTATCAGGAACCACCAAGTCAACATCCACCTCCAGCTTGATGCCCAAACCATCACACTCACTACACGAGCCAAACGGGGCATTGAAGGAGAAGAGACGAGGCTCTAACTCTGGTACTGTAAAACCACAAACTGGACAGGCATAATGCTCAGAAAAGAGCAACTCAGAATCGTCCATAGTGTCGATAATGACATAACCTTCTGCGATACGAAGGGCAGCCTCAATGGAATCAAAGAGACGGCTACGAATGCCCTCCTTGATGACAATACGGTCGACCACGACATCGATATTGTGTTGCTTGCTCTTCGACAACTCTGGCACTTCGGTCACATCATAAACTTCCCCATCCACACGGACGCGGACATAACCGTCTTTCTGAATCTTTTCAATGACGCTCTTGTGTTGCCCTTTTTTCTTACGAATGACAGGAGCTAAGATTTGCAGACGTTGGCGTTCTGGCAATTCCAAAACCTTATCCACAATTTGCTCCACAGAAGAAGCCTTGATAGCCCCATGCCCGTTGATACAGTAAGGCGTCCCCACACGTGCGTAGAGGAGACGCAAATAATCATTGATTTCAGTCGTCGTTCCAACGGTCGAGCGCGGGTTTTTGCTAGTCGTTTTTTGGTCGATGGAAATAGCTGGGCTGAGACCATCAATAGCATCCACATCTGGTTTTTCCATATTGCCCAAAAACTGGCGAGCGTAGGCTGACAAACTTTCCACATAACGACGTTGGCCCTCAGCATAGAGGGTATCAAAGGCCAGACTGGATTTCCCAGAACCTGACAAACCAGTCACAACAACCAGCTTGTCTCTTGGAATCTCCACATCAATATTTTTTAAGTTATGGGCACGCGCCCCATGAATCACAATTTTATCTTGCATCTTTGTTCTTTCTAGTCCATTATTGCTTTCCATTATACCAAAAAATGTGAAATTCTATTACCCAAAAAGCTGTTTTTATAGTATAATAGTACGGTGCAAAAAATGAATCACTGAATAGTAGGAAAGGATAGGGGATATGAAACAAGTTTTTCTCTCAACAACAACTGAATTTAAAGAGATCGACACGCTTGAACCGGGTACTTGGATCAACCTCGTCAATCCTACACAAAATGAATCACTGGAAATCGCTAACGCCTTCGACATTGACATTGCCGACCTTCGAGCACCGCTCGATGCGGAAGAAATGTCCCGTATTACCATCGAAGACGAGTATACTTTGATCATCGTGGACGTTCCCATCACAGAGGAAAGAAACAATCGTACCTACTACGTTACGATTCCGCTGGGGATTATCATCACCGAGGAAACCATTATCACCACCTGCTTGGAATCCCTCCCCGTTCTCGATGTCTTTATCAACCGTAGACTGCGCAACTTTTACACCTTCATGCGTTCACGCTTTATCTTCCAGATTCTCTACCGCAACGCCGAACTTTACCTTACGGCCCTTCGTTCGATCGACCGTAAGAGTGAACAAATCGAAAGTCAACTTCACAAGTCTACTCGAAACGAAGAGCTGATCGAGCTCATGGAATTGGAAAAGACCATCGTCTATTTCAAGGCCTCACTGAAGACGAACGAGCGCGTGATTAAGAAATTGACCAGCGCAACTAGCAATATCAAGAAATACCTAGAAGACGAAGACCTACTCGAAGACACTCTGATTGAAACCCAACAGGCCATCGAGATGGCAGATATCTATGGAAACGTCCTTCACTCTATGACAGAGACCTTTGCCTCTATCATTTCCAATAACCAGAACAACATCATGAAGACCCTGGCTCTCGTGACCATCGTTATGTCTGTCCCAACCATGATCTTCTCAGCCTACGGGATGAACTTCAAGGATAATGAAATCCCTCTGAACGGCGAGCCTCACGCCTTCTGGTTAATCGTCTTTATCGCCTTTGCTATGAGTGTTTCGCTCACTCTCTATCTCATCCATAAAAAATGGTTCTAAGAGGAATCCCTATGTCTCAGATTGATTTACAAAAATTAACTAAGAAAAACCAAGAGTTTATTCATATCGCTACCCAACAATTTATCAAAGATGGTAAAACAGACGCTGAAATCAAGGCTGTTTTTGAAGAAGTCATTCCTAAAATCCTTGAAGAGCAAGCCAAAGGAACGACCGCTCGTTCCCTCTACGGTGCTCCAACCCACTGGGCTCATAGCTTCACTGTCAAGGAGCAATACGAAAAAGAGCATCCAAAAGAAAATGACGATCCAAAACTCATGATTATGGACTCAGCCCTTTTTATCACCAGTCTCTTTGCATTGGTTAGCGCTCTGACTACCTTCTTCTCTACAGATCAAGCTATTGGTTATGGGTTGATTACCCTCTTGTTGGTTGGGCTTGTAGGAGGACTTGCCTTCTACTTGATGTACTACTTTGTCTACCAGTACTATGGACCAGACACAGACCGTAGCCAACGTCCTCCATTCTGGAAGTCAATCCTCGTTATCCTGGCTTCTATGGTCCTTTGGTTGGTTGTCTTCTTTGCAACAAGCTTCCTACCAGCAAACCTCAATCCAGTCCTTGCTCCATTGCCTTTGGCTATCCTGGGAGCTGCCCTTCTCGCCCTTCGCTTCTATCTCAAGAAACGTTTCAACATCCGAAGTGCAAGCGCGGGCCCATCACGTTATTAAGAAAAGTGAAAAGCTATGGCATATAGTCAATCCTTAGCTCAGCAGATTCGAAAAATTCTAGCACTTAAACTTCCTCCCCAAATTTTCGAAGAAGAGTTAGAAGAAAAGAAACTATTTGGTGGTCTTGCCTTTATGATTCGTGGGAAAATGGTCCTTACAGTCAGTTCCAGAAAGGACGAGCTGGTTATGGTGAGAATTGGCAAAGAAATGGAAAAGCAAGTTCTACCCCGAACAGGAGCTCATACTACATTGATGAGAGGGCGACCTTATCATGGCTATATAGACCTAGATATTGAAGGTCAAAAAGAACTGCCTTACTGGATTGATTTAGCCCTCTCCTATAATCAGGAGTTGACCAAGTAACTCATATCTAGTGAGATTAGAGATTAGAAAAACGAAAAGCAACTGCACAAGCGGTTGCTTTTTTCACTTGCTTTCTTGAGATTCAATAGCACTTCTGACTCTAATTCCTATAGTTTTCTCTCATCTTTTGTGATAGAATAGGCTCATACTCAATGAAAATCAAAGAGCAAACTAGGAAGCTAGCCGCAGGCTGTACTTGAGTACGGCAAGGCAAAGCTGACGTGGTTTGAATTTGATTTTCGAAGAGTATCAATCTATTTCTAGGAGGACGAGATATAGTTTCTACTATTGGTATTGTTAGTTTGTCTAGCGGTGTTATCGGAGAGGATTTTGTCAAACACGAAGTCGATTTGGGTATTCAACGTCTCAAGGATTTGGGACTCAATCCTGTCTTCTTGCCCCATTCGCTAAAGGGTTTAGACTTTATCAAGGACCATCCTGAAGCACGTGCAGAAGATTTGATGCAGGCCTTTTCGGACGATAGCATCAATATGATCCTATGTGCCATCGGTGGGGATGATACCTATCGCTTGCTACCTTATCTTTTTGAAAACGACCAGCTTCAAAAGGTTATCAAACCAAAGATTTTTCTTGGCTTCTCGGATACTACTATGAACCACCTTATGTTGCACAAACTAGGGGTCAAGACTTTTTATGGGCAATCCTTTCTAGCAGATATTTGTGAGTTGGACAAGGAGATGTTATCCTATAGCCTTCACTACTTTAAAGAATTGATCAAGACTGGGAGAATCTCAGAAATCCGCCCTAGCGATGTTTGGTATGAGGAACGGATTGACTTTAGTCCCAATGCTCTGGGAACAGCTCGTATCAGTCATGTAAATACAGGCTTTGATTTGTTGCAAGGAAATGCTCAGTTTGAGGGAGAAATTCTCGGTGGTTGCCTTGAGTCCCTCTATGATATCTTTGACAATTCTCGATACGCAGACAGCACGGACCTCTGCCAAGAGTACCGACTCTTCCCTGACTTATCCGACTGGGAAGGAAAGATTCTCTTGTTAGAAACAAGCGAAGAGAAGCCTGAGCCGGAAAACTTCAAAAAGATGGTGCAGGCTTTGAAAGAAACTGGGGTATTTGAGGTCATCAGTGGACTCTTGGTCGGAAAGCCAATGGATGAAACCTTCTATGACGACTATAAAGAGGCACTAATGAGCATCGTTGACAGCAATATCCCAATTGTCTATAATCTGAATGTCGGCCACGCCACACCAAGAGCCATTGTTCCCTTTGGCTTTCACGCCTATGTAGATGCACAGGAGCAAGTCATTCGCTTTGACGATAACAAAAAATAAACAATTTCTCCATTTTTGTGCTTTGGTATTGATTTTCGTTACAATTTGTGTCTGAATTTATTGCATTTTGCTTATTTCTATGATATCTTTTTAAAGGAGGTGTATATGACTAAACAAAAAATAAATCAAATTGTCGGTTCAATCGGGGCCTTTATCGGGATTATTGTATTTATCGCCTACATCCCACAAATTTTTGCCAATTTACAAGGCAACAAAGCTCAACCATTCCAGCCTTTATCCGCAGCAGTATCTTGTTTAATTTGGGTTATTTACGGGTGGACAAAAGAACCTAAGAAGGATTGGATACTAATTATTCCAAACTCAGCTGGCGTTGTCTTAGGTGGACTGACATTTCTTACTGCACTATAAAAGTTACTAGCATATAATCAAAAAGCTGAGAAACTCTTCTCAGCTTTTTTCTATATTCTCAGATAATTAGACGCCTGCACTCACTTATTTCCGCTTTTCCACTCACAATCATTCTCGTGGTCGTCAATCAAACCTGCTGCTTGTAGAAAAGCCAAAACCGCAACTGGACCTGTGAATTTGAAACCACGTTTTTTGAGATCCTTGGATATTTTCTCAGATAAAGACGTTTTAGCTGGGGCTAGGCGATAGTCGGGGACATCATTGATGATGGTTTGTCCATTGACAAAAGACCAGAGATAGGCATCAAAGGAGCCATATGCTTCCTGAACTTGTAAAAATGCTTGGACATTGGAGCGTGTCGCAAAGAGCTTGGCACGATTTCGGATGATGGCTGGATTCTCTAACAAGGCTTCCAACTCCCCATCTGTCATTTCCGCGACCGCTTGAATTTGATAGCCATGAAATGCTTCTCGGAAAGCCTGGCGTTTGTTGAGTACCGTTTCCCAAGACAGACCAGCCTGATAAGTCTCCATACAGAGCAGTTCAAAAAGAGCGCGGTCATCATGAAGGGGTTGCCCCCACTCCTCATCATGATAGGCTACATATAAGGGATTATTCATTTTTACCCAACCACAGCGTTTTGGCATATTATACTCCTATTTGACCAACATCTTAAGGGCCGACTTGATATAGTTCTCTGCTGTATCCGTCGTTCCTTCAAAGAATTTCTTGATTTTCTTAAGTTCAGTCGCCTTGTAGCCCAGTGCCAGCATGGCTTCCATAGCTTCTTCCAGTTCTTGGTTTTCAGCGCTGGTTTGCACTGCGACCTTGGAAGGAAGGTCATCACTAGCCACGACTACCTTGCCTTCCAAGTCCAGCACCATCTGCTGGGCTGTTTTCTTGCCAATTTTAGGGAACTTGGTCAAGTAGGTGATGTTCTTAGTCTCGATCGCTTGAACCAAGCCAGCATTGTCATCAGCTGCGATGATAGCAAGAGCTGACACAGGACCAATCCCTGAGACCGAGATCAGACTGAGAAAGAGCTTTTTCTCATCTTCTGATCGAAAACCATAGAGCAGATGGGCATCCTCGCGGACAACTTGGTGCACATAAATTTGGGTCTCTTGATTGACCTGACCTGAGTAAGCATAGGGATTGGCTACATGCAAGATATAACCGATACCATTCGCCTCTAGGACAATGTATTTAGCAGTGATTTTGGTAATGATTCCTTTTAAATATTCGTACATAATTTTTCTCCATTATTTTGCCTATCTAGTATACCATATTTCCCCAAGACAGATGGCAACAAAAGGTGCAACCTCTGGTTGACAAATAGTACAGGAGATTGTATTCTCATTATAAGTAAAAATTGTTAGGATAGAGGTAGAAAAAGGAGGATAGAATCATGAAACTCGCAGAAAAACTATTTGAGCTCCGAAAGGAAAAAGGTTGGTCCCAGGAAAAGCTAGCAGAACAAATCAATGTTTCTCGGCAAAGCATCTCCAAATGGGAGTCTGGTCAAGTTCTTCCAGAAATCGAAAAAATCATTGAATTAAGCAAGATTTTCCAAGTGACAACTGACTATCTACTACTGGATGAAAACTCTGAAAAATCTTCCACGGCAGTGATTTTGGAAGAAGATAAGGACAAATACTATAGAGAAGTTAAATCCTTTGGCCTCTGGCAAGTGATTTATATTTTTGTCTTGGCTCTGGCCATCTATCTCTTTTTAGCCGGTTCTAGTTTCCCAGCCGAATTCACCGCCTGGATTTGGCTGACCTTCGTTCTATTGATTGCTTCAGCTATTGCTATCAACAAGGCTCTCAAAACCAAACAACGTTATCTTGATAAGTTAATTGGTCTTGAGAATCCTTCTGACAAAGACGACTCTACAAAACCTTGAATCACCTAATTGAGTTTTCGCAATATTTTTTTAGAACTGGTCTTGTCAAGCAAGTGTAAACCTCGTGTCAAGTTGCCCATGTCCAATCAAAGTTCCCACTTTAGAAAAACTAAAAAGCCTTGTTCAAAAGGAACAAAGGCTTTTTGTGTTCTTAATATTTCCCCAACTCACGAAGACTGGTGTGATTTTCCTGAATACGTCGAAACATTTTTTCCATATCTGACTTGGTAAAATGCACCAAAACCGGACGTCCGTGGGGACAGTTATATGGATTGTCACATTGAGAAAGCTGATAGAGGAGTTGTCTGGCTGAGTGGTCATCGATACGATGGTTGGCCTTGATAGACTGCTTGCAGGACATCATGATAGCCAACTCTGCTCGGTATTTCTTGATAGAAACTTCCTTAGTTAAGAGGAGCATGTCGCACATTTCATAGATGCCTGACTCAATCTCTTCTTCTGCCATCCAAATAGGATGTTCACGCAGGATGAATTGATTTTCTCCGTACTCTGCTAGAAAGACGCCCACTTCCTCTAAGAGAGGCATTCTTTCCCTGAGACGAAGGGCATCATCTGCTGGGAATTCAAAGATGTAGGGCACTAGGAGTTGCTGCTGGCTCTGGTCAACATTGCCGATACTTTCACGGTATTCCTCGTACTTGACTCGTTCCTGAGCCGCGTGCTGGTCTATGATGTAGAGTCCATCTCGCCCTTGGGCAAAAAGATAAGTCCCGTGCATCTGTCCGAAAAACTCCAACTCTGGGAAACTGGATGATTCTTCTCGCTCCAGCTTATCATAAGCCTTATCGAGGCTAGCAAGATCTAACTCTGGATGGTCTAGTTGGTCGTAGTTAGCAGGCTTTCTCTCTGCAAAATGCAGTTTTGCTGGCTTGGTCAACTGGTCCAAGGTTTCCTGGGCAAATAAGGTCAAATCTTTCCCTTCCTCAGTTAATTCAACCTGGTGATCAGCCACCTCAGCTTGACTAGGTTTTGAGAGTTCTGTTTTTTCATAGTAAAGCGTATTTTCTTTGAGTGGGAGAATGGTCTGCTCCACCTTTTGACGATTACGCACGGTCGACTTGGCAAGATTTTCTAAAGCATCAGGAATCAAGGCTTGTTCCTTGAGACTATTTGAAATAGCTTCTGAAACCAGCGCCATCAGTTCTCTTTCCTTAGAAATCCGCACTTCTTGTTTGGTTGGATGGACATTGACATCGGCTAGATAGGGGTCAATATGGATGTGAATGACAGCCAGCGGAAAGCGCCCTACCATGAGTTTGCTTCCGTAACCGTCAAGAATAGCGCGATTGAGCAAGAAGTTCTTGATATAACGGCCATTGATGAAGAGGCTGATATAGTTGCGATTAGCTCGAGTTAACTCAGGCAGAGACACAAAACCTGAAATTTCGAAATCTAAGTCAGAATTCTCAATTTCAATCATCTTCTTGGCACTCGCCAAACCATAAATCCCTGCGATGGCTTGACGCAGTTGACCAGTCCCTGCTGTCCGCGTCATTTCCTTGCCATCACTAATCAAGCTAAAAGAAATCTCTGGATGGGCCAAGCCCAGACGGTTGACAATATCAATGATATGAGACAGCTCCGCTTGCTGGCTCTTCATATACTTGAGACGAGCTGGTGTGTTGAAAAAGAGGTCCTCCACACAAACTTTGGTCCCCACAGGACTAGTCGCTGGTATGACTTTCTCAACCTCACCTCCACGCGCAACGAGCTTGGTTCCATGACTCGCACCATCCACCGCCGTCAACAGAGTCAAGACGCTGACAGAAGCGATAGAGGGCAGGGCTTCACCACGAAAACCAAGCGTCCGAATCCGAAAGAGGTCTGCTTGATTTTTTATCTTACTGGTCGCATGACGACGCAGGGCCAATTCCACCTCATCGTGGGCAATTCCATGACCATTATCAGTGATTTGAATCTTCTTAAGACCAGCTTCCTCAATCTCAATGGTAATCTGACTAGAACCCGCGTCAATGGCATTTTCTACCAACTCTTTGACCACACTAGCAGGACGTTCGATAACCTCCCCTGCCGCAATCTGGTTTGCCAGCACCTCTGGCAATTCAATAATATGAGACATCTTTCAGCCCCTTTCTGTATCTATTTTCCTAGAAATTGATTAGTGCTATTATACCATATTTCAAATGCTATCAGAAAAAGCAAATACCACATAGACTCCAAATCTCTCCACATAGACAAAAGCTCTTGCCAGAGGTCGTAAAATAGTGGTATACTCAATAAAAATCAAAGAGCAAACTAGAAAGCTAGGCGCAGACAGTACTTTAGTACGGCAAGACGACGCTGACGTGGTTTGAATTTGATTTTTGAAGAGTATTAATAAAGGTGTACAAGAAGTGAGATTAACCTTGTATAACTGAAAAGGAGGGAAATTTATGAAAGTAGAATTACAGATTAAGGAGACTTATGAGGAGGAAAAGCTGATTGTCCAAGCACCTCAGCCGACCGAAAAAGTCCAGAAAGTCATCGAGTTCGCTGAAAATCTTGACCAAAAAGAAACAATCAAAGGAAAGATTGAAGATCAGGTCTATCTAATTAAAATTAGTAAGATTCAACGCTTCTATATAGAGAATCGAAAGGTTCTAGCAGAAACTGCTAGTCAGACCTATACCATTGATTTGCGACTCTATCAAGTTCTTGACATTCTGCCGACCACTTTTATCCAAATTTCCCAATCAGAAATCGTTAATATTGACGCTATCTCTCATCTCAAACTAACCCCCAACGGTCTGGTCGAAATCTTTCTCAAAAACGAAAGCTTCACCTACTCTTCACGCCGTTACCTAAAAACCATCAAGGAGAAATTAGAACTATGAAAAAACAAATCTTTCACGATGCAGCCGCTGGTGTACTCATCGGCCTCATCCTCTCTATCCTCTTTTCACTCATTTATGCACCAAATACCTATGCCCCACTGAGCCCCGAGTCTCTGATCGGCCAAGTGATGGTGCAACATCAGGTTCACGGTGCCTTGGTCTTGCTCTACTGTATGATCATCTGGTCAGCTATCGGAGTTCTCTTTAGCTTTGGCGGTCGCTTATTCAGCCGTGACTGGAGCCTGCTCCGTGCCACACTTTCCCATTTCTTCCTCATGCTGGCTGGCTTTGTCCCACTGGCAACTCTGGCTGGTTGGTTCCCCTTCCACTGGACCTTCTATCTCCAGCTCATTCCAGAGTTTGCGACTGTCTACCTCATCATCTGGGCTATTCTCTATAAAAGAGAAGCAAAAAAAGTGGACCACATCAATCAACTTTTGGCCCATAAAAAGTAATAGAGAAAAATCCCACTCACAAAAATGTGAGTGGGCTCTTTTTATAACTTTTGTTTGAGCTCGACCAAGACATTCATAGCCTGCATAGGTGTCATATTGTACACATCCAGTTTAGCTAATTCTGCTAGGATAGGATGCTCTGCAGGCGCGTCAAAGAGTGACATCTGTTCAGTAACAGCACTTGTTTCTCTCATTGGAGCAGGACTTTCCGTCCCTTGATTCTCCAGTTGAGTCAATATCTTATCCGCCCTTGCTAAAAGTTCTGCTGGTAAGCCAGCAATCTTAGCAACGTGGATACCGTAGGATTTGTCAGCTGGTCCTGGTTCGATCTTGTGAAGGAAGGTAACCTGCCCATCCTGCTCCAAGGTCGCCACATGGACATTGACCAAGTTTTTCAAGATGGACTCCAGACTGGTCAACTCATGGTAGTGGGTCGCAAAGAGGGTTTTGGCTCCGATATGTTCATGAATATATTCGATGATGGACTGGGCAAGAGCCATTCCGTCATAAGTTGCAGTTCCGCGTCCCAATTCATCAAAGAGAATCAAGGAATCCTTGGTCGCATGCGAAATGGCATTGTTAGCCTCCATCATCTCTACCATGAAGGTTGATTGACCTGAAACCAAGTCATCTGCTGCTCCGATACGGGTGAAGATGGCATCGAAGATAGGCAAATGGGCGCTCTCTGCCGGCACATAAGAACCCAGCTGGGCCATAACCGCAGTCATGGCTAGTTGGCGCATGTAGGTAGACTTCCCGCTCATGTTGGGCCCTGTGATTAGCTGAATACTGGTATCTTCTGCCATCTGGATACTGTTTGGAATGTAGGTCTGAGCTCCCATGACCTTTTCGACGACAGCATGGCGCCCTTTTTGGATATCTATTTGTGAATCCTCTCCAAACTCAGGTCGGATCAAATGCTGGGTTTCAGCCACAACTGCGAGACTTTGCAAGACATCAACTGTCGCAATTCCTTGGGCTAGAGCCTGCAAACGCTGGATGTACTTGCTGACTTCCTCACGGATACGCATAAAGATTTCATATTCTAGATTGGCTGACTTCTCACGCGCCTCCAGCATATCTCCCTCGATACGGGCTAACTCCTCTGTCCCAAAGCGTTCCGAGTTTTTCAGCGTTGCCTTGCGGAAAAAGTGGGCTGGCACATTTCCCAGTTGCGAATTAGTCACATGGAAATAGTAGCCGTCCTTTTTATTGTAGTCAATCTTAAGCGTGCTGATGCCAGAGTTTTCCCGCTCCTTAGCCTCAATCTCAGCAATCCAGCTAGTCCCTTCTCTGAGCACACGACGGTACTTGTCTAAGGTCTCATCAAATCCCGTACGGATAATGCCACCTTCCGTAATCACATGAGGAGCTTCAGGAGCAATCGCTGCGCTAATCAAACTCTCTAACTCTGGAATGGCATCCAACTGTGCGATGAGATAAGCTAAAGCAGGCTGCTCCATGCCTTCTAAAATCGCACGAATCCGTGGCACACTAGATAAGGTGGTCGCTAGTTGCAAGAGATCCTTGGGATTGGTCTTGCCAAAAGAAACACGACTAGCCAAGCGTTCAATATCATAAACACCCTTGAGACTGTCCGTTAAATCACTACGCTCAAAGAAATGGTCAAGAAAGACCTGCACCACCTCTTGACGTTGGACGATTCGTTCCTTATCAATCAAGGGACGATGGATCCAAGAGCGCAAGAGCCGCATGCCCATAGCTGTTTTGGTTTCATCCAAAAGCCAGAAAAGACTCCCCTGCTTCTTGCCTGAACGGGCATTCTCAACCAAATCCAGACTAGCCTTGGTCGCATAATCCATCTGCAAGAAATCCTTGATTTCATAGTGGATAACTGGTTTGAGATGGTTCAATTCCCGCATCTGGGTCCGATGAACATACTGGAGTAGCTTACTAGCTGCTGCTTGCTCCACAGCTGCTAAACGTGAATCCAGTAAATGAATATCCTCAAAGACTTCCTTCTCATGGGAAAGCACAAGATTCATCTGACGGCTGAGGATTTGTTCTTCTTCCTCAGACAAGTCATAGCCCAGCACCACTTCTCGCGCCTTGAGGTTACGGATTTCCCCACAAACCAGCGTAAAATCCAATAAACCTGTTACATAAAAATCACCTGTCACTAGATCCATATAAGCCAGGCCAAATTGATTGCCATCACGATCTAAGGCAACCAAGAAATTATTCTGACTATCCGGCTTACTGCTATCGACGACCGTTCCAGGCGTGATGACCTGGACCACCTCTCGCTTGACAACCCCCACTGCTTGTTTGGGATCTTCCATCTGCTCGGCTATGGCAACTTTATAACCCTGTTCAATCAGAACATCAATATACTGCTGGGCAGAATGATAGGGGACGCCCGCCATGGGTATCGGATTTTCTGCATTTTTATTCCGACTCGTTAAGGAAATTTCTAAAATTTGTGCTGCATTAATTGCATCTTCATAGAACAACTCGTAAAAATCACCCATCCGAAAAAGCAAAAAAGCATCTGGGTATTGTTTTTTAATATCCACATACTGTTGCATGCCGGGTGATAGCTTTTCTGTTGCCATTTTCCGTCTCTCCTTGCTAAAAATAAGTCTTGAGAGCAACTCCCAAGACCTTATTTATCTTTCATCAAATCTAGCAAACGATCTTCCATCAGCTTGGCAACGTGCTGGTCTCGACAAATAACCAATAAGGTATTAGCACCAGCAACCGTTCCTAAAATCCATTCATCCTTGTTTGCATCTACAATGTTTGCTAAGACTGCAGCTTCCCCAAGTTTAGTATGAAGTACCAAGGTAAACTCTGCTCTTGCAACTCCTTCTAAATGATGAGACAAAAACTCAACTAAATCAATCTTATCTGTCTCATTTGCTAGTACATAATACACCATATCATTTTTCTTGATCTTGGTCAAGCCGATTTCACGCAAATCACGTGACAAAGTCGTTTGCGTCACATAGACATTCTGAGCTTCAAGACGATCTTGAATCTCTTTTTGTGTTCCAAGTTTTTCTTCAGCGATCATCTTTTTAATCAACTGATGCCGTTCTCTTTTTCTCATATCATCCTCTCAAGCGAATATTTATAACAAATTTTACATTTATTTTATAACTATATTATACCAAAAAAAATAGAGAATTCAAAAAAATTCTTTTCTTTCTCAAAAAATGTAGTAAATTGTGTTAAAATAGAAGAAAAGCCCAAAAGGAGCCTACTTATGAATACAAAAAAACTGATTGCTGGCGAATTGGCTAGCGTCATTGATAGCCTGGACCAAGAGGCTATTTTCAATTTACTAGAACAACCTAAAAATTCAGATATGGGAGACATCGCTTTCCCTGCTTTCTCATTAGCAAAAGTCGAACGCAAGGCACCGCAAGTGATTGCTGCCGATATTGCTGCAAAGATCAACAGCCAAGCCTTTGAAAAAGTGGTGGCAACGGGTCCTTACGTAAACTTTTTCCTTGATAAATCTGCTATTTCTGGTGCAGTTATCAAAGAAATCATCAAAAAAGGTGCTGACTACGCCCAACAAACGGAAGGCCAAGAGCAAAATATTACGATCGACCTTTCTAGTCCCAATATCGCAAAACCCTTCTCAGTCGGCCACTTGCGTTCAACCGTTATCGGAGATGCCCTCTCTAATATCTTTAAGAAGATGGGCTACAAAACCATTAAAATCAACCACCTTGGAGACTGGGGGAAACAGTTTGGTCTTCTCATGGTTGCTTATAAAAAGTGGGGATCTAAAGAAGCCATCGAAGCCAACCCAATCGATGAATTGTTGAAACTTTACGTTCGCATCAATGCCGAAATCGAAACTGACAAGGCTCTCGATGATGAAGGTCGCCTCTGGTTCAAAAAACTAGAAGATGGTGATCCTGAAGCAACTCAACTTTGGCAATGGTTCCGTGATGAAAGTTTGGTCGAATTCAACCGTATCTACAAACTACTCGGTGTTGAATTTGATAGCTTAAACGGTGAAGCCTTCTACAATGACAAGATGGATGAAGCCGTACAAATCTTGGAAGAAAAAGGCTTGCTAGAAGAGTCTCAAGGGGCTTGCATTGTCAACTTGGATGATTTCGATTTGCCACCTGCTATGATTAAAAAATCAGATGGCGCTACTCTCTACATCACTCGTGATATCGCAACAGCCATCTACCGTGCTCGTACTTACAACTTTGTTAAAAATATCTATGCTGTCGGCCAAGAGCAATCTAACCACTTTAAACAGTTGAAAGCCGTCTTGAAGAAAATGGGATTTGCTTGGAGTGACGATATGGTTCACGTTGACTTTGGTCTTGTAACCAAAAATCGCCAAAAACTCTCTACTCGTAAAGGAAACATCATCCTGCTCGAGCCAACTCTCCAAGAAGCCATCACTCGTGCTAAAGCTCAAATCGAAGCAAAAAATCCTGACCTTGAAAACAAGGATCAAATCGCCCAAGCTGTTGGGGTTGGAGCTGTCAAATTCTACGACCTGAAAACTGATCGTCGAAATGGTTATGACTTTGATTTGGAAGCAATGGTTTCATTTGAAGGTGAGACTGGGCCATACATCCAATACGCTTACGCTCGTATTCAGTCTCTACTTAGAAAAGCTGACTTCCAACCAAATGCTCAAGAAAGTTACAGTCTAAATGATTCTGAAAGCTGGGAAATCATCAAACTTCTCCAAGACTTTGCCCGTGTCATCAAACGTGCTTCTGACAACTATGACCCATCGCTCATTGCTAAGTATGCAATCAGCTTGGCGCAAGCTTTCAATAAATACTATGCTCACACTCGTATCTTGGATGAAAGCCCAGAGCGCGACAGCCGCCTAGCCCTCAGCTACGCAACCGCAGTCGTCCTCAAAGAAGCCCTTCGCTTGCTTGGAGTAGAAGCGCCAGAGAAGATGTGATTCAGTACTAACAATTGGAACTAAAGTTCCTAATTGTTAGACGCTAGCCGCTATATGCAGACTAGCTAACTGCTTCACTAATTCACCTAACCAAATAATATCGATTTGGTTAGGCTCATGTCGTAATCTTTTAATCACTTTATTGTAAAGCAGTCTAAGTAACTATCACCAAATCCTATACAGACTTTGGCTTGGCGCTTTACTAGTCTTCATTTCAACTGGGCGGACTTTTCAGTTAAAGGTCCACATTGTCTGGTCTTAGCTATTGGATACCTGTTCTGCTCGCCTAGTGACTTAGTTGAAAAGCGAAAATTTCTTTCGCTTTTCTTATGCCTTCAATTTTTTATCAAATCAGGGGAGATTTTATGAGCCAGTACGCTTATATCTTAGTTCTTATCAGTCTTGTCGTTCTTTTTCTCATCAATAAATACGAAAAAGAAAAACTTCAGAAACTTCTTCAGGAGCAGCTTTTAAAAGACGAAACTTTCAAAGCAGATATCCACGAAAGAATCCAAACAACAGAGAATATCAATGACGTCATCGCCTACATCAACAAGGGTTATCGTTTGGGACTCATGCTTTCAAAGGAAATCACTGATCAACTCAAATAATCAAAATCCGAGAAGTCTTCTTCTCGGATTTTTCTCTTCTTCATGAAACTGCTAAAGATTCTCCCTAGATTTTAAACAAATAAAGTAGAAGAAAAAGCTAGGCCGAAGCTTAACTTTCCAGTCCATATAAGTCCGCGATAATCGCTGCAACCTTTTTAATATCTCCCAGCATGCCTCTCATTTCAAAATCTGCTAGAACAGGGAAACCAAAACGCTGACTGTACTGCTTGGCAGTCAAACAGTATTGGTTATTAAAATTGCGATTACCAGATCCCACTACACCAAAACACTTACTAGCATTGTCTCCATAGGCGATAAAATCACCCACTGGAGTCGTTAGAATCTCAACATCGCCGTTGTCGACACCATTTCCACCTTCTAGATAGGTGGGTAAAAAGGCGATATAGGGATGGTCCATCTCAAAGAAATCTTTCCCTTCCTTGACCAAATCCTTGATATGGATCTTTTGAACCTCAATTCCTTCGTGCTGGGACAAGAGATAGTCCTTGAGTCGGGTTACAAAACTCTCTGTATTCCCACTCAAACTGATATAAACTAAGGATATTTTTTTCATATTGACCTCGATTTTTATTTTTGGATATTAAAAGAACTACCAAGATTGTAACTTGATAGTTCTCTTTTGTCAATACTTAGGCAACTTCCTCTGCTTCGGCTTCCTCAGCCAAATCTTTTTGTTGGCGCCACATCTTGTAAAGGACTAAAGCTAAAAAGAGGACATTGATAATCATGAACAAAATAACGGTTCCTTTTGCTAATGTGCCTATTCCTAAGCCTAGGGTATCATCTTTGATCAATTGAATTGCATCTTGAATGTTCATAAAAGAATAGACCAAACCAACAATCGCTAGCAAAAGATAGCCAAGATAAGCATAGTTTGCAAATTGGACGTTTTTACGAACTAAGAACACAAAGGCTACCACAACTAAAATAGCAGATAAAACAATCAAAACTACATTAAAAATTGAGTGCGATGATGCTGTTACTTGGTAGGTATAGTTAACCGTGTCTTCTATTTGCTGAGCAGTAAGAGACCCACTATTAGATAGGCTCGCACGAAGAGCTTCCTTACTAGGGACTGGGCCCAAGATGCCAAATAATGACGAAGCAGAAATGAGTGCTGATAGGACTAACAAAATCCAGAGATAAATTGGTTTCTTTTTCATATTATCCTCCTATAAAACCTTTTGGACATTATAGCATTTTTCGTACAGAAATACAATTCTTACAGGCCTGTCTCGACTTGTTTTCGGTAAGCTTTTGGTGATTTTCCGCACAATTTACGGAAAACTTTGTAAAAATAGCCGACATTACTGTAACCAACGGCATAGCAAACATCTTCAATACTATCATTGGTTGAAAGCAAGAGCTGTTGCGCTGCCTTAATTCGCTGTTTGTTGAGCAGTTCTGCAAAGGTCGAGTTGGTTTCTCGCTTAATCAGCTGACCGAGGTAGACTGGGTTAATAAAGAGATCCTTGCTAATATCCTTAAGTGAGAGCTCTTTTTGATAATCGCGGCCGATCACCTCTAGAACACTGACCACATTTTCATTCATACGATACTGGCCAAAGAACTTAGTCAAGGTTGCTTTGATGTAGGCAACCAATTCTTCAAAGGAGTTAATAGCATGGATGGCTTTGACAATCTCTGTCATATCATCTGCTTTTAGATGCTCAAACAAGTGGAAGACATCCATGACAAATTGGGTGAAGAGTTGTTTAGTGATCGCCACGCGCGGTGTGTTCTCTAAGACAACCTTCTCCAGCAGGGTCAATTCTTCGATGATTTGATTGATATTTCCTTGGATAATCACACGATAAATCGGTTCGTAATAAGCAAATAGACTCTCGGATTTTTCTAGATTGACAGAACCGTAAAAGAGGGCTTTTTCTGCGTTGATCTTCCATTTTTCAAAGGCTTGTTGGTAGGGTGCTACAAAGGGCGTTACTACGATTCCATCTAGTGGTTGATCAGAGATAAAAATCTGCCAGTCTTGACCTAAAACATAGTAAGGAATAGTGAAAGAACCTTGTTTTTCCTTGGAAAGACCTATCCACCAGTTGTCTTTACCTGCTAAGAAGTTGACAAAGCCTTCTTCATCCAATTCTTGGCTGAGAGTCTGACTCTGCTCCACCTTTTCCTGAAGTTGACTCGCAATTTTTTCTAATAAATGACTCAACTCCACCTTATCCACTGGCTTCACTAGATAATCTACGACACTCAGGTTCATTGCTTTCTTGACATAGTCAAACTCCTGATAGCCAGACAGCAAGATATAATAGGCATCTGGGAGAATCTCCTTCATCTCCTTGATCATCTCCAGTCCTGTTTTATCGGGCATATTGACATCCGAAATAATCACATCAACCGGATGATGCTTGACATAGCCCAGAGCATCGTCAGCATGATTGGCTGTTGCGACAACTTTCATATCCCATTTTTCAAAGGGAATCAAGCGCTTGAGCCCCTCTGTCACCATGTACTCGTCGTCTACTAATAAAACTTTATACATTTCTACCCTTTCTATTCATCCTGGATAGTGATTCGATAGCGAACACCTTCTTGCTCAGCTGACTCTACACGGATTTGGTAGCGATCCCCAAAATAGAGGACAAAGCGTTCGTGCACATTCACTATTCCGATTGACTGCCGCTCACCGCTATAGCTTGCTTCGTGCTCAAAACTTCTCTGAGCTAATTTCTCTTGCAAGGCAGCTAATTTTTCAGCAGGCATGCCACGACCATTATCGACTACCAGGATTTCAACAAATCCCTCACCCTTCAAGACCTTGATGCTGATGACATTGTCTGTTCGGCGGTGGTCAATACCGTGGGCAAAGTAGTTTTCGACCAATGGTTGGAGCGTGAACTTGGGAATCTTCATATTTTCTAATTCTGGCGCGATCTTAAAGCCATAAGCTACTGACTTTGGATAGCGAACCATACAGAGATAACTGTATTTACGACAAAATTCTAGTTCTTGTTGCAAGGTCGTTTCACGCTCATCGGAGATATTGTTACGCAACAAGCTACTAAATTCATAGATAATATCCGCCAGCTCATCTTGGCTTTCCATCACCGCATACATGCGCAAAAATTCCAAGGTATTATACATAAAATGCGGATTGATCTGAGCTTGCAAGGCTCGCATATTGGCATCTTTTTGGCTAAGTTCCAACTGATAAATATCGTGGATATTTTTTTCCAGTCGGTCCAACATATCATTGGTTGTTTCTGAGATAAGGAGTAACTCCTGATCTTTCTCAGAGGTATCGATGCGAAGTCCCTCTTCTCCTTGAGCAATAACCTGAATAGACTCGACCAAGTCCACCACCTGTTTTTGATATTTTGAAAAGGTCTGTCTCAGAGTGATATACAAAATGATGATGAAGAGAATACTTAGTCCAATAATGACAGCAGAACTAGTCAACGTTCCCTTAAGAACAAAATCCTTAGGAACGGCTACACGAACTTGATAGCCATGAGAGGTGACTCCTACAAGCCAGTTCTCCCGCTCTGCTGACACCTTCTCCCCAAGCTGAAACATCTCCGTATCAAAAGGCGAAGTCACCGTCACGGCCATTGGTGTGTTGCCTCGGGTATTGTCAATAGCTCCACGTAAGACATCTGGGGATAAAGAGATGTAGATCACTCCTAAATCCTGGTCAGAAACGGGATCGGATACAGGAATGGCAAAACTATTAGGAGCTGGTTTGAAATTTTCTGCTGGAATTTTCTCTCCACTTCGTTTCCCTCTAGTTGAAACAAAAACTTCTTTGTAATCTTGGAGGACAATTGCCACCCCTGTCACAAAATCATTACGGACATAGAGATCGTCGATATTTTCATACAAGGATACCGAGATATAGGGAGAAGCCTTGCGCTCTAATTGCCAATAAAAATAGTCTGGCGTACTGAGACTAAAGTACTTGTAAATCCCTTCGATACGAGCCTGATTTTCAACCAAAGTCTGGGCAAGCCGAGTCGACTCTCTATGGTAATATTCAATCTCACTTACTGTCCGAGTCGTCACGCGTTGAGCTACTCGCTGAGCTTCTTTCTCGCGCGAATCCCAGTCAGCATAGGAAATCATCACCGCAAAACTAGCAATGATGATGATCATAACGAGGCTATAAATCCGTAAAAGAGAGTGAAGCCAAAATTGCTTCATTCTATTTTGTCGCCAATTTTTCATGGATACTTTCATAAATAGGTTCCAACATATCACTGATAAAGAAATGCCACACACCAATTCCTACAAAAAAGAGGAGAGCAGGCATATAGTAACCAACTCCTACAAGCAAGCCTGTGCCAATCAGAACCTTGGCGATTGCTGGCAAGCTCATGAAAATCCCAATAAGAGACAATTTCACGGTATTTCGGTAGGATAAATCAAAATATACCTGAAGTTTCAAGGAAACAGTATAGGCTAGAAAGACAAGGGCCACTACAAGAACATTAAGAAAGGTTGCCAAGAGATGAAAAATAGTCTGATGGGGCAATTGAACCAAAAGATACAGACCATAAACTAATACTAAATCTACAAATACAAAACTATAGAAAGTGAGGTTGCTCTTGACAAAGTTACTCTTATAGAGTTCCCAAGCTTCTTTCAAACTATAAGCTCGATAAGTATAACCGTGCTCAGCATATAAACTCATAAGGGTTGCACTAGCTGGTGCCAAACCAAAGACCACACCTCCTGCTAGTGTGAATAACCAGAAAAAAGCCGTCACAATCATTCCTAAAAAGAAACGATTAAAGACGAATTCTAGAAATTTTCCCATGATATCCTCCTTCAAACAACTGTGTAACTATTATATCATATTTCAAACGTTTTCAAAAATATAGAGTGTCCATTTACAATCATCTAAAAGCGTGATACAATTGATTTTGTTAGTTTATATCAAGGAGAAACTCATGAAGAAAAATATCTTAACCACCCTCTTAGCTGTCGTCCTCTATTTCCTCTGTCTAGGGATTGGAGTAGTACTTGGACACCTGGTTGACTCAACGGGCAATATGTTCTATGCTCCGGCTTTTTCAGCCCTTGTTGGGGGGAGCGTTTACATGTTTCTTCTGGTAAAAGTTCCTCGTTTTGGTGCCATTTCCACTCTAGGGCTCTTTATGGCTCTCTTCTTCCTAGCTAGTAAACACGGCGCTGGAGCCTTTCTACCAGCTATCGCCTGCGGTCTTGCAGCAGATGCCACCGCTCGCCTCGGTCACTATCAGGATAAGCTTAAAAATCTTTTCTCCTTCCTAGTCTTTGCTTTTAGCACAAGTGGTCCTATCCTCCTCATGTGGATCAATCCAGCATCCTACGAGGCAGCTCTCCTCGCTCGTGGAAAATCTCAGGAATACATTGACCGTATCATGGTCGCTCCAGAGCTAGACAAAATTTTTCTCTTTGTCGCAAGCATTCTCCTTTGTGCCTTGATTGGTGCTTTGCTTGGGCAAGTCATTAGTAAAAAGTTTACACACAAAATCTAATCACTAAAAAAGAGCCCTTCGGCTCTTTTTATTTATGACTTAATTTCTTGGTCAAGAAATCTCCCAAGAACTGGATTGTAAAAATAATCAAGATGATAATGATGGTCGCTAAGATGGTCACATCGTGATTGTAACGGTTGAACCCATAGGCAATGGCCACATTACCGATACCACCAGCACCAACTGCTCCCGCCATAGCTGTTTCACCAACAAGGGAAATCAAGGTCACAGTCGTCACACGAATCAAATCTGGAAGACCTTCTGATAGGTAAACACCCACGATATCCCAGAAGGTCGCTCCGCTCGCTTGAGCCGCCTCAATGACACCGCCATCCAGCTCAGCCAAGACGACCTGCACCTGACGGGCAAAGAAGGCAAATACCGCAAAAGAGAGTGGGACAAGGGCTGCATTTGGCCCGATACTAGTCTTGACAATCAAGTGAGACAGTGGTGACAAGATGGCCAAAAGGATGATAAAGGGAACCGCACGAAAAATTGAGGTAATCTTGTCTAAAATCCAGAAAACGACCTTGTTCTCCAAGACACCGCCTGGCGCTGTCAAGACAAGGAAAAGACCTGCTACCAACCCCAAGAACCCTCCGATAATGAAGGAAAGAACTGTCATATAAAGAGTTAGGTAAATGGCTGTTCCCCAGCCTGCCTGACCAGACCAGCCCATCTTGTAGACATTTGGTAGATAAGTTTGAATCAACTCTGTCATCTTACTGTCCTCCCTTCAATACTTTTAGTTGCACACCAGCCTGACGGATAGCCTCTTGAGCGCTTGCCAGTGCTTCTTTTTCCCCTGACAAGACAACCACAAGCTCACCCACAGGAGTACCATCCAAAATTTCAATGTTCCCATAGAGAATATTGGCTGTTACTTGGTAGTGTTTGTATAATTCATTCAAAAGTGGTTCATCTGTAGAAGCGCCTGCATACTTGAGTTGTACCAAAATGCTATTCGCAGACAAATGCTCCACAATTTCTTGCTTCTCAATCTTGACCATGGCTTCGTCAATACCTGTGGCAGTTGAGATGAAGTCTTGAGTCAAAGGTTGTTTAGGATTTGAGAAGATTTCAAGGACACTGCCTTCTTCAATCAAACGGCCATCCTGCATAACTGCCACACGGTTGGCAATGTCTTTGACAATCTGCATTTCGTGTGTAATCAGGACAACGGTCAAGCCTAATTTTTGGTTCAAATCTTGCAACAAGGCCAGAATTTGCTTGGTTGTCTTAGGGTCGAGGGCAGACGTTGACTCGTCTGAAATCAAGATTTTTGGATCGTTGGCCAAGGCACGCGCAATGGCCACACGCTGTTTTTGCCCTCCTGATAGTTGTGAAGGATAGTTTTCAGCACGATCCGCCAAGCCAACTAAGTCTAACAACTTAGCTACTTTTGCTTTCTTTTCTTCCTTGCTGAGTCCAGAGTGTTTAAGGGCAAAGGCTACATTTTCCTCTGCTGTTTTTTGACTCATGAGGTTGAAATGCTGGAAAATCATCCCGATATCTTGACGTTTGCGACGCAACTGCTCTGCCGTCAAGGTAACCTTACCATCAAAAATCACATCGTCGTCAATGGTAATTTTCCCTGCGGATGGTTTTTGCAGGAGGTTAATCACCCGGACTAGAGTGGATTTTCCTGCTCCAGAATATCCTACGATACCGTAGATATCCCCTTCTTGGATATGAATGGTCACATCCTTGACCGCTGTGATGGTTCTCTTCTTTTGGTGAAAGGTCACATCGATCTGATCTAACTTGATAATATCTCTACTCATAGCTTCTAATCAGCTCCTCTACTAATTCAATATGGGTGTAGTAATCGGCGATCCGCACGTTTTCATCTCCACCGTGGTCTCGGCTATTGGCATTCCCTAAACCGAAGGCTACCATAGGTACCTCTAGGGCGTCAAAGACCGTATGCATGGGTCCTGTCCCCGCAGTAGTCGGCAAGACCGATACGCCCTGCGGATAGAATTTCTTGGCCAACTCGATCACATTGAGAATGGCTGGTGCGCTCATATCGCTTCGATAGCTCATCTCTCCCAAGGTATAATATAATTCTACCTTATCAAAACCATTTTTGTCTAGCTGTTTCCGAATTTTTTCCAGAACATCATGTGGTTCTAAGCCTGGAACCAGACGAACTTCTAGCTTGGCATTAGCTTCTGCTGGCAAAATAGTCTTAACACCCTGACCTTGATAACCAGACTGGATTCCTTCGATATTGAGTGCAGGCTCAAAAAAGAATCGTTTGAGAAAGGCTGCACGATCCTCTTGTAAGAGAGGCAATTCCAAGCCGTAAATGCGACTGATTTCCCCAGGATTGCCTTGTGCATAGGTATCCACCAAGGCTAGTTCTCGTTCATTTGGCTCTTGAACATCCTCGTACAAGCCCTCTACCAAGATATGACCATCTGCAGCACGCAGGCTACTTAAGGCCTGGAGGAGATACCATGGAGCTGATTCCACGACACCACCATAACTCGAGTGAATGTCCACATCCGCACTTTTTACCTTGGCATCAAAGGTCACAATTCCCTTGTTTCCACCCGAAATTTCTAACTGCTCCAAGGCATTTTTGGTTCCTTGCTCCCAAACTAGCAAATCTGCTCCACGAAGTTTGTCTGAGTGTTTCTCTAAATACTTGTCTAAATCCATAGAAGCAGACTCCTCTGCCCCTTCCATGATAAAGCTGATATTGACTGGCAGGTCGTCGTGGTGCTGCATATACTTTCTCAGAGCACTCAAACGAGCCGTGATATGTCCCTTGTCGTCGTCAACCCCACGCCCATACATAAATCCATTACGCACAGAAAGTGTAAAGGGATCCTCTGTCCAAATTTGATCTCCGTCCGCTGGCACAGTGTCATAGTGGTTATAGAAGATCAAGGTCTTAGCATCTGGACGCGAACTCTTGAAATGCGCCATGACAAAAGGTGCCGTGTAGCTCTCATCAATCTCAACTTCAGCTCCCACACGCTTAAAAATCTCACCCAGATAGTTTGCGACTTCCTTGAGTCCAACCTGCTGAGCAAAGACTGATTTCTTGGAAATCAAGGTGCGCAAAACTTCAAAATAATGCTGAGCTACATGATCCTTTTCAAATTTTTCAATCTGTTCTTGTTCGCTAGGAAAAACCATTTTTCTCTCCCTTTCTACTGAGGACTTGTGTCTATGGACGGACTACAAGATCATCTTCTTCAAAACCAACAGTCTAGACAAAAGCAAGAGGTGGAAACTCTCCCACCTCCCTGTGTCTTATTACCAAACTGGTTGGTCCAAACCGTCTGATGTTTCTTCGATAACTTTTTTCACTTCATCAGTGTGGTAAGCCGCGATAATTTTCTTGATGGCATCCGCTTTAGGTGATGATTCCCAATCTTTTTTCGCAACGATGATGTTGTACCATTGTTTTGAGTTTTCATCAGCTTGTTCTTTGAAGAGTGCTTTCTTGTAGTCCAATTTTGCTTCTGTAACGAAGGTATTGTTTACAACGGCAGCGTCAACTGATGACAATGAACGAGCTGTTTGACTAGCGTCCAATTCAGTAATCTTCAAGTTCTTTGGATTTTCTGTGATGTTCGCAACTGTTGCAAGAGCAGTTCCAGAAACATCCAATTTGATCAAACCAGCTGATTGAAGCAAGTAAAGCGCACGGCTTTCGTTTGTTGCATCGTTTGGTACAGCGATTTCACCGTTATCTGGGATTTCTTCCACTTTAGTGTACTTGTTGTCACTTCCATTCAAACCTGAGTAAAGGCGGATTGGCGAGATGTACGTATCTGCAATCGCTACAAGGTCTTTCCCGTTTTCTTTGTTCCAGTTGTTCAAGAAGTTGTAGTGTTGGAAAGCGTTCAAGTCTACTTCGCCATCAGCAGTTGCCTTGTTTGGTTGTGAGTAGTCTGTGAACTCTGTAAATTTCAAGGTAATGCCGTCTTTTTTGACCAATTCTTGCACTTTGTCCCAACGTGCTTCTTCAGAACCGCTGCGGTTAACTGTTGCAATTTTGACAACTGTTTCGTTGTCTGCTTTCTTTTCTGAATTTCCGCAAGCTGCAAGAGCCAAACCTGCGACTGTAGCAAGAGCCGCTACACCGAGCCATTTTTTAATTTTCATGATTCTATCTCCTTTAAAAATAATACCGTAATAGTATCTCATACTTTATTTGATTTAGCAAATTGTTATTAGATAGGCAGACATATAGTTTGAAACTATATACCTAAAAATTGAGAAATCATCCGCCTTTCTCAGACTGGATGATTTCATACGACTATTTAATGTCAGCTTCTGCTGGTAGGTAAGTATCTCCGAAGAACTGTTTAGACAATTTTTCAAGAGTTCCATCTTTATAGAGTTCTTGGATACGTTTGTCTACAAATGATTTCAACTCATCTTGACCTTTAGCAAGAAGTGGATATACGTAAGGTTGTTGGTCGCTTGGAAGTTCGATGACTTTCAAGTTATCCAAACCTTGGTTTTTGATAACTGTTTCTACACCGATCTTGTCAAAAATCTTGTAGTCAAATTGTCCATCACTCAAACGAGACATGATTTGTTGGAAATCTGCCTTAGTGTAGTTAAGAACCGTTGGATTGTCTGCGTGTTGTTTGTTATATTCTTCCAATTGTTTTGCTGAGGTTGTTCCTTGAACAACTTCAGTAGATTTTCCACCGATGTCATCGAGAGATTTGATGCTATCGTCGTCTTTCTTCACAACGAGAACGTTAGGGTTTTTAGCAGTTGGTGCTGCGTAAAGGTATTTTTCTGCACGTTCTTTGGTATAGCTGAGGTTGTTAACAGCCATTTGATAACGGTCACTATCAAGTCCTGGGAAAATCCCTGACCATTCTGTCTTTTCAAACTTGACTTCATACTTGTCAGAGTCTTTAAAGATCGCGCGGATAAGTTCAATCTCGTAACCAGTCAATTCACCATTTTCTTCATAGATAAATGGTTTTGGTGATCCGTTAGTTGCTACGATGATTTCTTTTTTACCAGATGTTGCTTCACCGGATGCTGCATCTTTCTTCTCACCACCTGAGCAAGCTGCTAGTAGACCTGCGGCAACAAGCCCTAGAGCAGCAAGAGATGAATATTTGACGATTTTTTTCATGTCATTTCCTCCAAAATAGAATACTGTACTATCTTAACAGAAAATATTTTTTTTCGCCATTATATGATATCTATCTCGGTGATAGGTTTTTTTTATGGCTGACTAAAAGACCAGACGCAAGACTGCAATCAAGACCACTCCAAAAAGAACTGTGCCCACTAGATTGCGGTAGCGAAAGGCTACCCAAGCCGTTGGAAAGACTGCTAAAAAGTCCAACCATTTGATTTGAGGAAGGCTCCCAACCTTGCCTGTCACTACGCTTGAAAGAATCAAAGCAAAGATAATGGAAACAGGCAAAAATTTCAAAAAACGCTCAACGATAGCTGGTAACCCCTTGTACTTAACCAAGATGAAGGGAATCATACGAGGTATCCAAGTCACTAGGCCTGAAAAGATAACGGCTAACAAAAGATATTTACTGACCATCTAAGACCACCCCCATTGTACATCCAAGTAGCGTCGCAAATAGAACAGCTAGAGACTGAGACACCACTGTCAAGAGCAAAAAGAAAGACACCGTAACAACTGCTAGGATCTTCAGCAGATTGCGGACAGGAATCCGTCTTTGCATAATCTGGAACTGCGAAGCAAAAATCCCGATAAACATTCCCACCAGGGCAAAATCAAGGCCAAAGATTTCTGGATTTGGTAGGAGTCCACCTAGAGCAGTTCCGACTACTGTTCCCACAAACCAAGCTACATAGCTGTTGAGATTGTTCCCATGCATCCACATAGGATTGACCTTGTCTGTATGGGCTAATTCTCCCATCAAAACTCCGTAAGTCTCATCCGTCAAGAGGCTAGACATACCGATATTTTGCCAGAGACTAGTATGACGGAAATAAGTCGACGCATGCAAGCTCAGCAAAAAGAGTCGTAAATTGATTAAAAAGACCGTCATAGCAATAGCTGCCACAGGCGCTTGGACCGCAATCAATGCCAACATGGCAAACTGAGCGCTCCCAGCATAAACAAAGAGGCTCATCAAGCCCATCTCAACAGGTGTCACATAGGGCGCGCCGATAATCCCGCAAGCTAGACCGATACTAACATAGCCAAGGGCAGTCGGCATAGCTGCCTGTACACCTTCCCAAAATCCTTTTTCTTTCATCCTTCTCCTCATATTCTCTCCAATTGCGGCTGTTCGTCATCACAGTCACAGCACGGACTATTATAACATATTCAAAGAAGAGAAAAAAGTTTCGGAATCGAAACTAAGTGCTAGCAAAAAGTGCTGAAGAGGAAGCATCATGGATACATGAGAAATTGATCCACTCGGATAGTATACTTATCGGTTTCTGTGTCTGTAGCATATTTATTTTCTGTCGGATAGACATCGACCCAGAGTTCCCACTGTTGTCCTTTCAATTTGACCTTGTAGCGATAACCGTCATCGTATAGTCCTACCGGATCAGTGGTCATGGACTGGTAATCTGGGAGTGCTTCAAGTTCTTTTTTTACAGTCTGGGATAAGTTATTGAGCAATGCTTGCTGCTCAGCTTTTGAGGTAACGGGGAAATAAGTCGCTACTGTCTCCAAGCGATGCGACTTTGAAAATGTGAATCTTACTCGACCTGTATGGCCCTTCAAAGAAATATTTTCATAATCATAGAAAAGGCGGCCTGTTTTATAGAAATAAGGGTCTTCTGCACGCCAAGTATCGCGATAAGCCATTTCCTCTTCTTCCTCCATCTCGCTAGCCTCTCCCAATACTTCTTCAAAAGATTTAACAGGCATACCGAAAGAAAGGGACTCAAACAAGACTAGTTGCGTCTTTTTGATATTCTGGCAAGCTGATAAAAGCATGAGTAAAGCTCCAAGAGCAAGCAAACTACTAATTATTTTTGTGAATTTCATATTTCTACTATACAAAAAAAGGCTAGGATTGACAAACTTTGATAGAGTCGGATTCCGTGATGGATTTTAAAATTACTTTTTCATTTAAGGTAACAAGGAATTGAGCAAGGACTATTGTTAGATATTGGAGATAAGAAAAAGACTGGGAAACCAGCCTTATCTATGTGATGTAAAAATTTCTGCTAAATCTAATACCCAAACACCAGTAAACTGACAATAATTAAGAAACTATTCCACAAGATGTGAAGGGCCATTGACCAATAAACTGAACGTGTATAACGAAAGAACATACAGAGTAGCAGACCTGCTCCTGCATAAATGATGAAGTCTGTTAACACCCATCCATACTGTAAAACATGAATGAGACTAAAAAGAGTAGAGGAAACAATGACATCAACATAGTATGTTTTAAATTTAGCTAGAGCTGTCATCAGAAGCCCACGAAAGACCAATTCTTCAACTATAGGAGCAATGAGACCGCCATAGAAAATACGCGTTATAAAGTAACTAATTCCTGTCAAATTAGCTGCTTCTTTCACAATTGCACTCCCATTTTGCGTGCTTGGAAAGATCTGAGTCGTTATATTTACCCACAAAAACATCAATATAAAGGAAAGAAAGAAGATAGCTAGATAGGGCCAACGAAACTCGAAGCGACCATAATCTTTCCAACGTTGACTCTTGACAAGAACCACAGTAGCAGCAATTCCCTCAATTACTATCAATAAAATTTGAATCCCATAAAATCCAAAATCGGATAACTGGTTCACTGAGTCTAATTTTGCTACAAGATTAAAAATCGAGTAATAGGACACGAGCACCAAAATTGTCCCTAAATAAAATTTCGTTTCTTTCCTTTTCATAGTTGATCCTTTTAAGTTTTATTTGCGTCTTCTTTCAGCCAAACCTGCCCAAAGTCCTTTCGTCCAATCAAAAGCTCTAGCACGAGGAATCGGCCTTATATTTATATTTCTAAAAAGACTCTAAAACAACAAGGGCAGAATTTGACCAATGCCGTTGTAGACTATATGCAGTCCAATTGGCCAATAAATGGACTTGGTTGCTCTAAATAAGACGGCAAATATGAGACCGCCACCCATATAGAAGACAAAGTCTGTCAAGACCCAACCGTGATTACTAATGTGCAAGATTCCAAACAAAGCAGCAGAACCAAGCACATCCAGTCCCCATTTCTTTCCTTTCTCCAGAGCAGTCATCACCAATCCACGATAAATCATCTCTTCAAAAATGGGACCTGCAATCACAGGATAGAAAAAATACATCAAAAATACCGTAGCTCCTGTAAAAGTAGGAACATCCAGTTGATAAGCAATTTCATTTTTGGTAGGTGGGAAAATAAAAAATGTAAGGAAATTCCAAATAACAAAAGCAAGAAGAGCTAGGAAAGAATAAAAAAGATAGGAACCTTTAAATTTTCTACTGTTAATTTTCTGCCATTTCCCTGACCAAATCATAACAATAATAGCAAGCAGAATCACTAGAAAATTTAACAGCATATCTGACAAATAATAGGCAAAGTCAGATAGACCAGCAGCAAGCTCGCTGTGTAAGAGCAGACGAATCAAGAACTGGTCAGTAATGACAAGTAGAATAGCTACAAACAAGTAGTAGCGTGAGATTATCTTTTTCATTTTATTTTCTCCTATACTATGAAATAAAGACAGTATAACACGAAAAATGCCCTATTTTAGAAAATCGCATATTTGACATTTTTTCTTATAGAAATTTCATTATTGCGATTGTTTGTTAATCGATAAGGTCTTTATATTGCTGTAAGCGTAGTTCAAAAAGGGCTGTTAATTGTGGATTTTCTAATATTTGCAGAGATTGGATAAAGTGTTCAATCTCTTTTTGATTGCTCCCCTTAGTTTGAAGGAAAATGCTCATCTTCTTTAAAAACTGCCACAATAATTTCTCAAAAACATCGTATGGTCGGAGCATACTCTCCAACTCGGCTTCAAAGATTGGGATATAAGAAAAAAGTTTGCGCTCCATGAGCTCTGATATGATATTCAGAAAGCCACTTTTCATATACAGTCTATTGTGTGCCAATTCTTTAAATTCCTTGGATTTTTCAAGTAAAGAGGTTGATAAAAAAATCAGGTCTTGGTTGCTCAAGAAGGGCATGGTATTGCAAAAAAGATAGAGTTCAAACCAGGTCCAAGACTCGATAGCATAGAGATAGCTAGTCAAAAACTCGCTATCCTCCTCTTCTAGCAGATAATTTTTATCCAGAGAATGGATAGCGTTTTTAATCACAATAGCATTCAAACAACGATAGGTCTTCGCCATCTGTTCTTGCTCGACCTCCTCTAATAATTGCTCTAAGCCAGCCATATCTTGATGGGCAAAGCGATCTACAACCTTCCGTCCAAATCGCATATGTGGTGATTCTTGATAATTGTTAAGCTTGTGTCCAAACTCATCGAAGGTTACATTTATCCCTTGGATAGCTAGAATCAGTTTATCCGCAGACAACATAGACTGCCCCAGTTCAAACTTGGATAACTGAGAAGCTGTTAGACCCTCACAAGCCACATCTGACTGCTTGAGTTTTCTCGCCAGACGCAATTCCTTGTAAAATTCTCCCAATTCCATTCTCTCAATCATCTCACTACCTCCTATTTTTATATATTATATCATTATTTTTATATTTTTATCAAAATATTCTGACACTTCAGCGAGTGAAAAAGCCAGCCTCAAGCTGACTCTTTATTCTATGGTATCAAAGGCGAGACTCGGTTTGGCATTAAGGTCCAAGTCTGCAAAGTTTTCTTTATTCCACTCGCTGACGCTGGCATAGGCAATCATTCCTGCATTGTCTCCACAGAGACGCAAGGGTGGAATGATGACCTTGACATCTTTGATTTCGTCTGCCAAGCGTTCTCTGAGACCTTTATTGGCTGCCACGCCACCTGCCACTACCAGAGTTTTAACAGGATATTTCTCCAAAGCCTTCTTGGTTTTTGCCATGAGAATATCCATGACAGCTGCTTGGAAGGAAGCACTCAAATCCTTTGTAGACAAGCTTTCTCCCTTTTGCTCAGCATTGTGGTGAAGATTGATAAAGGCAGATTTCAAACCTGAGAATGAAAACTCCAGATTGTCTTCCTTGATCATGGCACGGGGAAAGTCATAAACATCCTGACCTTGATGGGCCAACTCGTCAATCTCGCGACCTGCTGGATAAGTCAAGCCCATGACACGACCGACCTTGTCATAAGCCTCCCCAACTGCATCGTCTCGTGTCTCCCCAACAATCTTGTAATCGCCAGCCTCTGACACATAGACCAACTCGGTGTGTCCTCCGCTGACCAAGAGTGCTAGGAGAGGAAACTCCAAAGTCTCCACACTCTGAGCTGCCATGAGGTGACCAGCCATGTGGTTGACGGGGATAAGTGGCAAGCCATGCGCCCAAGCAAAGGCCTTGGCAGCTGACAAACCAACTAGCAGAGCTCCAACCAAGCCCGGTCCATAGGTAACCGCCACAGCTGTTATGTCCTCTTCGGTAATCCCTGCTTCTGCTAGCGCCTCCTCAATACAAGCCGTAATAACCTCGACATGGTGACGACTGGCCACTTCTGGCACTACGCCACCAAAACGTTTGTGGCTCTCGATTTGACTAGCGATGACATTGGACAAGAGCTGGTCGTCGTTTTTTAAGACAGCGACACTGGTCTCATCACAAGATGTCTCAAATGCTAAAATATATCTATCTTTCATCTATTTCTCTCTTCATGATAATGGCGTCCTCGACTGGGTCATGGTAGTAGGCCTTCCGCCGCGCGATTTCTTCAAATTTTTCTTTTTTATAAAATAGCAGAGCTGGCCTGTTCGACTCCCTCACTTCGAGGAAAATTTCTTTGTCGGCAGGCAAAAAGTCAAACAAGGCTGTCGCGATTTTCTGCCCCTGATAGCTAGGCAGTACAGCAATCTGCAAGACTTCTGCTTCAAAGTCTGTTTCCTGCCATACTAAGAAGCCGACAAGTCGACTTTCATCTTCTGCTAGTGCACAACTGTTCACATCCGAACGCAGAACCTCTGCCACTTGGTCCGCTGTCCAAGGGCTGACCTCATAGACTGCAAGTAAGAGCTGTTCCAGCTCTTCTGCTAGAACTGCCACGTCCACATCCGAGCTGTCGCTCCATTTTCTCAACTTAATCATAGGCGCTGAATGTAAGAATCACTGGATTCCTTGTGATTCTTGAGCCAATTTTCCTCGGCTTCTACCCGCTTGAGATAGTTAGGAACAAAGTCATGAATGGACTGGGCAGGCAGGTCTAAACCGAGACGACCAATAGCTGCCGCATCTGGCAAGCTTGGCTGAATGGCAGCCTGAGGAAGAGCAGCTCCAATCTGCTCCGCAAAAACCGCTGTCTCTCCGACAAAGGTGACTGGTTGGTTAGTGGCTCCAGCTATTTCCAAAACCTCTGCCAAAGGCAGATGAGCCTCTGGCCGTACAACATGACCAGACTGGTAAAAGCCAGCATAAACATTATTGCGGCGGGCATCCATGATAGGAATGACCAAGCCTTCCGCCTGCTCTGGGACTAAAGCCAGCAAACTAGACACACCAACCAGCTCAATCTTGAGGGTATGCGCCAGAGTCTTAGCTGTCGCCACCGCAATTCTCAGACCTGTGTAGCTGCCTGGACCCTGAGCAACTACGATACGATCCAAATCCGTTGGCTTCATGTCCAGACTATTCATCAGAAAATCAATAGCCGGCATCAGGGTAATGCTGTGGTTTTTCTTTATATTTAAAGTCATCTGCGCCAGCAAGGTCTCGTCCTCTAAAATCGCGAGCGTCAGCGCCTTACTTGACGTATCAAAAGCTGCAATCTTCATGCTTATCCTCTATTTTTCCTCTTGCCGCCAAAGTGAGCGGCGTTTTAATTTGTCTTCGTAGAAACTATCTACCAAAAATTCCTCTAAAATCTGGCTAAAAGCCTCCAAATTAGGCACTTGCTGCGCCAAGTGTTTTCCAAAAATCGCTTCTTGCTCAGCAATCTTGGGCAGCAAATCCGCTCCAGCAGCAGTCAAGCTCAAGCGAGAACTGCGCTTGTCCTTGCTAGAAATTTCCTTCTTGACCAAGCCTTTTTTAATCAAAGCCTGCACCAAGCGACTAGGGCTTTTTTCCTCACAAATCAGGGATTCCCCCAAGCCCTTGAGAGACAGCGGAGCATGTTCGCCCAAAACGAGCAAGACCTCGCTTTGATTGGGCGTAATTCCCAAAGGCTCTAGCAACTTCCCATATTCTCTCGTCGCTAAGCTCTCTGCACTTCTAAACAAATAGCCAAATCGAATTCCTTCTGCTACCACGCTGCTCTCCTTTCAAAAATCACTTCTATACTATTTTACACTAGATTAGGTAAATTGTTGACAATTTTAGTTAAAAAATATAAAATCTTAAATAGATGATATGTCATCTATTTGCAAAAGGAGGAAAAACGGATGACCCCAAACCCTACAAATCAAAAACCAGCTAGAACAATGACCCACGCTTTTGTGACTGGTGCGACCGGTCTTTTAGGAAATAATCTCGTGCGTGCTCTGCTAAAAGAAAACATTCAAGTGACCGCTCTCGTTCGCTCCGAGGAAAAAGCGCGCAAACAATTTGCCGACCTGCCTATCCAGATTGTCAAGGGGGATATTTTAGAGCCCGAAAGCTATCGTGACTATCTAGCAGGCTGCGACAGCCTCTTTCATACCGCTGCTTTTTTCCGCGATAATTATAAAGGCGGCAAGCACTGGCAGGAGCTCTACGACACTAATATTATAGGCACAAATAACCTCCTAGAAGCTGCTTACGAGGCTGGTATCCGCCAATTTGTCCATACTTCCTCCTGTGTCGTACTGGAAGGTGAGGCCAATCAGCTAATCGATGAAAGCATGTCTCGCTCAAAAGATACTCCTTTCGATTACTATCGCAGCAAGATTTTGAGTGAAGAGGCCGTTCGTGATTTCTTGGACAAGCATTCAGATGTTTTCGGTTGCTTTATCTTGCCGAGTGTAATGTTGGGTCCTAGAGACCTTGGTCCGACCTCCAGTGGGCAGCTGATTATCAATTTTGTAGAGCAAAAACTTCCAGGTATCTTAAAGGCTAGCTATAATATGGTGGATGCTAGAGATGTAGCAGATATTCATCTCCGCGCCATGAAATACGGACGCTCAAAGGAGCGCTATCTGGCAGTTGGACGGCAAGTGACCATGACAGAATTGTACCAAATACTGGAAAAAATCACTGGCGTTCCCGCCCCCAAGCGCAAGATCTCCCCTCTTTTCGTCAAAATCTATGCCCAAGCAAGTGAGCTCTACCACCGGCTCACCAAAAAACCAATTTTGGTTACCAATGAGCTCGCTCATCTCATGGCCGAAGAATATCTCAAAAGTAATTTTAGCTTTGCCAAAACCGAGAGCGAGCTAGGCGGACAGCATCGCCCTCTCGAAGAAAGCTTAGCTGACGTGGTAGATTGGTACCGCAAGCACGGCTATCTCTCATAAGATTAAAAGTATCCGGAACAGGCATTTCAGGAATATGGAATCCGAATACTTTTAGACTAAATCACTCTTACATTTTCTTATCTCCACCTTTTACTATTCCCTTATTTTATGGTATAATCATTATAATTGTGACGAATCAGGATTAATCTACTACTCAGAATTAAATAAAAGAAAACAGCTAATCAGCTGTTGTTTTCTGCAGGTTAATCATGAAAATATGAAAGGAAATGTAATGATTTACAAAGTTTTTTATCAAGAAACAAAAGAACGTAGCCCACGTCGTGAAACAACACGCTCACTTTACCTAGACATCGATGCTAGCTCAGAACTTGAGGGCCGTATCGCTGCTCGCCAACTTGTCGAAGAAAACCGCCCAGAGTACAACATCGAGTATATCGAACTCTTGTCTGACAAATTGCTAGATTACGAAAAAGAAACTGGCGCTTTCGAGATTACGGAGTTCTAATATGGCCTACACTCTTAAACCTGAAGAAGTCGGCGTTTTTGCCATCGGTGGTCTGGGAGAAATCGGGAAAAACACATACGGAATTGAATACCAAGACGAGATTATCATCGTCGATGCTGGGATTAAATTTCCAGAAGATGACTTGCTGGGTATCGACTACGTTATCCCTGACTACTCTTACATCGTGGACAATATCGACCGCGTTAAGGCCGTTTTGATTACACACGGACACGAGGACCACATCGGTGGGATTCCTTTCCTGCTCAAGCAAGCAAATGTCCCTATCTACGCTGGACCACTTGCCCTGGCTTTGATCCGTGGAAAACTCGAAGAACACGGCCTCTTGCGCAACGCCAAACTTTACGAAATCAACCACAACACTGAGTTGACCTTTAAAAATCTCAAGGCAACTTTCTTTAGAACCACTCACTCCATTCCAGAGCCTTTGGGGATTGTCATTCATACTCCTCAGGGAAAAATCGTCTGTACGGGTGACTTTAAGTTTGACTTTACTCCAGTTGGAGAACCTGCAGACTTGCACCGGATGGCAGCCCTTGGTGAAGAAGGTGTACTCTGTCTCCTCTCTGACTCGACAAATGCAGAAGTACCAACCTTTACCAACTCTGAAAAAGTCGTTGGCCAGTCCATCATGAAGATTATCCAAGGCATTGAAGGACGTATCATCTTTGCATCCTTTGCCTCAAATATCTTCCGTCTTCAGCAAGCAACAGATGCCGCTGTTAAGACTGGACGCAAGATTGCTGTCTTTGGTCGTTCTATGGAAAAGGCCATTGTCAACGGGATCGAGCTTGGCTACATCAAAGCTCCTAAGGGAACCTTTATCGAGCCAAATGAAATCAAAGATTATCCTGCAGGCGAGGTCCTCATCCTCTGTACAGGTAGTCAAGGGGAGCCGATGGCGGCCCTCTCTCGTATCGCTAACGGAACCCACCGTCAGGTGCAACTCCAACCCGGCGATACGGTTATCTTCTCTTCAAGTCCAATCCCTGGAAATACGACTAGCGTCAACAAACTGATTAACATCATTTCTGAAGCTGGTGTCGAAGTTATCCACGGTAAAATCAACAACATTCACACCTCTGGACACGGTGGTCAGCAAGAGCAAAAACTCATGCTCCGCTTGATCAAGCCAAAATACTTCATGCCTGTCCATGGTGAATACCGCATGCAGAAAGTCCACGCTGGACTAGCAGTGGATACTGGTGTCGAGAAGGACAATATCTTTATCATGAGCAATGGTGATGTGCTTGCCCTTACTGCTGACTCAGCTCGTATCGCAGGTCACTTCAATGCCCAAGACATTTATGTCGATGGAAATCGTATTGGTGAAATCGGTGCGGCCGTCCTCAAAGACCGTCGTGATCTATCTGAAGATGGTGTCGTTCTAGCAGTCGCAACTGTTGACTTTAAGTCGCAGATGATTCTATCTGGACCAGATATCCTCAGCCGCGGCTTTGTCTACATGCGAGAGTCTGGAGACTTAATTCGCCAAAGCCAGCGCATCCTCTTCAATGCCATTCGTATCGCGCTGAAGAACAAAGATGCTAGCGTACAATCTGTCAATGGTGCTATCGTCAACGCTATTCGCCCCTTCCTTTATGAAAATACAGAACGTGAACCGATCATTATCCCTATGATCCTCACACCAGATGAAGAAGAATAAATCATCCCTCATCTATGAAGCACACCCCAAAAGTTGGAGTTTGTCTCTTACTTTTGGGGTGTACTTCATTATTGTGTGAGCTTTATTTAAGTAAAAATTCCTGAGGACTATCAGTTCCTCAGGAATTTGATGTGCTTATGCACCACATCTTCGTTTTTCTAGTATGTTATATTTTTTCTTTTATTTTATAAAGTAATTAACTGTAAGTTCTCAACTCGGTCCAAACATTTTGGTTACTAAATGTCTTAATCCGTCCAGCTGGACGCCATTCATTAGTTCCTTGATATTTAACCTCTAATTTATAAATATTAACTGTAAAAGAAGCTTTCAAAACTATATAACCATATTTATAAGGCGGAACAAAATGAGTGGCTGCGCTTCCATAAGTAAAACCTATTCCATACTCAGAAGAAGAAAAACTTTGTCCTGATGATATTGACACACTAGCTCCTGAGCTCCCCCCATAAACAGTATAAGAAACTCGTCCAGAAACCGCTGTATCACGGTAAGAGCTGAGGTATGTTCTACGGACACTACTCACTCCATAAGAACGGAATGAACTTGCACTAGAAGGCGTTGTGTTTCTAGATTTTAAAAATTGTTCTCTAGTTTCTAAATTTTCAAACTCATAAATTACCCCAGTTTTATTTTCTTTTAATACCAACTCTGATACCACTTCAAAATCAGAACCTGGAATAGTATCTGCTTTGACGTCTAAAAATATTCCAAAAGTGAGCAAGCTAAACAACAATAAGAATATCGACTTAAGTCTGTTCATATCCAATCTACATTCTAACTAGAAAATCGAAGACGAAAAATAAAATGATATTATTTTTTCAAACTCTTAAAAATCATGATTACCCCTACCATCATTCCTAAAGATGGAACTGGACGCCACAACAAACTCCAAAATATAGATTGTATTTTTAACATTGGTTCATCATCAACTACATGGTAAGGATTTATATGAAAAAGCAAAAGACAGCAACATATGACCAAAACACCACATAGAAATAAGATATCTGGATTTATTTTTCTAATTTTAATCATCCCCTTCCACAATACTTTATTTTTTCAAAAAATGGGAACTTCTTATAGAGAGAAGTGTCTTTTTATTCGTGATAAAATGCAAGGACTAGGGTTAGTGTAACGATGTCTCGCCTAAAATCCGCTCAAAGAATCTTAGGCGAGACAATCGTTTCAGCTACCAAGTGATAGGTACTATTCTCTGGTCAACCTCCGCACCTACATTTGAAATTTGTATATATCTCCCAATTTTGAAAGTATAAAGTATAAACTAAAAGACGAATAGTGTATTCAGCAAAACAACTACTGACAGATCCCTCCCTTCTAGTTTAGCTAAATACTTTTGTTAACGCTTTCATTTTATCATAAAATAATTTCAATGTCAAATTTATTTATGAATATAGCTCTATAAATTATAATAAGTAACAAATGTCCTAGAAATTAAAAGCAAAAAACTTTTAGAATATTTATCACTTATGTTTCTAAAACCCTTATTCTCTTGTATTCAATATTCAATATTAGTATCATTGCTTTTACAACGGCCAATCTCAGATCAGTATTTCTTCCACCAATAGTATATTTAATCATTATTTTGAATATTTTGATAATGTTTTATCAGTGACATAAAAGATTTCTTTTAATTTAATATTTAAATGTGCAATATAAATCCAGAGTCCGTCAAAAAAACAGCCCCATCTTCGGAGCTGTTTTTCTCTATGCTTTCTTTTCTTGATTCTTAGAAATACTACGATTTTTACCTTCTAGGTACACCATCAAAATAGAAATATCTGCTGGATTTACTCCCGAAATACGGCTAGCTTGACCGATGGTTTCTGGATTGATGAGTTTGAACTTCTGACGCGCTTCTGTCGCAATCGAGTCAATATCATCCCAGTCTATATTGGCTGGAATGCGTTTTTCTTCCATGCGTTTCATCTTAGCAACCTGATCCATGGCTTTGGAAATATATCCCTCGTACTTGATCTCTGTTTCAATCAATTCGATAATCTTGTCATCCAAGTCCTCTGCTGCAGGTCCGATGAAAGCCACCACATCCTGGTAAGAAACTTCTGGGCGACGAAGGAACTCCTTGGCTGTCACGGCATCTGTCAACGGCTTAAAGCCCATCTCCTCAACCTTGGCATTGGTTTCCTTGACCGGCTTGAGTTTGATACTGTCTAGGCGCTTCATCTCGTTGTCAAATTGATTTTTCTTGATTTCAAAACGGGCCCAGCGTTCATCATCAACGAGACCAATCTCGCGCCCCATTTCTGTCAAACGCATATCGGCATTGTCATGACGGAGAATGAGACGGTATTCAGCCCGACTGGTCAAGAGACGGTAGGGTTCAATGGTTCCCTTGGTCACCAAGTCGTCAATCATGACCCCGATATAGCCGTCGCTTCGCTTCAAAATCAACTCAGGCTTGCCTTGGATTTTCAGAGCTGCGTTGATCCCAGCGATAATCCCTTGACCTGCTGCTTCTTCATAACCTGACGTTCCATTTGTCTGACCAGCAGTGAAAAGACCTGAGATTTTCTTGGTTTCCAGAGTGGCACGTAACTGGTGAGGCAAGACCATGTCGTACTCGATAGCATAACCCGTTCGCATCATCTCAGCATTTTCCAAACCTTTGATAGAATGAACTAGCTCGCGCTGTACATCTTCAGGCAGACTGGTTGAAAGACCTTGAACATAGACTTCCTCAGTATTGCGCCCTTCTGGCTCAAGGAAGAGTTGGTGGCGTTCCTTGTCCGCAAAGCGCACAATCTTGTCCTCAATCGATGGACAGTAACGAGGCCCCACTCCCTTAACCACACCTGTAAACATTGGCGCGCGGTGGAGGTTGTTTTGGATAATCTCATGACTGGTACCATTAGTGTAAGTCAACCAGCATGGCACCTGGTCCTTGACATAATCCTCATCACGTGAAGTATAGGAGAAGTGATTTGGCGCCTCGTCTCCTGGCTGGATTTCTGTTACATCATAATTGATAGAGGAAGCCTTGACGCGTGGAGGGGTTCCTGTCTTGAAACGACCGATTTCGAGACCCAGTTCCTTGAGATTATCAGCTAGGTTAATCGAAGCTAGACTGTGGTTAGGTCCTGATGAGTACTTGAGGTCTCCGATGATGATTTCCCCACGGAGTGCAGTTCCTGTCGTCACGATAACGGCCTTGGCAGCATATTCTTGATGGGTCGCAGTACGCACTCCAACTACCTTGCCATCTTCCACCAAAATCTCATCGATCATGGTTTGACGAAGGGTAAGGTTGTCTTGATTTTCAACTGTCTTGCGCATTTCCTTAGAATAAAGCTCCTTGTCAGCCTGCGCACGAAGGGCTCGGACAGCTGGACCTTTCCCAGTGTTAAGCATCTTCATCTGGATGTAAGTCTTGTCAATGGTTTTGGCCATCTCGCCACCGAGGGCATCGACTTCACGCACGACAATCCCCTTGGCAGAACCACCGATAGAAGGGTTACAAGGCATGAAAGCCAGCATTTCAATGTTGATGGTCGCGAGCAAAACCTTGCAGCCCATACGGCTAGCAGCCAAGGAAGCCTCAACCCCAGCATGTCCCGCACCGATTACAATAATATCGTATTCTTCCGTAAAATTATAAGTCATTTTCTCTCCTATTCTTCAAGATGAATGTGTCTTAGTTGGCCGTCCCAATCTGGTAGGGCTGTTTTTAAAAAGGCTGGAACGAGCTGGATATTCTGGAGTTTATCCAAATCAATCCACTCACAAGGCTGCCTTTTCTCATCTTCCTGCATGGTTAAAGGAGCGTCCTCCAGTAGATCAACTAAATAATGAAATTCGATGTTGTGATAGGAAACACCGTCCTGTTCAAAACGATTTTCAACCACGAAAGCTAGCTGCCCAGCTTGAGCTCTGACACCCAGTTCTTCCTTCACTTCACGGACTACCGCTTCTTCCGTTCTTTCATTGACTTGGATGGCACCACCGATAGTGTAATACTTGCCCTCATCTTTTGTAACCAAAAGCTGATTATTTTGGACAATCAAGGCTGTCGCCCGAACTCCAAAAACCGTATTTCCCACTTTGGTCCGAAAATCCACTTGAGTCATCTCTTTCCTTTCCTCAAAACGACACAAAAACAGTCAAAACTCCAAAGAAGTGCAGGACAAAAAGCCTGCAACATCCATGAGCTTTGACCATCATTTCTATTGCTGTTATTATTGTAGCAAATTGAGAAAATTTGTCAATCTATATGTACTGACAAACTTGTCCATCGCGGTAAGCATTGTCAATCAAACCACCACCGAGACATTCTTCACCGTCGTAAAAGACAACGGCCTGCCCTGGTGTAATGGCTCGCTGTGGCTCCGCAAAGATGACCTCTGCCTTGTCTCCTTTGACATGTACAGTCACCTTAGAATCAGGCTGACGGTAGCGGAATTTAGCCGTACATTCGAGCGTGAATTCCTCTGGCATGTCACGAGTAAAGTGAACTTGACTGGCCTCTAGGCTAGTTGACATGAGCGAATCATGGTAGAAACCTTGTCCGACATAGAGGATATTCTTGCTGAGGTCTTTTCCGACAACGAACCACGGCGCATTGTCCCCACCGTGTTGACCACCGATACCCAGTCCGCCACGCTGACCAATCGTATAATACATAAGGCCTGCATGCTCCCCCATATCGCGACCATCCACAGTCATCATGCGACCAGGCTGGGCTGGTAGGTAGTTGCTGAGAAAGTTTTTAAAGTTCTTTTCTCCGATAAAGCAAATCCCTGTAGAGTCTTTCTTCTTAGCAGTCGCAAGTCCTGCTTCTTCAGCTAGTCTGCGAACTTCAGGCTTTTCCAAATGTCCCAAGGGGAACATGGTTTTTTGGAGTTGTTCTTGCGAAAGTTGGCTGAGGAAATAGGTCTGATCCTTGCCATTGTCAACGCCACGAAGCATGTGAACGATGCCATCCTCATCACGCGCCACTCGAGCATAATGCCCAGTCGCTACATAGTCTGCTCCCAAGGTCATGGCATAGTCCAGAAAGGCCTTGAACTTGATTTCCTTGTTACACATAACATCTGGATTTGGCGTGCGCCCTGCACGGTATTCCGCTAGGAAATACTCAAAAACGCGGTCCCAGTACTCTTTTTCAAAATTGACAGAGTAGTAAGGAATGCCGATCTGGTCTGCCACCGCAGCCACATCCTTGTAATCTTCGGTCGCCGTACAGACGCCGTTTTCATCTGTGTCATCCCAGTTCTTCATGAAGATACCGATCACATCGTAGCCCTGCTCCTTGAGCAAGAGAGCCGTCACCGACGAATCAACACCACCACTCATCCCCACAACAACACGTGTTTTAGAGTTATCACTCATGGTAAGTCTCCCATCTATTCGTTTATTTATACCCCTCAAAATTCTATTTACTATGACTTTCAATAGAATTTATTTGAGTATAGTCATTTCGTTTGCTTTTAGTACTAGGCAACGAGTTGCAGGCATAACTTGAGTTAGGCAAGACGAGTTAACGACGTAATAAAAGATAAACGAAATGACTAGTTCACGATTGAAGGTCGTGTGTGCTTAACGATTGAAGGTCGCTTGAGCAGTATTCATTATAACACGCTTGGTTGGAGAAGACAAGGGAGGGATGGGAATACATGCAGAAAAGCAAACAAAAAGTCGAGGGATTTCCTCGACTTTTACATATTTTTCTGTTAGCTAGTTCTTAATACCAACCGTTGTTAAGCCAGAAGTTCTTGGCAGCTGTCCATGAACCGTAACGTCCTGCAACGTAGGCATCTGCTACACGTTCTTGGTTTTCAGCTGAGTAGTCACCGTTCAAGTATGAATCTGTCAATTGGTAACGTCCGATGTAACGTCCGTTTGTCGCTGTGTAGCTACCACCTGACTCTTTTTGAGCGATCCATTCTTTGGCTTCTGCTTCAGAACCACTTACTGTAGAAGCTGCTGCAGTGTTACTTTCTGCTGCTGGTGCTGCTGGCGCTTCATAGGTTGTTGTTTCAGTTGTTTCTTCTGCAGTTTCTTCTGTAGCAACTGGTGCTTCATAAGTTGTCGCAGAAGCTGCAGCGGTTGCTGTTACTGTCGATGGAGCTGTTCCTTCGATAACCAATACTTGGTCCACAAAGATCAAGTGGATGTTTTCAATCTTGTTTTTTTCTGCCAATTTTTCAACAGTAGTGTTGTACTTCTCAGCGATTTCTGAAAGAGTGTCACCTGGTTTAACTGTGTAAGTTACAGATTCTTGCGCAGACGCAAGGGCTGGTGCAAAGAAAGCAAGCAAGGCTGCTAATCCTGCAAAAGTTGTTTTAATTTTTTTAGTTGTTAATGACATATCTAAAAATTCTCCTTTTTATCTATGATACTATTTTACTCCTCGAATGTTACCATTTCTTGACGGTTTTATGTAGAAATATTACAAAAATGTTTTATATTTACCGTTTTAAGGAGGTTTTTGTCACAAAAGGCCTTATTTTATACTATCTTTAATCATTTTGAGGTTTTGATAAGGGAAATAAGCGCAGAGGTTCATTCTTTGATATAATAGATATAAGAATCTTTGTAAGGGGAAACAGATGCAATCACTTCGTTTTCAATCTGTCTTTGATATTATCGGGCCTGTCATGATTGGCCCATCAAGTAGCCATACAGCTGGTGCCGTTCGTATCGGGAAAATCGTCTCTTCCATCTTTGACGATACGCCAACAGAGGTAGAATTCCAATTATTTAACTCATTTGCCAAGACCTACCGCGGTCATGGAACGGACCTCGCTCTCGTAGCTGGTATTTTAGGTATGGATACGGATGATCCTGATATTCCAAATAGCCTTGAGATTGCCCATAAACGGGGCATCAAGATTGTCTGGACCATTCAGAAAGACAGCAATGCTCCTCACCCTAACACCACTAAAATCACTGTAAAGAATGACCATAAGTCCATTAGTGTGACAGGGATTTCCATTGGTGGGGGAAATATCCAAGTTACGGAACTCAATGGCTTTGCCGTCTCTCTCAACATGAATACCCCGACTATCATCATCGTGCATCAGGATATTCCGGGTATGATTGCCCATGTCACAGAAGCCCTCTCTCGTTTTGATATCAACATCGCCCAGATGAATGTGACTCGGGAAAAAGCTGGAGAAAAAGCCATCATGATTATCGAAGTCGATAGTCGAAGTTGCGAAGAGGCGATTGAAGAAATCCGAAAAATCCCTCATCTCCACAATGTCAATTTCTTTAAGTAGGAGGAAACATGTTTTATTCTATCAAAGAATTGGTCGAGCAGGCGGATCTAGACTTCCGAGGAAATGTTGCAGAGCTCATGATTGCGACAGAATATGAACTGACCGGCCGATGCCGAGACGAGGTTCTCCTCCTCATGGAACGCAATCTAGAAGTCATGAAAGCCTCCGTTGAGCTCGGTCTTAGTGAAAACAAATCCCGCAGTGGCCTAACAGGTGGAGACGCGGCCAAGTTAGATCGCCATCTCAAAAGTGGCAAGGCCTTGTCAGATTTTACCATCCTATCAGCAGCCCGAAATGCCATCGCGGTCAACGAACACAACGCTAAAATGGGCTTGGTCTGTGCCACTCCAACCGCAGGAAGTGCTGGCTGTCTGCCAGCCGTTCTTACTGCAGCTATCCAAAAGCTTGACCTCAGCCACGAAGAACAGCTGGATTTCCTCTTTGCCGCAGGTGCCTTTGGATTGGTTATCGCAAACAACGCTTCTATCTCAGGTGCTGAAGGTGGCTGTCAAGCCGAAGTCGGCTCTGCCTCTGCCATGAGTGCCGCAGCCTTGACCTTGGCCGCAGGTGGAACGCCCTATCAGGCTAGCCAAGCTATCGCCTTTGTCATTAAAAATATGCTAGGTCTCATCTGTGACCCTGTCGCTGGTTTGGTTGAAGTTCCTTGTGTCAAACGAAATGCCATGGGAGCCAGCTTTGCCTTTATCGCGGCTGATATGGCCTTGGCAGGTATCGAATCTAAGATCCCTGTCGATGAAGTTATCGATGCCATGTACCAAGTCGGTTCCAGCCTCCCAACTGCCTTTCGTGAAACGGCTGAAGGTGGACTCGCAGCCACCCCGACTGGTCGTCGCCTACAAAAAGAAATCTTCGGAGAATAAATTTATCTATTAGGAGAAATCATGCCCTCTATCTCAGCAATCTTTTTTGATCTAGACGGAACTCTGGTTGACAGTTCCCTCGGGATCCACAATGCCTTTACCTATACCTTTGAACAACTAGGAGTTCCAAGTCCTGATGCCAAAACCATTCGTGGTTTCATGGGCCCGCCACTTGAAAGTAGTTTCGCGACCTGCCTTCCAAAAGAACAAATCTCAGAAGCTGTTCAAATCTATCGTTCTTACTACAAGAGAAAAGGCATCCACGAAGCCCAACTCTTCCCCCGAATAACGGAGTTGCTTCAAGAGCTTTCGCAAAACTACCCTCTCTACATCACTACAACAAAGAATACTCCTACTGCTCAGGATATGACTAAAAATCTGGGAATCCATCATTTCTTTGATGGCGTTTACGGTTCTAGTCCTGAAACGCCGCACAAGGCGGATGTCATCCGTTATGCCTTACAGATGCATCAACTGCCCGCAGACCAAGTCCTCATCATCGGGGACACCAAGTTTGATATGATTGGCGCCCAAGAAACTGGCATTAAAAAGTTCGCTGTTACTTGGGGATTTGGAGAAGAGGCTGATTTACTCAGCTATCAACCTGACTGGATTGCTCATACCGTTGACGATATCATTAGCCAGCTCTAACCATACAAAAATACTCCTAACACTAGTGAACTAGGTTGAGGAGTATTTTTTTGTATAGGTTGTTACTATAAGCGATTATTTGCTGTGAAACGACTCAGCCGTTTTTAGCTAGACTAAAAATATCTTAATATTTTCGTACCATGTCTTCAAATTGAGAGTCTTTCTTATTCTCTTCATTTTTTTCACTATTTTCTATCACTTTTTCTCTAAAGCGTTGACTGGGCATAGCGAGCATAATTAGCAGTGTTAATGCACCCAAAGGGACAAATACAATAAAGATATAGGCCCAATGGATACCCACATCTCGTAAGCGACGTACTATCAGTGCTAGTAGAGGAACAAACTCAACCAGCAACAAAATAATATACATACTGAAAAGCGCTATATTGATGATGGGGTTGTCAAATTCTAATCCAGTGAACAGCGAGTAGTAGACGGGAAAGAAAATCACCATATTTAGTAGCCAAACCCACCAAAATTCTGGACGTGTGGAACGACCAGAAAAATTTAAATACCCCTTCCAAAAATTTTTATAAGCATTCAGCATGCATGGACCTCCTTTCATTATATCTATTCACCATCTAGCCCATATCTTTATCTTGCTTTCGAAAATAAATCTATCGTTTCAGATCTACTTAATCCTCAAAAACCAGCCTCCTGCTTTAAACAGAAAACTGGTTTAGCATTTTCATTTTAAAAATCAGTCGAAATCCTTACTCAGCATGGGTTGTTTCATTTGCAAAAGAAATGATCGCTTCTTTGAGCTCATCTCCACTGAGTGAACGGAACTCCTCTATTTTTTGATTGATGGCTTCTAGAGGCATGACATTTACCTTACCAACGAAAATCTTGTCCATGACTTGATTATCAACCAATTCGGTCGAAACCAAGAGTTCTTCATAGAGTTTTTCCCCTGGGCGAATCCCAACTTCAACGATTGGAATTTCACTTTCTGTATGTCCACTTAGAAGGACCATTTTCTTAGCCAAGTCATAGATCTTGACTGGTTTGCCCATATCAAGGATAAAGACTTCTCCGTCCTTGGCATAAGCGCCAGCATGGATGACCAGACGACTGGCCTCTGGAATGGTCATGAAGTAACGTGTCATACGGAAGTCTGTTACCGTTACCGGACCACCTTCAGCAATTTGACGTTCAAAGACAGGAATCACGCTACCACGGCTACCAAGAACATTTCCAAAACGAACTGCACAGTAGGTTGATTTGCTACGTTGGTTAAAGCCAGTGACAATCAACTCTGCCACGCGCTTGGTTGCACCCATAACATTCGGTGGATTGACCGCCTTGTCAGTCGAAATCATGACCATCTTAGGCACTTTGGCCTCATCCACAGCCTTGGCAACATTGTAGGTTCCGAGGATATTGTTTTTGAAGGCTTCTTTTGGATTGCGCTCCATCATCGGAACGTGCTTGTGGGCAGCGGCATGGTAGACAATGGCTGGTTTGTACTGCTCAAACACCTGTAAGAGACGATCATAGTCCTGAATATCTGCAATAACAGGAACATAATCAATTCCTTGGAATGTACGGATCAATTCATGATAAACGAGATAGATTGAGTTTTCCCCATGCCCCAGCAAAATCACACGCTCTGGATTGAAGCGGCTAACCTGACGACAAATCTCCGAACCAATCGAACCACCAGCTCCTGTTACCAAGATAGTCTTGCCTGTCAGTTCTGAACCCAGACGGGACTCATCCAGACGAATTTCCTGGCGTCCTAAAAGGTCTGTGATATCAATTTTCTGGAAGCCACTGCCTCCACCCGGTTGGTGAAGTCCTTGCACAACTGTCTCAACCTTAGGCATCTTGTAACATTTGACACCTAGCTTATTACACATCTGCAAGATGCGTTCGTACTCTGAAGGGTCAAGTGAAGGAATCGCTACGATGACACGTTCGATTTGGTGACGTTTAGCCAATTCTGGCAGATTGTCATAGGAGCCCAAAACTGGGATGCCACCTAGTTTTTGTCCCTTTTTCTTTTCATCATTATCCAAAATTCCCACTAGCTCAAGCTCGCTAGTTGGATGTTGGTAGCTGTTCATAAAGAGGGCACCACCATCACCAGCACCAATCAAGAAGGTTCGACGGTGTTCTCCATCTCCACTACCTTTTTTACGTTTGGAGTAAATCAATTGCCAAGTGATACGAGGAAGCAAGATCAGGAAGGTACTCAATAAGATGAAGAGCACGATGAAACGGATAGAAAATAGTGGAAGGAAGGCATAGCAAATCCCATAGGAAAGAACACTACTAAATGTTACTCCAAAAAAGATTTTCATAAAATCCGTAATCTTACTGTAGCGGCTAATACTAGCATTCAGCCCCCAAAAAGCAATCATGATTTGATAGAAGAAGAAGGCTAAAAGAGTGTAGATCACATAGTCCACAGGCGCAGGATTTATTAGGCCATAAAACAAGATATAAGATACGATGATGGAAACCACCATACTCAGAATGTCGAATATCCCCCAAAACACCTGTTTTTGTTGTTTATTCAAAATTTCAACCAGATCAATAACATAATCTGCTAGTTTTTTATTCATCGAAGTTTACTCCCCCTTACAAGAGTCGGATAAAGCTGTTTTCTTCATAATATGCCTCGTTTCAACATACTCAACCTGAGGCTTATTGGCTTTTTCTTAGAAGTTTGACAAAGATAAACTGACGTACAAAGCCTGGGCAGAGTGCAACGATTGCTTGAATGGCAAGGCTTTTTGCATATTCCATGTAGGAAATTTGCCCTCTCTCAAGCATGCGCTGACGAGCCTGGCGATAGAGTTTTAGGTAACGCAAGCCACCTCGACGCTCAAACATCCCTGCACCGACACGAACCTGACACAAGATCTGATCCAGATTTCCAGTCTTAGCTCCTGCGGCAATCATATTGAGCCAGAGGAGATCATCTTCCATATAAAGTCCATCTTCATAGTTACCTGCCTTGAGAACCATATCCTTCTTGAACATGACTGTCATATGGTTAAAGGCACTTCTCATTCTTTGGTAAGCCACAATGTCTGCATGCCGAGTTGGGACACGACGGTAAGAAACAATCTCGTCAGGATTGTCAATAAATTCTGCAATATGTCCACCTAAGAGATCCAGATTTTCCTGTTCCATTAGTTGGACTTGCTTTTCAAAGCGGTCAGCTACCGCTATATCATCCGTATCCATGCGAGCGATGATATCGTACTGACACTGTAAAACACCGTATCGAAGAGCCAAACCTAAACCTTGATTTTCCTCTAAGGGGCAACGCTTAACTGGAATTTCTGACTGAGCTTCCACTTCATCTAGCACCTGATAGAGTTCTGGTGTGAGAGGCCCATCCTCTACGAGAACAAGCTCACTCGGTTTTAAGGTCTGGTTTTGAACACTTTTGATGGCATCTCTCAAAAATGTCGGATTTTCCTTTACATAGACCGACATCAAGACGCTAATTTTTTGCTTTTCAGACACAGTTTTTCTCCAATATATAGATTTCCTTCCACTATTTTATCACAAAATTTCCTAGTTTCCTATTTTTATATCAAATCAAGGAAAATTCTAGTAAAGAAATCTGTCTTCTTTCTGTATATTTTCAGTTAAATCTTTCCAGCTTTCCTCCCAGTCTTTACTTGACATTATATAGAAAAAACCTTAAAATAAGCTGTTATTAAAGTCATCTTATCGAGGTTTTCATGAAAAAACAATCACTCTTTTTTGTTCTTGGAATTGTCTTAATCGGGACTGTTTTACGCTCTCCTTTTACTGCTCTTCCAACCATTTTAGGAGATATTGCTCAGGGACTAGGAGTGGAGGTTAGCTCTCTTGGGATTTTAACCAGTCTCCCTCTCTTGATGTTCGCCCTTCTCTCTGCTTTTACGAGTCGCTTGGCGCAAAAAATCGGGTTGGAACATCTCTTTACTTACTGTCTTCTCCTCTTAACTGTTGGCTCTGTCATTCGGATTTTCAATCTTCCCCTTCTCTATCTAGGGACTCTGATTATCGGTGCGAGCATCGCCATCTTCAATGTACTCCTCCCAAGTATGATCCAGGCAAATCAGCCTCAAAAGATTAGCTTCCTAACGACACTCTATGTCACTGCTATGGGGATTTCCACAGCTATTGCTTCTTATCTATCTGTCCCTATCACCCAAGCTAGTTCTTGGAAGGGCCTCATCCTCGTTCTCAGCTTTCTCTGCTTGATCACTCTGCTAGTCTGGTTGCCAAATCATCGCCACAACCACTATCTAGAAGGGCAGCAAGAAAAGAAATCGAAAGAAAATATTCTAAAAAGCAAATCTGTCTGGGCTATCATTGTCTTTGGTGGTCTTCAGTCCTTGCTCTTTTATACAAGCATGACCTGGTTGCCAACTATGGCCATTAGTGCTGGTCTTTCTAATAGTGATGCGGCTCTTCTGGCTTCTATCTTCTCGCTGATCAGCATTCCTTTTTCGATGACTGTTCCAAGTCTAACCACTCGTCTGTCAGATGGTCACCGTCGAATCATGCTGGCAATTATCTCTATCGCTGGTATGATGGGAATTGCCATGCTCTTGTATCCAGCCAATAATTTCCTCTACTGGTTAGTCGTCCATCTCTTGATTGGAACGGCCTGCAGTGCCCTCTTCCCCTACCTCATGGTTTGCTTCTCACTTAAGACCAGCTCGCCTGAAAAGACTGCGCAACTCTCAGGACTAGCGCAAACAGGGGGCTACATCTTGGCGGCCTTTGGTCCTACCTTGTTTGGCTATAGTTTTGACATGTTCCAATCTTGGGTTCCAGCGGTTCTTGCCCTTCTAGCCATTGATATCATCATGACTATCTCACTCTTTATGGTGGATAAAACTAAGAAAATCCTCTAAACTCCTAATTTTTACTAGGAGTTTTTTATATATAAAATTTTTACACATATTTCTTGACAGGGCTTTCATTTTGAGATACAATATATTTGAAAAGAGTATATATAAAATTTTTATATAATATAAAGGAGGTTTCCCATGTACTTCCCAACATCCTCTGCCTTGATCGAGTTTCTCATCTTGGCTGTACTGGAGCAGGGGGATTCTTATGGTTATGAGATTAGTCAAACCATTAAGCTCATCGCCAATATCAAAGAATCTACGCTCTATCCCATTCTCAAAAAATTGGAAGCCAGTGGCTTTCTCACCACCTACTCTAGAGAGTTTCAGGGGCGTATGCGCAAATACTACTCCTTGACCAATCGGGGCGTAGAGCAGCTCGTTACTCTAAAGGAAGAGTGGACGCTCTATACCGAAACCGTCAACGGCATCATAGAAGGGAGTATCCGCCATGACAAGAACTGACTATCTGACTCAGTTAGAAACCTATCTCCATAAATTACCTGAAGCTGACCGCATCGAAGCCATGGACTACTTTAAGGAACTATTTGACGATGCAGGTCCAGAGGGCGAAGAAGAACTCATTGCCAGTCTAGGAACACCAAAAGAAGCTGCCCATGATATCCTCTCTGATCTTCTCGATAAAAAGGTCAATGAAGCCCCTGCTCAAAAGAATGACCGCCAACTGCTACACATTGCCCTACTTGCCTTACTAGCAGCCCCTATCGGAATTCCTGTTGGAATTGCAATTATCTTAACCATTATCGGGCTTTTTATCGCGGCTGTCTCCGTCATTCTAGCCTTCTTTACCGTCTCTGTGACAGGGATCCTACTGGGCGGACTCTTTATCGTAGAGAGTTTTAGCGTCCTGGTCGAAGCCAAATCTGCCTTTATCTTGATTTTCGGGGCTGGTTTGCTTGCTATCGGTGCTTCTTCTCTTGTTCTACTAGGCATCTCCTATGTAGCCCGTTTCTTTGGCCTCCTGATCATCCGCTTGGTGCAATGGATTCTTAAAAAAGTAAAGAGAGGTGACAGACATGCGTAAATTGACAAAAGGATTTCTCATCTTTGGTGTGGTTTCTACGATCCTTGGTTTTATCATGATCATTGTAGGCGCCCAGTCCAATGGTATTCAAAGTTTGCTTGCCATGTCAAAAGACCCCGTCTATGACAATCGTATCGAAGAAGTGACCTTTGGAAATGAAGTGGAAAAACTTGATTTGACCCTTGAGGAACATAGCCTAACCATCACAGAGTCTGTAGATGACAAGATCCATATCACCTATCATCCTTCCGTGTCTGGTCGTCACGATCTGACTACTGGCATGAGTGACAAAACACTGAGCGTCACTGACAAACAAGCCTCCCAACATCGTTTTCTCGGTTCAGGAATCGAAAGCCTACTTCGTATTGCCAGCAGTTATTCTCACCGTTTTGACGAAGTCATTCTCTCCCTCCCTAAAGGAAGAAAGCTACAAGCAATCACCGTTTCAGCTAATCGTCGACAGACCACTATCATTAATGCTACCCTTGAAAATGCGACCCTCAATACAAACGGATATCTCCTCCGAATTGAAGGAAGTCGTATTAAAAATAGCAAATTCACAACACCCAATATCATCAATATCTTTAAAACAGAACTGACAGATAGTCAGGTCAAGACGGAGGGGGGACACATCTATGCTGAAAATATTCAGGTTCACGGTAAGGTTGAGCTAGACTCTCATAACCACTTAAGACTCTTTCTTTCTAAGACAGAATTCGATCGTATCAATCTAGATATGTCTTCTAAGCATGGCGGTATTTATCGTAAACCCAAAGAAGAACATCGTGGACAAAAAGAGAATGAACTTGCCAACCCTTATAAAACGGAAAAAGCCGATGTCAAGGACCTACTTATTGCAAAAGCAAACCAGGATATCTACCTACCTAAAGAAGAGTACTCTTCTCCATCTAGAAACCATTGACAAAAACGCTTTCATCTGCTAGTCTAAAGATAGAAAACGACCATAAAAAAGGAGGTTCCACCATGACACAAGAATGGTTTGAAAGCGCCGATCTTGAGAAGAAATCAGCTCAGACGAAATCGGAAATCCAGCCCGACCAACCAGAGACTTCGGAAACTGTGGAAACTGAACCACAAGCAAGCGAAGAAACACCTGTCTCACCTAAAAAGTTGGAAATGCATGAGGAGGAAACTCCCGAAACGATAGAAGAAAATCAAACCGAGGAAGAGGAAGAAGGGAAAGCTGAAGAGGAAGGCAACCAAGAAAACTCTGCAAAAGAGAAAAGCATCCTCAGCAAAGCTTTAGAAAGCCCCTATATCCCAGATATTGACCCTCGTAAAACAGCCAGATTAAAAGAAGAAATCGCACTATTTTGGACTTGGCTGCTGGATGCTATCCAAGAACCAACTACCAGCAAAACTAGGGACCAAAGGCATCGTTATAGTGTCTTTGCCCTACTCACCTTGCTGTCTTCGATTAATCTTTTCTTTAGTATCTATCATATCAAGCACCTCTACTACGGCTATATGGCATCTATTGCCAATAGTTTACCTAACCAGCTCCCTCCTTTAAATCTCTTTGCTGGACTCTCCATCTTGGTAGCTAGCGCTCTATTTTACTTTTCCATCATTCTGGGAGGCTTTACTGTCCGACGTGTGCTGGATCAGGAGAGTGACTTCACATTCCAAGAAGCTTGCAATCGTTACAGCCGACTCTTTGCTATCCCACTTGTCCTAACAGCTCTAGCAAGTTTCTTTGCACTCTTTGGTGGCTTACGATTTGCTGGTATCCTCACTCTTCTAAGCCTGACCATCTTTGCCCTTGGCAATCTCTTTGTGATTAGCAAGCCAAGTAAGACCAGTAGCCTTGACCCATTTTATCGATTCTTGCTCGCTGTCTTACTTGATGGCGCTATTCTCTTACCCTTCTTCATTGCAGAGCTTGCGCTGACGGTAGACTACCTTCGCATCCTGACTTTCTTTTAACCAAAATCCCTGCCATTTGTTAATGACAGGGATTTTTTATACTAACTCTTTTTTAAACAAGGCCTACTCGATGCTTGCCAATTCCTCAAAATCTTTTCCCAAAATGGCTTGTACTTCCAATTGATTGGCATCTAGTTGCTGGTAAAATGCTGTTGGTAGTGACTCTAGGAATTTTGCGTAATCCAAGCGAGCAATGGAATCGTAATCTTCTGCTTTGGACCCATAACCAGAAATCGTCACTAGGTCAATCTCCCAAACAAGCTCCTTGCCTGCCAGCTGCTCGGTATAAGGAGCTGGTACAAAGGGTTCCTTAGGTAAAATCGTCTTGACTCCTTGGGCTAGGTGGTAGATACCGTGTACCTTGCCTTGGGCGTCTGGGTAAAATTTCACACTGGCAAGGTAGGCATCAGAGCCTTGAACCTTCTTGACTAGCTCTTCAAAACGTGCCAATCCATCCTCAGCCAAAAAGCTCTCGAGGTATTCCTTGTTGAGATAGATAGGGGACAAGAGCCCTTGGCAGTATACTAGACGAGCCGCCTTATCCGCTAAATATTGCTTGACCGTTTCTCGGAAATAAGTTTCAAAGTCAAAGTCTTCTATCCCTTCTACCGCTTCCCCCAACTTGCCAGATAGGGCCTGGAGGAGAGTCTCTACAATCTCCCAGTCCGCTCTAGTAAGGAAGTCTGGAATCACCACTTGATAGCCTTTTTGACTATCCGCATAGTTCACTTTAAAGAGAAATTGCGACTGGCCTACAATCCCACACTCGATATACTCGAGACGATTGAGGGGCTGACGGAGATAGACCGCATCATAACTGTGTGACTCCAAGCCCTCTACTAAGGCCAAGATGGACTTGGCAGTCAAGACCTCCTGTTGTCCTAGAATGCTTTCTTTATTTGGGATAAAAAATGTTTTCGCCATAACTGGCCTCCTTTGAAATCGTTTACATATAGTATACCCTATTTTCCTGAAAGATACAGAAACAAACTTTAGATTTTTAGATAAAAAGCATAGAAAAACAGCCCCTAAGGACTGTTTGATGTTATACAGTAGCTGCTTGATCCAAGCTTTCACCGATAGCTGCTAGGCGCTCAACAACTTCTGCTTGTGTCAATTCATTTTCTGAAACATAGCGGTTACGTGGGTGAACACGGCACTCGTGTGAGCATCCACGAAGGTACTTGTCTTCATTTTCTTCTGATGTTAGGATACGACGGTTACAGAAGGGATTTCCACAGTTGACATAACGTTCACATGGCGTTCCATCAAACCAGTCTTTTCCTACGATGGTAGGGTTGACATGGTTGATATCAACTGCGATACGCTCGTCAAAGACGTACATTTTCCCATCCCAAAGTTCACCTTGAACTTCTGGGTCTTTACCGTAAGTAGCGATTCCTCCGTGCAATTGGCCAACATCTTTGTAGCCTTCACGCACCATCCAACCTGAGAATTTCTCACAGCGAACGCCACCTGTACAGTAAACCACAACACGCTTGTCCATGAATTTTTCCTTGTTGTCACGAACCCATTGTGGCAACTCACGGAAGTTGCGGATGTCTGGGCGGATAGCCCCACGGAAATGTCCTAGGTCGTACTCATAATCGTTACGCGTGTCAAGGACAACTGTATCTTCGTCAAGAAGGGCTTCTTTGAACTCTTTGGGAGACAAGTAGGCACCCGTTGTTTCAAGTGGGTTGATATCGTTATCAAAGTCGTTGTCTTCCAACCCAAGGTGGACAATTTCTTTCTTGTAGCGAACAAACATCTTCTTGAAGGCTTGTTCATTTTCTTCGTCAATCTTGAACCAGAGGTCTTCCATTCCTGGGAGGCTGTGAACGTAGTCCATGTATTTTTGAGTTGTTTCGTAGTCACCTGAAACGGTTCCGTTAATTCCCTCGTCAGCGACTAGGATACGACCTTTAAGGCCGATTGATTTACAGAAAGCCAAGTGATCTGCCGCAAATTGCTCTGCATTTTCAATTGGAGTATAGAGGTAGTAAAGTAAGACACGAATATCTTTTGCCATAAGATTTGTTCTCTTTTCTATTCTTAAATTTTCAGAATTTTTCATTCAACTATTCTAGTATACCCACTTGAGAAAACGAATGCAATTTATTTGACCGGAAATTAAAAAGGAGCTAATCCCAACGAATGTCTATTCCAATTTAAAAAATCCTTGGATTTCCCAAGGATTCTTTTTTAAACCTTTTTAGCTTTAGCCATATAGAATAGTTGGAGTAGAATACCAATGATAGCCATACCGATAACGATAAAGAAGGCCATTGTATAATCTCCTTGGTTTGCCTGTGCAAGACGTGCCCCTAACTGAGGACCAGCAATAGCAGCTACACCATAAGCAGTAAACATCCATCCATAGTTTGTCCCTACGTAGGTCACGCCCCAGTTTTCAGCAGTAATTCCTGGGAAGGAACCGAGGAAACCACCAAATGACAAGGCAACCATCATGATTCCAAGGATGGCCAAGATGCTTCCAGGACCTTTGAATAAGGCTGTGAGCAACAAACCAGTAGCGACCGCTCCAAACATGGCAATAACGGTAGGATAGCGGCCAATCTTATCAGAAACCGTACCCCAGAAGATACGACCAAATGTATTTGCAATGGATACCAGCATAACGAAGAGGGTCGCTTCTCCAACAAGTTGATATTGGTCTGAGATTGCTGCTGCAGTTCCGATAATCATCATTCCGCCTGTAGCACCAAGAACATAAATCAACCATAGAAGCCAGTAATTCCCATCACGGAGCATTTCTTTATAAGTTTTTCCTTCCGGTTGAGCATTCCCAGCCGCTGGAGCAACAGTAGGAGCTTTGGCCATAACTAGGGAAGATGTACAGATTACTAGCAAAAGGACGATACCTAGTACCTTAAAGGTAGAGTAAATCCCCATAGAAGCAATCAAAGATTTTGCAACCGGTCCGATAATTAGTGGACCCAAGCCAAATCCTGCCGCTGTCAATCCGCCAGCTAGGCCTTTTTTGTCTGGGAACCACTTTGTCGCAACGGACGTAGAGGCCCCATAGGCAGAGCCGATACCAAGTCCTAGGACGACACCGTACGTTAGATAAAGCACGGGTAGTGAGTTGGCAAAACCAGTCGCAAACATCCCTGTACCAAAGAGAATACCACCTAGAAAGACAAACTTTTTAGGTCCAACCGAATCTACTTTGGGTCCGAAAAGAATCATTCCAACAGGTACCATAGCAAAAGAAATGCTAAAGGCTAAGGAAGTCTGAGCTTGAACCCATCCTTGACTAGCATTGGTTTCTAGGAGTGCCTTCTGAAAGACCGACCAGGCATATCCTGCACCTAGAGAGAGATTCGTTAAAATGGCCGCAGCCAAAATTAACCATCGATTGGGTGTTTTTTTCATATGAATAACCTCATGTAATATTTCTTGTTCCCAAAAGGGATAGCAAACAACTTTTTATCGGATTTTCACTTGCTGTGTTTCACTTGAATCTTTCATAATTTACAAAATAGGAACAAGCTGAAATCAGACATAAATGAAACATTTAAGAAGAAATCCTGTCCACTTCTTAAATCAAAATCCAGTTAAATTTCACAATGTTAAGCGCTTTCATCGTACTCTTATTATAAGCTAGTTCATTCTAAAAATCTACTTAATTAAACTAATAGAGGTATTAGTCCAATTAATCGATATCTATATTTTATACTGGTATTTCACAAAGTTTTTAACAAGATTTTTTTACTTTTAGCTACTCTAATAAAAAAACCACTACCTCCCCCGGGAGTCCCAGAGGAGGTAGTGATAACATTTTTTAGGAATGAATACACGAAATCAGTTTGTCTTATGATTTTTTGCTTTTCAAGAATTCATCGTATTGTTTTTTAATTCAGTAAAAATTTATTTTATGAGTTGACACTCTAAAAATGAAATAGTATAATATGTATGAAATCGGTTTCAATAAAGTATAAAGGGGAGGTATTGTGATGAAAAATTTGAAAAAATGCATCGCATTAGGACTGGGAGTCACCTGCTTACTCCCCTTAGCTAGTCAGACTGTTTCTGCTGAGATGGTGTATTTCAATCTTCATGTTACACGCGAAGACTATTCCGTTAGTAGCCGAAAAACTGAAAAAACAGACGGCTCCCCTGCTGTTGCTAATATCACAGGTGGTCTTGGCTGGGGAAAAAAGGTCAGAATTCGCGCTTGGACTGCTGCTGAGGATGAACCTGCAACTGAGATGAAAATAGCTGATTCAAATGGTCGTTATAATCTTCACTATAACTACGGTTATGGAACAATTGGACGCTATTATTATCTCAACGCCTCTAAATATGGTTGGTTCGATTCGAATATTACAGGACGTTTTGACCCTTAATTCGTCTCAAAACAAAAGTAGCAAACATTGGGTTATTCGCTAGTTTATCATTTGAGCGCTCACTAGCCTAACGCCCCCTTCTAAGAGTGGAGGCATTATCTTTAAAGTATCATGCCTCCGCTCCTTTTTAAAAGGAGCCTTTTACTATGAAAAAATACCTATTATTTCTACTTATTCTTCCCTTTATCTTTTTAACAGCTTGTCAATATAGCAAAAAGCAAACAACTGAGATAAATAAGGAAAATCTTCCCATAAAAGAAGGTTATAAAGAGATAACAGAGCAAATCTATCTCGCAGACCAGATAGATACCTCCTATGAAGAAGAATTACCTTTTTGGAACTCAAAAAAAGGAGACAAAGAAACATTGGTAACAGCTATCCAAAATTTTATGGGAAGTGATAGTGAAATTAGTGAAATTATTGCCGATAAGAATCCTTTAACTAGACTCCAAAAAGGAAAGACGAGAGCAGATATTACAGTCAATAAAACTGGGTCATGGATTCGATTAACATCTGACCAAACATCAGATTTATCACATATTTTCCACAACCTACGATTAGATGCTATTGAAAATAATCTAAATCTAACCGACTTTAAAGAAGAACTTCCATTTTCAAAAGAAGACAGTGTTAACAAAGTTAAACAATTTCTAAATACCCTCCAATTAGGATTTGACGATTATGATTATCTCATCTACGCTATCTCAAAAGAAACACTCCTTGAGTATCTCCCGACCTACGAAAGAAATGCCAAAGAATTAAAAGGAACAAAGATAGCTAAAGACAATCTGACAGATATGTACTATATTACTGTTTTTCCAAAACTTTCTAGTAAAAGAGTTATTGATGGCGAAACTCAGCTAGGTTCATCTGGAGAAATTAATTTTGTTCATGGTCCTGACCTAAACTTTATCATCACCCAAACAGGGATTCAAGGAATTGACTTAGCTGGTGTTATCTTACCAACTCAAAAAACAGATAAAATGGCTACTCTTTCTGTCCAAAAAGGATTAGATGTTTTAAAAGAAAAATACGAAAATTTGATTTTGGACAGTCCAATTTATATTGAGTCATTTACAATCGAGTATATACCTATTCCCAATCAAGAAAAAGAACTCTATGGAGGAAATCTCTATCGTCCCTTCCTAATCTTTAAAATCAAAGAAAAAGATCGTATAGATAAAGTAGTTATCGATCCCGCAAACTGGAAAGAGGTAAGTTAAATGAAAATACTTCTCCCCTTTAAATATATGCTAAAAGATTGGAGGATTTGGATTGGATTACTCTTTTCCTTAGTAGTTGCATTGATGATGTCCTATACAGATCTAACAATAAAATTAGACGGAGGAAATTCACTAGCAGTCCTTGATTATTTCATGCTCTCTTTCTCTAGAAATCTGGCAATGTCATTATATATTTTAACAGCAGCTTCCACTGTAGTAACAGATTTTTCACAAGACTACCATCAAAATAGACTCCCTTTTTTACTTAGTCGTATGTCTCTGCGACAATACGCTTCTTCCTTCGTAAAACGGTTAATTTTCCGTTCTTATTTTGTAGGACTGACCTTAGGATTCTGTTTTTTAATTCTCCTCTCATTTTATTTTCCCCTCACTAATTCTCACTACTTATCTACTTTTAGCAATCAGTGGTTGTTAAATCAAGGATTTATATTCCTTTTCTACTTCCTTCTCATTAGTCTAATTGGACTCTATTTTGCATTCTTTACTCTATTAGGTGGAGTCCTCTCCGTTTTTTACCCTAATATATTAATGGTCTATCTTCTTCCAAGCATGACCTGGTTTGTCCTCACAAAATTCGGTTTAGAGAGAGCGCTCCCTTTTTTTACCCTGCCACATATCGTCTTAACGACAGATGATTATTTACGAGAAGGGCTAGCATATTTCCAAGTAGGTGACGAAAACTTTCGAAATATTTTTTCGTTACTTTATCCTTATATTTTCTTAACTCTATGGGCACTTTTGGCAATAGAGATCATTCGACTAGCTCTTAAAAAACATTGGCATTTTTATGATAAGGAGTAATCTTATGGAGATTATACGTGTAGTAACTATTCTCTTAAAACAACAATTCACCTTTAAACGATTGTTGCCTATCTTAATTTTCTTTCACCTCTATACTTTGATTTTAATGCTACCTTTTTCTAATTTAGCTAATCACTTCAAAGAAACTTATCCTGTCAGCATTGTAACCGTTCTCTTCACGAGTCAATGGTTCACTGCGATTGCTATTTTATCTGTCATACTACTATTTAGCAACCTTCCTTTAAAAGATACTTTCCAGTTTTGGTTAATCTTAAAGATCGGACAGAAAAAGTGGATGGTCTGCCAGTTTATTTATCTGATTATCGCGAGCTTAATCGCTTCGATTTACCAAATCATCAGCATTTTAATCACTTTTCTCCCTACACTACACTTTTCAAATCATTGGGGACGTCTCCTACCTTCCCTAGCTCAAGGGCGTATTTCATTTCCAGAAGGCGTTGATAGCATGACACATTTACGCTCAATTATACTACAATATTATTCTCCTTATAGAGCTTTTTTTCAAATATTCTTATTGTTGTTCCTTATATTCATATTGATTGGAGGAGTGATTTTCGTTTTCAATAGTCATTATTCTAATTTAGGAAATACCTTAGCCTGTGGATTAGTTATTGTAGAATTATTTATTACAGAAGCTTCACGTTTCTGGATTAAATTTTTATCTCCTTTAACTTGGCTAGACTTTCATTATATTAAATACGAAGCCCATTCTGGTTTACTATCCCTACCAGAAATAATTACTCGTATCCTACTTTTATACCTTTTGCTCACCATAATCCTAGTGGTGATGAAAAAAATAAGGAGGCAATAGATATGACAGACCTACATTTAAAGTCTATTCGTAAAAACTATAAACACAATGTAATTTTTGAAGACCTTTCCTTTGAGTTTTCCAGTGGGAATATATACGGAATTGTTGGATATAACGGTTCAGGAAAAACAGTTTTACTCAAGTGTTTAGCGGGATTAGAATCTATAACTGAAGGAGAAATCGAATTAGATGGAAGCATACTTGGAATCGATTTCCCCTTCTTACCCAGTGTAGGTGTTATTATTGAAACTCCAGGATTTCTGGAAGGTTATTCTGGTTTTGATAACTTACATCAACTAGCTCTAATCAAAAATGAAATAGGCGAGAAAGAAATTATCCAGAGTATGATAGATGTAGGACTCGATCCTAGTTCCTCTAAAAAAGTGAAGCACTACTCTTTAGGAATGAAACAAAAATTAGCTCTAGCACAGGCTTTTATGGAAAATCCAGATATATTACTTTTAGATGAACCAATGAACGGACTTGATAAGCAATCTGTTCAAAAAATTCGAGAAAAATTACTCCACCTAAAAGAAAAGGGTAAACTCATTATTCTAGCTTCTCATATAGAGCAAGATATCGAATGTCTCTGTGATGAAGTTCTATACTTGGGATAAGAGTGATTTATTACAGAGCCAATACTCCTCATAAAATAGCACTTCTATACAAAAAAGACCAACTATACCTAAATTATAGTAGTTGGTTTATTTTTCATTTCAAAAAATCACTACCTCCCCTGGGAGTCCCAGAGGAGGTAGTGATAACATTTTTTAGGAATGAATACACGAAATCAGTTTGTCTTATGATTTTTTGCTTTTCAAAAATTCGTCGTATTGTTTTTGCATTTCATCCAATACTTTTTGGTATGCACCTTCAGATTTCAATTTTTCCATCAATTCTGGAATAGCTTTATCAGGGTCTACAGTACCAGTGTTGATAGCTGTATCGAATTGTTGCATTGTGTTAGTGATTGCAGAGATTTCAGATTTTACGCTATCAGTGTTAAAGATGAATCCAAGCGCTGGAGATTCTTTAGCTTCTGCCAATTGTTTCTTAGAATCTTCGATTTGTTGGTCTGTAACGTTTTCGTTGATGTAAAGGATCCAGTTGTTACCAGTGTTCCATCCACCCATGTGAGTGTTTCCTTTGTATCCTTCAAGGACACGAACACGGTTTTCTTTACCTGGAATTTTCTCCCAGTTCTTGCCTTCTGGACCGTAAACAAGTCCGTTCAAGAGTTCAGGGTTCGTGTTCAAGAGGTTCAACACTTCCATTGATTTTTCTTTGTTCTTAGAGTTGTTTGAGATAACAAAGTTAGCAACTTGAGTTGTTTGGTTTTTCTTGATGAAGTTAGTGAATGGTTTGATTTGGATGTCTTTGTTAGCAACACGTGAGAGCAAGCTGTTACCGTAGTCAGCTGGTCCTACTGTTTCTTCACGAACGAACCAAGTGTCTTGTTGAAGGTCAAATGAAGTGTCGCTTGTTGCTACGTCTTTTGGAATGTATCCTGCTTCGTAGAATTTGTGAAGAGTCTTCAAGTGTTCTTTGAAACGAGGAACGTCGTAACGGTTTACGATCTTAGTAGTATCCCCTTCAAGGTCGATAACGAATGGAAGTCCGTTTGCTACTGGGTAGTCAAAGTTTTCAGAAGGGATGAAGTTCTTAGTAACTGCAAATGGTACTACATCTGGAGCTTTTTCTTTGATTTGTTTCAAGACTGGTTCAAGTGTTTCGTATGAATTTACACCTGAAATGTCGATACCGTATTTAGCAAGAAGAGTTCCGTTGAAGGCAAAGTTTTGTGAAGATGCAACGTTAGCCGCAACTGGAACAGCGTAGATCTTACCGTTTACAGTGTTCCCTTTGATGTAAGCTGGGTCAAGTGCTTTATAAAGCTCTGCCCCTTCTTTCTTGTACAATTCTGTCAAGTCAGCATAAGCACCTTTTTGCGCGTTTACGATGTAGTTATCTGCGAAAGCGATATCGTAGTTTTCACCTGATGATGTGATAACGGACATTTTCTTACCGTAGTCACCCCATCCAAGGTATTGGATATCCAATTTAGCACCAACTTTTTCTTCGATGATTTTGTTTGCATTTTCTAGCAATTCATCCAAGTTATCTGGCTTGTCACCGATTTGGTACATTTTAATAACAGGTTTTTCTCCTGATCCTGAGTCAGCAGCTTTTTTGTTGTTACCTGAAAGGTTTCCACAAGCAGCAAGACTTGCAGCCAAAGCTACTACGCTAGCAGATGCAAAAGCATATTTTTTCCAGTTTTTCATGATAAAAACTCCTTTTTTTATTTTTAAACTTATAAACGATTTAATGATTTTAACTTCAGTCACTAAGATGAAGTTGGGAAGGGAGAAACGATGTTTCTCAGTAAGTCCTATTCTTTCACACCACCGATGGTCAAACCTTTTACAAAGTAGCGTTGGAAGAATGGATACAGAATGGCAATCGGAAGGGTTGCAACGACAACCATGGCCATACGTCCTGTTTCCTTTGGAAGAGCGACTCCCAATTGACCAGAAAGGCCGACTGCTTTGGCGATGTAGTCCATATTTTGCTGGATTTGCATGAGCAAATACTGCAATGGATACAAGTTGTCACTCTTGATGTAAAGAAGGGCGTTGAACCAGTCGTTCCAGAAACCAAGAGCTGTCAAAAGCGTGATGGTTGCGATACCTGGTAATGACAATGGTAAACAGATTTGGAAGAAGATCCGTGCTTCACTAGCACCATCGATACGAGCGGACTCCAGAATGGCTTCTGGAATGGTCTTCTTGAAGAAGGAACGCATCAAGATGATGTTAAATGGTGAGAGAAGCATTGGAACAATCAAGGCCCAAACTGTATCACCTAGTTGAAGCAAACGAGTTACCACGATATAGCCTGGAACCAAACCGGCGTTGAACAACATACTAAGTAGGACGAAAACTGTAAAGAATCTGCGGTACTTAAAGGTTGTCCGTGAAATGGCGTAGGCATAAGTTGTTGTGATAAAGACGTTTGTCAAGGTTCCGACTACTGTTACAAACACTGAGATAAAGAGCGCTTGTAATATCTTATCTTTAAACTGAGCCAAAAACTCGAAGCCATCTAATCCAAACTGTGATGGGAAAAAGCTATATCCATGTTGAAGGATGCTCTTTTCATCTGTGATGGAAATCATGATGACAAAGATAAAGGGCAAGATACAAGAGAGAGCAATCAATCCAGAAATAACACTGAAGAAGATATCTGCCTTCTTACTAAAGGAGTGAATGCCGACATTATCAATTTTTGCTTTTTTAATTTTTTCTGCCATGCTTTCCTCCTTTCTAGAATAGTGCTGAATTTGGATCGACTCGTCTTGCAAGCAAGTTTGATAGGATAACCAGAATCAAACCGACAACTGACTGATAAAGACCAGCTGCTGATGCCATACCAATATCCGCTGTCTGAGTCAAACCATTATAGACATAGACGTCTAGTACGTTGGTTACATTATAGAGCTGACCAGCATTGTGTGGGATTTGGTAGAAAAGACCGAAGTCTGCACGGAAGATGTTTCCGACTGCAAGGATAGTCAAAACAGTTATCAGCGGTGTCAACTGTGGAATGGTTACATTGCGAATCCGTTGCCACTTGCTAGCCCCGTCCACTGTTGCTGCTTCGTAGTAGGTAGGGTCAATTCCCATGATAGTCGCATAGTACATGACACTGCTATATCCGAATCCTTTCCAGATACCTAGGAAAAGGAGAAGATATGGCCAAATACCTAAGTCAGCGTAGAAGTTAATTTCCTTCAATCCGATGGAAGAAAGGAAGTGGTTGATCACACCCTTGTCAATGTTGAGGAATGCATCTGTAAAGAAACTGATGATAACCCATGACAAGAAGTATGGGAACAACATAGACGTTTGGAAAATTTTAACCATTCTCTTAGAACGAAGCTCACTGAGGATGATAGCAATTCCAACCGACACAATCAAACCAATAAAGATGAATCCAAGGTTGTAAAGGACGGTATTTCGAGTAATGATAAAGGCATCTTTAGAACTAAACAAGAACTTAAAGTTATCGAGGCCGACCCACTTACTATTCATAATACTGTGGATAAATCCTTCACCACTCATATGGTAATCTTTAAAGGCGACCACATTTCCAAATACTGGGATATAGAAGAATAGAATCAACCAAAGTGCCCCTGGTAAAACCATCAAGAGAAAAATCCAGTTATCTCTCAAGGTCTTTGAAAACTTTTTCATAATTTCCTCCCATTTTATTCCTAAAAACTGATTTCATCGAATTTTTAGGTTTGATAACGATTACATAATTAGTATACTCTTATTTTAAGAATAGTTTAAACTACTAATTATAGAAAAAACTCCACAAATTATTTTATGTGGAGAAGTTTTTTATAAGAAATAGGTTTCACGAGAAACACTCTGAACAGGGGACACTGCTCTTGTTTTTATACTCAATGAAAATCAAAGAGCAAACTAGGAAGCTAGCCGCAGGCTGCTCAAAACACCGTTTTGAGGTTGTAGATAAGACTGACGAAGTCAGTAACCATACCTACGGCAAGGTGAAGCTGACGTAGTTTGAAGAGATTTTCGAAGAGTATTAAGTCGTATAAATCGTCGATGCGGTCGCAATGGTGTGCCACTGGTTGGCTGTTGTGGCTGCAAAGTCCTTGTCTCCATAAAAATCATTAAATGGAAGGATTTCAACTTCTAATTCTTCGATACGGTCAATCTGACCTGCCAGATAAGCCTCGATGCGACTCTCTGCTCGCTTGATTCTTTGTAAGAGTCCGCCCATACGGATATCAACCGTATCCAAACCAAAAACCTTGTTTTCTTTCAGCCATTGTTGACTAAAGAGTTTATGGAATGTTTCAATCTCACTTCTGAGTTTTGGTAATTCTTCTCTGGCGATTTGCTGCAAGCTGACTTTGTCACCGACTTTATAAGTTTCACGAATGCGTCGTCCTACATCAACCTTGCTACTTAAAATAGCATTCAACTGAGCCTGTGTTTCAAAGAGATAAGAGTAGGCGCCAGCTTTTTCTTTGATTTCAGCAAGGGTCTCCGCAGCCTGAGCGAAGTGGGGCTTGTCCTGTTCAGGTGTCATGTGTCGATCAAGAATCGGACAGAGAACATCCTGATAAAGGACATAGCGGTTGGGATTGATCCCGCTGAGATTGCCTGGTAGATCTGGCAAGAGGTTGGCTAGGTCTATCTGCATGAAATCCTCAACTGATAGACCCGTATTGGTCTTGAAGTGTGCAGACAAACGGTCTAGGTCATTGCGGTAGCTGAGTTCTGCCCAGATTTGCAAGCTTGGTAGGATAGAAAACTGGGCTGTCTCGCCACCATTGTCCCCCCAACCAGTTACGATGACTTCTTTGATCTGATTAGCACGACAGGCTTTATTGGCCTCGATAGCCACTAGACGGCTGAAATGGTTGTGTGGGGTAAAACCAATCCACTTCCAAGCTCCGCCTGCAAAGGCGATATCTTGGCTAATCTTGTGGTGATTACGGAAATTACGATTGTACTTTTCTTCGCTATCCTGGTAATAATCCCAATAAACCAAGGTTACACGATCTTTGAGACGGTCAAGATAAACACGAGTTTCCTCAGGAATTTCCACATCGCGGTCGTACTGGCCATCTGCTGACATGAGTTTGAAGAACATGTCACTCCACATTTGGCAGTGGAAACCATACTTATCGGCAATATCCAGCACGCGCTCCAAGTGTTGACACATGAGGAGACTACGGTCCACAACACCGTTCAAAATGAGGTAGCGCCCCAAACCAACCAAATGGGCTTCGTCCATCCCGATATTGACCTTGCGTGTCTGCAACTTAGACAGAGTGGCAAACATCCCATCAATCAAATCATAAACCTTTTCTTCGCCAATAAGGAGAATGTCCTCTACATCACGGAGTTCTTGCACTTCCTTAACGCCCCATTTGACAAAGGCTGACAAGTGGGCCAAGGTCTGGATGCAAGGCACAAAGGTCATGTCAAACTGCTGGGCGTAGGCTTCTATTTCCTGCAACTCCTCAGCCGAGTAAGCACCACGGAAGTAACCAAAGTAAGGTTGTCCCTCAATCTGATAGGTGTCTTCCATGTAAAGCTCAAAGGTTGAGTAGCCCATGAGAGCCAAGACCTCAATCATCTGCTTAGCAGAAGCCACATTTAGCACTGCATTTCGGGAACAGTCTGCCATATAGGCCAACTCTTCGTAAGCAGCTTGTTCTTCAATCTCTACCTTATCACCTTCTACTAGAGCTGTTGCCAATAAGGACAAGGCGCGGTAAAGTTGGTGAGGTTTGCGATAAGTCAGTTGATAGTGGCCTCCCTCACCCTTGATAGAGATAGAGGCTTGGTCAGACTGAGCGACTGCTACCTCTACATCTGCTAGCGAAATATGCTTTTTAAGCAACTCTAATGCTTGCTCTTGTTTGGGACTAAGTCCTGTAAAAATTACCATTGGTTTTCCTCCTGCAGCCAGTTGACAAGGGCACCATAGAGATTGGCATCTGCATGATAGGTGCAAGCTTGGATAACTGGTGCGACCGTGTATTCTTCGTAGGTTTCGACAAAAGCATCAACAGCTTTTTTGACGCCTTGGATAAAATCTGGATTTTGACTGATAGAGCCTCCCAGACTAATGACATCTGGATCGATCAGATACTGGATATTGAGCAAGCCTTGAGCCAGATTACGGTTCATGCGCTCAATGGCTTCTTGGCAAAGGACATTTCCAGCTGCAGCTTCTTGGTAAATCTTGCGACCATCCCAGTCAGTCTGACCAGATTTTTCAATTACGTAGCGAACCATGTTTCCTGTAGAGGCTAGTAGCGACCAGTTGTTGAGTTTTTCAGCTGGTTCAATGGTTGTCATATAGCCAAACTCACCACCTAAGCCGTGGCGACCACGGTGAAGTTTGCCATTGATTATCATAGCTCCGCCAATTCCTGTCCCAATCACGACACAGGCTGCATTTTCAATCTCTGGATGAGCCAGCAGTTCACTAAGTCCAACACAGTTGGCATCATTTTCTAGATGGACAGGTAGCTGATGATGAGCAAGCGTCTCATACCAAGAAAAGCCATGAATGTAAGGTACGGCACTGATTCCCTCAATCACACCTGTTTCTTGATTGACCGCGCCTGGAACGCTCATGGCAATGCCCTTATAATCTTTCTCTGCCAAGCATTGGTCTAACCAAGTCAGTAAATCTTCTAGGGTTTCTGGTGTCGGTGTACTTGTCTTATCTAGTATTTTTCCATCAGGAGTCAGACTGGCAAACTTAATCCCAGTCCCTCCGATATCAATGGTTGCAATCGTCATATTTTCACCAAAAAAGGGACGAATCAGTAGTTAATCCTTACTCTTTCGCCCCTCCTTTCTATCTCATAGTATTCGTTATCAAACACTTTAAAACTGTTAAATGTCTTCTTTTTTAATCAATTCTGTACGAATTTCTTGTGGAGCCAATAGTCCTGAATGAACTGGATATGGTCGCTCAAGTAAGTCAAGAATGGTTTGTTGGTGTTCAGATATACGCACATTTTCTTGGCTCATATTGTAGTAACGGAGTACATATCCTTCTTCATTTTCCGCCACTTTAAAGGCTGTTGGGCAAACTTGTGGTAAGCTGAGTGCCGCATGACTCAAGAGGCTGCCAGTCGCTGCCACACTTCCTTCTTGTTTAGCGACCTGAAGACTAGTGAATGGTGTTTGGAAGGCTTTGGCACGACGGAAAGCGGAGAAGCGTTCCCCTGCTTGGTGGCATTCAAGTGCAAACTCGACTTCAAACTCGCGCAAGCACTGAGCCTCTGGTGTTGGGAAGTAACCCCAGTCACCTAACTCACCTGAAGCACGAAGGATGGTCACGGCAATGGTATCGTCTCCAAGGATTTCATACTCGTGCAATCCTTTATTGGCCACCGTCACTCCTTTTTCATCATCATAAAGGCTGACAAAGGCTTGTTGGTGTTGTGGATTTTCAGGATTTTCCCAAGAAGCAGCTGGTTTATTTGGTCTTGTCACCACCTCATAGATGCTTTCAGAGTCATTGCTTGGACGCGTGTTATGAGTCTTAACCAAGAGACGGATACGGTGATCCTTGGCTGTGTTAGTAAAGCGAGTCTTGAAGCGGATTTGTGGATTATCAACAAATACGGTCATCTCTGTTTCCAGAGGTAGGGTTGTCAATTCTTCTGAGCGCCCAGCTTCACGCGTCATAAACTCGATGATGCCTCTTTGTTCTGCATCCAGTTTTTCGTCTGCACTTACTGGAATTGTCAATTCATGCTTGAGCAAAATCTTGGCAAAACGTGCTGTATTTTCCAAGACCTCATAGCCTTTTAGCTCAGCGTAGATAGGTTCTGTTCCTTTTGGTTGGAAATAGATGTACTCATTTCCAATGTCACCACGGTCTTCAAAGCGAACAACATTCTCATACGCTTCATGAGTTGTCTTGTCATAAACTGTGATATTTTCATCCACACTGACCGTTACAAATGGCGTATCAATCACTCCATTTTGGTAAATACCGTCACGGTGTTCTTGTTCTCCTTCGAGCAATTGGAAGGTTGTCCAAGAAAGTGGTGCCAGATGAACAGGTACTGTCACGCGCACTTGTCGAGCGATACGAGCCTGACGGAACTTGTCTTTTGGCAAATCATACTCAAAATTAGCTCCTAGATCTTCGATTTTCGCTTCTACAGCATGCCCTTCCAAGTCTTCGACACGGTAGCTTGGCAAGGTCAAGGCTGCCATTTTCTTATAGCCTTCTGTTGGGTGCAATTCTTTAAAATCACAAGTCGCCACATCAATCACTGTGCTGACAGTATCAACCTTGTCATGCAAGCCTGTATTGATGACGGTAAAGAGATGGTCGCTTTGAGCTTCCTGGGTTGCAATTTTACCCTTCCACTCGTTGAGAAGATTGGTCTTAACGAAGTTTCCGACTTGGTTGACCTTGGCAAAACGTGTTTCCATCTCACGGTGAACTTCGTCAATACTACAGCCACAGATACTATCATGGGGCGCATTTTGTAGAAGGACTTTCCAAGCATAGGTCAACTGGTCCTTGTGGTTATGTCCACCAGTGATGACAGTCAATGGTTCCACTACTTGTTCTAGCAGGTTGCTATTTTCTTGGAAGGCTTGTTTGAGGTAAATCCGTGAAGAAGAAGTGTTGGCAAGTGTGTACCAACCGTCTGTTTCTTGACTGGTCAACTCGCCTGTAACCGTTGATAGTTGCTCCGGCAGAGCACTTTCTACTGCGTGGATGTAGTCATCAAAGGAACTATGCACAAAGGTCACATCTGGGAAGAGTTCATTTGCCACACGAATGGCCTCACTCAGATTTCGCTGTACAGGCTGGTGGTCACATCCATTCATCATCAACCATTGGTTGGTCGAAGCGTAGTCACGCACGTCTGCCAATTTTTGTTTCCAGAAGGTCAAGGCCTCGTCTTTATCCACTGGAATTTCATTCCCATTACTGTACCAGTTGGCAAAGAGAATACCGAGGACACGACTTCCGTCTGCACCCTGCCAGTACATTTCTGAAAACTGGGAAGTAAACTGCTCATCTTCGAGGACTTGGTTGTCAAAGCCAATCGGCTTGACACCACGGCCAAAGGCTGCCACGTGAATGCCTGATTTTTGAAGGATTTGAGGAGCTTGCCCCATATTTCCAAAGGTATCTGGGAAGTAACCAACCTGGGTTGATTTGCCCCATTTTGCACATTCTGCTTGGCCAATCAAGGTATTGCGAACATTGGCTTCACTGGAAATCAAGTAGTCATCCTGCAAGATGTAAAAGGGACCAATTTTGAGTTTGCCTTGGTCGATGTAACCTTGGACTTTGTCGCGATTTTCAGGACGAATTTCCAAGTAGTCATCAAGGACAATGGTTTGACCATCCAAGTGGAAGCTCTTGAACTCAGGATCATTTTCAAAAAGGTCAAAAAGATTGTCAAATAATTCCACCAACTGCATACGGTGGCTTTCAAAAGGTAAGTACCACTCACGGTCCCAGTGACTATGTGAGATAATATGTACGACAACATTTTCCATGAAGTAAAACCTCATTCTAAATTAAATTTTTATTTTTAACGTTTTAAATGTGAATTTGTGATTCGTTCCTAGAATCAGTTGAGCAAAAGCCTGCTCCTTATACTCAATGAAAATCAAAGAGCAAACTAGGAAGCTAGCCGCAGGCTGCTCAAAGCATGGCTTTGAGGTTGTAGATAGAACTGACGAAGTCAGCTCAAAACACTGCTTTGAGGTTGTGGATAGAACTGACGAAGTCAGTAACCATACCTACGGCAAGGCGAAGCTGACGTGGTTTGAAGAGATTTTCGAAGAGTATTAACGGATACCCAGGTAATCCAAGACTAACTCACAGAACATCATGTTGGCCCATGAGAACCATTCACGAGAGTAAAGAGTCGGATCGTCAACGTGGAAGCTTTCATGCATAACACCTGTTCCACCATCGCAGGCAACTAGCTGGTCAAGCAGGTATTTTTTCTCTTCCTTATCGTTTGTTGTCAAACCTTGGATAGAAAGGGCGATTGGCCAGATATAACGATAGAAGGTGTGAGAGCTTCCAAGTCCGCTAGCGTATTCTCCTTGGTAGAAGTAAGGATTTTCCGGGCTCAGAATGGTCCGACGAGTTGCTTGGTAAACCTCATCGTCAATGTCGCAGTAGCCCAGATAAGGCGCAGCCAGCAGACTTGGTACGTTTGGATCATCCATGATGCTGGCATTTCCTAGACCATCCACTTCAAAGGCGTAAATCTTTTCACCCTTGCTGTTAGTGGTGTAGGCGTAGTTTTCGATCCCTTCTTGGATCTCTGCTTGCAGACGTTTAGCGTCTGCGATGACACTCTCGCTATCAGCTAGATTCAATTCTGCAAAGATTTCTTGGACATAACCCAAGACAATGACCGCAAACATATTGGATGGAATCAAGTAGCTATACTGACAGCAATCATCACTTGGACGAAAAGCTGACCAGGTCATACCTGTCAGGGCAAAGTCAGGTCCAAAGCCATCATTTACCAGAGTATCTTCCTTGCGGTCTGTATCGCGGACAAAACGATATGGAGAGTTGTTGTGGTCCTGCTCTACTGTCCAGAGATGAAGAATTTCCTTGGTCGCAGCGACAAAAGTTTCATCAAACTGACTGGTTTCGCCAGTCTCTTTCCAAAGGAGATAAGCCAACTGCAAAGGATAGCAAAGCGAGTCCACCTCATACTTGCGTTCCCAGATCCAGCCGTTAAGATCTGTGTGGTCAGTCTCGTGGTGGCCCTTCCAGTTCTCCTCAATGTTAAAGGAATTGGCATAAGGATCCTTGAGTACCAAGGTCATCTGACGCTTGACCAAACCTGCAATGGTCTGACGCAAGAGAGAATCTCTTTTAGCCACATGAAGATAGGGTCTGAGTTGGGCAGTCGAATCCCGAAGCCACATAGCAGGAATGTCTCCTGTGAGCACAAAAGTTGAACCATCTTCTAGGATCTCAACCGTATTGTCCAAGGTGTCGGTATAGCAACGTTCAAAGACATCCACCCACTCCGGATGGTCCTTGGCACGCTCTGCTACTTCATCCAGCCACTCTCTGACAATCTCTTTTGAATAAACCATTTTTAATTTTACCTCTTTCAAACAAGTTTCATGTTCAGTATATAGCTTTTAGTCCAGAAAATACATACACAAATGATAGTCATTTTTCTACAAAATTGCTTACTTTCGAACCCCATATCTAAAGGTCTCATTTTTCTGATATAATGTAGAAAAACAGCTAAAGGAAATACCATGAAACCACTACTTGAAACCATCGATACCCGCTTTGGTACTGCTAGCAAGCATGCCTTCTCTCAGGGAAATACCCTGCCCTACACAGGCGTGCCTTTTGGGATGAATTATTTTGTGCCCCAGACCAGTGATCAGGAGGGAGCTTGGTTCTTCGATCCGCATCTGCCCATCTTTCAGGGAATTCGCTTAACCCACCAGCCCAGCCCTTGGATTGGGGACTACTCATGGCTCCTTCTGACACCTGTCACAGGCCAGCTTGGGGGAGACAGTCTCTTTCACCGCCAGTCTTCTTATGATATAGACAAAGCTTGCTTCCAGCCTCACTATTTGAAACTCTTTTCTCTGCGTTATCAGATTGAAACCCAGCTCACACCGACTTGCTATGGCGCTTCTATTCGTTTGGAGCAAAAGCAAGGCAAATCCCTCGCCCTCTATCTTCACGCAGCAGATGAACTGACAGTGGAGCAGGTAGATAAGCGGACTCTGGCCCTCAGACAAGAAGGCAAAACAGAGACCAATAAAAATCCGCTGATACTGTTCACTTCTCTGCAAATGAACACGGATATTCTTGCTGTCAGCCAAGAAAGCAGAGACTGGCGAATTGACCTCGCAGATAGCCATGCTGAAATCCAACTAGCGACTTCTTTCATCTCTCCTTCTCAAGCGCTGCTTAATCTACCTCAAACGGACTTTGATAGCTGTAAAACAAATGCCCAAGCAAACTGGGAAAACCTCCTCCACCGTTTTGATATCGTGGAGACAGGGGAAACCGACCGGACCTTCTTTGACCACTGCCTCTACAGACTCTTCCTCTTCCCACAGACATTTTATGAGGTGAACGAGTCAGGGCAGGCCATCCACATGGATTTGTCTACTGGTACTGTCAAGCCCGGCGTCCTCTTTAGCAACAATGGTTTCTGGGATACCTTCCGCACCACCTTCCCCCTCTTTGCGCTTGTCATACCGGAACACTATCACCGCTTTCTAGAAGGTTTCCTCAATAGCTACCGCGATACTGGATTCCTTCCAAAATGGCTGGCTCCAGATGAACGTGGTATGATGCCTGGTACTCTATTGGACGGCATTATCGCAGACAGCGCCTGCAAGGATATGGCTCCCGACTTGGAAGAAGAACTCCTCCAAGCCATGCTAGAGACAGCCACTAAGTCCGACCCTCTCGACATCAATGGTCGTCACGGACTAGCCCAATACCAAGAACTGGGCTACCTCTCTACCGACCACCACGAAAGCGTCAGCCACACCCTTGACTATGCCTATAGTGATTTTTGCATCGCCAGCTGTGCCAAAAAACAAGGTCAGAATGACATCGCCCAGACTTATAAGGTCGCATCGCAGAATTTCCGTCATCTCTTTGACTCTGAGACAGGCTATATGCGTGCGCGAGATCGTCAAGGCAACTTCCGACCTGACTTCTCTCCTTACAGTTGGGGACGAGACTACGCCGAGTGTTCCGCCATTCAAGCTACTTTAGGCGTTCTCCACGACATCCCCGGCTTAATCCAACTGATGGGTGGAAAAGAAGCCTTTAGCCACTACCTTTTGAAAGCCTGTCAGGATGCTCCTCTCTTTGAAACGACCGGCTATGGTTACGAGATTCATGAAATGAGCGAGATGGCAACAGCTCCCTTTGGACAACTCGCCATCTCTAACCAGCCTAGCTTCCACATTCCATATCTCTTTCGCTACAGCAACTATCCAGACTACACTGCCCTTATCATTAAGACGATACGTCAAAAAGCCTTTCACCCAAGTTGGCAAGCCTATCCTGGCGATGAGGACAACGGTAGTCTCTCTGCTTGGTACATCTGGTCGGCTCTTGGATTCTACCCGACCTGTCCAGGCAAACCAGGTTACGATCTCGGAATTCCTCTCTTTGACTATCTCCGTATCTACCTGGCTAAGGAAAATAAATGGCTGGATATCCATGCCGAGCAAAACCACAGCCATTTCAACTTTGTCAAAGAATGCCGATTGGACCAGACCTCTGTATCTAGCATCCAACACCAAGACCTCTTGAAAGCTGAGCAACTGATCTTCACCCTCAGCTGGTTACCAAGTCAGCCGTCCACTTCCTGAAATCAAAAATCTCCTAGCAGACTTTCCTGCTAGGAGATTTTCTTACGAGAGGTACTTATTTAAGCTTTGAAAATCGGACTTATCATCTGATGTTTATCAAACAATCTACTAATTAAGCTTCTTCGTCTTCTTTACGACGACGGCCTGCAAGACCAAGACCAAGTACTGCACTTGCGGCAGCTGCTACCATAGCTACAGTAGAATCTGCTGTACCTGTATTTGGCAACTTTTTAGCTGCTTTACGCGCATTTGTGTGTTCTGATACTATTTGACCAGTATTAGCTGAACTTCCATTGTCTGTAGAAGAACGTTGTTTAAAGATATCTTTGGATACGATTGTGTAAACTTTACCATCTTTAGTAATTACAGTTGCATTTCCTGCTTTGTCGAAGATAACTTCTACCACATCAGCATTTGCTCCTTTAATCTTAGCTTTTGCAGCTTCTTTTTCTGCATCTGTTAAGTTATTGAGGTCTGCTACTGTTTCTTTTTCGAAGTCAACGTTGATGTTTTCACCATTGTTCTTAGCTACAACATCTTTAGCATCTTTAACTAATTGAGCTGCTGGAATTGTTGCTGTCTTACCTTCTGATGTTGTGACTGTTGCATTTCCGTTTTCGTCTACTACTACAGTTGCACCTGGGTTGACTGCTTTAATTGATTCTTTAACTTTTTCAATTTCATCAGCTGTTAATTTAGCTTTATCTCCAACTAACACTCTAGTTGCTGGTGTGTTTACACCATTTTGTTGAGTTGGATCAGTTAATTTATCTTCTGGAATTACTAAGTCAAGTTCTGGGATTACTAATACTGTTCCATCACCTTTAGTAACGATTACATCACCTTTATCATTTACTACTACAGTTGATCCTGGGTTTACATCCTCTACTGCTTTCTTAACTTTTGCTTTTTCTTCATCTGTTAAGTTAGCTGGATCTTTTACTACTGTCTTAGTTGCTGGTGTGTTTGCTCCATTT
>NZ_GL397179.1:187400-237549 GCF_000146585.1 Streptococcus mitis ATCC 6249 | reverse complement strand
TCTTCTGGAGTTAGGGCATCTTTATTTGCTACTACTGTTTTGTCCGCTGGTTTAACTACGTCGTTTCCTGCATTTGGTTTAGTTGCATCAGTTTCTGATCTGAATAAATCTTCCACTGGGATTGTTGCAGTAGTTCCATCTTTTAGTGTAACTGTCGCATTACCATTTTCGTCAAATTTAACAGATTTAGTCTCAGGGTTTAATTCTCTTAATTTCTCCTCTGCTTTAGCTTGATCATCTGGATCATTTCCTTCACCAACAATCTTATCTGCTGGTTTCACAATATTAGAGTTACCTGCTCCTGCTTTTTCTGTATCTTCTTTAGTTCTTACTAATTCTGATACTGGAATTGCCGAAGTTCTACCTTCTGGAGTAGACACAGAAACAGTTCCATTTTCATCTATTGTTACTATAGCATCTGGATTTACCTCTTCAACTTTAGCAACAATCTTAGCTTTCTCTTCGTCAGTTAAGTTCGATGGATCTTTTACGATAACTTTATCAAGTGGTTTGTTAATGTCATTTCCACCTTTACCGTTATCTAACTGGTCCTCAGTTTTCACTAATTTGGTTGGTATAATTATTCCTTTATCACCATTTTCTGTAGTTACTTCAATATTTCCATCTTTGTTATATTTAACTTCTTTGGCTGTTGGATTAACTTTTTTAACTTCTTCTAAGAGTTTAGCTTTTTCTTCATCAGATAACTGGGTTGGATCTTTCACTAGAACCTTATCAACCGGTCTATTTATACCCCCAATTGATCTAATCGCTTTTTTATCCGCTTCTTCTATTACATTAACATCAACTACACTGCTTACTGCATCGATTGCTTCTTTAGCTTTTTCTGCAACTTTATCTACTTTAGCTTTTAATACTTCTTTAGCTTTAGGAGAGAAATCGGTACGAGCATCGATTTCTGCTTTTTTAGCTTTTGCTTCTTCGTCGATTGCTTTACGAGCATTTGGTTTATCTTCAACTACTGGAAGAGCTTTTTCAATTTCTGATACACCTGTTTCTTTTGCAGTATTTACCTCTGCATCTGTTTTAGCATCATCTATTGCTTGTTTTGCTTGTTCTGCAGCATCATTAGCTTTTTGAATTGCTTCTGCTTTTTCCTCATCAGTTGCATCAAGTGTGTTTTCAATCGCTTTTAATTGCTCTGCTAGTTTTTCATCAATTGCTTTTTTCGCTGCTGGCTTAGCTTTCGCTTCTGGGTTAATTGCTTTAACTTCTGATACTCCTGCAGTTTCTGCTTCTTTTACTGCTGCATCTGTTGTTGCTTTATCTACATTTTCTTTTGCTTTGTCAGCTGCTGCTTTCGCTTCTGCTTTCGCTGCTGTTTTTTCTTCGTCTGTTAAGTCAGTACGAGCATCGATTTCCGCTTCTTTAGCTTTTAATGCTTCGTCAATTGCTTTTTTCGCTGCTGGCTTAGCTTTCGCTTCTGGATTCACAGCTTTAACTTCTGAAACTCCAGTATTTTTAGCTGCATCTACCGCTTGTTGTGCTGCTGTTGCTTTATCTTCAGAATCAGCAATAGCTGGTTGGGCATTAATCGCATCTGTTGCTGCTTTTGCTTTAGCTTGTGCTTCTTTCTTAGCTGCGTCTTTTTCTTCTTGTGTTAAGTCTGTACGAGCATCGATTTCTGCTTCTTTTTTAGCTAGTTCATCTGCCACTGCTTGTTTAGCTTGTTCTTTAGCAATTGGGTATACTGATGTTACATCTGCTACACCCTTATCTTCTGCATTATTAACAAGTTTTTGAGCTGCTGCCGCTGCATCTGCTGTTTCTGCGTTATCAGGTTGAGCATCAACTTTTGCAAGTTCTGCATCTGCTAATTTCTTAGCTTCTGCTTTTGCTGCATCTTTCTCAGCTTGAGTTAAATCAGCGCGATCATCAATTTCTTTATTTTTAGCTGTTAATGCATTCGCAATAGCTTCTTTTGCATTTTCTTTTGCGATTGGGTTAACTTTACCGAATTCTGTAGTTCCAGTATTTTTCGCTGTATCTACAGCTGCATCTGTCGTTGCTGCATCAATTGCTTTTGTTGCATCTTCTGCCGCTTTATTAATTTTAGCGATAGCTGCATCTTTTTCTGCTTGGCTCAAGTTTTTATCTGCATTAATAGCATCTGCTTTTGCTTTACGCGCTGCTTCTACATCCGCTTTAGCTGCATCTTTTTTCGCTACTACTGGGTTATCCGCTGCGATTGCATCAGTTCCTGCTGTTTGAGCTTTATCAAGAGCATCTTTTGTTGTAACTTCAGGTTTCGCTATTTCATCAAGAGCTTTTTTCTTATCAGCATTTACTTTGTCAATTGCAGCTTGTTTTTCTTCATCAGTAGCATTTGGAGTTTTATTAATAGCATCAATTTGCTTCTCAGCTGCTTTATTAATCTCATCGATAGCTGGTTGTTTGTCTAAAGTTACAAACTCTGATAATGGTCTTGTGTCTTTTGAACCGTCTGTGTATGTTACTACAAGATTTCCTTGGTCATCTTTTGTTACTGAGGCAATCTTAGTCTTAGCATCTTCAGCATCTACAGTTTTACCTTTTTTGTCAGCTAAGTTAGCATCATCATTGTTATTAGAGTACTCAATTTGTAGTTTTTCTTTGATTTTCTCTAATTCTGCTTCTGTTACGTTAGCTGGATCTGTTACAGCAACTTTTTCTGTTGGAGCTGCAATGTCATATTTAGATGTTTGGTTTTTAACGATGAACTGAACATATCCTGGTTTTTGTTGACGTACTGCATTATCAGTTGAAGCATCATAGTTTGCACCTGTCATCGATTTGGCACCATCACTATCTTTAGCTTCAATAAAACTTGTCCATTGGTTTGGAGCTTTAAGAGTTGTAACACCTGTCATCTTGATAGTTGCTGTTCTCTTATCAGCAGATACTGTTCCTTCTCCGTTTGTAACGGCACCGTTATCAATCTTACCTGTTGTGAATCCGTACGCTGCAGCATTATCATTTCCAACATCACCTGGTCCACGTAGGTACAAGTCTTTAACTGTTGTTTCGTCTTTACCTGTGAATGTTAAATCTGTGTTTTCTCTTGTGTAAACGTAGATTTGACGTTTGTCAGCATTTGAGTATGGAAGTTCTACTGTTGGTACTGGGTTAGTGCGTGCTACATCTGCAACTGCAGTAGTATCTACTGACTCGTCATTATACGTAACAGTAACTATTCCGTTGGCAACAGCGACTTCTTTCACTACTGTAGATCTATCTGCTAAGACTTCTCCTTTTTTAGAAGCTAGTCGAGCATCTTCTGTTGTTGCTTTATCAGAATATTGAATCTTAATTTTCTCTTTGATTTTGTTAATATCAGTTGGAGTTAAGTTGTTGATATCTGCAACAGCAACTTTATTCTCCTCTGCTACTGGTTGAATATCATATTTATATGTTTGAGACTTAACAACTAAGTTGAAATAACCAGGAGCTGATGGCTTGCTACCTCCAGGCAGTTTAGCCCCAGTAGAATCTTCAAGTTCTAGATATCTTGCTCCTAATACTGCTCGCTGATCTTCAGTTTTTTTGTAAGGTTCAAGTCCTTTAAACTTGTCATTTGGTTTACCAGTGATTTTAATTGTTACTGGACCTTGAGTTTCAGTTAGTGTTTGATGATAACTCCAACCAAAATCATCTATTTCAACTTCTTCTTCTGGAGGATTATATGAGCTTTGACCTTTCGCATAAGCTATCGCTGCTTTACTTTTCGAACTTAGTGTGAACTGACCACTTCCAGCTTTAACTGTTGCTCTTTTGATTTTTCCGGCTGTTGAGTTAACTGTAATATTGACATCTGCGTCTTCTTCATTATAAAGGTAAATTTCTTTTCCATTAGAATACTCCATAGAATAAGTAAAATTACCTTGAGTTTCAGTTGTCTCCGCTCTAAAAGCATTCTCTTTATCCATCGCTTTACCGTTGCGTTCGTCTTTTGAACCGGTATTTTCGATTGAATTAGATTCTGGTTTTTTCTCAGTGTTTTCTGCTTTTTTACCTACAGTTTCTTTGCCTTCAGTTGTATCTACTGCTGGAGTTTCTTTTTTCTCTACAGGTTTGTTTTTTAATTTAGAGTTAGCTGTAGTGACAAGTTTGCTGTAAGCTGTTTTTAGTTCAGCTTGAGTAGTTGCGTTCGCTAATGTAGCTTTTGCAGATTCTAGTTCAGCTTTTAATACTGCAACACTTTCTTCCGTTTTGTTATCGTAAGAACCGTTAGAAAGTTTTGTTTCAATTTCTGAAATGTAGCTTTCAAGTTGCTTTTTGTCCAAAGCTGGAGTTGCTGGCTGAGCAGTAACTGTGTCTCCAGGTTGGATTTGATCCGCTTGAACAGATACAGCTCCATTACCTAAGAACATGAAGAGAGCAGCAACCGCTACACTAGCCGCCCCAAAACTATATTTACGGATCGAGTAACGCGTGACCTTTTCACGGTGCAGACGTTCAACACGACTCATGGGATTTTTGTGTTCCATTTTTTTCTCCTTTTTTGGAATTAGTTGATTTAGCTTCTACATAATAAAATTTATTACTTAAAACGAATAAGCGATATTCTCTTATGCATGTAGAAACCTACACTTGTATTCTACTCTATTTTCAATATATATGCAAACTTTTATGCAAACTTTTTAACTTTAAAATTTCGCCAAAAAAATATTTTGAGCATACAAACTTTGTAACTTCAAAGTTTCTCCCCCCCAAAAAAAAATATTTTGAGAAAGTAGGTAATTTTCAGATAGTTTGATTTTGCATTTTTTTACTCTTATATATATATTTAACCACAATATTATACTGTTGTATTTTAGTGCGATTTATACTTAATTGCAGAAGATTTTACATATATATAATTAGAATCAGAGTAAGTTTAAAAACAAGCATTGACTATTAGCCAAAAATAAAACATGCTATCTAATTTGATAACATGTCCCCATTCTCATTTATAGTAAAGCCTCAAACTCAGCAACGGTCATGCCCAATTGCTCACTTGCAACCTCAGCTATCAAAAGATGCTTACGAACCATATCTAGGAAGGCAAGACGGGAATGTTGCTTCCCTCCAAAATGGTTACATTTTTGGCTGGTAAGTCCAGCATATCGCGGATAAATTGACAAGTAATTTCTGGATTGCTGAAAATTTTCTTAGCTACCAAATCATTGGTTGGGCTGATGCCCGGATGTCTTAAAGTCATCCATTTCCTCCTCTTATTATACCACAGTTTTAAATCTAATTTTACTAGATTCGATGGTTCTATCTATTTATTCGGAAAGGAAATGGATTGTGAAGATGTTTTATCTCGTTTCAACTAAAATATGAGCTTGATCAATCAGCTGTCCATCAACAGTCAGATTCAGATAGAAATCCAAGGTCTTATCAGCAGCAAAATACAGGGTTGGTATGGTCAAATCTTTTTTGCTTTCCCCATCTTGAAACGCAAGGACTTGAATCTCGTCCTGATAGGCGACACCATGCACACCAGTCCCCGGTTGAATCGAAATCTTAGCCTCCAAAGGAGTACTACTTTCGCTACGTTCAATCCCAAAATGAAGAATCTCTCCCTTTGTCACAGCTAGACTTTTTTCTGCAAATGCTAGTCCTTGAATAACTTCTGTTTTTGATAAGCTAGGAGTTTTATAGAGGGAAATCTTGGTCAATACAGGCATATATTGTGCCTCTGTAATCATCACACACACCTTCTGTGCCTCTACTAGCGGACCTCGCAGGAGACGCTTATGACCAACTGTAAAGCCCATGCCAAATTCCTGCCAGACACCATCCACCTCTACTTGCACATGAAAAGCAGCGATTCGTTGCCCTAGCTTCAAATCTTCTCTTAACTCAATTACATCAAAAGTTTTAGGTGACCCTAAGTCGAGTTCTAAATGGATTGGCAAGTCTGCATCGCTTGCCCAAGAGCTGGTCTCCAGTCCATCTGTCAGATGATGACAGGCAAAGTCTTCTGATAGAGCCGGACCAGATACCTTGCTTCCCCGAGCCAAATCTTCTTTATAGAGCTCATTGCGATAAGCCGCAAATTCATAAAGGCGTTCAATATCCTTTGCATCAAATAGCCCATCTTGATTCGGCGGAATATTGAGCAAGAGTGGAGTTCCCCGGCCCACCGAGTGAAAGTAGATTTCGACCAATTCCTCAAGAGACTTGGGATCCTGATCCTCATGGTAAAACCAACCCGGCCGAAGGGAAACATCTGCCTCACCGATTGAAAAAATCGTGCCTGAGGAATCTCCGTGCTGAAGATAGTCCAGCTCTGCTTCTGTTCCTAGTTTGTCAGGATTCACCTTTTGCCACAGTGGATCACCTGCATACCCTCGTTCATTGCCAATCCAGCGGATACTGGTTCCTTCTGTTGAAAAAATCAAGCAATCGCCCTGCAGTTCACGAATGGTTTCAAACCAAGTCTCAAACTCATAATTGACCTTTTGAGCGCCCTCTCCTCTGGCACCATCCATCCAGACCTCAGCAAATTTCCCTCCATTTCCATAGTTAGAACTTGATAAGATTTCCTCCAGCTGTGCCAGATAATAGGCATTGTAGTCTGCTTCTCGGTCCACATGATAGAGGGGACTATGGGCATCCCAAGGAGATAAATAAACTCCCATATCCATGTCAAACTCAGTTGCAGCTTGGGAAACTTCAAGGAGCAAGTCCCCCGCTCCTTTCCTCCAAGGACTAGCCTTGACCGAATAGTCTGTATGTGCTGTCGGGTAGAGGACAAAACCATCATGGTGCTTGACCACCAAAATCAGTTTTTTAAAACCTGTTTCTTTGAGCACTCGAACCCACTCACGCGCATCCAACTTGGTCGGATTAAAGCGCTCAGGCTCCTCCTGACCTGTTCCCCATTCTTGGTCATAAAAGGTATTAGGACCGAAGTGGATAAAGGCTGCTAGCTCATCTCCCAGATAAGCTAGCTGGGCCTGACTTGGTAATGGTCCATGCGGTTTTATTTTTGTCATCATCTCATATCTCTTTCTCTGATTATTTCTCTTGTTCCCAAAGTTATCCACAGGTTGTGGATAAGAAAACCTGCCTAAAAATTAGCTTTCCCAAACTCCAGCTCTTAGACTTTGAAACTATCACCCTTAGGCAGCCTGCTCAAATCCCCACTGCGATACGATTTCTACTAGAAAACTAGCTCGTTACTAGTTGCCGATACTATTCTCAAGATAGCTCTAGGTTACTAACTGAATGTCCTGCTCTCCCCAGACTTATCCACAACTTGTGAATAACCCATTCTTCCTAGTTGTTACCTCGTTGACTATAACAAAAAATCTAGGTAGCGTCAATAAGACAAGGCTATCTTCCTAAATACTCAGAAAAGATTCTATAATTTGTACAATATACATTTTACACTTTCCGTAAGAAAGGCTTTTCAGATAGATTTCATATAATTTACCATTATTCTTTCAATTACAACCTCAGCCAAATCCCTTATTAATTCTATGCATGAAAGTAATTTTTTCATCTCAAATCATAAAATTTAATATAAAATTTTAAAAATTTTTCTATTCGTATTATTGTATGTATATCCATTTTATCTTTGTTTTCTATCCCTTACTGCATATTAACATAAAACACTATAAAAACCATATTTTATCGAAATTTTCTCTATATTTTCGTCCTTGACAAGTATTATTGTTTGTGTTATAACGAACATGTAAGCGGTATCAAAAAGGTATCAAAGCAAAATTTTAAAGGAGGAAACCACATGTCTTCACATCCAATTCAGGTATTCTCAGAAATTGGGAAACTGAAAAAAGTTATGTTGCATCGTCCGGGCAAAGAGTTGGAAAACTTAATGCCGGACCACCTCGAGAGGCTACTCTTTGATGACATCCCATTTTTAGCGGACGCCCAGAGTGAGCACGACGCTTTTGCTCAGGCACTTCGTGACGAAGGAGTCGAAGTCCTTTACCTAGAGCAACTGGCTGCTGAATCATTGACTACTCCAGAAATCCGAAATCAATTCATCGAGGAATATTTAGACGAAGCCAACATCCGTGGCCGTCAAACTAAGATTGCAATTCGCAAGCTCCTCCAAGACATAGAAGACAATCTCGAATTGATCGAAAAAACCATGGCAGGGGTTCAAAAAACAGAACTCCCTGAAATCCCTGAATCAGCAAAAGGATTAACCGACTTAGTTGAGTCAGATTATCCATTTGCTATCGATCCTATGCCCAACCTCTACTTCACTCGCGATCCGTTTGCCACAATTGGGCATGCTGTATCGCTCAACCATATGTATGCCGACACCCGTAACCGCGAGACCCTCTACGGTAAATACATCTTTAAATACCACCCAGTTTACGGTGGACTTGATTTGATCTACAATCGCGAAGAAACGACACGCATCGAAGGAGGCGATGAACTTGTTCTCTCTAAAGATGTCCTAGCTGTAGGGATTTCTCAACGGACGGATGCTGCATCTATAGAAAAACTACTTGTTAACATCTTCAAGAAAAATGTTGGCTTCAAAAAAGTATTGGCCTTTGAATTTTCAAACAGCCGTAAGTTCATGCACTTGGATACTGTCTTTACTATGGTGGACTACGATAAATTTACTATCCACCCAGAAATCCAAGGAAACCTCCGAGTCTTCTCTGTGACCTATGAAAATGAAGAATTGCAAATCGTTGAAGAAAAAGGCGATCTAGCAGAACTCCTTGCCCAAAACCTCGGCGTTGAAAAGGTAACCCTCATCCCATGCGGGGACGGAAACATCGTTGCTGCTGCTCGTGAACAATGGAATGACGGTTCTAACACCCTTGCAATCGCACCAGGTGTGGTAGTCGTTTATGAACGCAATACCGTTACCAATAAGAAACTGGAAGAATACGGTCTTCGCCTCATTAAGATTCGCGGAAGGGAATTGGTACGCGGCCGTGGTGGACCTCGTTGCATGTCTATGCCGTTTGAACGCGAAGAAATTTGACTTCCTCATCCTTCTGATAGATAGACAGATTATACTTGGCCAAGTCCCTTAGGACGAAGTATTAGAAAGAGGTTATCATGACACATTCCCTATTTCAAGGACGTAGTTTTCTAGCAGAAAAAGATTTTAGCCGAGCAGAGCTCGAATACCTTATCGGTCTTTCAGCTCACTTGAAAGACCTCAAAAAACGCAATATCGAACACCGCTATCTAGCAGGCAAAAACATTGCTCTCTTGTTTGAAAAGACTTCTACTAGAACCCGGGCTGCTTTTACAACAGCAGCCATTGACCTAGGTGCACATCCTGAATACCTAGGTGCCAACGATATCCAACTTGGCAAGAAAGAATCAACTGAAGATACCGCTAAAGTTCTCGGACGCATGTTTGACGGAATTGAATTTCGTGGTTTTAGTCAGGATATGGTGGAAGAACTGGCTCAGTATTCTGGCGTTCCTGTTTGGAACGGCTTGACTGACAAATGGCACCCAACTCAAATGTTGGCCGACTACCTCACAGTACAAGAAAACTTTGGTCATCTAGAAGGATTGACCTTGGTCTACTGTGGAGATGGTCGTAACAACGTTGCCAATAGTCTCCTTGTGACGGGAGCGATTCTCGGAGTCAACGTACATGTCTTCTCTCCAAAAGAACTCTTCCCTGACCAATCTGTCGTAGAATTGGCAAAAGGATATGCAAAAGAAAGCGGCGCCCACATCCTGATTACAGAAGATGCTGATGAGGCTGTCAAAGGAGCTGACGTCCTCTACACTGACGTTTGGGTATCTATGGGTGAAGAAGACAAATTTGCTGAGCGGGTTGCCCTACTCAAACCTTACCAAGTCAACATGGAGTTGGTGAAGAAAGCTGGAAATGACAAGTTGATTTTCCTTCACTGCTTGCCAGCCTTCCACGATACCAATACCATTTACGGTAAACAAGTAGCTGAAAAATTTGGCGTAGAAGAAATGGAAGTAACGGACGAAGTCTTCCGCAGTCAATACGCACGACAATTTGATCAAGCAGAAAATCGGATGCATACCATCAAAGCTGTCATGGTAGCGACTCTTGGAAATCTCTATATTCCCAAAGTCTAACATTTAGTAACCAAGCACCTTAGGGACTCTGGCTAGTAAGCATTACAATCCATATTTCTAGAAATAAGAAGTTCGTTTAATCAATTGCCACCTCTAAACAAACCTTCCTATTATCCTTTTATCACTAGTCTAGTCCCTTTGGTGGTTTAACCCATTCTTATCCATTTTTGAACTCCCTTCGTCCAGATTGCCTCAATGCATCTACCTCTCACCTCATCAGAATAGTGCTTGCTCCAAGTATCCAATCTTGGTCTTGCTTTCAATCTTTTCTTTGAGGTCTGATAGGTTTGTATCTTAGTGAAAGGAGAGATCATGTCTCATCGGAAAATCGTCGTCGCCTTAGGCGGAAATGCCATCCTCTCCACAGATCCCTCTGCCCAGGCTCAGGAAGCTGCTCTGGTAGAAACAGCTCGTTATCTGGTCAAACTGATTCAAAACGGGGATGAACTCATCATCACCCATGGCAACGGCCCTCAGGTTGGAAATCTCCTGCTCCAACACTTGAAGGCTAATTCTGAAAAAAACCCTGCCTTTCCACTGGATTCTCTAGTCGCTATGACCGAGGGCAGTATCGGTTTTTGGCTCCAAAACGCCTTGGAAAATGCCCTAGTAGACGCTAACATCGAAAAGAGCGTCGCCTCTGTAGTCACTCAAGTCATCGTCGACAAGGACGACCCGGCATTCGCCTATCCAAGCAAACCAATCGGTCCTTTCTATAGCGAAGAAGAAGCAAAAGCAGAAAGTGAAAAGACAGGTGCTACCTTTAAGGAAGATGCTGGTCGGGGATGGCGTAAGGTAGTCGCTTCACCTAAACCAATTGGCATCAAAGAAATCAACAGCATCCGTACTTTACTCAATGACGGACAAATCGTCATCGCTGCTGGTGGCGGAGGCATTCCTGTCATCGAAAATGAAAACGGTTACTTGGACGGTGTTGAAGCCGTTATAGACAAAGACTTTGCTTCTCAACTACTGGCAGAATTGGTTGAGGCAGATGTTTTTATCGTGCTCACTGGCGTAGACTACGTCTACATCAACTACAATAAACCAAATCAAGAAAGGCTGGAACGCGTTACCGTTAGTCAACTTCAAGAATACATCAAACAAGGACAATTTGCTCCAGGTAGCATGCTACCCAAGGTCGAAGCTGCCATTGACTTTGTCACCAACCACCCTGCTGGTAAGGCTGCTATCACCTCACTCAGCAATCTCGGTGCCCTGATTGAATCCGAAAGTGGAACAATTATTGTGAAAGACTAGTCGATTTTTAAACAAGCTTGATTAGGAGTACACAGGCAGACCAACATCATTCGTTTTATACTTTGTGACATAGTTTAGGAGGAAAAACAAATGAGTGAAAATACAAAAAAAAGGTTCCAAATGCCGTCATCTTATACTGTTTTGATCATTATCATTGCTATTATGGCAATCTTGACTTGGATCATCCCGGCAGGTAAGTATGATACAGACGAAGCAGGTAACCTCATTGCAGGTACCTATCAAACCGTTACCTCTAATCCCCAAGGGATTTACGATGTTTTAATGGCTCCGATTCGGGCTATGCTCGGTCACGAACCTACAAAAGCTGCTATTGACGTTGCCTTCTTTATCCTCATGGTTGGGGGATTCCTTGGCGTTGTCAATGCAACTGGCACACTAGATGTTGGTATCGCCTCTATTGTTAAGAAATACAAGGGACGCGAAAAAATGCTGATCCTCATCCTCATGCCCCTCTTTGCACTAGGAGGAACAACTTATGGTATGGGTGAAGAAACTATGGCATTTTACCCACTCCTCGTCCCTGTGATGATGGCTGTTGGTTTCGATAGCATTACTGCTGTTGCCATTATCCTACTCGGTTCTCAAGTTGGCTGTCTCGCCTCTACACTCAATCCATTCGCAACTGTTATCGCTTCTGATACGGCAGGCGTATCTTCTATGGACGGTGTCATTCTCCGGATTATTTTCTGGATTGTGATGACGGGTATGAGTACCTACTTCGTTTACCGCTATGCAGAAAAAATTCAAAAAGATCCTACAAAATCACTCGTTTATTCTCAAAGAGAAGAAGACCTCAAACATTTCAAAGTCACTGACAATGATGATGCTCCATCTGTCTTGAGCAAGAAACAAAAACATGTACTTGCCTTGTTCATCTTGACCTTTATCATCATGATCGCCAGCTTTATCCCTTGGTTAGACTTGCATATCACCTTGTTTGAAGATATGAAGAACTGGTTGATCGGTCTTCCTGTTGTCGGTGGAGTGATCGGTTCATCTGCTCAACCTTTTGGTAGTTGGTACTTCCCTGAAGGAGCTATGCTCTTTGCCGTCATGGGGATCCTCATCGGTATCGTATACGGCCTCAAGGAAAGTAAAATCATCTCTACCTTTATGAATGGTGCAGCAGATCTTCTCACAGTAGCTTTGATTTGTGCGGTAGCCCGTGGTATCCAAGTTATCATGAATGACGGTATGATTACTGCGACGATCCTTCACTGGGGCGAAGTCGGCCTTCAAGGTCTCTCACCTCAAGTTTTTATCGTCTTGACCTACCTCTTCTACCTCCCTATGTCCTTCCTTATCCCATCTTCATCAGGTTTAGCTAGTGCTACAATGGGTATCATGGCACCACTCGGTGAGTTTGTCAATGTCAAGGCAAGCCTCATCATCACTGCCTACCAATCTGCATCTGGTGTACTTAACCTCATCACTCCTACTTCTGGTATTGTGATGGGAGCTCTCGCACTTGGTCGTATCAGCTTAGGAACTTGGTGGAAATTTGTTGCGAAACTCATTATCACTATCGTGATTGTGAGCATGCTTCTGCTTATCCTAGGCACCTTCCTGCCATTCCTATAAAATAGTGCGAGGTAAAACGAATGACCGTCTACATCACTGATTCTATTAAACAAAGCTTTGTAAAGAGCCTACAAACCTTGATTTCTTATCCATCTGTCCTTCACGAAGGGGAGCAGGGGACACCTTTTGGACAAGCTATTCAAGACGTCCTAGAAAAGACGCTGGAAATCTGCCATGAACTTGGCTTTCGAACCTATATTGATCCCAAAGGCTATTATGGTTATGCCGAGGTTGGTGAGGGTGAGCTCCTTGCCATCCTCTGTCACTTGGATGTTGTACCTGCAGGAGATCTATCAGATTGGCAGACGCCACCATTTGAAGCAAGCATTAAAGAAGGAATCCTCTACGGAAGAGGGGCACAGGACGATAAAGGTCCTTCACTGGCAGCTCTCTACGCAGTGAAAAGCTTGCTTGACCAAGGCATCCAATTTCAGAAGCGCGTGCGTTTTATCTTTGGTACGGATGAAGAAACCCTTTGGAGATGTATGGCACGCTACAATGCCCTCGAAGAAACAGCTAGTATGGGATTCGCCCCTGATTCGTCATTTCCTTTGACATATGCTGAAAAGGGGCTCCTTCAAGTCAAGCTTCATGGCCCCGGCTCTGATCAACTCAAACTCGATATCGGAGGTGCCTTTAATGTCGTACCAGACAAGGCAAGTTACCAAGGTCCTCTTTATGAAGCGGTTTGTAGAGGTTTAACAGAAGCTGGTTATGATTACCAAACTGCAGACCAAACAGTGACTGTTATCGGTTTGCCCAAACATGCCAAAGACGCTAGTCAGGGTATAAATGCCGTCATTCGACTAGCCAGTGTACTCGCAAACCTTCACTCACATCCTACTCTCCATTTTCTAAGCGACAAAGCCGGGCAGGACGGCAAAGGACTGAATATATTTGGAGAGGTCGCTGATGAACCGTCCGGTTCCCTTTCCTTTAATGTTGCGGGCTTGACTATCAATCCCGATCGCTCCGAGATTCGGATCGATATACGTATACCTGTGCTAGCAGATAAGGAGAAACTGGTGGCACAGCTCACTCAGTGCACCAAAGACTACCAACTTGACTACCAAGAATTTGACTATCTAGCACCCCTCTATGTCGCAAGAGATAGCCAACTTGTTACTACCCTTATGCAAGTCTACCAAGAAAAAACCGGAGATAAAACTCCTCCTCTCTCATCAGGTGGTGCTACCTTTGCCCGCACCATGCCAAACTGTGTAGCCTTTGGCGCTCTTTTTCCAGGAGCACAACAAACTGAACATCAGGCAAATGAAGCAGCTGTCCTAGACGATCTTTATCGCGCTATGGACATCTACGCAGAGGCGGTTTACCGTCTCGCAACCTAACCAGATAAAGTTTCTACCAAAAAATCCCGCAGATTTGCGGGATTTTTTTTTACATCAATGCGCCAACATTTCTTGGGCGATTTCTTGACCAGATAGCTTATCTGGATAGTAGGTTGGCCAGTTATCCATCTCCTCAAAGAGAGCTTCTTGACTGGTGCCCCCAAAGAAGATATGGAAATGTGCGGCCTTGACTGGGGCGATATTGTGGTCGCTAAACTGAACATACTTGAATTGTCCAGCATCTGCATCGGTCGCTTCAAAGAGGAAGCGCACCCCACGATTGCCTTTCTTATAAGTCAAGATTTTCTTGCCGACATACTTGTAAGTGAATTTCTTAATTTGTCCACCTTGAACAAACTCCATGGTATTGTCCGTGATGTTGATCTTAGTCACATCTGTCTGATAGCCTTTTCTATAGTAGGCCTTGTACTCATCCATTGTCATCTTGCCAGTCAACTTAGCCTTGTAATCAAAAACTTGATCGAAGGTCCCATCCTCAAGGAAAGGATAAACTGATTGCCAGTTTCCTGCATAGTCACTCAAGGCGCGGTCCTTGACATCTGCGTCCTCAAAGTAACCGTTATGAACTGTCTTGGTGTTTTCTTCCTTCTCTGGCTCAATTTCCGGTCCTTCTTGATCTGTTGTCTGCTTGAGAGCCTTGAGGTTTTTCTCCATGATAGAGATATAGTCCTCACCAGCCTTGGTTGCTTCTTCTGTCAGACTTTCTAGCGGATTGAGCACATCTAGTTTGACACCCGTTTCTTTGGAAAGGGTATTGGCAAGGGCTTGAGAGGCATTCTCTTCAAAGTAGATATAAGAAATCTTGTTTTTCTTGATATACTCTGTCAACTCTGCTAAACGAGCTGCTGATGGTTCTGCGTCTGGTGAAAGACCTGAGATTGATACTTGCTTGAGACCGTAGTCCAAAGCCAAGTATCGGAAGGCTGCGTGCTGGGTCACGAAACTTTTTTGTTTAGCTTGAGACAAGCCATCTGTATAGGACTTGTCCAAGGCTTGTAACTTTTCAATATAGGCAGCGGCATTCTTTTCAAAAACCTCTTTTTTATCAGGATAATCTGCTGACAAACTATCACGGATATGCTCTACCAGTTTGATAGCACGTGCTGGTGAGAGCCATACATGGGGATCGTAGTCATGATGGTGACCTTCATCACCATGATCATGACCTTCCTCTTCTTCCTCACCTCCTGGTAGGAGCAGCATATTGCCTGTCGCCTTGATAGTCTTGACTTTTTTCTTATCCAAAGACTCTAGCAATTTAGGAACCCAGGTCTCCATGTTTTCATTTTCATAGACAAAGGCATCTGCGTCTTGGATTTTGGCAACTGCCTTGGCGGAAGGTTCGTAGTCGTGGGGTTCTGTCCCAGCACCGATTAGAAGTTCTACATTTGCGGTATCTCCCGCGACTTGCTTGGTAAATTCGTAGACAGGGTAAAAGGTTGTCACGATATTTAATTTCCCATCTGCCTGTTTTTGATTGGAACAAGCCACTAAAAACAGAGCACATAGACTAACCAGTAGTAAGCTAATTTTTTTCATTTTCACCTCCTATTTGATATAACGCTTGAGTAGACTGACTAACAAAAAGACAGCTACAAAGATAATGGTGATACTTGCACTAGCAGGAGTCTCCGCATAATAGGAGATGTAAAGCCCCGCTACCATTCCCAAAAAGCCAATCGCACTAGCCAGTAACATAACAGATTTAAAGTTTTTCCCTAGACGAAGGGCAATACTAGCTGGCAAGACCATAATGGTCGACACCAGAAGAGCTCCCGCAGCTGGAATCATGAGGGCAATAGCCACCCCTGTTACCATGTTAAAGAGGATAGACATAGTGCGGACAGGTAGCCCATCTACAAAAGCCGTGTCCTCATCAAAGGTCAAGATGTACATAGGACGTAAGAACAAGAAAGTCAAGAGCAAAACAACTGCAGCAATGACAAAGAGGGCAAGGACCTGCTCTTCACTGATAGTCACAATCGAACCAAAGAGGTATTGATCCAGACTCATGGAACTCGAACTTTTCCCCTTACTCATCACGATAAGGGAGACTGCAAGCCCTGTCGACATGAGGATGGCAGTCCCGATTTCCATAAAGTTCTTGTAAACCGTACGGAGATACTCCAGAAAGACCGCAGCTATCAAGACAATGACAATGGTCGAAATAGTTGGAGAAATCCCCAAGACCAGACCAAAGGCAACCCCTGACAAGGAAACGTGACTGAGAGTATCACTCATCAAACTCTGACGACGTAAAATAAGGAAGGTCCCAAGAACTGGTGAAAAGAGGCTCATGGCAATGACAGCCAAGAAGGCCCGCTGCATGAAGTCATATGATAACAAACTAAGCATGGTCCACCTCCTGGTCACTCTCGTGAACGTTAAAACAACGCCAAGGCGAGTCTTGGTTACGCACTAGATGGATATTGCGATCCGCATAGGCCTTGACCTCTTCAGGGTCGTGCGTAATCATCAAAACGGCCTTGCCATGATGGTGGGCACTGTGGTGCATGAGTTCGTAAAATTCATTTTTGCTCCCCGCATCCATCCCTGTCGTCGGCTCATCCAAGACAAAGATATCTGGGTCAGAAGCAAACATCCGTGCAATAACCGCCCGTTGCTTTTGCCCACCAGAGAGGGAACCAATCCGTTTATTACGGTGTTCCCACATACCAACTGAGTCTAGACTAGCCTTAATATGCTCCTCGTCGTGGGCATTCAAACGACGGAACCAGCCCTTTCGCGGATAGCGACCCGACTTGACAAATTCATAAACTGTACTTGGAAAACCAGCATTAAAACTGGCAATCTGCTGGGGAAGATAAGCTATCCTAAGCTTTTTCCCATGAGTGTTTGTCTTTGAGATGGTTACCTTGCCAAATCTTGGCTGCAAGATGCCTAGACTAGCCTTGATCAGCGTCGTCTTGGCAGCCCCATTTTCACCAGTCAGGGTGACAAACTCCCCACTATCAACACTGTAGTTGATGTGCTCGAGGACAGGTTCTTTGTCATAATAGAAAGACAAGTCCTCTACTGTAATATACCGCATTATTTGATTTCTCCTACTAAAGCAGTTAAAAACCGCTGGATGACTTCTTGTTCATTTGGAGTAAACTGATTTGCTACTTGTTCATAGGCTGAGAGCGTGTGTTCATGATGATGGTGGTGTTCTGCCGCTACTGGTCGAGCTAGCTCTGTCAGTTGATAAAAAATCACACGCGCATCCTTGGGATCTCTGGATGTCTCTAACATGCCCTCTTTGACCAAAGACTTGATAGCCTTGGTCACTGCCGCCTGACTGACATTGAGACGACGAGCCAACTCCGAGTTGGTTAAGGATTCTTCTGACAGGAGCATGAGGATATGTTCCTGAGTATTGGTCAAGGCTACATCACTGGTGCAATGCCCGATCAGAATTTCATGCTGGTTCTCAGATCTCAAGATCACCTCATTTAAAAAGTTATCAATTTCCTGTGCAAGCTGTCTCATGTGTTACTCCTTCCCTAGCTATCTTTTCCGTAAAAAAACTTAGATAGCCACAGATTCTTTACTGGTTAATTATATCATAAACCAAAAAAGAGTCAAGGGAAAAAGGCGTAAAAACGTTTCCCTAGACTCTTCTAGATGTGAAATTTAACCTATTTTAGCTTTGGTTTTCGGCTCGATAAGATACCTGCCAGACCAGCTACCATTCCCATCAAGAGCAAGAAGATGGATTGTTCACTTCCTGTATTTGGAAGAGCTTTTTCTGAGACAACTGCCTTCTTGCTAAATTGACCTGCCACCTCATAAGTAAGTGGTACATTTGTAGTCGCATCGCTAGCAGCTGCATTCGTTTGAGGCGTTTCTACTGGTAGACTAAAGTTTTTAGAATCCACAGAAATCGTCCGTGAGTTCGGATTGATCTTTTCATACTGGGTCAAATCAGCAGTTTTCAGATACTCTTCAAAGGCTGCATCCATAGAAGGACCTTCTTCACGCGCACCACCCAACATCGTGTAGCCATCGCCACCCGCAGCTAGAAAATCATTGGTTGCAAGATAATAGGTTTTTGCGAGGTCTAAGAGATCATAACGACCAGTCGCGCGGTTTTTGACCTGGATGGCCAAGACACGTTTACCTGATGGTAGATTGGTATCATAGTAAACCTTCACACCTGAAACTTGCAAGAAGCCACCACTTGGTTCTAGCAATGGTTGCCCGTTCTCATCCAAGACCTTCTTGCCATCCTTATCGACCTGCAAGATAGAGCCGAGTGACTTTTCAAACATATCCAATACTTGTTGCCCAGTCACTTGGATCTGTGAGATGGTATTTCCAAATGGAAGAACGGCAATGACATTTCCTTTCGTAATCGGTTTGCCTTTTGCAATAGTTTCACGCAAGCCACCACCATTTGTCACAGCGATGTCAGTCGGATGGCTAAATCCTGTTTGACCATACTGATAGAGGGAGTCCGCTACGACGTTTCCGAGGTTGGTTTCACGAACCCGAACATTTTCACGATCTCCGTTGAGTTCTACAGGGCTGTTTGAAACGACTTCAACAGCATTTTCAGCATCGTATTTTTGTTTAATGTCTTTGACTAGTTTTTCAACTGTTGGATTAGCTGGTAATTTTTTAGCATCAGCAGCCGGAATCTGAGTTGGATTGCCCAAAAGCTGACGTGATTTGTAGGTGATTTTTCCTACATTATGAAGGTAGCTTCCTGTCTGGTTATAGGTAACATTGTCTCCATAAGTCGTTGATTCTACTGTATGAGAGTGACCGTCGATTACTGTTACGCGTTTCCCTTTCAAACGAGGATTTTTAGACAAGGCTTCTGCCAAAGTTGAACCACGCCATTCGACTGGAGTTGTAGTATCCACACCCAAGTGAGCCAGCACAACATAATGTTTGTAGTCCTTACCTTCTGCACGAGCCTTGGCTTGAACTTCTTCGATGACCTTATTGACTTCAGAGATTGGATCTGTAAAAGTTACTCCTTTGACATTTTTAGGGTGAGTTTTGGTAGCTGTTTCAGGTGTTGTCACGCCGATTACAACAAACTCATCACCTTCCACAGTCTTATCTTTATCAACGATTGTAGAAGCTTCAAAGAGACGGGCACCATTGACGTAGGTGTTTGAGCTAAGTAATGGGAATTTCAAGATTTCCTTGTATTTTTTAGCTTCGTCCAAACCAAAGTCAAACTCATGGTTTCCTACTGCCATGGCATCATACTGCATCTGATTGAGAATTTCGGCGCGTGCTTCACCCTTTGTAGAGTTGGAAATCGGTAAACCTTGGAAGGCGTCTCCAGCATCTACGACGAGAGTCGTTTGATTTGATTTCGCGCGTTCCTGCTCGATGACAGTCGCTAGCTTGGCATCTCCAATAACTCCCTTTTCCTCTACGATACGACCGTGGACATCATTGGTGTGCAAGATAACGGTATCTTTTTCTTCGCTTTTAGGAGATTCAACAGGAGCTTCCTTTACTTCCGCCGATTCAGCAGTTATGGGAGTTGCCGCCTCAGTTGTTGGAGCTACAGGAGTTTCTGAAGTTGCTGGATTTGCTACAACTGCAGGGCTTTCTGCAGGGGCAGTTGCTTCTTCAGCATAGACTTGTCCAGCTAAGAAGGCTGGAGCTAACAGGGCTGTCGACAAGACAGGTAACAAAGAACGTTTGTTCATTTTAAAATCCCTTTCTTTTCTTCTTTTCTATTACATTATACGCTATTTCTGAAAAAAATTAAACTTTTGACCTATTTCTCTCTCAAATATTCGCTATTTAACAAAAAAACCTGAACTAAAAAGTTCAAGCTTTTTCTTGATTTATTGGAAATCTTTGATCTTTCCATCATAGGTCGCCCAGTCCTTACTGAAGAAGCGGTCATTCATTTTATAGTCTGGAGCTGGGGTCGGATCCGTTAAGAAGGGATTGACAACCTTATCAAAAGCCAGCCAACCCAACCAACCAATGTGAATCGTATCCTTGACAAAGTAGGGATCTCCACCTTTTTTAGAAAAGTCAGCAATGTTGGTGAAACCTTGACTTTCTAACTGGTAACGAATTTTTTCAACAGCATGTTGGTACATTTCCTCGCTGAGCCCTGTATGGGTCATCCATTTTTTATTGACAGGCTGGATCACAAAAAGGACATTGACCTTTGATTTGGCAAATTGATTGAGAACCAACTGCAAATCATTGTATTCAGACGACTTGAGGAAATTGTAATTTTTTTGATAGCCCTTATACTTCTCGAGGTAGTCTTTCACCTGGGTCTTATAAAATTGATTTTCAATTCCCATATCGTTGTTATTGGTATTGGCTTCTGCATCCTTTCGAGCAATTTTTTCTAACTCTTCATAAGAAAATTGATCCGGAAGATCTTTTAAATAGTTCTCCACATGTTCCTTGTACTTGAGTTTTCCTCGAATGGAAAATTGTCCAAATAGCGAAGCCTGACGCTCATTAAAACGTGCAAAAGCCTTGATAATAGCATGGTCGATCTCTGATAATTCCTCACCCTTTGACAGCTTCTCAACGATACCCTTCATAGAGACTCCTGGATTTTGCTTTAAGAGACGTTTAGCCGCATGTTTGGCTGCAATCTCTCCCGATTGATTTTCTAGAAAGGCTGTCAACTGATCGTTGTTAAAGTAGTTTTGGAAGAAGGCTGGCTCATAGTCCTCCTCTGTAAACCACTGAGGGGAAATCACAAATACTGCCTGTTTTTCCTCGATTTCTGGTAAGATTTGCTGCATACCGAAATACTGGTTAAGCGAGGCCGCTCCTGCTTGTCCCAAAAAATAGGGCCGGTAGGGGCGACTATATTTCTCCGCCAAGACCGCAGGATGCATGCTATCAAAACGAATCCACTCACTTGAGCCAAAAAAGGGAATAAAGCGCATATTGGGTTCCGTAAAGGCTCTCACTTTTTGGCTTCTCTCTTTAAAGCTCTCCGAACTAATCGCTGCTGCAGAATATTTTTCTTCCATCAAATTATGACTCGGATTGTTTGGATAGAAAAAGATCAGTAAGAAAACAAGAAAACTAGCAAGAAGCAGAGGGCCAAAGATTAACCACAAACGCTTAAGCATTCTGCAACTCCCTAATGCCTGCTACGATTTTATTGGCTGTATTCCAGTCCTCGCGACCGAACTCCGTCACTGGGACACGAATGTCAAAACGATTTTCAATCTCAACAATCAATTCAACCGTTCCCATGCTATCCAAGACGCCTGCATCAAAGAGGTCCTCATCCATCATGTCAGAAACATCTTCCATAAACAACTCATCAATAATTTCGATAACTTCTGATTTGATATCCATATTTTATTTCCTTTTATTTTTTAAACCACAAATCATTCAAGAATCCAGAAAAGATCAAGAATGAAAACATGACGACATGGAAGGTGACAACCATGCCAAGCAACTGAATCCAGCGATTCTCAGGTAAAGCAGCCTTCCCAGCTTTTTTGCGTTCTTTATTGAGTGCTTTTTTCTTGCGAACCCAAGCGTCATTGATGACCAGTCCAATCCCATGAAAGAGTCCGTAGGCGATGTAGTACCAGGTCACTCCGTGCCAAAATCCCATAATCAGCATATTTACAATATAGGCAACACTTGAAGTCACATTGCGATTCTTAAAGACCTTCTTTCTAGTCAACACCATCACCATTCGCATAAAGACAAAGTCACGGAACCAGAAAGACAGACTCATATGCCAACGATTCCAAAACTCCTTTAAATCCCTTGATAAAAAAGGCTTGTTAAAGTTAATCGGACTACGAATCCCCATCAAGTTTGAAATGGCTAAGGCAAACATAGAATAGCCAGCAAAGTCAAAGAACAATTCCAAACCAAAGGTATACATGACTGCTAGGGCATAATGGTTAAAGAAGCCACCAGTCTGCAGGGCCAAATTTTTCAGTGGAGGCAATAATGTCTCTCCTAAAATGTGAGCCAAGATAAACTTATATAGAAAGCCAAGCATGATATACTTGACAGCCTCTTCCAGCATATCCATCAACTCATCCCGCTCAGGAATAGTCTGATAATTTTCATTGAAGCGTTTAAAACGATCAATGGGACCACTTGAGAAGGTCGGCATAAAGAGAAGAAAACGGATAAATTCCCACAAGGTGAAATCCTTAATCACCCCATCTCTCAGCTCGATGATCATCCCAACAGAACGAAAAGTCAAGTATGAGATTCCCAAAAAGCCAAGCAAGGACTGGGGAGCATGAATAGCAGGAGCTACTTTCACAAAGATAATCGGCAATAAAGATAAAAAGCTAACCAGATAAAAGACCCACTGGCTATCCCGCTTTTTTCTGTATCTTTTGTAGGAAAAAACAAGTAGCAATTGCCAAACGATATAAAGAAGGAGAGCACTGATTTGATCCGTCTTCCCACCTACCAACATGGCTAGGATAAAGAAAAGACTAACCAGTACCTCATACAAGGCAAAACGTTTCTTGAAAAAGAGGCCGATAAAGATGGGCAAGGTGGCACCGATGATATATAGAAAATACTGTGGATTCCCATAAGGTTCCAAATGAGGAAAATGTTTGAAAAATTCCATCATCGGCTGTTTACCTCGTTAATCAAGCCCTTGATGTCAATCTTACCATTAGGAGTCAGCGGTAGGCTGTCCCGATAAAGGAATTTAGACGGCATCATATAGGACATCATGATATCAGTCAAGTCTTCCTTGATAGCCTTGGTTATATCAATATCCCGTTCAAATTGCTGACGGATACCATCCTTTAGGATAACATAGGCCAGTAAATTCTGTACCTTATGGTCCTTGTTATAACGTGGGACAGCAACAGCCGACTCGATATAGCGAGACTTGTTGAGGTTTTGCGAGACATCTTCAAGCTCAATACGATAACCATTAAACTTAATTTGGAAGTCCATCCGTCCACCGTAGAGAAGCAAGCCCTCATCTGTCATGGTTCCTACATCTCCTGTGTGGTAAGCTGGAAGACCTTCGAACTCAAAAAAGGCTTCTGCTGTTTTTTCAGGATTGTTCATATAGCCTTTTGAAACAGCTGGTCCAGAAATGATGATTTCTCCCTGTTCACCATTGGGAACTTTATTGCCATCCTCGTCAATGATAAAGGTCGGAGAATCCGCCTTGGTATAGCCGATTGGTAGACGTTTGAGAGTCGCCAACATCTCATCTGTCACGGCAACTGCTGATAGGGCTACTGTCGCTTCTGTTGGACCGTAGGCATTGATGATACGAGCATGCGGGAAACGCTCACGCAGTTTTCGAGCTGTTTTGACCGTCAATTCTTCACCATCAAAGTAGAAATGCGTGATTTCAGGCATTTTCTCGCTATTAAAGTCTTCTGACAACATGGCCATATCTGCAAAGGAAGGCGTCGAAGTCCAGATAGCGATGGGCAAGGAAAAGATGGTCGCAAAGAGTTGCTTAAAGTCCTGTGTGATGGCAGACGGTAGAGCAAAGAGTGTTCCACCTAGTGCCAAGGTTGGCGCCCAGTACATAACAGATAGATCAAAAGAATAAGGCGGCTGGGCCAGCATTTGCGGACGACTCGGCGTCTCAAACTCTTTATCTGTAATCATCCAGTTGGTAAAGCTGAGGAGATTGTCATGGGAAATCTGCACTCCTTTTGGCTTACCAGTCGTCCCAGATGTAAAGATGATGTAGTAGTTGTCATCTCCTTTTACTGGATGCGTGATGGTATAGCTGGAACGTCGAGAAAAGGCTTCATGGACTTGCTCTAAATTCAGTGTTGGTATACTTGTCTGCTCTAATGGAAAATCTGAGATAGCAATAATCAAGCTCGGTTCTGCTACTTCTACGATAGCAGCTACCCGTTCTAAGGCTGAATGGCTATCGATGGGAATATAAGCATGACCTGACTTGGTCAGGGCCACAAAGGTAGCCAACATCTCATACTCCTGTCCGCCATAGACGACAACAGGAGATTTTTCTGGCAAATTCAACTGATCAATGGCTGCAGCCAAACTATCCGAATCAGCCTTCAGATCACCATAAGTATGCTCTTGCCCCAAAACATTGTAAACAGGATAACTAGCTTGTGTCTGAGCAAAGCGCTCAATCGTTTCAATCATATCAACTATGGGTTTATTTGACACAATAGGTTTTCTCCTTTGAGTTAAAATTCGTTATAGATAAAGCCACCTTGCCCCTGTCCAAGGTAACTAAAAAAATAAAGCAAACCAAGCAAAATAACGAAATACAGAAATGTTTGAGCACAAAAAATATAAAATGTTCTCTTTTTTTTCATATTCTACTTCTTTTTTGTAAATTTTCAGAAAAGCTATGCAAATCAGCAATTACTATCTTATCTTCCTAACATTTTACCACTTTATCAACCTTTTTTTCAACTGTTTACCATAACTTAAAAGTTGGTTTTAGCTTATTTTAAGACAAGTTAAGATATTAATGTTTTGGCCATCAAAAAAGAGCCTGAGATTCCCATCTCAAACTCTGTTGCAAAAAGCTCTTTTATCTTAGAAAAGTGAAAATACTAGGACTGCCAAGGCTGCACCAATGATAGGTCCCACAACTGGAATCCAAGCATAAGACCAGTCCCCGTCTCCCTTATTTGAAATCGGAAGGATACTGTGCATGATACGAGGTCCAAGGTCACGAGCTGGGTTCAAGGCATAACCCGTTGTCCCACCTAGTGAAAGACCGATACCGACAATCAAGGTCCCCACTGCAAAGGTTCCTAATCCTGCCTGAAGGTCATAGAGACCCAAAGCAAAGATTGTCAATACCAAGACAAAAGTCCCAAGGATTTCACTAATCAAGTTTGACACAGTATCTTTGATAGCTGGTCCAGTGCTGAAAGTTGCTAGAATATTTCCTGCATTTTCTTCTGCCTCATAGTGCGGTTTGAATTGCAACCAAACTAAGATTTGAGCAAGCATCGCTCCAGCGAACTGAGCTAGGATATATGGGAATACTGAAGCCCAAGGCAGGTCACCTTTTAAGGCTACACCAAGCGTCACAGCTGGGTTTAAGTGTGCAGGACTGAGCTTGCCAGATACAAAGACGGCAACCGCAACGGCGATCCCCCATCCCATCGTGATGACGATCCATCCTGAATTGTTACTCTTGGTTTTAGGAAGAACCACACCTGCTACAACACCATTTCCTAGGAGGATAAGGATTAAAGTCCCCAAAAATTCTCCAAATAATTCTTTCATCATATCGTTGTCTCCATATAAAAGAAGGAGAGAGAAGGCAAGGAAAGCCCGCCTCCCTCTTTTCTAGTTTTTCTTAATTTTTTAATGCCGCTAGATCGTTGTTAGCAAGAGCTGCTTCAACATCCGCACGGTAGGCTGCTTTTTCTTCATCAGACCAGTCATAGAATCGTCCCATTTCATCCAGAACTGGCTCAACGATGCTATCCAAACTATCACGCATGAAGAGCATATGGTTGGTACGGCGAAGGAGGAAGTCAACTGGGCTCAGAGCCAACTCATTGCGCATTGCATAGTGAAGGGATAAGGTATCTGCCAAGCTGAGTCCTGGCGCTTGTTCCAAGCTGTGAGCAAGTGCAAAGACCTTCGGTGCATTTGAACCGTAAAGATTTGCAAGATAGTGGGCTTCCTTGCTATCCAATCCACGTGAAACTCCAAGTTGCGCAAAGGCTTCAATTTCTGAGTCCACATTTGCTGGATTCAATTCTCCGCCTGAAACTGGGTAAGTCTTAGAATTGATAAGTTTAAAGCTACGGTCAAATTCTGCTTTGAGGATATCAACCACGCGCTCCATAGCCCCTTCAGCCATCTTACGGTAGTCTGTGATTTTACCACCAGCAAGGGTCAAGAGGCCATTGTCATCACGGTCCAAGCTCGAACCACGTGAAACTGCAGATGGGTCCAAATGTTTCTCAGATGTGCTGCTTTCAAGCTTGCTGACAGCAGACTCAACATCTTCACGCGATTTTTCTTTCGATAGATAAGCCTCGACAGTCGCAATCAAGCTATTGAAGCTTTCGTCGCTAATGGTACCGTTATTTCCGCCGTTGTAGTCAGAAGCGCTATTGCCTGCGATCAATGGACGAAGACCAGCCCAGCTGCTTTCGATATCATCAATGGTGATGTTTGCTTCTGGGAAGCGGTTGTTGACAATGCCAAGTAGATAATCCACATCTTCCTGCGTCACTTTTGGATGTTCCAAATCACCTGTGTAGTCTGTATCGGTTGTACCAAAGTAAGTCTTGTTTTCACGTGGGAGGACAAAGACCATCCGGCCATCTCCCAAACCTGTATCAAAGTAAACCGGCTGTGAAACCTTGATCTTACTTGAATCCACTACCAAGTGAACTCCCTTAGTTGGACGCATTTGTGAGAATTGGGTTCCCTTATTGGACAAATTGCGTACCTTGTCACTCCAAGGACCTGTCGTATTGATAACCAGACGAGCCTTGATTTCAAAGACTTGGTCTGTCAAGAGATCACGAGCTACAACACCAGTAATCTTGCCACTTTCGTCAAAGAGGAAACCTTCTGCCTTAACGTGGTTGGCAATGAGGGCACCGTCTTGGTTGGCACGTTTAATGTTTTCAATCACGAGACGCGCATCGTTGTTACGGAAGTCAAGGTAAACTCCACCTCCTACCAAGCCTTCTTTCTTCAAGTTTGGCTGGCGTTCCAAGACTTCTTCTTTGCTCAAGACCTTGTTAGCAGCTGGCGTATTGCTAACACCTGCCAAAAGGTCGTACAAGTCCATGGCTACTTTGAGACGGAAGAGGCTAAAGGTTGCTCCATCTTCATCGTAAACTGGCAAGAGCATTGGATCTGGTTTTGGAATATGTGGAGCGATTTGTTGAACCACCGCACGTTCAGAAACTGTATCTGATACCACTTCTACGTCGAATTGTTTGAGGTAACGCAGACCTCCGTGGACCAATTTTGTTGATCGGCTGGATGTTCCTTCTGCGAAGTCCTGCATTTCAATCAAACCAGTGTCAAGACCACTGGCTGCAGCCTGCAAAGCTACACCAGCTCCTGTAATCCCTCCACCAATAATCAAGAGATCCAAGGTACGTTCCTGCATTTTTTTAATTGACAATTCACGTGTTTTCTTTGAAAATTCCATATTTACACACTTTCTAACTGAGTCGCTTTATTCTTTCAGTATTAGTCATCGATTTCCGCAAAAACTTGCGTTGCTTTCACAGCCTTCTTCCAGCCCTTATAGAGTTGTTCCTTGCGCGATTCGTTCATCGATGGCTCAAAGAGTTCTCCTGTCTCGTTCAAGAGTTTCAACTCATCCAAGTCCTTCCAGTAGCCCACTGACAATCCTGCCAGGAAGGCTGCACCGAGGGCAGTTGTTTCCAAGTTTTTAGCGCGTGCGATGTCGATTCCCAAGATATCAGCTTGGAACTGCATGAGGAAGTTGTTCATAGCAGCACCACCATCCACCTTCAAGACTTGGATAGCTGTCTGCGCATCCACTTGCATGGTGTCAATGATGTCACGTACTTGATAAGCGATAGATTGCAAAGTCGCCTTGATAAAGTCTTCTTTAGTTGTTCCACGAGTCAAGCCAAAGACAGATCCTCGAGCGTTTTGGTTCCAGTATGGTGCCCCTAGTCCTGTAAAGGCAGGAACGACATAGACTTCGTCATTGTTGTGAGAATTGAGAGCATATTTTTCAGACTCTGGTGAGTTTTCCACCATGCGAAGACCATCACGAAGCCATTGAATGGCACTTCCAGCGATGAAGATAGAACCTTCCAAAGCATAGTAAACCTTGCCGTTAATACCATAACCAATCGTTGTCAAGAGGTTGTTTTCAGACAACTGCATCTCTTCACCAGTGTTCATGATGATGAAGGAACCAGTTCCGTAAGTATTCTTAACCATGCCAGGCTCAAAAGCCAACTGACCAAAGAGGGCTGCTTGTTGGTCACCAGCCATACCAGAGATTGGTACTTCTCCGCCGTAGAAATGGAATGGAGCAGTCTTGCCATAGATTTCAGAGTTAGAACGAACTTCTGGAAGCATAGCCTTAGGAATGTTGAGGATTTCTAAAATCTCATCATCCCATTTAAGATCCTTGATGTTATAGAGCATGGTACGAGCTGCGTTTGAGTAGTCGGTCACGTGAGCTGCGCCGTCAGTCAATTTCCAAACCAGCCAAGTATCAATGGTACCAAAGAGCAATTCACCCTTTTCAGCTCTCTCTTGAGCACCTTCTACATGGTCCAAGATCCAGCGAACCTTGGTAGCAGAGAAGTAAGCGTCAATGATCAAACCAGTCTTTTCATGGAATTTTTCCACATAACCTTGACTTTTCAGTTGTTCAGCCAGAGGGGCAGTTTGGCGTGATTGCCAAACGATAGCATTGTAGATAGGGAGCCCTGTTTTCTTATCCCAGACGACAGTAGTTTCACGTTGGTTAGTAATTCCGATTGCCTCGATTTGGTTTGGTTTGACTCCGCTTTCGATGAAGGCACCAGCTATAACGGACTGAACCGAGTTCCAAATTTCATTGGCATTGTGCTCAACCCAACCTGCTTGAGGGAAAATCTGAGTGAACTCTTTTTGACTAGAGCTGACCTTTTCTCCTTTTTTGTTAAAAATGATGGCGCGAGAACTAGTAGTTCCTTGGTCAATAGCCATGATGTATTTTTCTTGTGACATGTGCTGTCCTCCTGATAAAATCTTGAGGGGGTTCCTCTTTACAGTAACTAGTATACAAAATAAAGCGCTTTCTTGTTTATCAATTTTTTTAAAATTTTAAAAAAATGTGAGGAGATTGTGCGAATTTCACAAAAAAGACCTGAAAAATCAGGTCTTTTAGGCAAAGAGCATCTGACGGATCGTAGCTAAATCTTCGATGTCCAAATCATTTTTCAAATAGTAGATAGGTGTTTGTTCTTTCTTATGGATGGGGTTGTTGGTAATCAACAAATCATAATGTCGACTGGGATCATAGGCCTCAATAGTAATGAAACGATTGTATTCCAAATACCGTTTCAAAATGGCAGCCATCCTAGAAAAGACAAGGAAACCAGATGTCAAATCCAAACCAATCCTCATATGTTGGCCACCATTTTCTGCCATATACTCTATCAACTGGAGCCATTCCCAGATAATTTTCTTATCCAAATCCGTTCCCTGATGAAAGGCAGGCAAGATATGAAAAATTCTCTTTGCAGTCCCTTTAAAATCATGTTCCATCAGCAAATAGGGATGGCGATTCTCTGTCTGGTATCTGTACTGATCTTGTAAAATATAGCCCTTGTATAGATAAACTTGACCACAGAGCTGGCTGAGTTCATAGGTGACATGGTCCTCTGTGTAGTCCCCTAGTAACTCCTCTTTCTTCATCTCTTGAATCAATTGCGTCAGCAAATCGGCTAACTGCCCTCCAAAACCAAGGATATACTCCATAGTATGAAGGGGCAAAATACGATGGGAAAGGAGAAATGAAAAGAATACCATCATCTCACCATCCTCAGTTCCTAGAGGGATATGTTGGCCAGCAAAAAAGGACGGAGCCTTTCTCAGCAAACGAAGGTAGAAAATATTATCAAAATACCCCTGCATTTTTTCTTCTATGACTTGAAACTGACAGGCGTTAACCCGAAGGCGCTGTTGACTGATGTGAGCCCAGAGAACCAAGTCCAGTTTCTGACCTGAAGACAAGCTGGCACCGCAGATTTCTTCTAGAGTAGCAATATCCTTCTTTCTCTCCGCTTTCTGCATATGACTTTCCCACTCCTGACTGGACCAGACCTTGCGGAAAAGGCAGAAATAAAAGTAACGAATCTGATGCTCTGGACCTCGCCAACGGCCATTTTGGATCGATAAGTCAAACTCTGACAAAATCTGATTTAGACTAGCTAAGTGGCGACCAAGCGTGGCCTCGCTAATCATCAATTCTTGAGCCAACTGATGAGCTAGAAACTGTTGGTGATAGAGAAGGTAAACCAAAATTTGGTACTTAATGGCATTGTCTAGAAACAAGCTCCGAATCTCTCTTCCCTTGGTATCTGCACCAATCGACAAGCGCAGATTTTCATCTTCCAAGTGGATGGTCAGCTCTAGTCCTCTTTCCCAGGCATTTTCGTTAATCAGAGAAATGTACTTGGTTAGGGTCGCCTTTGAAAAACCTGTTTCTTCCATGGCTTCCTTGACTGTTGTCTGCGAATCTTGTAATAGAAAGGAAAGGACTAAAAATTGGCCAGATTCGGCTTTTTCCATCAAATCACCTAAATACATTTGTTACCCCTTTCATTTTCTCCTTCAAGAATAGCATAAATCTTAGAAATGCGGAAATAATCTGTTTCTCATTTTATTTTAAAGCCGATTTCCTCGTCCTTATTCCACAGAAACAGCAAACACACGACTCCCCCTTTGGGCATTTTTATGCTAAAATAGTAGCTATGGATAAAATTATTAAAACTATATCAGAAAGTGGTTCTTTTCGTGCTTTCGTCCTTGATAGCACCGAAACCGTCCGCACTGCTCAAGAAAAACATCAAACTCAAGCCAGTTCAACTGTCGCACTTGGTCGAACTCTTATCGCTAGCCAAATTCTCGCAGCCAATGAAAAAGGAAATACCAAGCTAACGGTTAAAGTTCTTGGAACCAGCTCTCTCGGTGCCATCATCACGGTCGCAGATACTAAGGGAAATGTCAAAGGCTATGTGCAAAATCCCGGTGTAGATATCAAAAAGACTGCAACTGGTGAAGTCCTTGTCGGACCTTTTGTCGGCAATGGTCAATTTCTCGTTATCACAGACTACGGTACTGGAAATCCCTACAACTCCATGACTCCTCTCATCTCTGGGGAAATCGGTGAAGACTTGGCCTATTACCTGACTGAAAGCCAACAAACTCCTTCAGCAGTCGGCCTCAATGTTCTTTTAGACAAAGACGACAAGGTCGAAGTTGCTGGTGGTTTTCTTCTCCAAGTATTGCCAGGAGCAAAGGAAGAGGAGATTGCTCGCTTTGAGAAACGCATCCAAGAAATGCCAGCCATCTCAACTCTTCTGGAAAGCGATGACCATATCGAAGCCCTCCTCAAGGCCATCTATGGTGACGAATCCTACAAACGCCTATCTGAAGAAGAAATTCGTTTCCAATGTGACTGTAGCCATGAACGCTTTATGAACGCTCTTGCCAGCCTTCCAACTTCAGACCTTGAAGAAATGAAAGAGGAAGACCACGGGGCAGAAATCACTTGTCAATTCTGCCAAACTACTTACAACTTTGATGAAAACGACCTGGAGGAACTCATTCGTGACAAATCTTAATACACCTTTTATGATTGGCAATGTTGAGATTCCCAATCGTACCGTTTTAGCACCCATGGCTGGTGTCACCAACTCAGCCTTTCGTACTATCGCAAAAGAGCTTGGTGCAGGACTTGTTGTCATGGAAATGGTCTCTGACAAGGGAATCCAATACAACAATGAAAAAACCCTGCACATGCTTCATATCGATGAAGGCGAAAATCCGGTTTCTATCCAACTTTTTGGTAGTGATGAAGACAGTCTCGCTCGCGCAGCAGAATTCATCCAAGAAAATACTAAAACCGATATCGTCGATATCAACATGGGCTGCCCAGTTAACAAAATCGTGAAGAATGAAGCTGGTGCTATGTGGCTCAAGGACCCAGACAAGATCTACTCTATCATCAACAAGGTCCAATCTGTCCTTGATATCCCCCTCACTGTCAAAATGCGCACTGGCTGGTCTGATCCATCCCTAGCCGTGGAGAATGCCCTCGCAGCTGAGGCTGCTGGTGTCTCTGCCCTCGCCATGCACGGCCGTACCCGCGAACAAATGTATACTGGCCACGCTGACCTTGAGACCTTGCACGACGTAGCCCAAGCCCTGACAAAGATTCCATTTATCGCCAACGGTGACATCCGTACGGTCCAAGAAGCCAAACAGCGTATCGAAGAAGTCGGGGCTGACGCTGTTATGATTGGCCGTGCAGCCATGGGAAATCCCTACCTCTTCAATCAGATCAATCACTACTTTGAAACAGGAGAAATTCTCCCTGACTTGACATTTGAAGACAAGATGAAAATTGCCTACGAACATTTGAAACGCTTGATTAACCTCAAAGGGGAAAACGTAGCCGTTCGTGAATTCCGCGGCCTCGCTCCTCACTACCTCCGGGGAACATCTGGCGCTGCCAAACTTCGTGGAGCCATTTCCCAAGCTAGCACCCTGGCAGAGATTGAAGCTCTATTGCAATTAGATAAAGCTTAATACACAAAAAACCGTAACTCGCTTGAGTTTACGGTTTTTTTATCCTAGGAAATCCTAGATACTATTATTGAATCAAGGCAACGCTCGAAACTTTACCATCCGCACCTGTTGTAATTTGGATGATTTTTCCGCCACCGATTTTGGCATTATACTTACCATCATCAAGAGTGTAAGAGTAGCCTCTGATAGAATAGTTTTCTTTCTTTCCATCTGCAGTTTCTACTGTAAATTGGCCTCCTGATGAAACTGTAATAGTTTCGCCATTCGCTCCCTTCCAGTTGCCTGCAGCTGCTGAGAAGTCACCATCGACCATGGTTAAAACACCCTTGTAGCGTTTGTTATGTTCTGCTTGCTTGTCTTGAAGTTTGCGGTCAGTTGTTGGATCATAGCCTGACTGGTTAGACTGGGCTTGAGAACCTTGCTGAGTTGAAGGTGCCTGAGATGGGGCTTGTTGACTAGGAGCTGCTTGTTCTTGTCTTGATTCAGGTGCTGGTTTCGCTTGTGACTGATCTGCCGTTGTAGAAGACTGACCAGAAGATGCCTGATCCTTTTCAGATGAAGCTGAGCTTGAAGATTTTTGAGTCTTGCTTTCTTTGCTAGAAGAAGCTGCTTTGGAACTTGATGATTGACTTGTCTTGGCAGAGCTGCTGGTTTGAGTGGTTTCGTTTTTATTTCCACAAGCTCCTAGTAGCAAGGTAGAAGCCAATACAGTCGCTGCCATCAATTTGATATAGGTTTTCTTTTTCATTTTTCTACTCCTTTGTAACATTTTTGAAATGTTAAGAAATCTTTTTGTAATATAATTGTAACATTGGACTTTGAATCTGTCAACTATTTAGAGAAACTATTTTAAAAATTATTCTCTCTATTATCTCTATTCGTAATCGAAACGAAAAAATAGAAAAATTTCCTAGATTAGAGTCCTATTTTTTTACATCCTACTTTTATAGTCGCTTGCGTTGTTCTAAAATAAAAACAGTTGCAACAGCAAAGTAACTTAATAAGGGCAAACAAAGAGGTCGGGACAAAGTTCCCGACCTCTTTATTTCAATCGATAGGTTTTTCTTGGTTTCTTTTTAGGAACTCGTTTGAGTCCGACTTCTTCTACATATTCGCCGTATTTTACGAGAAAGTTATTGCTGACGATTGGGCGACCTGGGTTGATGAGATTGACTAGTTCAGTTCCTTCGTAGACAGTGAACTCCTCTTCCAGCAGATAAAGGAAGGTCGGATTCCAGTCAAGTCGACCTTGGATTCGTTTGATGGATTCTTGGATAATGGCATAATGGTCAAAGGCGAAGGCTTGCTCCTCCAGCTCGACTCCATCTAGGTAGCATTTGCCTGTCTGAAAATCGACATCTACAAAAACCACATCCTTGGCATCGTCACCTGCCTGAACGAGGTCTAAGGCACAACTAGGTAGGTACACTAAGTGGGCAATGGTCACCGTCCAGCCCCGTGGATCACGACCGGGGGTCGATACGGTCATCAATTGCTCGATTTTTTCCAAAGGAAGATCGAGATTGACTTCTTCTCTCACCTCGCGCTGACAGGCATGCGCAGCATCCTCTCCTTTGTCCATAAAGCCTCCAACCAGAGCCAAACAGTTTTGATAAGGGTGGGCTTTGCGACGGATCAGTAAGAGCTTGATCTTTCCTTCGACAAAGCAGTAAGCCACCATATCTACTGTCACACTTGGATTTTCATATTGAGGGAGTTCCTGCTTGTAGTACCAATCCAAAAACTCCTCCTGACTGGCATGGATTTCAAAATATTCTTTTTCCGTCATCCCTGTTGAAATCTTCGTATCTACCATTTTAAGCCTCCTTTCGAACTGCCTTGGTCCATTGGTACCATCCCACTAGACTATTGAGTGTGTAAACCCAGTACATCCCTTGGATGTGGATATTTTCACCCCACCAGAGGTAGATACTAAAGAGATTGGTGGCAATCCAGAAAATCCATTGCTCACGGTAGAGACGTGTCATCAAGAGCTGACCAACACCATTGGTCGCATCGGTAACACTATCACGGAAAGGGCGAGCACTATTGATACTTTGGTAAGCCAAGCCCATACCAATCCAGATAATGGCGGTCAAGGCTAAGTACTTGAGCCAGTCAAGAACAGATAATTTCTTAGCTTCAAAGTGGGATTCTTCTGGTTTTTCCTGTTCATTGATACGATTGGACAACCAAGCATAGAGACCAATCGGCTGCATGACAAAGAAGTAAACGGTCGTCAAGACTTCGCCATAAAAAGTCGCATTCATGGCCAAAATCAAATAGATAGCCGAGTTAATGGCCCCAAAGAGATAATTGCTTGCACGCCCTTCTGCTACCAAGATAACACAGACAATCCCAGTCCAAGATGCAAACAAGCTCAACCAGTCATGGCTTTCTGCATTTTGCGTGAACTCTAAGATCAAGGGAACACTTGACAAGGCGATGAGATACAACCACTGAAAAAGACTACGGCCGACAAAGAGATCTTTCCATAGCAAGCGCATAATTCCTGCAAAACCGATCTTGCGGGCTTCTGCATGGACATTTTTAAAGTTTTCGATAAATTGTGTGATTTTTTTAGTTACTGTTTTCATCATTTTCTCCTAATCTGCTTGGTAAATGGCATCGATAGCCACTTTTGCTGCTTCATAATTTCCTAGATAATCCTCAGCTAGATAAACTAAAGGAATGGTGGTTAAATATCGCTCTCTCATCTGGTCCAAATGCTGGGAAAAACTGTGACGAATATGGTCTTCCGCCATGGTCATATCTCTAAACCCGTCATTGACATAGGAGCCGACAGGTTGCACAAAGAGAATCAAGTCCCATTTTTCCTTAGCCAAGATCGAAACAAAAAGATTGTCAAAGGTTTCTCCTGATAAATCCTCTTGATCCCCAGCCTCCATGTAATAATCATAGTAGCCCTTGGTTACTAAGGAGTTGGTGTCAGCTATCACTAGGCCTCGATTGGCATTACTGTCAATTAACTTAGAGGTCTGGTCATACTGCCCTAAAAGAAGATAGTAGTAATCCTTTGGAGTCAATTCATCGTCGCGGACATTGTTTTTGATCTGGTACTCACGTGCGTATTCCAGGCTGACCGGCGCATCGTAATACCTTGCCAAATCCTTGGCCAGAGTGGTCTTCCCATTGCTGGCACTTCCCATAATCAACACTTTCTTTGTAAACTGACGACGGAAGGGTTGAGCGATATATTTCCAATATTTGCTTGGATTTTCTCGAATCATAGTCGCTGAGATACCAAACTTTCTTTCTTGCAAGACGGTGCCAAATTCACGTTTAGCTAGTTCTTGCTGGTATTCTTCTTCTCCCACAAAAAAGATCAGTTCTTGCTGGGCTTCATCGTAGGAAATCTCCAATAACATCTGATCCAACCACTCCTGCCAGCCCATAGGGTAACGGGGAAGATTGGTCTCATCCAGCTTGCAGACAGAGGTCAACTCATCGTCACGAAAAGCCTCTCTGATATAGCGAAATCTTTTTTGAAGAGTTAAGCCTATCTGCTCCCCTCGGTCTCCCTCATAGCCTGAAACGACTACCCAGACCTGATCACACTGGCGCTTCGCTCTCTGGATCAGGTCGATATGCCCTTGATGGAGAGGAGCAAAGGTCCCAAATACCACTGCTGTTTTCTTTTTCATACATACTCACCTTTTTATAATTTTCTATATTTTTATATGTTTTTATTATATCTTATATTTTTGTTTTGTCAATAGTTTTTTATTATTTTTTATAAAAAGTAGCAAAAAAGAATCAGGATTGCTCCTGATTCTCCATTCTTAAGCAATATCAAATTTTAATTGACCTGCTTTGACACCAATCTTGAGAGTCTTGCCTGCCACTAATTCTCCCTTAAGAAGAAGTTCTGCCAACTTGTCTTCCACTTCTGTTTGGAGGGTTCTGCGAAGTGGACGGGCTCCCATTTCTGGATTGTAACCTTGACTAGCTAGTAACTTCAACGCTGAAGCTTGCAGTTTCAAGTCGATGCCTTTCTCTGCTAGGCTAGCAATCAATGGTTTCACCATAATCTTGACAATTTCCTGCATATGTTCGCTATCTAAGCTATGGAAGACCACCTTTTCATCAATACGGTTGATAAACTCTGGTCGATAAGTTTTTTTCAGCTCTTCAAAGATGCGTTTTTCCATATTTTCCTGGTCAAAACGAATGTCTTTCGCGCCAAAGCCGACCGTCTTGTCATCACGAAGGGCTGTCGCACCAAGGTTTGACGTCATGATGATAATGGTATTTGAAAAGTCAACCTTACGACCCTTGCTGTCTGTCAAGACACCGTCGTCCAAAACCTGCAAGAGGACATTAAAGATGTCTGGGTGGGCCTTTTCTACCTCGTCAAAGAGCAGAACGGAGTAAGGTTTGTTGCGAACCTTCTCGGTCAACTCCCCACCTTCTTCATAGCCTACATAGCCCGGAGGAGCTCCATTGAGACGGCTAGCTGCGAATTTCTCCATATACTCACTCATATCAAAGCGGATAAGGGCTGATTCGTCATCAAAGAGGACTTCTGCCAGAGCCTTTGCCAATTCGGTCTTACCGACACCCGTTGGTCCTAGGAACATAAAGGAACCAATCGGACGCTTATGACTGCGAATCCCTGACTGATTGCGGCGAATCGCACGACTAATGCTTGAAACAGCTTGATCTTGACCGATGACACGTTTGTGCAGTTCTGCTTCAAGGTTAAGGTACTTCTTAGCATCCGTTTGCGTCAGTTTTTGGACTGGAATCCCTGACAAGCGACTTAAAGTAGTCAGGATTTCAGTCTCTGTCACCAAGTCTTTATAGACAGGCAATTCTTGTTCTTTTGCGATTAGCTGGCCTGCTTGTTTCCACTTGCCATCCATCAAGGCCTTGTCAGCTGGACTCAAGTCGGATTCGTCTGCTTTCACCTGCTTGGATTTGTTTTGCACTGTTGCTGCTGCTTCATCCAATAGATCGATAGCAGAGTCTGGCAAGTGACGACTGGTCAAGTAACGATGCGCCATCTTAACAGCTGTTTCAACAGCTTCATCTGTGATTTGCACACGGTGGTGTTTCTCATAGGTAGCTTTCAAACCTTGCAAAATGGTTATACTATCTGCCATACTAGGCTCTTCAATCGTCACTTTGGCAAACCGACGAGAAAGAGCTGCGTCTTTTTCGATGTGTTTTTGGTATTCTTCCTGAGTGGTGGCCCCAACCGTTCTCAAAGTTCCACGAGCCAAGGCTGGCTTCAAGATATTGGCTGCATCCAGAGTCGAATCAATACCGCTACCAGAACCCATGATGGTGTGGAGTTCATCGATAAAGAGGATCACTTTGCCATCTTCCTCGATATCCTTGATGATGTTGTTCATACGCTCTTCAAAATCTCCACGGAAACGTGTTCCTGCAACGACATTCATCAAATCAAGCTCTAGAACGCGCATCTTAGCCATTTCAGCTGGTACATTCCCACTAGCAATACGCTGGGCAAGGCCAAGGGCCAGAGCTGTTTTCCCGACACCAGCATCTCCAACCAAGACAGGATTGTTCTTGGTCTTTCGACTCAAAATCTGAATCATACGCGAGATTTCCTTGTCTCGACCGATAACTGGTTCTAACTTGCCAGAGCGCGCTTGCTCCGTCAGGTCATGCGTGTAGTCCTCTAGACCGCCACTTTGAGCTTGAGGCATGCCCATCATATTGGCCATGGAATTTTGCTTGTCAGTTACTGTGCGATGACGTTGACGCAAAGCCTTAAGATCTTCTCTTGTCCATCCTGCACGCTCTTCTAGATTGCGACGAAGAGCAGCAATTCTGACCTGATCTTTCTGGTCTTCATAAGAGAAGCCTGCTCTCTCCAAGATGCGAGTTGCCAAGGCATTGCCATCATGCAAAATCGCATAGAGGACATGCTCTGTACCTAGCACCTTTGCATGGACCACTGAGGCCACATACTCTGCTTCTGCAAAGAGAACCTCCAAACGATGGGAAAAGGGCAATTCCGTAAAGGTTTCGTCTTGGCTATAGTCCGTTTCAGTCAGTTCCAACGCAACCTCTTCTAAACGATCCATTTCATAAGGATAATCATTTAGAGTCGCACCGGCCACACTATAACTGTGATTGGACATGGCAATCAACAAATGCCATGACTCTAGGTAACGGGCACCAAAATGGCTCGCAACCATGTAGGCACTTTCGATACATTCATTCAATGCTTTTGAATAGTTCATCTTACTTCTCTTTTCTATCTACCTCTTGTAATAGCTGTCGGAGCATATTGGCACGGACAACTGAGGATTCTTCTCCTAGAACACGATCTGTTGCTACTGAAGTCAGTAAGGTCATTTCCTGCTTGGTCATCAAGTCCTGCTCCACCAAAAGCTGGAGAATATCTTCATAAATCTCCTGACTAACTCGCTCACCAATCGAGTAAAGCAAATCGCGGAGCATCTCATGATGATTGGAAAACTCAATCCGTCCGATGCGAATGTAGCCTCCGCCACCACGCTTGCTCTCAACCAAGTAACCTCTGCTTTCAGTAAAACGGGTCTTGATGACATAGTTGATCTGACTTGGCACAACCTGAAAGGTATCTGCCAACTGACTCCGCTGCAGTTCCACAATACCAGACTGGTCTAAAATCGCCTTGATGTAGGCTTCGATATGATCTGATGTATTTTTAAATCTCATAGTAAATCAAACTCCTTCTTTGAACCTTGACCATCTTTGACTATTATACCGAAATTTTTGATTTTTTTAAAGGAAAAGGGAGCAAGTTGCGAAGATTATTATAAAATATCCAAAAACAAAAAGATGGGACCGTAAAACGGTCACCATCATTTTGCTTTATTCAAAGTTAAGATTAGTCAACTTTTTTAGCACGGTATACAAGTCCTGCCAAAGCTGCAAGAACTAGACCAAGAATAGTAGAGAATGCTGTAAAGTCTGCTCCACCAGTGTTTGGCAAATCTTTCTTAGGTTGTTCACCCTTAGGACCTTCCTTAGGTTCTTCTTTTTTCGGTTCAGTATACGTGTTAGTGAAGGTTGGGTTGTTACCTGTAACTGTTGTTACAAGTTGGCCTGTACCGTTGTCAACCACTTCAACTGTCACTTCATGTTTAGCAGTATCGTATGTCACATTTTCTTCCTTACTATCTACTTCAGTAATAGTGTAAGTGTGCTTACCTGCTTCGTTGTACTTAATAGCTTTGAAAGTAACAGTACCGTCTGCAGCGTTTGTAGCTGTCTCAACGACTTTATCACCTTCTTTAAGTTCAAACTTAAATTGACCTTCTACAAGCTTTTTATCACCTTTCAAGACTTTCTTAGCTGTGAAAGTTACTTGTGTTGAAGATGCAACATAAGTGTTGGTGAAGGTTGGGTTGTTGTCAGTTACAGTCGCAACAAGTTTGCCTGCACCGTTATCTGTAACGTTTACTGTTACATTGTGAGTAGATTTATCGTATGTCACACCTGCTTCGCTACCTGCTTTTTCTGAGATAGTGTAAGTGTGGCTACCTGCTTCTTTGTACTCAATACCTGCGAAAGCAACTGTACCGTCTGCAGCGTTTGTAGCTGTTCCGATTACTTTGTCACCTTCTTTAAGTTCAAACTCATATTTACCGGCTTCAAGAGCTTTACCAGTCAAGACTTTAGTAGCCGTGATGTTTACAGTTGTTGAAGCTGCTTTATAAGTGTTGGTGAAGGTTGGGTTGTTACCTGTAACAGCTGCCTCAAGTTGGCCTGTACCATTATCTGTAACTGCTACCTTAACTTCGTGTTTAGCAGTATCGTATGTCACACCTGCTTCGCTACCTGCTTTTTCAGTGATAGTGTAAGTGTGGTTACCTGCTGCTGCGTATTCGATAGCTTCGAAAGTCACAGTTCCGTCTGCGGCGTTTTTAGCTGTCGCAACGACTTTGTCACCTTCTTTAAGTTCAAACTCGTATTTATCAGCTTCTAGAGCTTTACCAGTCAAGACTTTAGTAGCCGTGATAGTAGCTTTTGCTGAAGCTGCTTTATAAGTGTTGGTGAAGGTTGGGTTGTTACCTGTAACAGTAGCAACAAGTTGGCCTTGCCCGTTATCTGTAACGTTTACTGTCACTTCATGTTTAGCAGTGTCGTATGTCACACCTGCTTCGCTACCTGCTTTTTCAGTGATAGTGTATGTGTGGTTGCCTGCTGCTGCGTACTTGATATCTTCGAAAGTAACAGTACCGTCGGCAGCGTTTTTAGCTGTCGCAACGACTTCGTCACCTTCTTTAAGTTCGAATTCGTATTTACCAGCTTCAAGGGCCTTACCATCCAAGACTTTAGTAGCTGTGATAGTAGCTTTTGCTGAAGCTGCTTTATAAGTGTTGGTGAAAGTTGGGTTGTTACCTGTAACAGCCGCCTCAAGTTGACCTTGACCGTTATCTGTAACGTTTACTGTCACTTCGTGTGTAGCAGTGTCGTATGTCACACCACCTTCGCTACCTGCTTTTTCAGTGATAGTGTAAGTGTGGTCACCTGCTACTGCGTATTCAATAGCTTCGAAAGTTACAGTACCGTCGGCAGCGTTTTTAGCTGTCGCAACGACTTTGTCACCTTCTTTAAGTTCAAACTCGTATTTATCAGCTTCAAGAGCTTTACCATTCAAGGCTTTCTTAGCTGTGATAGTAGCTTTTGCTGAAGCTGCTTTATAAGTGTTGGTGAAGGTTGGATTGTTACCTGTAACAGCCGCAACAAGTTGGCCTTGACCGTTATCTGTAACTGCTACCTTAACTTCGTGTTTAGCAGTGTCGTATGTCACACCTCCTTCACTACCTGCTTTTTCAGAGATAGTGTAAGTGTGGTTTTCTACTGCTGCGTACTCAATGTCTTTGAAAGTCACAGTACCGTCGGCAGCGTTTGTAGCTGTGTCAACGACTTTGTCACCTTCTTTAAGTTCGAATTCATATTTACCAGCTTCAAGGGCCTTACCATTCAAGACTTTCTTAGCTGTGATAGTAGCTTTTGCTGAAGCTGCTTTATAAGTGTTGGTGAAAGTTGGGTTGTTACCTGTAACAGCCGCAACAAGTTGACCTTGACCGTTATCTGTAACGTTTACTGTCACTTCATGTGTAGCAGTGTCGTATGTCACACCTCCTTCGCTACCTGCTTTTTCAGAGATAGTGTAAGTGTGGTCGCCTGCTTCTTTGTATTCGATTTCCTTGAAAGTAACAGTTCCGTCTGCAGCGTTTTTAGCTGTTGCAACGACTTTGTCACCTTCTTTAAGCTCGAATTCGTATTTATCAGCTTCTAGAGCTTTACCATCCAAGACTTTCTTAGCTGTGATTGTTGCACTTGTTTTAGCTGCTTTATAAGTGTTGGTGAAAGTTGGGTTGTTACCTGTAACAGCCGCAACAAGTTGTCCTTGGCCGTTATCTGTAACTTTTACCTTAACTTCGTGTTTAGCAGTATCGTATGTCACACCTTTTTCACTACCTGCTTTTTCAGTGATAGTGTAAGTGTAATCACCTGCTGTTTCGAACTCAATTTCTTTGAAAGTAACGGTGCCGTCTGCAGCGTTTTTAGCTGTCGCAACGACTTCTTCACCTTTTTTAAGTTCGAATTCGTATTTATCTGCTTCAAGCGCTTTACCGTTCAAGACTTTAGTAGCTGTGATAGTTTCTTTAGCTGGTTTAGCTTTATAAGTGTTGGTGAAAGTAAGGTTGTCAGCACCTGTTGCAGTTGCAACGAGTTGACCTTGGCCGTTATCTTTAACGACTACTGTTACTTCATAAGCATTTGGATCGTATTCAACTCCGGCTACATCACCTGCTTTTTCAGTGATAGTGAATGTACGAGTTTCTTCTTTTGTGAACGTAAGTTCTGGGAATTGAATCTTACCTTTTGCATCGTTTGAAACAGTGTGGAGAACTGTTCCGTTTTCTTTCAACTCAAATTCAAATTGGCCAGCTTCAATAGCTTTACCGTTCAAGACTTTCTTAGCTTCAAGTTGAAGTTTTGCTTCTTTAGCAGCGTATGTGTTTGTAAATTCTTTCTTAGAATCTTTATATTTAACGCTGGCAATCTTTTGACCATACACGTTTGCTACAGTAACTTCTGCTTCAAGTACTGAATCATCGTATGTATAGCCTGGTTTGTTGTCATTTACTTCTTTAATTTGGTATTTGAATGTACCTTCATTAGAGAATTTAACTGCTGGGAATTTAACTTTTCCTTCAGAATCGTTCTTAGCTTCTTTGATAGTTCCATCTGGAGCAATCAATTGGAAAGTAAATGCATCTGCCTCAAGAGTTTTTCCTTCAAGTTTTTTCTTAACTTGGAATTCAACCTCATCAGACTTCGCACCTGAACCGATACCTTCTGTAGTTGTCAAAGGAGCAAATCCATGAACATCAAATGTTTCTTGATCTGTTGTCGCTTTAACATCGTTAAATGCTTTTTTAGTTGCATTGTCAACTGGAGCAGTTAGACGAGTTTTATATAGGATATAGAGACCTTGTCCGTCCATTGTACCATCACCATTTGGAGTGATTGTAAAGTGATTTCCATCAACAACGTTGACATGGGCAGCTTCTAGTCTTGGACGAGCTTCAGCTTTGTTCCACTCAGTAAAGTAGTAACCAGTAATTTCACTTGCAAGAACTTGTCCTTCTGGAATCGTATCTTCGAGTTTAACCCCTGTGTAAGATTTTGCATAGCGGTTAACACGGATACGCCAGTTTACATAGTTAGGATCGTCTGAGTCTTGAACTCCCCATTTAGTAAATCCAGTTGGGTCATCATCTGGGACGATACGAGTCAAAGTATAAACTTGGTCACCTGGGATATCAATTTGATAAGGAGTGTTTAATTTAACACTGTCTGCCCAAACGACTGTAAACAGGGCAGTAATCTCCTTGTTCTCTGACAAATTAGCAAAGTAAGCAGCATTTGTCACTTTGACAGTAGCTGTGTTATCTGCTCTACTAGTTGTCAATTCAGCAATAGTTGTTTGCCCATCTGGTGCTTTCAATTCCGTAACAGAATCTTTTTCAATCTTAAATTCTTTCGGAACATGATACACCATGTAATCCCCGTCTTTGAGGGTTACTTCGTTGGGGAAACTATAAGTTGGTTGAAGATAGAATTTACCTTCCCCGTACTTAGCGCCATCAACAAGTTTGTTATTGTTGATTTTTGAAACAGTTTTCATTGTGTAACTGCTTGCTGGTAGTTCCTCCGCTTGAACAACAGTGCTAACTTTGAGCGCAGGTAGAAAAACTGACACTACTAGTAGCAAGGCCATCAAGCCATGAAAGAGTTTGCTAGTTCTCTTTTTCACCACATTATCCTCCTTATTGTCTATAATGGTTCAATTATATTATACAGGTCTATAACAGAATGTCAACTATAATGTGCTAATTTTTATATTAACTTATCAGATAGATGGATAAGTCAACCAATCCCGCGTCCGCATAGGCTTTGAAATAATTAAATCCAAGCAGGATTCTTGCTTGGATTTAATATATAATATTGTTCTAAGGATCTAAGTATTTAATCCCAATTCCGCTAAGATTTGACGTTTATAGGCAATCTTTTGGACTTCCTTGTCTTCACTCTGGGACCAATCTAGTTTAACTTCAGAGACGATCTGCCCAGGGCGATTTTTCAAGATATAGATGCGGTCGCTGAGACTGAGGGCCTCCTCGATACTATGCGTGATGATCAAGGTCGTTAGCTGCAACTGCTTATGAATCTCCAGATACCAAGCGTGGAGTTCCATCTTAGTCATCTCATCCAAAGCGCTAAAAGCCTCGTCAAGAAGAAAGAGCTTGTGGCCAAAAAGATAGGTCCGGAGCAAGGCTACACGCTGACGCATCCCTCCACTGAGTTCGTGAGGATACTTGTCCCGTACAGCTGTCAACTGGAAGGTCGCAAGGATATCATCCGCTCGGGCAACGGCTTCCGCCTTATTCACCTTTTGAATCAAGAGGGGCAGAATGATATTGCCAAGCACCGTCTTGTGCTCCAAGAGGAGATCCTTTTGCAACATATAACTCACGCGCCCCTTGGGATTCTCCTCGCCATCAAGGACAATTCTTCCCGACTGGACTTCTAAAATTCCTGCAATCAGATTAAAGAGGGTGGTCTTTCCAACACCACTTGGACCTAGGATAGAAACCACTTCACCCGAAGTCACCTGCAGGTTGATATCCTCTAAAATCTTTTCATCGCCATAGGCATAACTTACATGTTCAAGTCTAATTTCTGTCATTATTTTACAAATTCATTAGTGAAGCCTTTGTCTGTCAAGTCTTCTTTAAGGATACCATTTTCTTTGTCCCATTTGTAGAAGGCATTCCAGCGAGCTGCGTCAAATTGACCCCATTTTTCCTTGTCGCTTGCGTATTCTTTTGACAAGTATTTTTGAGATTCGATGACAAAGTCACGTTTTTCCTTAAGTTCAGGGGCATTCTTGATAAGAATATCCGCAGCTTCTTCTGGATGTTCCATAGCATATTGGTAGCCTTTTTTGATGGCTTGGATAACTTTACGAGCTTCTTCTTTGTTGTCTTTGAGGTAGTCGTTGTTTGCGATGATAACGGGTGAGTAGTAGTCAAACTCCTTGACATAGTCTTTCAAATACATGAAGTTAGCATCTACGCCTTGAGATTTGGCAAGGATACCATCCCAACCGTAGTAAATCCAAGCGGTGTCAAAAACGCCATTGGCAATCGGTGTAATGGAGTTTGAGTCGTTGTTTGGTACTTTTTCGACCTTCTCAAAGTCTCCACCTTGTGATTCTACCAAGGTTTTCAACATAGCAAGTTCAGTGGGGTCATTCCAAGTACCGTATTTCTTACCAACCAAGTCCTTTGGACTGCTGACATTGTCAGATTTACGAGAGATGATTCCTGATGTATTATGTTCTACGATAGCAGCAACGGCAGTGATTCCTGCTCCTTTTTCCAATTTTTTAGCCATGTAGTCTTGGAAATAGATAGCAAATGGTGCCTTGCCATTGATCACCAAGTCAGATGAGCTTTCTTCAGGTGGCAATTTCAAGTCAACATCCACTCCAGCTTCTTTGAAATATCCTTTTTCCTTGGCCACATAAAGTCCGGTGTGGTTGGTGTTTGGTGTCCAGTCTAGGATAAAGTCAATCTTCTTGAGTTCTGCTTCTTTATTGTCCTTAGAAGCAGTCCCTTGACCACAAGCCACCAGCACGACAGCTACAAGAGCTGTCACAAGCGTTAAAAACACTTTCCATGTTTTCTTCATTTTCATTTCCTCTTTTCTTTTTCTAAAACGCTCTATTTAAGTACGTTTCCATTTAATCACATATTTTTCACTAACATCGACCAACTTCATACCGAGAAGGCTGATAATCGACACCAGAATAATAATGGCAAACATGGTATCATACTGAAACAGTTTCTTGGACTGAATCATGTAGACACCTAGTCCTTCAAAGCCTCCCAACCACTCAGATACCACTGTTGTGATAAAGGCGTAGGAGACACTGACCCTCAGACCTGCATAAAAGTAAGGCAGACTGACAGGGATTTTAAAATGCCAAAGGATTTGCCAAGGCTTGGCTCGCATCAGACTAAACAAGGTCAGCATATCCTTGTCACAATGCCTAAATCCATCCAAAATACTAACGATGATAGGGAAGGTTGTCGTCAGGATAATCAAGACAATCTTGGGCAAAATCCCATAACCTAGCCACAAGACTAAAATTGGGGCTATGGCAATGGTCGGAATGGTCTGAACAACCACCATCATAGGGTAGATAAGATCATTGAGCCAAGTTAGACTATCCATAAGCACCGCCATGAGACAAGCAATCAAGACTCCTAAAACCAGCCCCAGCAAAGCCACTCTCAAGGTCGCCCAGCTATGGTGCCAGAGAAATTCTCTGTCACGAGCAAAGGACTGGAGGATCTCAAGAGGGGTTGGCAGGATAAACTTGGGTAAAAGTTTGAAGATTCCCGCTAACTGCCAGATTGACAAGACTCCTAGAAAACCAAATAGACTAATGTGACGTCTCAGTATACTTTTCAAGTTTCTCATCGATGCTTAAAATCTCTCCTACATTTATTTTGACATTGGCAAAGACATTATCTGCCTCCTGCCCTGCCACTTCTAGCGCTTCTTGGAGAATACGCATGAGCTCATCAAACTCTCCTTCCAAGACCGTTTCAAAGGGTGTCACCACCATGGTCACAGATTGAGCTTGCAGATAGGTAATAACCTGATCGATAATAGCAATTCGATCACCCCCCTGCGATAGGGGCAAGACTTGCAAGGCAATGCTTGCTTTCATAAAAACCTCCTTTTCTCAGGTTTCCTTTTGACAAAAAGAAAACCCCTTCCATATATGGAAAAGGTGCAGAATTCGGCTAAGTATCGTTCCCTACGCTGGCATTACCCAGATCAGGTGCGGTCGAAGTTTAACACTTCCTCTCAGACTGTACACAGACTCCCATATCTTATATGGAAATATAGTAACGCAAATACAAGGAAAAGTCAAGGAAACTGCTTACAGAAAACCATGAAAAAGAGTTTGAAGGCAAATGCTTCAAACTCTTTCATAACTTTCTTATTTAGCCTCGTACCAGGTTGCTCCTTCATTCTCATCAGCAATGAGTGGAACACTGAGTTGGATGGCTTCTTCCATGGTTTGTTTCACTAGAACTTTAACGGCTGCTAGTTCTGATTTCGGAACTTCAAGGACGATTTCATCATGCACTTGCAAGAGCATCTTGGTCTGATAGCCACCTTCAACTAGAGCTTTGTCTAGCTGAATCATAGCAATCTTGAGAATATCTGCTGCAGATCCCTGGATAGGAGAGTTGATGGCTGTCCGCTCCGCAAAACCACGAATGTTAAAGTTGCGCGAATTGATATCTGGCAACTCACGACGACGTTTGAAGAGGGTCTCCACATAGCCCTTATCACGCGCTTCACGCACCACTTCATCCATGTAGTTTTTAATGCCCGGGAAGCGTTCAAAGTAGGTATCAATGTAGGCTTTGGCTTCCTTACGGCTGATGCCCAGATTATTAGACAAACCAAAGTCTGAAATCCCGTAAACCACTCCAAAGTTTACAGCCTTGGCATTACGACGGTCGTTTGGAGTCACATCCTCAGGGCGTTCAATTCCAAAGACCCGCATGGCCGTCGAGGTATGGATATCTGCTCCCTCTTGAAAGGCCTTAATCAAGTGCTCATCTTTAGAGATATGTGCCAAGACGCGCAACTCAATCTGTGAATAATCCGAGCTAAGAAGAACACTATCCTCCCATTCAGGTACGAAAGCCTTACGAATGAGACGGCCTTGTTCCAAGCGAACAGGGATATTTTGCAAGTTTGGATCCACACTAGACAGACGTCCGGTCTGAGTCAAATCTTGCACGTAGCGCGTGTGGATCTTGCCATCATCCAAAATCCAGTCCTGCAAACCAACCACATAGGTGGATTGGATCTTAGCAATCTGACGGTAATCTAGGATTTTTTTAACAATCGGAGCAATAGGAGCCAGTCGCTCTAGCACATCCACGGCTGTCGAGTAACCTGTCTTGGTTTTCTTGGTGTATTCTAGAGGCAGACCGAGTTTTTCAAAGAGAAGCACGCCCAACTGCTTGGGTGAGTTGATATTAAACTCCTCACCAGCCAGTTCATAAATCTCCTGAGTTAGCTTTTCAATGACAAGCTCATTTTCAGCCTGCATCTCAAGCAGGGTTTCTTTTTTGACCTTGATTCCAGCAATTTCCATCTTGGCAAGGACAAAAGCCAAAGGTTGCTCCATGTCATAGAGAAGGTCTAATTGCCCATGTTCACCGAGTTTTTCAAGTAAAACAGGCTCTGTTTCAACTAAAACAGCAACCTTGCGAGCCAAATGCTCCAAGAATTTCTCTCTCTCAGGGATAGCTTTCTTGACACCCTTACCGTAAAAAGTCTCATCATCAGCCAGATAAGTCTGGCCATAGAGATTCGCAATGGTTGAAATTTCATTGTTCTCGACTGTTGAGAGTAAGTATTTTGCCAAGCGACTGTCAAAAGCAGGGGCCTGCAGGTTCAAGCCCAAGCGATTTAAAAGAACCTTCGCTTTCTTAAAGTCATACACTTTCAGAGATGTTTTTTCTAAAAATTCCTTGAGGATCGGATCCTGCAAGAGCTCAAGTTTGTCTGTGGCGTAAAGTTTATCCCCACAGGACCAGGCAAAACCAACCAAATCATCTGTATGGTAGTTTTCCCCAAAGAGTTCAAAGTGGAAGATAGAGTCGGCACTCAGCATGTCTTGACTAACGTGGTCAACGATGGCGAAATCCAAACTTTCAGGCGCATCCGTTGACGAAATATTTAAAGCTTGTTTGAGCTGTTTGAAGCCCATCTCATCGTAGAATTTCCCGAGATTTTCCACATCTGGGCCATTATAGACCAAATCATCAAGGCCAATCTCAATCGGTGCCTGAGTCTCAATGGTCGCTAGTAATTTCGATAAAAAGGCCTGTTCCTTGTCTATGATGAGATTTTCCTTCATCTTAGAAGCCTTCATCCCATCGATATTTTCATAAATACCCTCAAGCGAACCATGTTCCAGCAAGAGCTTGATACCCGTCTTTTCACCGATTTTCGTGACACCAGGGATATTATCAGACTTATCCCCCATGAGGGCCTTAAGATCAATGAACTGAGCTGGCGTGAGGCCCATCTTTTCCATGAGATAGTCCGGCGTAAAGGCCTCAAACTCAGCCACACCTTTCTTGGAAATCTCAACCACCGTATGCTCATCCGTCAACTGGATCAAATCCTTATCTCCGCTGACGATTGTCACATCAAAAGAATCTTTCTCAGCCAAACGGCCTAGAGTCCCGATGATATCATCCGCTTCATACTGGGCCAACTCATAATGGCGAATCCCAAGATGGTCTAACAACTCACGAATGAAGGGAAATTGCTCACGAAACTCATCTGGAGTTTTAGCTCGGCCACCCTTGTAGTCTGAATACATCTCTGTTCGGAAAGTCGTCTTACCTGCATCAAAGGCTACCAAAACATGGCTGGGCTCAACCCGCTCTAAGACATGATTCAACATGAGTTGAAAGCCATAGATTGCATTGGTATGAAGGCCATTAGCATTTTTAAAACGATCTAACTGCTGATAGAGCGCAAAAAAAGCTCGAAAAGCAACAGAAGATCCATCAATTAATAATAATTTTTTCTTGTCCATACACCCATTATAAAGGAAAGCAAGGAAAAATACCATCGGAAAGAGCTGAAAAACTTGGACTTATCCCTATTTCACCATAAAAAAGAAAAGGACTATTCAAATCCTTTTCTTTTATTGATTTCATGCGATTTATTTGTTCAATTTTCTCTTTGCAAATGGTAGCAAACCAAGAAGGAGACCAACAAATCCTAGTGATGCGACTGCTGAAGCATCTTTACTTCCTGTATTTGGAAGGAGTTGCTCATCTGTTGCTGCAGGCGCTTTGTAGGTACGATCTTGTTCTGTTCCAAGAGTAGGGTTTGTAGCCAAAGGAGCTACACTACCAGTGTATTCTGGAACTTCATTTACTGCAGGTTCAATCTTTTCAGCATAGGCTGGAATAGTAGCCACTGCCGGAGCA
>NZ_GL397179.1:120154-186942 GCF_000146585.1 Streptococcus mitis ATCC 6249 | reverse complement strand
CTGGAACATTTGCTAGGGCTGGGGCGCCACTTTCTGCATAAGGCAGAGTGTTGTTTACTACTGGGGTACCGCTTTCTCCGTAAGCTGGAACATTCGCTACGGCTGGAGCGCCACTTTCTGCATAAGGCAGAGCATTGTTTACTATTGGGGCACCGCTTTCTCCGTAAGCTGGAACGTTCGCTACGACTGGAGCGCCACTTTCTGCATAGGCTGGGAGTTCATTTACAGCAGCTTCTACCGCATTTGCACCTTTGTTGTATTCTGGCAACTCTGCAGTTGCAGCTTCTACTGCGTTCACCCCACCTTTAAAGTCTTCAATTTCAAGAACAGCCGACATGACACTGCTTAGAGTCTTAATAGCATCCTCATAGTCTGCTAAAGCTTGTTGCAATTCATTTACTTGATTATTTTCAACACCATTCATTTTTGAAATAGAGATTTGTTCTTTAATTTTAATAACTTTTTTCTCTAATTTCAAAAGTTCTTGTTTCTTGGTATTTGTTTCTGGACGCTTAGCCTCCTCTGCCTTCTTAGCTTCCTCGGCTGCTTCCTTGTCCGCTGCAGCAAGTGTAGCTTGGTCTTGGCTAGAAAGTTGAGAATGAGTCTTCGCTTCAGCTGGGGTGACCTGATCGCTTTCCTCTGCCAAGAAGTCAGCTAACAAGTCTGACGCTTCGATATCGCCATCTTCAATGGCTTTCAAGATAGCGTCCTTGCCAATCACTTCTTTAGCCGCCTTAATGGCTGCTTCTTTGTCAGTAATAGAGGCGTCTTTGTTGATGTCTTCGATTGTTGATTGTTCGATACTCTCAAGGGTTGTCAACAATTCGCTGTGGGCTTTGGCTTCTGCTGTCTTCTTAGCTTCTTCCTCTTTCTTGGTTTCCTCGGCTGCTTCCTTGTCCTCTGCAGCAAGTGTAGCTTGGTCTTGGCTAGAAAGTTGAGAATGAGTCTTCGCTTCAGCTGGGGTGACCTGATCGCTTTCCTCTGCCAAGAAGTCAGCTAACAAGTCTGACGCTTCGATATCGCCATCTTCGATAGCTTTCAAGATAGCATCCTTGCCAATTACTTCTTTAGCCGCCTTAATGGCTGCTTCTTTGTCAGTAATAGAGGTGTCTTTGTTGATGTCTTCGATTGTTGATTGTTCGATACCCTCAAGAGTTGTCAACAATTCGCCGTGGGCTTTGGCTTCTGCCGCCTTCTTAGCTTCTTCCTCTTTCTTAGCTTCCTCGGCTGCTTCCTTGTCCGCTGCAGCAAGTGTAGCTTGGTCTTGGCTAGAAAGTTGAGAATGAGTCTTCGCTTCAGCTGGGGTGACCTGATCGCTTTCCTCTGCCAAGAAGTCAGCTAACAAGTCTGACGCTTCGATATCGCCATCTTCAATGGCTTTCAAGATAGCGTCCTTGCCAATCACTTCTTTAGCTGCCTTAATGGCTGCTTCTTTATCTGTAATAGAGGCGTCTTTGTTGATGTCTTCGATTGTTGATTGTTCGATACCCTCAAGAGTTGTCAACAATTCGCTGTGGGCTTTTTCTTCTGCCGCCTTCTTAGCTTCTTCCTCTTTCTTAGCTTCCTCCGCTGCTTCCTTGTCCGCTGCAGCCAGTTTAGCTTGGTCTTGACTTGAGAAATCTTCTTGGCTCGTCGCTTCGGCTGGGGTTACCTGATCGCTTTCCTCTGCCAAGAAGTCAGCTAACAAGTCTGACGCTTCGATATCGCCATCTTCGATGGCTTTCAAGATGGCATCCTTACCAATCACTTCTTTAGCCGCCTTAATCGCAGCTTCTTTGTCAGTAATAGAGGCGTCTTTATTGATGTCTTCGATTGTCTCGTGTTCAATTTTGTCTAAGGTAGCAAGTAAATCTGAACGAGTTTTGGCTGCGTCAACTTGAGCCTCTTTATCAGCTTCATCCAACTTAGCTTGGTCTTCATCTGTGAATTCTGAGACAGGTTCTGCAACAGTCTTGTGCTCTGTCATGTCTGCAGGCCAATCAACAATCACATCCCCGACCTCCAGCTCCTCATCTGAGATAGCCTTCAAGAGATCTTCTTTACCAATCTCTTCCTTAGCTGCCTTAATGGCTGCTTCCTTGTCGGTAATAGAGGCGTCTTTCTTAATCTCTTCAATAACAGCATTCTCAAGAGCTTCTATAGCTTGAAGCAGAGAATCTGTAGCTTGAGAAACTTGCTCTTTCGCGTCTTTTTCTGCCTTATCTAGCAGCGCCTTCTCCTCAGTAGACAACTGTTTATTTGTTTTCGCTTCAGGACCTGTTACCACTGCCTTATCTTCTGCACCTTCTGGCAATTCAGCGATGATATTGTCTAAGCTGAGCTCTCCAGACTCAAGGGTATCTGAAATATACATCTTACCGATATAGTCCTTCACAGCTTCAGTTGCAGCCTCTTTGTCCTCAATCGCTTCCTTATCCTCAATATCACTAATAGCCTGTTCCTCAAGTTCATCCAAAGCCTTCATCAACTCTTCTTTGGTCATCTTGGCTGGATTTGTCGTATCAGAATTAGCTGGACTAGCGTTTTCTGATCCCTTTTCAGTTTGAGCTCCGCTATCCCCTTCTGCTGCGGCTTGTGGTTGTGCAGGAGCAACTGCCTGCTCTTCTGCTTTCCCTTCATCTGCCTTGACTACTGAAGGCTGTGAAACGAAAACACCAGCTCCCAAAACAGCTGCACTTGCTAAACTCCTTAAAATAACTTTTTTCTTGTCCATTAGACAATGCCCCTTTTATAGTTTTTAATATTATTATATTATACTAATTAATAAGCGTCAACTAATTTGTTATAGCTTTTTAAAAATTTTTTAATAAGAAGAAAGCTTATCTCTTGTTTAAGATAGACTCGACATTCTCACCCCGTTACTATCGAGTTTGTGCCCATCAACTACTCTATTAACAGCTAAGGCCCCCGAAGAATCAACATAGTAATGTTTACCAGAGACTTGGAACCATTGACTGGCTTTCATCCGACCAGATTCCTCTAGATAATACCAAGTTCCCTTGTCTTTAAGCCATCCCGTCTGCATCTGACCCGTTGGCTTCAGATAATACCAATGAGAGCCGTCTTTAACCCAGCCACTTGACATGACACCATTTTCCTTAAAATGATACCAATCACCCTTGATTTTCTTCCATCCTGTCGCTTGCTTACCGTCCTCTTGGTAATACCAAATACTACCTTCTTTCTTCCAACCATTTTCTGAAGCACTTAACTCTTCATACTGAACGTATCGTCTAGCACCACTGTAAGATAGATAGCTGAACCATTTATGCCCATCTTTTTCAAGGATCTGATCGTAATGCACACTTTCCCCAGAGTAGTAATAATCAATGACTTGTCCTTCGCTTGATGGTTGATTCCTAATTGGCATTTTTCTTGTGAAGACCATGGTCCCACTTGACGAAAATTCTAACCCGCGAGCTCCCTCGCTAACTCCACGACTTGAGGACAAATCCCTGAAATGAATAAACCCTGTCATGGTGCTAGCTTTAACTATTCGACGGTTATACCTCTCTCGAACTCCATAGTTATACTCTTCGATCTCAATCGTATCCCCTGACACATTTGATACCCAGGCCACGTGCCCATAATAACCTTCTGTCGACCAAGCAATAGCCCCAACTTCTGGCTTAGTATCCACACGGTAGCCTTCTCGACTTGCACGATGTCCCCATTCATTCGCATTTCCATAGGCAGGAGGAATCTCAAAGCCATTTACACTACTCAAACGAAAGGCCGCAAAAGATGTACACTGGCGAGAATACATCCGCCATTGATCGATTTCAACACTACCATTTTTGTAGTGAAGCGGATAGTCATCTCCACGCGCTACACTATCAGCCTGAACCGATTCCCCACCAAACAAAAAAGTGCTTGTAACTAGCAATGTAGTCAGCACTACACCAAATTGAGTAGATCTACTCTTCTTGACTCCCGATATTAAAAACGTCATTTATTCTCCTTTACAAAGTTTTCTACGAGGTTCCCCTCCTTTATACTATTCGGGAGAAAAAGAAAAAAGTGAGCTCAGCTCACTTCGTTTTATTCTTGGTCTAGATAATGAATCAAATTCTTCTCTGTTAAGATATCCGAGTAGGTGAAGGATTCCACATAGACATTGGCTTGTTTGTCTCCCTCAACATCCCCAAATTCAACGATAAATAAAGATGGATAAACCTCAATTAACTTACCCAGTCTGTTTTTTTGGCGCTTACGGCCATTTTCCAAAGTCATTTCAACGACTTGTCCCTCATGCGCCTTGATCTCTTCTTTGATTTTTTTCATCTTGGCTACATCTGTAAATGCATCTGACATCTTATGCCTCCCTCTTTGAGATACTTGAAAATTTATTGTATTCTTTTTGGAAAATCAATTCCACCGTTCCACGAGCTCCACTACGGTTTTTCTCGATGATAACCTCTACCTTGTTATTTGGAATTCCTTCCTCTTCTTCACCTGCACGATCATAGTAGTCGTCACGGTACAGAAAGGCTACGATATCCGCATCCTGCTCGATAGAACCCGATTCACGAATATCAGACAAGACTGGTCTCTTATCTTGACGCTGTTCAACTCCACGAGATAACTGACTGAGAGCAATGACTGGAACCTTTAGCTCCTTAGCTAGAATTTTTAACTGACGAGAAATTTCAGAGACTTCTTGTTGGCGGTTCTCACGACCAGTCCCTGTGATAAGCTGTAGGTAGTCTATCAAAATCAATCCTAGATTGCCCGTTTCTTGAGCTAGTTTGCGTGAACGAGAGCGAATTTCCGTGATCCGAATCCCTGGTGTATCATCGATATAGATACTCGCGTTGGCTAGATTTCCTTGAGCAATGGTATATTTTTGCCACTCCTCATCGGTCAATTGACCAGTACGGATAGAATGAGACTCTACCAAACCTTCTGCTGCCAACATACGGTCTACTAGGCTTTCTGCACCCATTTCCAGTGAAAAAATAGCTACAGTCTTATCCAACTTGGTCCCAATGTTCTGAGCAATATTTAAGGCAAAGGCTGTCTTACCAACCGCTGGACGCGCCGCTAGGATAATCAGCTCCTCCTCGTGGAGACCTGTCGTCATATGGTCCAAATCACGATAACCTGTCGCAATACCTGTAATATCCGTTGTTTGTTGTGACCGAACTTCTAGGTTCCCAAAGTTGATATTTAGAATATCACGGATATTCTTGAACCCACTACGATTGGCATTTTCACTGACATCAATGAGTCCCTTTTCCGCTTGAGCGATGATTTCATCTGCAGGCTTAGAAGCTTCATAGGCTTGGTTGACAGACTCTGTCAACTTGGAAATCAACCGACGTAGCATAGCCTTTTCGGCTACAATTTTAGCATAATACTCCGCATTAGCTGAAGTTGGTACAGAGTTGACAATTTCAACAAGATAGGACAAGCCACCAATGTTTTGCAAATCGCCTTGGCTATCCAAAATCGTCCGAACTGTTGTCGCATCTATCGCTTCTCCACGATCCGACAAGTCTACCATCGCTTGGAAAATCAACCGATGAGCATACTTAAAGAAGTCACGAGAATCAATGTATTCTCGGACAAAAACGAGCTTACTCTCATCTATAAAAATAGCCCCCAGAACAGATTGTTCTGCTAAAATATCCTGAGGTTGAACTCGCAGTTCCTCTACTTCTGCCATCCGACTTTCCTTCCTTTTACAATCTTGTCAAGAAGTTGTAAACTTAACCTTCTTTTACACGAAGATTGATGACACTTGTAACATCTTGATAGATTTTCACTGGTACATCAATCAAACCTACTGCTCGAATTGGTGCTTGCACTTGAATATTGCGTTTGTCAATCTTGATACCAAATTGCTTTTGCAATTCTTCTGCAATCTTCTTGTTGGTGATGGACCCAAATGTACGACCATCTGGTCCAACCTTTTCAACAAACTCTACAACTGTTTCTTCTGCTTCAAGCTTAGCCTTGATGGCTTTTGCTTCAGCAATCATCTCTGCATGAGCTTTTTCTTCAGATTTTTGTTTTCCACGCAACTCACCCACTGCTTGAGCAGTCGCTTCCTTGGCCAAATTCTTTTTAATCAAAAAGTTTTGAGCGTAGCCAGTTGGCACTTCCTTGATTTCGCCTTTTTTTCCTTTTCCTTTGACATCTGCTAAAAAGATTACTTTCATTCTTCTTTCTCCTTTTCCTTTAGTTCTTCCAAGATTAGTTGAGTCAATTTTTCCCCTGCTTCTGACAGACTCATATTCTCGATTTGCGCAGCAGCTAGATTAAAGTGACCACCGCCACCCAACTCTTCCATAATGCGTTGAACATTGATTTTACTGCGACTTCGAGCTGAGATTGAGATAAATCCTTGTGTATTCTTTGCTAGAACGAAGCTGGCTTCAATGCCAGACATAGCCAACATAGCATCGGCAGCCTTACTGATGACAACTGTGTCATAAGCGGTTGAGTCCTTAGCTTGGGCAATCAAGATATCTGAACCTAGCTTATGACCTTGTAAAATGAGTTCATTTACCTCACGGTATTCTTCAAAATCTGTCGCAGCAATCTCCTGGATTGCGATACTATCGCTTCCACGTGTTCGAAGGTAGCTAGCCACATCAAAAGTTCGACTCGTCACGCGAGATGTGAAATTTTTGGTATCCAGCATCATACCAGCCATCAGTACACTGGCCTGCATACGACTTAAACGATTTTTCTTAGAATTTTGGAACTGAATCAATTCTGTGACCAACTCACTCGCACTACTTGCTCCACTTTCGATATAGGTGATGACAGCATTCTCTGGGAAATCCTGATCACGTCGATGATGGTCAATGACAATGGTTTGCGTGAATAAATCATAAAAACCTTTGGACAAGGTCAAAGCTGTCTTCGAATGATCTACTAGAATCAACAAAGAGCGCTTTGTAACTAGCCTCATCGCATCAGACAGAGGCAAGAGCTTGGTGACACCTTCTTTTTCCAAGAAGTTGATAGCCCGCTCGATATCTGGCGACATTTGATCTGCATCGTAGACTGCGTAACTGTCTTCTGTAATATTGCTCGCAAACAACTGCATACCAACCGCTGAGCCCAAAGCATCCATATCTAGATTCTTATGACCGACTACAAAGACTTGGTCTACACTTCGAATTTTATCTGAAATAGCTGTCATCATGGCTCTGGTACGTGTTCTTGTTCTCTTAACAGAGGCTGCAGAACCACCACCAAAATAGACTGGGTTCTTGGTTTCATCATTTTCCTTGACAACTACCTGGTCACCACCACGAACCTCGGCTAGGTTCAAGTTTAGGAGAGCAACTTTTCCTATCTCATCATGATTTCCATCACCATAAGAAAATCCCATACTTAAAGTCAAGGGCAATTGTCTCTGTTTCGACTCTTCGCGGAAAACATCAATGACAGAGAACTTATCATTCATCAATTCCTCAAGCACGGTATAATCAGTAAATAGATAAAATCGATCCATCCCCACGCGCCGAGAAAACATGGCATACTTCTCCGTAAACTCCGATACAAAGTTGGCCACAAAACTATTGATATGACTGATATCCGAGTCAGAAGTCGCATCTTCTAAATCATCGTAGTTATCGACCGAGATGACCCCAATCACTGGTCGACTCGTTACCAACTCGACAGTTGCTTCGTATTCCCCTGAAACGTCAAAGAAATACAGGACACCTGAAGCCTTGTCCATATGAACGGCATAGCGTGTTTCCCCCAAGGTGGCGTAAGAACCTGGATTCCCCACCGAAGCTTTAATGATGGTTTGAATCAATTCGACATCAATTTCGCCTTCTTCAGTAGTCAAAATCAACTCAGCATAAGGATTAAACCACTCCACTTCGCCACTGGATAAATCTAACTTCAGAACACCAACCGGCATTTGTTCGAGCAGCGTGTTTAAGCTATCTTCCGCTTGATGATTTACGTATTGGATTTGTTCAATTTCGCTCTTTTCATACTGTTTTTTTTGCCAGACAAATAAAAGCAGATAAAGAAGTACAAATAAAAACAAGACACTGATTGTTACAACATTATTTTGTGAAAAAATAATCAGCATTGTTAAGGTTCCGAAAGTTGCAAGCCCTAGTAGAATCGCAGAATTCGGAGTTAAATTATTTTTTTTCATTCTAAACCTCTTGCGCATTATTATATCACAAATGCCCTTAAAAAGCGACCTTTAAAGAGAAAGCACTGCTTTTATTATAGTAAGATGCTCTTAAAGAAACTATACATAAAAAAGGAGAGCAAATGCCTCGCTCTCCTTTTTCCACATCAGTGCAGAATCTTCCGCCTAGATTACATTATTCACCTAATTCTAGTCGAATGTCTTGTAGGCGCTCTTGCGCCTGTTTCACAATTGATTCTAAAATAGCCTTACATGGTTTGATGTCTTTCACCAAACCCGCAATTTGTCCGCTCATCATTGAACCATGAACTGTATCACCTTCATAGACAGCCTTAGATAGAGAACCGATCGTAATTTCTTCCAGTTCCTCTCGATTTGTACCTTTCTGCTCTAATTCAATGTAGTGATCCGTCATCTCATTGCGAATACAACGAACTGGCGCTCCCGCGATGCGACCTGTAACCGCAGTCGCTGTATCACTTGCCGCTAAAATAGCTTCTTTATAGGCAGGAGAAATTGGACATTCTTCTGAAGCAAGAAAAACTGTTCCCATTTGAACTCCTTGTGCACCTAGGGCAATCGCAGCAGCAAGTCCACGACCATCTGCAACACCTCCTGCAGCAATGACTGGAATCGTTACCGCATCAACGATTTGTGGGATAAGAGCCATTGTATTGGTCTCTCCAATATGGCCACCAGCTTCTGAACCTTCAGCGATTACAGCATCAACTCCCAATTCTTGCATCTTTTGAGCATGCTTGACACTGGCAATAACTGGAATAACCTTGATTCCTGCTTCTTTCAAGTAAGGCATGATATGCTTAGGAGTTCCTGCACCTGTAGTTACCACTGGAACCTTTTCTTCGATGATAACAGTCACAATATCCTTGATATTTTTCATCATCAACATGATGTTGACACCAAAAGGCTTATCTGTCAACTTTCTCAGTTCACGAATTTCTTCACGCAACTGTTCTCCGGTCATACCACCCGAAGCGATAATTCCCAGACCTCCAGCCTCAGAAACAGCTGCTGCTAGTTGATAGTGCGAGATTTGAGCCATAGCCCCTTGGAAAATTGGATATTGAATCTGTAAAAGTTTTGTAATTGACATATGAGTCCTCCTTTTATTTTCTGTTGATTCTTGTTGGCAAATGGATGCATGATTCACCAATATCCCCGTCAACAAGAAAATGTTATATTTGTCTCCTCATATTCTGCTATCCTAAAAAATCTGGCTTACGATCCTGCTGATCTGTAAAAGGAATAAGTGGGGGGCGAGAACGTAGAACATAATCTACAAATTCCTTCCCATCCTTGTCAAACTCTACCACCGCGAAAAATTGATCATGGTAAAAGAAAAACTTATAATGATTCTCAAAAGCCTGACGCAACCACTTCTCTTTGGCTAAAATTGATTTCATAGGATAATCATCAACTGCTGGAACCCAGAGAGGATTTCGATGAACATGTGATAACATCAAGTCCCCCATATGGATCATCGTATCTTTCCCCTGTTTGAGCAAGATAATACTGTGGCCATTGCTGTGACCACTTGTATGAATCATTTGGATTTCTGGAATGACATTGATATACTCTGAGAAAGTCGTCACCTGATCTTGAATCGGTTCCCAATTTTCTCTTAAATAAGTTCCCCGCGTTCGATTATTAGGGTTTCTCATCTCATACCATTCGACATCATTCACAATAATCTTGGCGTTTGGATACTTGGAAACCAGCTTCCCTTGATCATTCACATACGTCAAGCCACCAGAATGGTCATGGTGCATATGTGTCATCAGAACGACGTCAATGTCTTCAGGCGATAGTCCTAAAAGAGCTAAACTTTCTTCTACCCGACTTTCAGACAAGATTCCTAAGTTGCGCCTTTGTTTATCGGATAATTTTGCTGTATCAAAACTTGCATCTATCAGGTAATTTTTACCCTTGTACTGGATCAAAATAGGATCCGTCAACTCCGCCATCATATTAGCATCATTTGTTGGGTAGTAACGAGACCACACAACTTTCGGAACCGGACCAAAAAGAGTCCCTGCATCCGTCAATTTATCGGCTCCACGTAGCCATGTCAGTTTCATATCATGAAATTGATATTCCTGTAAGGTGAGTTCTGCCATGCTTTACTCCTTTATCCATTGGGCTGCTATTCTTTTACGAATCGAATCCCCAGATTTTCCATAGATTTCAATCGTTTTGGCATCCTTTAGATAACGGTCTATGGGGATGTCATCCAAGGTTTGAAGAGGTCCAATTAATCTAATAATTTCCTCAGAAATCTCAATTGCTACTTTTGTCGTATAAAGTTTTATCTGAGATACAAAGAGAGAATCCGCATTCATCCTGTCCTTGTAGGAAGCAAAGTAAGATTCAGCCGCACACAGCTTAGTATACAAGTCTACAAATTGATTCTGATAGACTGTCGCATCGATTAATCGTTTCCCAAATCCTCTTTTGACCTTTACAAAAGCCAGACCTTTTTCAAAAGCTCCCTCAGAGATACCAATAGAGATTGCGCTTAATCCTAGCTGTAATTTTTTGATAATATCATTTAACTGAGTTTCCCCATTTAAGGTCAATCCAAGCAGACTATCTTCTGGCAATATGACCCGATCAAAAGTTACCGAATTCACAGGTAAACCCTGTAAACCAGGTTTTGCTATATCATCTCCAAAAGCAACCCCCGGTCGAGTCGTATCAACAATGAAAAATCCATATCCATCTTCTCCGTTAGTTTCCTCAACCTTGGCTAAGATTAACAAAATATCTGTATAGCGGCAATTTGATACAATTGACTTCTTCCCAGTTAAAGACCAACCTGCCTCTGTTTTCCTTGCGGTTGTTGCAATAACCTCCAAGCTTTCCATCAATTTCCCTTCAGAAAATCCCAAGCCAGCTAAGATTTCTCCCCTCACTAATGGTTCTACATAACGCGATTTTTGTTCCTGACTCCCATATTGTAAAATAGGATAGATACCATAACATGCCTGAGTTAGTAGAACAGCAGAAAAAGCAGGAAAATCTTTTGAAATCAAGCGAATAAAGGTCAAAAACTCGGTTCTCAAAACAGAATCTTGACTATCTAAAAGCAAGGAAAAGATATCAAATTGCTCAATAAACTGATAAAGCAATTCTCTAGGGAACTGTTGTTCATCCTCACGAGACTTAAAATAGTTCCGAATCAACACTTTCACGTCTGCCTTCAATTCTCGCGCCAGCACGTCATTATAGGTCATCGCATTCACCTCATCTTAGTTTTCAGAAAACGGTTGGTAATAATCTTTCAACAATTCTTCATACACATAAGACTCTACTTCATTGTAGGAGTTTTTATAGGGTCTACAAAACCAAATATTAAATGGAATCGGATCCTTGAATCTAACCGCCTTAAAACGACTCTTATCCACAAAATATTCAACCGGCCTTGGCAAAAGGGCAATCAAATCTGTCTGATGAGTTGATTCAACTAGGAAGTCCCAAGTAGAGGAAAGATAAGCAAATTTAGCCTCAATTCGTTGTGAACGAAGTTTTTCTGTCACTAAATCATAAGTCGTAAATGTTTTGTTGAAGGTTGCCAATTCATAACTAGCAATATCAGACCATTCCAACAAGCTTTTCTGAGCCAGCGGATGATCCTTATCCATATAAGCAACGTATTCATCCAATTGAATGATATGTTGTTCATATTTTTTAGCATCCAGGCTCGTAGGCTCTATCAGAATAGAGAGATTCAAATCTCCATCAACCATTTTTTGACGAATTTCCTTCCCTCCACCTTCCGTAACCTGGATATGGATATGAGGATTATTTTTCAGAAAATGAGGCAAAGCACTAGCAAAGTAAACTCGTAAAATCAAGGACGGAATACCAAGATTAATGGTGCCTTTTTGCTTTTGAGCTTCTATATGGATCATGGAAAGCATTTCTTCATGTCGATTCACAATCTCGGTCGCATAACGATAAATTTTGCGTCCCGCCTCTGTTAAACTTTCTAATCTTCCATTCTTGCGATTGAATAATTGAACCCCTTCAGCTGCTTCAAAATTTGTCACGAATTGACTCAAGGCTGATTGACTAATGTGAATTTTCTTTGCAGCAATGGAAAGGTTGCATCCGCATTCTATGATATTGATGAAATAGTTCATTTGGATAATATCCACTTACCCATCACCTAGCTTTCCTTCACTATTTTAGTAGGTCAATTAGACAACTATTCTAGTGTTTGATAGTTGTCTACTGACTTTTTATCGAAATAACATTTCGAATACTTCATTTTAATGTTGTATATAAAGCGCTTACAATATTATCTAGTTTATATCATAACACACTAAGTAGAAAATAGCTCTTTTTTTGCTTAAATCGGCATTGTTTTTAGGTCTTCTGAGACAATGACTTCCCCAGCTGTTTTTTCAAGAACTTCTTCTAACGTCACACCAGGAGCCAGCTCTTTCAACAGGAATTTACCATCTTTGAATCCAAAAACAGCTAATTCTGTGATGACAAGATCCAATACTCCTTTAGCTGATAGAGGTAATGTGCACTCTTTCAAGAGTTTAGATTCACCACCTGTAGTATGTTGGATCGCTGCAATTACACGCTTAGCACCTACCAATAAGTCCATTGCACCACCCATACCAGGAGCAAATTTCCCTGGGATAATCCAGTTGGCAATGCTTCCATCTTGACTTACTTCAAGAGCTCCAAGAACAGTTGCATCCACGTGTCCACCACGAATAATGGCAAAGGATGTTTGTAGATCAAACAAGGCTGCTCCGGGCAACAATGTGATAGGAGCTCCACCTGAGTTCGCTAAATTGGCATTATAGTTGTCCTTGGTTGGTGTTTCTCCAAATCGAAGGGCGCCATTTTCTGCCTGCAAAATAACATTTACACCTTCAGGGATATAATCAGCAGAGGCGTTTGGAATCCCAAATCCAAGATTGACCACATCTCCATCTTTAAATTCAAGCGCTACACGTCTTGCGATAATTTCTTTTGCTTTCATCTTATTTCACCCCCGCCAGTTTGTTTGTCTCTGTCCACAAGTCTCCCATCATCTGATGATGTTCTTGTGGTGTCAATCCTTGAACGACATAGTCAACTAGGATACCAGGGATATAAATATCATTTGGATCAATTTCTCCGGCTTCAACCAACTCGTTTGTCTCAACAATGACTGTGTCAGCCGCTAGAGCGAGTTGAAGAGAGATGTTTTTAGTAGTCCCATCTAAATAAAGGTTGCCATACTTATCCGCCTTAGTAGCTTTAATCAAGGCAACATCGATTTTCAATGGATCATAAATCAAATATTCTTTTCCATTTCGAGTCACTTTTTCGTGCTCATCTTCAAGAATTGTTCCTACACCTGTTGGCGTTAAGACTGCTCCAAGACCCGCACCCGCAGCATGCAATCGTTCTACGACAGTTCCCATTGGAGTGAACTCCACTTTCATGGCTCCTGAGAAATAATCATGCTGAGCAGCAGCAGATGTCCCTACATGGGCTGCAATGTATTTTGTAACCTGATGGTTTTCACAAAGACGACCAACTCCAACTTCCTTACCGGGTTGAGAGGTTACAACAGACACCAAGGTTAAATCTTGCTGGTTTTGACGAACCAGTTCCTCAATTAACTCAAGTGGTTCTCCTACTCCGAGAAATCCAGAAATACCAACTTTATCTCCTGAATGAATCAAGGAAATAGCTTCAGACAATGTTACAACTTTCATAACCTATCTCCTCTCTTATTTACGTTGAAAGACAGCTTTGCGTTTTTCAACAAAAGCGCGCATTCCTTCTACCTTATCTTCTGTTGAGAAGAGTAGAGCTTCCGCTTCTGTTTCCAAACGAATAGCATTTTTCAGAGGGAGTTCTGAGCCAACTTGGATAATATGTTTAGCTTTTTCAACTGCTAGCGGTGCATTTTTCATAATCGCTGCTGCTAGCTCTTCTGCCGCAGGCAATAGTTCTTCTGCTGCTACCAACTTGTTAAGAATTCCAAGATCGTATGCTTCTTGTCCTTTAACCATTCTAGCAGTGAAGATTAATTCCTTTGTTTTACTAGTACCAATCAAACGAGACATTCTTTGAGTACCTGCAAAACCAGGAATGATTCCCAAGCCGACTTCAGGGAAGCCAACCATTGTCTTGTCATAGCCGATTCGGATATCAGTTGAAAGAGCTAATTCTAAACCGCCTCCCAAAGCATAACCATTCAATACCGAAATAGTTGGCTGAGTCAATTCAGATAAGCGGGTAAAGGTGTCGTTCGCATAGGTCATGTATTCATGAGCCTGAATTGGAGACATTTGGTCCATCTCTTTAATGTCTGCTCCCGCGACAAATGCTTTCTCTCCTTGACCGGTCACAATGACAACACGAATGTCCTCGCTTGCTTCAATTTGGTCTAAAGCGAGATTCAAATCCTTTAAGACTTCTGAACTTAAAGCGTTCAAAGCCGATGGACGGTTAATTGTTAGATAGCCAAGACCATTCTTAACCTCTAATAAAACAGTTTTACTCATTGTTCTGCTCCTACTTGATTTATTTTGAGTACAGAGTACAGCGTCAACAAATACCAACACAAAATGTAAGAGCTTACATTTTCATCATAAACCTTTTTTTCCCATCCGTCTACTTAATCTTTATTTATAGACCTATAAGTCCAGCTTATAGGATATGGTCATCCAATCCATCCTTAAAGTATTAGAAAAAATAAAAATACCTTATCAAGCCCTTTTAGAGAAAGACACTTGATAAGGTATGTAACGATGAGATCGGATCAAAATCTCATTTTGTAATCGTAATATTGAAAAAGAGGAAATGACGTTCAGTTTTCTAATAACTAACGTTCAACGATGAGGGCTGTTCCCATCCCTCCTCCGATACAGAGAGTAGCTAAACCAGTTTTAGCATCACGTTTCATCATCTCATGTACCAGAGTCACTAGGATACGGCAACCTGAAGCTCCAATTGGGTGACCAAGAGCAATCGCACCACCATTGACATTGACAATATCGGTATTGAAGCCAAGTGTTTTCCCGACCGCACAAGCCTGAGCAGCAAAGGCTTCATTTGACTCGATCAAGTCAAGATCATCAACTGTCAAATTACCTTTTTCAAGAGCTTTACGGGTCGCATAAATCGGTCCACATCCCATAATCTTAGGATCCAAACCTGCACTTGCATACGAACGAATGCGTGCAATGACTGGAAGTCCTAATTCTTCAGCTTTTTCAGCACTCATGACCAAGACAGCCGCCGCCCCGTCATTGATACCTGAGGCATTTCCCGCTGTAACAGAACCGTCTTTTTTGAAAACAGGACGTAGCTTAGACAAACTCTCCAAGCTAGCATCTTTTCTAGGAAATTCATCTGTATCAAAGACGATAGGATCGCCTTTACGTTGAGGAATGACCACCGGAACAATCTCTTCCTTAAAGCGTCCAGATTCTATAGCCGCCACTGCTCGTTTTTGTGATTCCAAAGCAAGCGCATCTTGATCAGCCCGGCTAACACCATATTCTTCTGCCACATTCTCGGCTGTAATCCCCATATGGTATTCGTTAAAGGCATCAGACAAACCGTCCTTAATCATGGTATCTACCACTTTCGAATCTCCCATACGGCCACCCCAACGGAAGCTTGGTAAAACATATGGAGCCTGGCTCATGTTTTCTGCACCACCAGCCACGACAATATCTGCATCTCCGCACTGAATCGCTTGAGCAGCTAACTGCACTGCCTTCAAACCGGAACCACAAACCTTATTAATGGTAAAGGCTGGTGTATATTCAGGAAGCCCAGCATGAATACTCATTTGGCGAGCCACGTTTTGGCCTAAACCTGCACCTAGGACATTCCCCATAATCACTTCATCTACCTGCTCTGGTTTAATATTCGCTTTTTCCAAAGCACTCTTAATTACCAAAGATCCCAAATCAACAGCAGAAACATTCTTCAAGCTCCCACCAAAGGAACCTAAAGGTGTTCGCACTGCCGAAACAATAACTACGTCTTTCATGACTACCTCCATCAGTGTCTAGTAAGTAAAGAAGCCTTCTTTTGTCTTCCGTCCCAATTTTCCTGCTTCGACCATTTTCTTAAGAAGAGGAGCAGGACGGTATTTTTGATCACCAAACCCTTGGTTTAGGACGCCCATAATAGCCAAACAAACATCCAATCCAATCAAGTCTGCAAGAGCCAAAGGTCCAATAGGATGATTTGCACCAAGTTTCATCGCTTCATCGATTTCCCCGGCACTAGCCACTCCTTCACCTAGAATGTAAATGGCTTCATTGATCATAGGAATCAAAATTCTGTTCACAACAAAACCATAAGAATCTTTAACATCAACTGGTGTTTTACCAATTTTCACTGTCAGTTCACGAACCGCCTGAACCACTTCTTCTGAAGTCTGCAAGGCCTTAATAACCTCTACAAGTTTCATGATTGGGGCAGGATTAAAGAAGTGCATTCCAATCACGCGCTCCTGATGTTTAGTAGCAGCAGCTATATCCGTGATTGACAAAGAGGATGTGTTTGATGCTAAGATAGTTTTAGGATCTGTCAATTCATCCAATTGTTTGAAAATATTTAACTTAATCTCACGATTCTCAGTTGCAGCTTCAATCACCAATTGGACTTGTTTCGCATCTTCATATGAAACAGATGGAAGCAAATTGGCCAATACCTGATCCTTCTCATCCGCAGACATCCGTCCTTTTTCAACTGAACGTTCCAATTGTTTTGTGATATTATTCAAGCCTCTTTGAACAAATTCTTCTTTAATATCGTTTAAGTAAACTGTAAAACCAGCCTGAGCAAATACTTGAGCAATTCCGCTTCCCATTTGACCAGAACCAATAATCATCACCTTAGATATCATTATTTTCTCCTTCTTATTTTACAAAAATCCAGTGCATGAAGCAAGGACGATTGAACAAAAATCCTTCAATCGCCCTTCTGACATTAAACAAAGGCACCTAGTCCAGTAATCTCACGACCAACAATCAAGGCATTCACTTCGTGTGAACCTTCATAGGTATAGATTGATTCAGCATCTGCAAAGAAACGAGCAACATCTGTCTCAAGTGTAATACCATTACCTCCGCAAGTTTCACGAGCAAGGGCAACTGTTTCGCGCATCACCAAGGAATTGTGCATCTTAGCAAGAGCAGAGTTAAGCATCAATTCATTCCCTTTCTCTTGCATTTCAGCAATACGAGTTGAATAAGCAATAACTGCTACAGCATTTGCTTGCATACGAGCCAATTTTTCTTGAACAATTTGGAATTTGGCAATTGGACGTTTGAACTGTTCACGATCTTTAGCATATTTAAGAGCTGCTACATAAGATCCACAAGTCACTCCCATAGCAATGTGAGCAACGTCCGCACGAGTGAAGGTCAAGATGCGAGCTACATCACCAAAACCATTGATATTTACCAAACGGTCTGAATCTGGAACCTCTACATTCTTCATAGTAATATGGCCATTGCGGACACAACGAAGAGCAATCTTATGTGGGATTGGTTCTGCATGATATCCAGGAGCTCCCTTACGAACGATAAAGCATTTCACCTTGCCATCCGCAACATCACGAGCAAATACAGGAACGACATCCGCAGTATCTGAACCACCAATCCAGCGTTTTTCACCATTTAGAATCCACTTGTCTCCAACACGTTCTGCAGTAGTTGCAAGTCCTCCAGCAATATCAGAACCTGAAAGAGGTTCAGTTAAAGCGAAGCAACCTTGCCAATCAAATGCAGCGAGTTTTGGAAGAAATTCTTTTTGTTGACGCTCATCACCACCCAAGAGAATTGTGTTGTAGCAAAGTCCGCCATGAACGGTATAGAATGTTGCCATAGAAGCATCGAAGCGAGCAAGTTCAAGATACAAGAAAGCAATATAAAGTTCAGATGGTTTCCAGCTACCTTCACGTCCCTCAAACAATTTTGGATTGTTCATAATTTGAGCGCCCTTAGCCACAGCATAGAATTCTTCAAAAGGAAAATCAGGTTTTTCCCAGTATTCATTAATAACCGGACGGAGATGTTTCTCAATCAAACGGCGAGTTTCTTGTAAAACCTCTGCTTCTCCTAAAGTTAGACCATCCGCATAGTGAAAAAGGTCCTCAGGATATAGTTCGCGTAAAATTTCTTCTTTTGTTGCCATAGTCATGACTCCTTTATTTGTTATAAGAGCGCTTACATTTTTGTATTCGCTATTTGTTGACAACCCCATTCTATCCCTTAGGGTATTATTTTGTCTACTTAATAAATATAAACACCCCTATAAGTTCAGATTATAGGGTCCGATTCTGACTGTTTAATCAAGGATTTCCTCGTTATTCTACTTACTTATAGGCACAAGAAAAAGTGGTTTACAAATCAGTAAACCACTCTTATTAGTTATTTCAATTTTATGATTCTTTTACTTCGAGCAAACCAACTTCACCATCTTCACGACGATACAAAACATTTGTTGTTTGATCTTCTACGTCTACATAGATAAAGAAATCATGTCCCAACAAATCCATTTGAAGAAGCGCTTCTTCTAAATCCATTGGTTTTAAATCAATTTGTTTTGAACGAACTACTTTTGGTTGCACAACATTTGCCTCTTCAACTAGGGCATCTGTAAAGAGTTGGCTTGTCGCAACTTTATTTTTATTCTTCCGTTCGATTTTTGTTTTATTTTTACGAATCTGACGTTCAATTTTATCAGTTACAAGATCGATAGAGCCATACATATCTTGAGAAATATCTTCTGCACGGAGAGTAATAGATCCAAGTGGAATCGTTACTTCAACTTTTGCTGTTTTTTCACGGTAAACTTTCAAATTTACACGTGCATCCAACTCTTGCTCAGGTTGAAAATACTTTTCGATCTTTTCGAGTTTAGAAACTACATAATCACGAATCGCTTCTGTTACTTCTAGGTTTTCACCACGGATACTATATTTAATCATATAAGTACCTTCTTTCTAAACATTTTTGTTTTTCTAACTATATTATAGCGCTTTCATTTTCATTTTGCAAATTTTTTCCTCATCTTACAAGGGAAAAAGTTTTAACATCCAAAGCTCCTGCTTCTTCAAAAAGACGCTTCACACGATTGACAGTCGCACCTGTTGTATAGATGTCATCAACAACCAAAATTTTCTTAGGAAGAGGGTCTTCAGTTTTTATAAAAAATGGAATTTCGGTAGCTAATCGTTCCGAGCGATTTTTAGAAGAACTAGCCGTCTCTTCTCTTTTCCCTAGTAAATCTTGAAAAGAAAACCCTGCTGCCTCAACCAAACCTTCAACCTGGTTAAATCCCCTCTCAAGCAATCTTTCAGGACTTAGGGGAATGACAACAAATTGATAGTCTCCATACTTTTTCAATTCATTAACTAAAACAGGAGCAAAAACCTTTCTAAGTAGAAAATCCCCATCAAACTTATATCGACTAAAGAAGTCTTTCATAGCTTGATTATAGGTGAAGATTGCATTATGATCAACTTGAATCCCTTCTTTACACCAAAATTTACAATCTTGACACATAGTTGACAGGCCTGTTTTCATACAGTTCGGGCAATAGTCCTCACTAATTTTCTCAAAAGTAGACTCACAATCTGAACAAAGATAGTTGTTCTCATTCTTAAACAGCAAAAGGTGACAAAATATCAAGTCACTCTTTATTGTCTGTCCACATAATAAACAGTTCATAAGCCTGCCTCCTTGTTCATCTGCTTTATTTCCTTGATTGCTTTTTTAATGGAAACATTTGATCCATCATGAAAGAAGAGCAGTTCACCAGTCGGTCTATCCATACTGCGCCCAACTCGCCCTCCAATCTGAATCAAGCTAGACTTGGTAAAGAGACGATGATTAGCTTCTACAACAAAAACATCCACACAAGGAAAGGTGACCCCACGCTCCAAAATTGTTGTACTAATAAGGATTGTCAACTCTCCATCTCGAAAAGCTTGTACCTGCTCTAATCGATTTTCTGTGATAGAGGACACAAAGCCGATGTTTTCATTTGGAAACTGTTCCTGCAAGAGTTCTTTTAGTTTCTCGCCTTTCTTAATCTCAGATGCAAAGATTAACAACGGATAACTTGTTCTTCTCTGCTTCTTAATGTAGGACTTTAACTTTGGAGACAACTGACTCTTTTCTATATAGCGATTAAAGTCTGATAACCAAACTAGCTTTGGAATAATCAATGGATTTCCATGAAATCGTCTTGGCAAGCTCAGTCGTTTTAATTCTCCAGTGCGAACCTTCTTATCTAACTCATCTGTAGAGGTCGCTGTAAGAAATATCTTTAGCCCCTCCTCCTTTACACATTGGTTTACAGCATAGTAAAGAACAGAGTTGTCAACATAAGGAAAGGCATCTACTTCATCCACTATCAGCAAGTCAAAAGCATGATAAAATTTTAACAGCTGATGAGTCGTTGCAACAACTAGTGGTGTTCGAAAATAGGGTTCTGACTCACCATGAAGTAGTGCTATCTCACAAGCAAAGTCATTCTGCAGCCGTTTATACAGCTCCAAACACACATCAATTCGAGGACTTGCTAAACACACTGCACCACCTTCATCAATCACTTTAGCCACAACTTGATAAATCATCTCTGTCTTTCCTGCTCCTGTTACAGCGTGAACCAAGGTTGGCTCTTGCTTGTCTACCGCTTGAAGAAGTCCCTCTGAAACTTTTTCTTGAAAAGGTGTTAACTGACCACGCCATTTGAGGACGTCTTGCTTAGGAAAATCCTCCTGAGGAAAATAGTATAAAGCTTGATCGCTCCTGACTCTCTTCATCAACAAACATTCCCTACAATAGTAAGCACCGATCGGCAAATACCATTCTTCTAGAATACTACTATTACAACGTTGACAAAACAGTTTCCCTTTCTCTTTTCTCATTGCTGGCAGTTTCTCAGCCATCTGACATTCTTCTTTTGTTAATTCTTTCTCAGTAAACAAGCGACCGAGATAGTTTGGATTTACTTTCATACTTCTTTATTCGTAAAAATCTAGCGCTTTAGGTAATTTTTTAGTACAATTAAATCATGGAATTTAGAACAATTAAAGAGGACGGGCAAGTCCAAGAAGAAATCAAAAAATCGCGCTTTATATGTCATGCCAAGCGTGTCTATAGTGAAGATGAGGCTCGTGATTTTATCACTGCCATCAAAAAAGAACACTACAAAGCCACCCATAACTGCTCTGCCTTTATTATTGGGGAACGCAGTGAAATCAAGCGTACGAATGATGATGGTGAGCCTAGTGGTACTGCTGGAGTCCCTATGCTTGGCGTCTTAGAAAATCATAATCTTACCAATGTCTGCGTAGTAGTTACTCGTTACTTTGGTGGAATTAAGTTAGGCGCTGGCGGTTTGATTCGCGCTTACGCAGGAAGTGTAGCCTTGGCTGTCAAAGAAATAGGCATTATTGAAATCAAAGAGCAAGCTGGCATAGCCATTCAGATGTCTTACGCTCAGTATCAAGAATATAGCAATTTTCTTAGAAAACATAAACTCACGGAAATCGAGACAAACTTTACAGATCAAATCGATACCATAATTTATGTTGATAAGGAAGAGAAAGAAAATATCAAGTCTGCTCTTGTAGAGTTTTTTAATGGAAAGGTTACTTTAACGGATCAAGGTTTACGAGAAGTTGAAGTTCCTGTAAACTTAGTGTAAACAAAGGAGAAATACATGGCGTTTGGAAAATTTATTCAAGGACTTGCTGGTAACTTCAGCGAGCAAAACAAAGAAGTTCTTATCAAAGAATATGGTCAATACCTACTAGAGAATGAAGAAATCCAAAGTGGATATAAGCTCATTCGTGACGCAATCATCTTTACAAATATTCGTATCATCTTTACAGATAAGCAAGGCGCTACTGGTCGCAAAATGTCTGTTAAATCACTCTTTTTGATGAACATTGTCAACGTTGAAATGGAAACTGCAGGAGCAGGTATAGACGATAGTGAGATTACGATCACTTATTTAGAGAATGTCTTTCTAAAAGCACATAATGAGCATTTTAGTTACCACAAATTTGAATTCCCTAAAAAAACGGACATCCTCCCTCTTTACACCTATTTATTAGAATTGGCTTATCACAATCGATTAAAAATTAATGGCTTAGACCTTTGATATAAAAAAATCCTATCACTTTGATAGAATTTCTATATTTTACAAATAGCCTTAAGCGCGTTATACTAGTATCATCTTATACAAAGAGGTATATCTATGGCTATTTATAACAATATCACTGAACTAATCGGACAAACACCGATTGTTAAACTTAACAACATTGTTCCAGAGGGTGCTGCAGACGTCTATGTTAAACTAGAAGCTTTTAACCCTGGATCGTCAGTAAAAGACCGCATTGCCCTTAGCATGATTGAAAAAGCGGAACAAGATGGTATTCTAAAACCGGGTGCTACCATTGTTGAAGCAACGAGTGGAAACACTGGTATCGGTCTTTCATGGGTCGGTGCCGCTAAAGGATATAAAGTTGTTATCGTCATGCCTGAAACAATGAGTGTGGAACGACGTAAGATTATCCAAGCCTATGGTGCTGAACTCGTCCTCACTCCTGGTAGCGAAGGAATGAAAGGAGCTATTGCTAAAGCTCAGGAAATCGCCGCTGAACGTGACGGCTTCCTTCCACTCCAATTTAATAATCCAGCTAACCCAGAAGTACACGAAAGAACAACAGGAGCTGAAATACTGGCTGCTTTCGGTTCTGATGGACTAGATGCTTTTGTGGGTGGTGTTGGTACTGGTGGAACGATCTCAGGTGTTTCTCACGCTCTTAAAGCAGCAAATTCAAACATTCAAGTTTATGCAGTTGAGGCAGACGAGTCAGCTATCTTGTCTGGTGAAAAACCAGGACCTCACAAAATTCAAGGTATCTCAGCTGGATTTATTCCTGAAACACTTGATACAAAGGCCTATGATGGTATCGTCCGCGTAACGTCAGATGATGCTTTAGCACTTGGCCGTGAAATTGGTGGAAAAGAAGGCTTCCTTGTTGGGATTTCTTCAGCTGCAGCGATTTACGGGGCAATTGAGGTTGCCAAGAAATTAGGTACAGGTAAGAAAGTACTTGCTTTAGCACCAGATAACGGCGAACGTTATTTGTCTACAGCACTCTATGAATTTGAAGTGTAGCCTCCTAAATGCACTTAGCCCTTATTAAAGGGCTTTTTGTTTACTCATACAGACTCTACTCTCTAGACAAAAAGAAAAAGGAAGCAATTTGCTTCCTTTTCTATTAGTTATTCAAGGCTGCTGCCATTGTAGCTGCAACTTCTGCTTCAAAGTCGTTTGCAGCTTTCTCAATACCTTCACCAACTTCAAAGCGAGCGAACTCAACTACTGAAGCATTTACTGATTCAAGGTAAGCTTCAACTGTCTTGCTGTCATCCATGATGTATAGTTGTGCAAGAAGTGTGTATGCTTGGTCAACTTTAGTGTTGTCAAGCATGAAGCGGTCCATTTTACCTGGGATGATTTTGTCCCAGATTTTTTCTGGTTTGCCTTCTGCAGCCAACTCAGCTTTGATATCAGCTTCAGCTTGAGCAATCACTTCATCAGTCAATTGTGCTTTTGATCCATACTTCAAGTGTGGAAGAGCTGGTTTACCAACCATTGCACGGCTTTCGTTATCTTGGTCGATTACGTGGTTCAATTGTGCCAACTCATCTTTAACGAATTGCTCATCCAATTCTTTGTAAGAAAGAACTGTTGGTTTCATCGCAGCAATATGCATTGAGATTTGTTTAGCAAGCGCTTCGTCTCCACCTTCGATTACAGAGATAACACCGATACGTCCACCATTGTGTTGGTATGCTCCAAAGTGTTGCGCATCTGTTTTTTCAAGCAAAGCAAAACGACGGAATGAGATTTTTTCACCGATTGTAGCTGTTGCAGATACATATGCAGCTTCAAGAGTTTCACCTGAAGGCATTGTCAAAGCAAGAGCTTCTTCGTTGTTCGCTGGTTTTCCTTCAGCAATTACTTTAGCTGTTGCGTTTACCAAGTCAACGAATTGAGCGTTTTTCGCAACGAAGTCAGTTTCAGCATTTACTTCAACTACTGCTGCAACGTTACCATTAACAAATACACCAGTCAAACCTTCTGCAGCAACACGGTCAGCTTTCTTAGCTGCCTTCGCCATACCTTTTTCGCGAAGCAATTCAATCGCTTTTTCGATGTCACCGTCTGTTTCTACAAGCGCTTTTTTAGCGTCCATAACACCGGCACCAGATTTTTCACGCAACTCTTTTACAAGTTTAGCTGTAATTTCTGCCATTTTGATTCTCCTATATTTTTTAAAAATAGGAGAGCTGGGCTAGGCCCCGCCCTCCTAGGTAATTACTATTTATATGAATTAAGCGTTGTCGCCTTCTACAACTTCAACGATTTCTTCGATTGAGTCAGCTTGAGCTTCTGAAGCTGCAAATTCAGCTTCAACTGCTGCTGCATCTTCACCTTGACGTCCTTCGATGATAGCGTCAGCCAATTTAGCTGTGATCAATTTAACAGCGCGGATAGCGTCATCGTTAGCTGGGATGATTACATCGATATCATCTGGATCAGTGTTTGTGTCAACCATGGCTACAACTGGGATACCCAATTTTTTAGCTTCTTTAACAGCGATTTGTTCTTTATGTGGGTCAACTACGTACATTACATCTGGGATACGAGGCATGTCTTCAATACCACCCAAGAATTTTTCAAGACGTGCACGTTGTTTGTTAAGAAGTGCAACTTCTTTCTTAGGAAGAACGTCGAAGATTCCTTCTTCTTCCATACGTTTGATTTCTTTCAAACGAGCAATACGTTTTTGGATAGTTCCCCAGTTAGTAAGAGTTCCACCCAACCAACGGTGGTTGATGTAGTATTGACCTGAACGTTCTGCTTCTTCTTTAACAGCGTCAGCAGCTTGTTTTTTAGTACCAACAAACAATACAACTGCATCGTTAGCTGCCGCATCACGCATAAAGTCGTATGCTTGGTCAGCGTATTTTACAGTTTGTTGCAAGTCGATAACGTGGATTCCGTTACGCTCAGTGAAGATGTACTTAGCCATCTTAGGGTTCCAGCGACGAGTTTGGTGACCAAAGTGTACACCAGCCTCAAGAAGTTGTTTCATTGAAATTACTGCCATGAGTATTTCTCCTTTTTGTTTTTTCCTCTCCTCGATTTCAACTTGCAAAACGACCCGAGGGCAACAGTTTCACAATTCATCAAGAATGAGTATTATCGTTTACACGACAAGTTTCATTCTACCACATTTTATCAATATTTTCAAGTGTTTTTCTAGTTTTTGGTCTAACTTAAAACTAAAAAAGAAAAGAGACTCAAATCGAGCCTCTTTATTTGGTTCATTAGTTTGGATAGATGTATGTTACGTAACCTTCAGAAGTTGTAGTTGGGTTGAACCATCCACGTTTGTTTCCGATTGTACGATTTCCACCGTAGTTTGATTCTGATACTTGGATACGAGATGATGATGAAACTGCCGTAACAACCGCTACGTGTCCATAACCACCATCATTCCAACATGCAATCGCACCAACTTGTGGAGTTGATCCTGTACGGAATCCTGCTGCTGCAGCACTTGTTGCCCACTGAGCTCCGTTACCCCAGTAATCTCCGGCCCAAGGTGCCAATGTTTTAGCTCCCCAAGTACATTCACCAGTTGGGTAACTTGATGCATTTGAGCTATATGTTGGACGTTGTCTAGCAGGAGTTGGAGCAGGTGCTGGAGTGTAGCTTGAATCCTCATCATCAGATGTTGATGTCGCTTGTACTTGAGCAGAGAAGCTTGTATTTCCTGAAGCAACTACTGATTGTTGTTGGCTTGCTTGACGAGCTTTGTAAGCTGCTTCTGCTTCTGCTGCTGCTTTCGCTTCTGCTTCTGCAGTTGCTTTTTGTTCTAGCAAAGTAGCCTTTTCGCCTTCTGCAGTAGCTTTCTCAGCAGCAAGGTTCAACTCAGCAACTTTCAACTCAGCTTGCTTTGTTGTCAATGTTTGTGCATCGTCAGCAAGAGTTTGTTGGTTGGCAATTACGGTATTGATAGCTTCGTTATTCGCAACTTGTTTTTCAGCAATTGATTTTTTATCAGCCTTTTGTTGTTCCAACATTTTGTTGTTAGCTGATACAATCTCGCTCATAGCTGCAACACGTGAAATAGCTTCCGTAATTGATTTTGAGTTTACAATTGTGTTGATGTAGCTAGTTGCAGCACCATTTGTTTGTGCGCTACGTGCTTGTTTTTCCAATGAGTCATTACGAGCAACAATGTTCTTAGAAAGCTCTGTAATTTCTCCTTCAAGTTTCTTAGACTCAGCTTGAAGAGTTTCATTTTCAGCTTGCAAGCTTGCTTGTTGTGTTTGAATAGCTGTAACTTGCGTTTGGATTTCATCTACTTCTTTTTGAGCTTCTTTTTGTTTAGCTGACAAGTCACTAATTTTACTATCTTGAGCAGCAATTTTTTCATCAGTTGTTTCAGCATGAACAGTTGTTAATACCGCCGTTTGTGAAACCAATACTGTACTTAACAAAAGTGACGCTAAGATTTTTTTCTTCATATTGTGTAGATACTCCTTCTATTTAAGACATTACTAGTATACCAAAAAAAGACATAATAAATATTACGCCTTTGTTACATTTATATTTCTTTCTCATAGATAATATTTTTCAAAAATGTATTGGAAAATCGCCATCCATAAGAAGTTCAGAATCATTGATGGGACAAGGCTATAGACAATGAAAACTGGCATAGAATCTACCGTCAATCCTACAGTTAAAGCCAGAAGATAACTCCCCATATCAAACAGAAAACTGATTACAATAATGGTCAACATCCTTGTCCAACGATTCGTCAGAATCACGCTGTTAAACTTGTGGAGCGAAGCACCAATCACGATAAACAAAAGCGTGGCAATTCCAATCAAGTGGAAAAAATAAATATCGTAAACCAAACCCACTATACAACAATAGGCTAGATAGAGATACTCTGACACCTCGATTGTCTCAAATAAGAGAAACAAGAAAAGAAAATGACTGGCCAAATGAAAGTGGGGGAAGAAGGATCCCACCAATTGACCAATATGAGCATCAACTAGAACGACAACAGGGAGTAAAAAGAAAATACCAACTTGTTTAAACAGTCTCATTACGAATTCCCCACTAACTCTACCACATGAAGATCTTTGGTGTCAGCACTCAACTTTACTGTTACCTCTCGCGTTAGATAATCACTACTGTGCGATGTGGCAACAACCTCGCCAACAGGAATATCCTTAACATTGAAGTTTCCGAGCCCCCCTGTCGTCACCTTGTCTCCCGCGCTAATGTCGCTATTACTATTTAATTGACTAATTTTAAGCAGCTCGGTTTCCTTGTCATAACCAACGATGATTCCATAAATTTCAGTAGAACCATGCAGGATTTTAACGGAAATTTTATCGGAATTTCCAGTGTTTGTCAATAAGTTGACCGTTGTTGAATGCTCCTCTACTTTTGAAACACTACCAATCAAGCCACCATTTGCAATGGCCAACATGTTTTCAGAAACTCCTTTTGAACTTCCCGCATCAATTGTTAACTCTTGTTTCCAAGACACAGGAGCTCGCATAATCACATCTGCTGCTAGGGTTTTTGTGGCCTGTAATTTTGACTTCATCTCTAGAAGCTGACGTAGTTGTTCATTTTCTGTTTTTAAACGTTGTGATTGATTAGACTCCACCTCTAGTTGATAGAGTTGTTTTTTTAGACTCTCATTTTCATTGTAAGTCTGCGTCAAATGACCCAAATCCGATTTGAAAGTATCAAACCACTGAAAGGGTTTTTGAACAATTCTATCTACCAAGGAAATCCCATCTCCTAGTTTCGTCACAATAGCGCTTGAATAGGTTGTCACTAATAGTACAGAAACTGCCAGAACTGTGACAAAAACGATGATTAGATATTTTGATTTTTTAAAACGGTTCATATTCCTACCTTTTTACTAAAGATCTACTACTGTGATTTTTTATCAATCTTACAAATCCACTAAGATTTTAAGAAAAATAAGAGACATCCCAGCACCAGAATCACAAGAATCGCCAGTGTATCCTTTTGACTCCATCTCAACTGTCTATACTGACTTCTACCCTTTCCTCCCTGATAACCACGCGCTTCCATGGCTATTGCCAATGAATCTGCACGCTTTAAGCTAGTCGCAAAAAGAGGAATTAAAATCGGAATCATAGCCTTTACTTTTTGAACGATACTACCTTCGCCAAAGTCAACTCCACGAGCCTTCTGAGCATTCATAATTCTCGTCGTGTCATCCATCAAGGTTGGAACAAAACGCAAACTCATTGATAACATGAGGCCAATTTCATGAACGGGAACTTTCACGCGTTTCAGAGGCGCTAAGAGAGATTCAACTGCAGCTGCCAGACTCAAAGGCATGGTCGTTAACGTTAGCAAAGTTGAAAAGAAAATAATCAAGACAAAACGACAGAAAATAATCCCAGCTTGTTGCAAAGCATAATCCGTTATTCTTATAAAAGAAAACTCAAATAAGACATTTCCACTTGAAATGAAAAATAGTTGAAAAAGAGTCGTAAAAGCAATCAAGAAAAACATGGATTTTAATCCCTGGACAAAAAATGAGAGGGAAATGCCCGACAAAGCGATAAATATACCTGTTGCTACAAAAAGAATGAGATTGGCGAGGGGATTATTGGCCCAAAATACAATCAAAATCAACAGGATCATAGCGAGCAATTTACTACGGGGATCCAAGCGATGAATAATGGAATCCCCCGGTATATAACGCCCTAAAATCATACTATCCATTTAGCGACTCCTTAAACTCCTCTATCTTGATTGGCAGTTTTTTAAAAGCTACACCTCTATCTGCCAAACGTTTACAAAAGGCTGTTATTTTAGGCACACCTAACTGCACCTTTTCCATAGAGGCTACATCTTGGAAAACATCACTCGGTTTGCCACTTTTGACTAAACGCCCCTTTTCCATAACATAGACCTGATCAGCATACGTAGCTACGTCATCCATCAAATGCGTTACCAGGACGATTGTCATTCCAGCAAGGTGAAGTTTTTTAAACAGAGTCATCAATTCTTTTCTGCCCAAAGGATCTAATCCAGCTGTTGGCTCATCCAAAACCAAGACAGTAGGCTCCATGGCTAGTATCCCTGCAATGGCCACACGTCTCATCTGACCACCCGAAAGTTCAAATGGACTCCTCTCAAAGAGTGACTCATCAATCCCTACCAAGGCTAACTTTTCACGTGCAATTTTCTTGGCTTCTTCCTCAGAAACTCCAAAATTTTGTGGTCCAAACGCAACATCTTTCAAAACAGTTTCTTCGAAAATCTGATTTTCAGCAAATTGAAAAACTAGACCGACTTGCTTTCGAATCTGTCGAATTTCTTTATTTGTTGATGTAGGGGTAATGACGGTATCGAAAACTCGAACAGAACCCTTACTTGGAAGCAATAGGCCATTTAAAAGCTGTAAGATCGTCGATTTCCCACTACCTGTATGTCCTATCAAAGCTGTATAGGAGCCGTCCTCAATCTCCAAGGAAACATCAGTCAAGGCTGATGAAGATAGGGGAGTCCCCTCTTGATAGGTAAAGCTCACATTTTCTAGAGTAATTCCCATAACTTGTCCTCTAGCTCTCTTTCTGTCAAATAACCATCTGGCAACTGATAGCCTGTCTCTCTCAAAGATTCTCTCAATTGATTCGTAAAGGGATCATCTAAGCCTATCTGGTCAAGGTCGTCCCGAGAAAAAAGTTCTCTTGGGCTACTGGTTGACTCCACTTGGCCTTTTTTCATGACCAGGACACGGTCACTCATCGCAACTTCTTCCAAGTCATGCGTAATGGAGACAACTGTCATCTGATAGTCTTTTCGAATCTCTTGAACTGTATGAATCAGTTCTCTGCGCCCCTCGGGATCCAACATACTTGTAGCCTCGTCCAGAATCAAAATAGCAGGTCTCAAGGCAACAACTCCTGCAATGGCCACCCGTTGTTTTTGTCCACCAGATAAGCGGGCTGGTTCTCTCTTCTTAAAGTCTAGCATACCTACTAACTCCAAAGATTCAGCCACTCTCTTCTTCATTTCTTCACGAGGAAGTCCCTGATTTTCTAGGCCAAAGGCAACATCATCTTCAACAGTTGCCCCTACAAATTGATTGTCTGGATTTTGAAAAACCATACCAATTTGACGACGCAAGTCCCAAACATTCTCAGGAGACAGCAATTGGCCATCTATCCAGATTTCTCCAGATTCCGCTTCAAGCAAGCCATCAATCAAACGAATAGTTGTTGACTTCCCACTCCCATTATGACCTACGATTGAGAGCCACTCCCCACGTTTCACGTGAAACGTAACGCTGTTAACATCATAATACTCTTGATCTTCTTTGTATCGAAAAGACAGATCTTTTACTTCAATAATCGATTTCATTTCGAACCAAATGTTCCTTTGAATAGATGAGCGCTACCCTTGAAATAATCATAACCAGAGTAGATAGTGAAAAACAAAGCGATATAAAGCAACAGTTGCCCAATTAAATTCCAATGTAAGAGCAAAAAGATAATGGCAAACATTTGACTAAAGGTCTTGATTTTCCCAGGCATCGCTGCCGCCAGAACTGTTCCTCCTGTCTCAACGAGCAACAGACGAAGGCCTGTCACAGCGAGTTCACGACAGATGATAATAGCAACAACCCAAGCTGGAGCCATACCCAACTCAATCAACATGATAAAAGCTGACATAACCAACAACTTATCCGCCATTGGATCTGCAAACTTTCCAAAGTTGCTAACCACATTCCATTTACGAGCAAGGTAACCATCAAGATAATCTGTCACACTAGCAACTGCAAAGATAATCGCTGCCAGCAGGTGACTGCCTTGTGAATCGTCCAAAGTCAAAATAAGAATAAAGAGAGGTATAAAGAGAATTCTACCAATTGTTAATACATTAGGGATTTGTTCTTTTTTCATTGGTTCTTCCTTAATCTGTAGTAAATGTAAGTGTTACAGTTCCAGTCTGAGTTGTCAGCTTCGAGGTATCGATTGTTTGATTGTCCACAGTTAAAGTAACTCCCTTCACTACACCCAAAGTAATCGTCACAGGTTCTTTCGTCGAAACTGTTGTTTTTGCGTTTTTATTGTCTGATGACAAGGTCACACCACCTTCAAGGTCACTTCCTGAAACACTTACCCAGCTAGTTGCATCCGAAACAGTCAGTTGAACCACAGCTGTTTCCTTACTCGTTTTATAGCGGGCTTCGATGCGGTTCCCTTCACCTGAAACGGTAATAGTTGATTCCGCAGTAGAAGATGAGCTTGATACCTGACTACTAGAAGATGAACTAGATGAGGTTGTTGAACTAGATGAGTTCACAACACTATAGTTAGCTGAAGAAGGACTTGGCTGAGTTTGGATGTAGTTCCAAACATAGTAAGTCACAAAAATTAAAATTGATAAAGCAAATAGCACAAAATAAAACAAAGGGAGATAAGACGTTTTTTTCTTATTTGATCGTCTACGACCAGACAAGTCTTCTTCATCAACATCGACCTCTTCATAGGTGATCATACTACCTGAATCATAGGCATCCAAGACAATTCTTTCATCTAACTCTACTGCCCAAGCATATTTTCTTAAAAAAGAACGAGCGTAAAAAGTGCTAGGAAGTTGATCGAAATCATCCGCCTCCATTGCTTCTAGAAAATTCAACTGAATTTCAGTTTTTTCCTGCAATTCTTCTATACTCAATCCCTGGTTAATTCTAGCTAAACGCAGAACCTCACCAATTGTTTTTTTTCTCATACTTACCATTCCTTCTTTCTAGTGTTCTTGCCTTATTTAAGCCGGAAAAATTGTAAAATCAACTAGATCACCATTATCAATCAAACGATGCCCAGCTTCAAGAACATCTTCCAAAGTAATTTCCTGTAAAATTTTCGGAAAATCAAAAATTGTTTCTCCGCGATCCATAGGATCGTATTGAGTTGCAATAAATTCCAAGGAGTTCATACTACTGAAAAATTCTCCAAACATCTCACTCTTAACAAGATCGAGATGCTCCTCAGTAATATCTGCATCACTACTAAACTGACGAATAGCTTTCCGAAATTGGTGCGACAAAGAAACAGGTTCCTTGGTATCCATCGTCAATATCACAAAATGAAAGCGACTATTTACCTCAACCTCTAGTGACAATGACGCATCTAATTTCCCTGTCTCGTATAATCTTTGAAAACAATCCGAGGTCCAGCCAAACATCATTGTAAATAGCAATTTCAATAAAATGTTGTAACGATAAGACTCCTCTTCCGTTATTTGATCAGTTCCTCTAATAGCAACAGCAAGCTTGGGTGAAGAAACTTCCATACGAAGACTATCTGTTTGCTTCACAGGTTGCAAAGGAAGTTGCTCTTTTGAAACTGTAAACTGCTCTAAAATCATATTTTCCTTTTTCGAAAAGTATTCCTCAATGAGCTCCACATCAATATTTCCAACTAAAAACAGAGACATGTTGACAGGATTGTAAAAGTCTGTAAAGTTTTCTTTTAAATTTGAAGCTTGAATCTCAGAAATTGATTTTTCACTCCCTACGATATCTGTTGCTAAAGGAGTACCAGGATAAAGATTGGCCAATGTTGCAAAAAACAAACGCGAATCTGGATCATCTTGATACATTTCTCGTTCTTGCTGGATAATATCTTGTTCCCTCAAAACAGACTCTTCTGTAAAATGAGCATCTCCAACTAACTCATCAAGCAAATCTAAATTATCTAATAAATGATCAATTGTTGAAAAAAGATAGCTGGTCTTAGTAAAGCTTGTAAAGGCATTGCTGTCTGCGCCTAATCGAGTAAAAGCAGCCATTATATCCTCAGAATTTTCTCTTTCAAACAATTTATGTTCAAGAAAATGTGCAATTCCTGTTGGATGATGACGTAAACCTTTTTCCAAGCTTGTATAAGTTGCATCTACAGAGCCAAATTGAACCGTTACAACCCCGTAAAGCTCATTGAAATCTTGCTTAGGGAGTAAAGAAACTGTCAATCCATTTGACAATTGTGCTTTGTACACTCTTTCCTTTACAGCAGAATAGTATTTCTCTTCAAAAGTAACCTTTGTCATTCTACTCCTTCCATAAAGTAAATCGCTTGTAACTTCAAACTGTTGGCAGCTTTACATACAGCCTCTTTATCGACACTCTCTAATTTTTCCAACAACCGGTCAATGTCAAAAGTCTCTTTTCCAAATAGTGCAGTTAAATAGATTCTTTCAACTAGGGTATGCTGACTATCTTGAGAAATCAATAAAGATCTTCGAATCATCTCCTTGGTTTGTTCAAACTCAAAATCTGTAAAGTTGCCCTTTTTCAAATCCATCAACTGATGATTCATCATTTTTCTAGCTTGATTCCGATTTCCTCTATCGATACCTGCATACATTCTTAACAAGCCACTAAACAGATCCAATTGACTAGAGACCGTATAGGCTATCCCAGCATTCTCACGAACGTTTGTAAAGAGTTTCGAATGTGCAAATTCCCCCAACAAACCATTCATAACAAGCATAGGCAGATGCTGATCATCACCATATTTTACAGGAGAATGATAGCCCATTTCCAAAATAGATTGTCCAACATTTCTCTGAACCATTCCTTCTTGTAAAACATTCGAATAAGACTGATTGTACTGGATGGCAACATCGCTCTTTCTAGCTGTAAAGGGCAATGACTTCAGCGATTCTGCAATTTCTACTTCATTAAAATCACCTAAGAAAAAGAAATCAATCCGATCATTTTTCAGAGCATCTTGAAAGCAAGTGTAGCTACTTTCTGGAGACTCATTTAAAATGCTATTTCGTAAATCACTGTATCTCAATTGAAGACGCTCATCATGGAAGAACAAGCTATCCAACTCCTTATGAGCAAAATAAAATGAATCATCCATATCAGTAGCTAAACTAGCCAATAATTGCTTTTTTTCAATTTCAAATAAGGTTGGCTCAAAGGCTCCATCTAGAACTAAGGGGGCAAATAAAATCTGTTCTACCAATTCCAAAATTCGAGAAGTCAAGACATTTTTTTTACTCAAAAACTCATCTCGTACATAGGTAAAGGTTAAGTCAAGAATATGTGCCTGTCCTCTACGATAAGCACTCGTAGAAATATCTGCTCCGTACAAACTTGCTAAATATCTACGAAAAGCTTGAGAAGTTGGGTAAGCTTTATTGGCAGCCTCCAACATACTCGCACTTAGCATGCGTCCTGCTACTGTCTCAAGAGATAAGGAAGCAGTAAAACGAACAGTGATTTTATTTGTTTTAAACTTTTTGGATTGAACAAAATGTGCTGAAATTCCAGGCACTAACTCCATACCTTACCTCCTTACATATAGAGTTCTATTATATCACGAAAAGGAAAATATTTCTTATTCTCTTTACCGCTTTTAAAATAAAAATCGTTTTCATTTCCAGTGATTTCGCTCACTTAATTCTAAGAAATATGGTATAATACCTTAGATTGAGGTGAATTATGGAATACAAATTATTTGAAGAATTTATTACGCTCCAAGCCCTCCTAAAAGAGCTTGGAATTATACAAAGCGGTGGTGCTATTAAATCCTTTTTGATGGAACATCAAGTTTACTTTAATGGTGAATTAGAAACTAGACGTGGGAAAAAAATTCGTGTTGGAGATGCGATTGACATCCCTGATTTAAAGATTGACATCACCTTGACACAACCAAGTTTAAAAGAGCAAGAAGAATACCAAGCAGATAAGATTGAAAAAGAGCGGATTGCTAAACTTGTCAAAGAGATGAACAAGGGTGTAAAGAAAGAAAAACAAAAAACTGCTTTATCACCTAAAACCAAACAAGCTCCACGTTTTCCAGGAAGATAATCATGTGGCTCCAACATTTAACAATAAAAACCTTTCGAAACTACAAAGAGACGAAAATTGATTTCAATCCAAAATTAAACGTCTTTTTAGGTCAAAATGCACAAGGAAAGACCAACATTCTAGAAGCAATCTATTTCTTGGCCTTAACACGTAGCCATCGGACTCGGACAGATAAAAATCTCATTCATTTTGATGAAGAACAACTCCATCTTTCTGGCATGCTACAGAAAAAAACAGGCTCTATCCCTCTAGAAATTGATTTAACACCAAAAGGGCGTGTGACTAAAGTCAATCACTTAAAGCAAGCTCGCCTCTCAGACTACATCGGACATATGAATGTGGTTCTCTTCGCACCTGAGGATCTCCAGTTAATTAAAGGAGCACCCTCTGTCCGTCGAAAGTTTATAGATATCGAACTGGGACAAATTAAACCAATCTACTTGTCAGACTTGTCAAACTATAACCATATACTCAAGCAAAGAAACACTTACCTAAAATCCAGTCAAAAGATTGACGAAACATTTCTATCGGTCTTAGATGATCAGTTAGTAGAGTATGGTTGTCGCGTCATAAAACATCGGATAAAATTCATCAAAGACCTAGAGAAATTCGGTCAAAAAAAACACTTAGAAATTTCAAACCAATCAGAAGAGTTGTCAATTTCTTATCAATCAACTGTCAACTTCACTAATGAAGAAGTCTTAATGGATTCTTTTAAAATGGCTTTAGAAAAAAGTAGATCAAGAGATTTATTTAAAAAGAATACTGGTGTTGGCCCTCATCGAGATGACATTGCTTTCTATATCAACGGTATGGATGCTAGTTTTGGAAGTCAAGGGCAACATCGTAGTCTTGTGCTTTCTATCAAACTAGCAGAGATTGAACTAATGGAAAGCATTACTAACGAGTCTCCAATACTCTTGCTTGACGATGTTATGAGCGAACTTGACAACACACGACAACTAAAATTACTAGAAACTATTTCACAATCTATCCAGACCTTTATCACAACAACAAGTTTAGATCACTTACAAAACTTGCCAGAAAATCTTAGCATTTTCAACATCCAAAACGGTAGAATATCTGTAAATTAAAATTGACACCTTTGTAAACAAAAAAGAACTCCTGAAATTCAGGAGTTCTTTTTTGTTTCTTACATAGAGTAGTTTGGTGCCTCATTAGTGATTTGTACATCATGAGGATGGCTTTCTTTCAAACCAGCTCCAGACATTTCAATAAATTGAGCATTGTCATGCAATTCTTTAAGGTTGGCTGCACCACAGTAACCCATACCAGAGCGAATACCACCAATCATTTGGAAGACAATATCAGCTGCTGCACCTTTATAGGCAACACGACCTTCAATTCCTTCTGGAACGAGTTTGTTTGCTTCATTGATAGAACCTTGGAAGTAACGATCACTTGAACCTTTCTTCATTGCAGCGATTGATCCCATACCACGGTAAGTCTTAAACTTACGTCCTTGGAAAATTTCAGTTTCACCTGGTGCTTCATCTGTTCCAGCAAACATTGAACCAAGCATAACTGCATTTCCACCTGCAGCAAGGGCTTTTACAATATCTCCAGAATACTTGATTCCACCATCAGCAATAATCGTTTTTCCATATTCGCGCGCAACTGCTGCCGCATCATAAATTGCTGTCACTTGTGGGACACCTACACCTGCAATCACACGAGTAGTACAGATAGAACCTGGTCCAATCCCGACTTTGACAACATCCACACCCGCATCATAAAGAGCACGCGCACCTTCTGCAGTTGCAATATTACCAGCAATCAAAGTGCGATCTGGGAAGTGAGCACGAATTTCAGCAATTTTACGTAGAACCCCAGCAGAGTGACCATGTGCAGTATCAATAACAATTGCGTCAGCCCCTGCTTCAAAGAGAGCCTCTGCACGTTCAAATGTATCTGAAGTGACACCCACCGCACCAGCAACTAGTAGACGACCAAAGTCATCTTTGGCAGCATTTGGGAACTCAATAACTTTTTCAATATCCTTAATAGTAATCAAGCCAGAAAGACGGCCTTCTTCGTCAACCAAAGGAAGTTTTTCAATACGGTGTTCTTGAAGAATATGTTCAGCTGTTGCAAGATCTGTACCCACAGGAGCAGTGACAAGATTTTCACTAGTCATATGGTTTGAGATTGGTTGATTGTAATCCGAAATAAAGCGAAGATCTCGGTTTGTTAGAATACCAACCAATTTACGATTTTCAAGTGTTTCTACAACTGGAACACCACTGATACGGTAACGTCCCATCAGTTCGTCTGCCTCAGCAATGGTATGTTCTGGAGTCAAGAAGAATGGATCAATAATAACACCATTTTCAGAACGTTTTACCTTGCGAACTTCGTCTGCTTGTTGCGCAATTGACATGTTTTTATGGATTACTCCAAGACCACCCGCACGAGCAATGGCAATGGCCATTTGGCTTTCTGTGACTGTGTCCATTGCGGCTGTAATAATTGGGATATTTAAAGTCAGATTATCTGCCAATTTTGTTGTTAAATCTGCATCATTCGGCAACACATGACTCTCAGCTGGAATAAGCAATACATCATCAAAGGTAAAACCTTTTTTCAAAAATTTAGTGTCCCAATTAGACATTCGAAGTTTCCTCTTTTCTTTCTTTTTGAGCTTGACTCTTTTTGTATTGTATCTATCATACCATTCTATGAAAATTTGTCAAATGATACAAGGACAAATAAAAAAACTATCTTTTCCTGTGCGAAAAAAGATAATTTCTTATAGTATATAAGCTTATTTAAAATAATGAAGTCCCATTGCTTCCTTAACCTCAGATAGAGTTTGTCCAGCAACCTCGCGAGCTTTTTCGCTTCCTTTTTGAAGCATATTATACACTTCTCCCATATCCTGAGCAAATTCGATACGGCGCTCACGAATAGGACCAAGTTCGCGTTCAAGTATTTCGAGTAGATAGCGTTTCGTCTTCACATCACCAAGACCACCACGTTGATAGTGTTCTTTCATCTCTGCAATTTCTTTAGCATCTTCAGGACGACCAAAAACATCTAGATAATGGAAAACCATGTTTCCTTCAATCTTACCTGGATCCTCAACACGAATATGATCCGGGTCTGTATACATACTCATGACTTTTTTACGCAAAGTATCAGCATCATCAGCTAGATAAATACCATTATTGAGGGATTTAGACATTTTGGCATTTCCATCTAGACCAGGTAGACGACCTGCTCTTTCATTTTCTGGGTAAATACCTTCTGGTTCCACCAAAACATCACAGTTATAAGCATGATTAAAGGAACGAACAATCTCACGAGTTTGTTCAATCATTGGTTTTTGGTCTGTTCCTACAGGAACATAATTAGCCTTAAAGGCTGTGATATCTGCTGCCTGAGCGATTGGATAAACCAAAAAACCTGTCGGAATACTTTCCCCAAATCCTTTTTGAGCAATCTCTGTTTTTACTGTCGGATTACGCTCCAAACGAGCTAGTGACACCAAATTCATATAGTACATAGACAGCTCAGCCAACTCTGGAATCTGACTTTGAATGAAGATAGTTGATTTACTTGGATCCAATCCAACTGCTAGGTAATCCAAGGCAACATTCCCAATAGACTCTACAATCGTTTGAGGATCTTTGGCGTGATCTGTCAATGCTTGTTGGTCCGCCAAAAAAACAAACATCTCATACTTATCTTCTTCCTGTAGTAACACTCTATTTTTTAGACTACCAACATAATGTCCAATATGCAGTTTACCTGTTGGACGGTCTCCTGTTAAAATAATGGGTTTCGTCATTTTTTTCTCCTTCGAAATGGTCTCTTCAATTATAGCATTTTTTTGTTAAAATAACAGAAAATTATTTAAATCAAAGAGCCGATTCGCTGTAAATATAACTGTAAACTTAGTTGACATAAAATTGACAAAGAAAAATTTGAATATTTCTCTCTTTTCTAGTAAAATAAATGTAATACATATTATAGGAGAAAAACATTGCTTACAGTATCTGATGTTTCACTACGTTTTAGTGATCGCAAACTTTTTGATGATGTCAACATCAAATTTACAGAAGGAAATACATACGGATTAATTGGTGCTAATGGTGCTGGGAAGTCTACATTCTTAAAAATTTTAGCTGGAGATATCGAACCTACAACTGGTCACATTTCTCTTGGTCCAGATGAACGTCTCTCTGTTCTTCGTCAAAATCACTTTGACTATGAAGATGAACGTGCAATTGATGTCGTTATCATGGGAAATGAAAAGCTTTATAGCATTATGAAAGAGAAAGATGCTATTTACATGAAGGAAGATTTTTCTGATGAAGATGGTGTTCGTGCAGCTGAACTCGAAGGTGAGTTTGCTGAGCTTGGAGGTTGGGAAGCAGAAAGTGAAGCATCTCAACTGCTTCAAAATCTTAACATTCCTGAAGAATTGCACTACCAAAACATGAGCGAATTGGCCAATGGTGAAAAAGTAAAAGTTCTCCTTGCCAAAGCACTTTTTGGCAAACCAGATGTTCTTCTCTTGGACGAGCCAACCAACGGTTTGGATATCCAATCAATTACATGGCTAGAAGACTTCTTAATTGACTTTGATAACACTGTCATCGTTGTATCCCATGACCGTCACTTCCTCAACAAAGTATGTACTCACATGGCAGACCTTGACTTTGGAAAAATCAAACTCTATGTCGGAAACTATGACTTCTGGAAGGAATCTTCTGAGCTTGCTGCTAAATTGTTAGCAGACCGTAATGCCAAAGCGGAAGAAAAAATTAAGCAATTGCAAGAATTCGTTGCTCGATTCTCTGCCAATGCTTCTAAGTCAAGACAAGCAACGTCTCGTAAAAAAATGCTTGACAAGATTGAACTAGAAGAAATTGTTCCATCCAGTCGTAAATACCCATTTATCAACTTTAAAGCAGAGCGTGAGATTGGTAATGATCTCTTGACAGTAGAAAACCTAACTGTAAAGATTGATGGTGAGACTATTTTAGATAATATCAGCTTTATCTTGCGTCCAGGTGATAAGACGGCTCTTATTGGACAAAATGACATCCAAACTACTGCACTAATTCGTGCAATCATGGGTGACATTGACTATGAAGGAACGGTTAAGTGGGGAGTTACTACCAGTCGCTCTTACTTACCAAAAGATAACTCTGCTGATTTTGCAGGGAGCGAGTCAATTCTTGACTGGTTGCGTCAATTTGCAAGTAAAGAAGAAGATGATAATACCTTCTTACGTGGTTTCCTTGGTCGTATGCTCTTCTCTGGTGATGAGGTTAACAAACCTGTAAATGTCTTGTCAGGGGGAGAAAAAGTTCGTGTCATGCTTTCAAAACTTATGCTTCTGAAATCAAATGTCCTTGTACTTGATGATCCAACAAATCACTTGGACTTGGAATCTATTTCAAGCTTAAACGATGGATTGAAAAACTTTAAAGAATCAATCATCTTTGCCAGTCATGACCACGAGTTCATTCAAACTTTGGCAAACCATATCATTGTTTTGTCTAAGAATGGCGTCATCGATCGTATCGATGAAACCTATGATGAATTCCTAGAAAATGCAGAAGTACAAGCAAAAGTCAAAGACCTTTGGAAAGACTAAATAAGACTTCAAAACTCAGTTGGGTTAACCAACTGAGTTTTCTATCATTCTACGAGGTAACATGAAATCATTTTTAAAAACATATCGAACCTATTTTATTTCTTTCATCATTCCTGTAGTGATTATGTCTGGAGTATATCTATCTCAAGGGATTTACTGGAATAGCGATACATCTCCACTATTAGGAGATGGTTTCCACCAGTACGTTATTTTTGATGTGGCTTTACGGAATATTCTACATGGAAATGGTAGTTTGTTTTACACCTTTACAAGTGGCCTCGGACTGAATTTCTATGCTCTATCTAGTTATTACTTGGGTAGTTTTCTCTCACCTCTGGTTTACTTTTTTAATCTGTCGAATATGCCAGATGCTGTTTATCTAACAACTCTCTTAAAATTTGGATTGATTGGCCTGTCAACCTTCTTTAGTCTAAATAGATTATTTAAAGATGTTCGGAAATCTTTAAAACTGTCCTTATCTACTTCCTATGCTCTAATGAGCTTTACCGTTAGTCAGTTAGAGATAAAAACCTGGCTAGATGTTTTTATCTTGATTCCTTTAATTATAACTGGCTTACACCTACTTATAACACAAAAGAAGCGTCTACTATACTTTACAAGTCTGTCAATCTTGTTTATTCAAAACTATTATTTTGGATATATGACAGCATTGTTTCTTATTTTCTGGTATCTCTGCCAAATTTCATGGGACTTTAAAAATAGAAAATCATCTTTTCTTGATTTTGTTGTTACCTCATTTTTAGCAGGAATGGCTAGTTTGATTATGACTCTTCCTACATTGTTTGATTTACAAACTCATGGGGAGAAGTTAACTGCCATCACAAAATTAAAGACGGATAGTAGTTGGTATTTGGATATTTTCGCAAAACAATTCATTGGATCTTTTGATACAACTAAGTATGGATCTATACCAATGATTTTTGTTGGATTGCTTCCTTTTATTTTAACCATTCTATTTTTCACAATAAAATCCATCAAGTTTCACGTGAAACTTACTTATGCAATTTTCTTTATTTTTTTAATAACAAGCTTTTACATAGAGGCACTTGATTTATTTTGGCAGGGGATGCATACTCCAAATATGTTTTTACATCGCTATGCTTGGATTTTTTCTACTCTGTTAATTTATACTGCAGCAGAAGTCTTAAATCGTCTGAAAGAATTGAAGCTCTGGAATCTATTTGTCTCCCTTTTTCTTGTATTAACAGGATTTTTAGCTACTGTATACTTTAAATCACACTATTCTTTTTTAACAGATCTGAATATCCTACTCACCCTTGAATTTCTCCTAGTTTATGCTCTTTTACTCCTTGCAGTCATCAGAAAATTTATCTCTGTAAAACTATTTGCAATTCTTTTATCTTTATTTATAACAGTTGAGATAAGTCTAAATGCTTCAGCTCAAATGGAAGGAATAGCTAAAGAATGGGCCTTTGCTTCTCGTAGCGCCTATAATAGAGATATCACCGCTATGGAATCCATTCTAAACCAAATTGACAATCCATTTACACGTACTGAGAAACTACAAATTCAGACAGGAAATGACAGTATGAAATTTAACTACAATGGAATCTCTCAATTTTCATCTGTACGAAATCGTTCAGCTAGCACTAGTTTGGATAAACTTGGATTCAAATCCTCTGGAACCAACCTCAATCTTCGTTATGCAAATAATAGTATTTTAGCAGACAGTTTATTTGGAATCCAGTACAATATTTCTGAAACTTCACTTGATAAGTATGGATTTCAAGAGATTTATCAAAAGGATCATTTAACCTTATATAAAAATCAACTCTCTTTACCCATTGCTTTTGCCACTCAATCTATTTACAAAGATGTAAACTTTAACAATCATACTCTAGATAATCAGGCTTTATTTATAAACCAGCTTGCTAATCTCAACTTAGATTACTTCTCCCAAATAGCATATGATAAAACAGATAATTCTGATGGTTTAACAAGTATCACGAGTTCTACGAATGAGGATGCAAGGATTGATTATCAAATTGAGGTTCCTCAAAATAGTCAAGTCTATCTCTCTTTTTCAAATCTTCATTTTACTAATGATAAACAAAAGAAGATTGACATACTTGTCAATGGAGAAAAGAAGACTTTTACAACTGACAATGCTTTTAACTTCTTTAATTTGGGTTATACTGAGGAACAAAAAACTTTCAATATCAGTGTTAGCTTCCCTGGAAATTCTCAAGTGTCATTTGAAAATCCAACCTTCTATCGTTTAGATACCCAAGCTTTGACTGAGGCAATCCAGAAAATTAAAGAACAGCCTGTAGAGGTATCAACTTCTAAAAACAAGGTCTTTGCTACATATGAAGTAAAACAAGATACCTCTATTTTCTTCACTATTCCTTATGACAAAGGTTGGTCTGCATACCAAGATGGGAAAAAACTTGAAATCAAGCAGGCTCAAACTGGTTTTATGAAAGTTGATGTTCCAAAGGGAAAAGGCACCATTACACTTTCCTTTATCCCCAATGGTTTTGTTATTGGAGCAGCCTGCTCATTAACTGCCCTTCTTCTTTTTGGGATCTATAATCACAGACAAAATTTATCTAATACAGAAAAAGATTGACCAAAGAATTGGTCAATCTTTTTAATCTTCTTCCATTTTCTTAGGTTGATAAGCTAGCATACCTAAAGCAGTAAAGAAAGCTAGTGTTATAATAAGGAAAATCACTTGGTGATGAATATTTCCTGTCATAGAGATTGTTTGTCGTAAGCCTGATACAGAATAACTCATTGGTAACCAAGGATTGACACCTTTGAAGAAATCATTTGTCAAAGCAAGGGGATAGGTCCCTGCACTTGATGCTAACTGTAATAATAGTAAAATAAGAGAGAAGAAGGCTCCTATACGGCTATTCCAAGTTGTTAAAGCTGTCACCATAGACATGAAAGCTAAACTTGTGATTATAATTAGAATCAAGGTCCTCATCTCATGGTTCGCAGTCAATCCAATAAGATGGACACCTCCATAAACTAAAACACCTGCTAAGACAGCTATAATGCCATTTATTTCAGATCGAGACTTCAACCAAGCCCAACGACTCTCTGGATGACGTCCAGAAGGCAACTTAGCAAAAATCATATTAGTAGATATAGCAGCAACAAAAAGAGCAACTGATATCATATAAGGAGCCATAGCAATCCCATTTACAGGAACTTGGTCGTTATCTGTTTTTGAAAGAACTAGAGGTTCAGATAATGTTTCTGCATTTTCAGATTCTGTTGATGCTGATTTGAGCTGATTATTAGCATTTCCTAATCCTTGTCCTAATGAACCAACTCCTGTCTGTAAATCTTCAAGACCAGAGGTTAAGCTTGTTCCACCTTCTGCTAGTTTTCCAGTACCATCTGAAATCTTCATAGCACCACTTCCTAGTTGAGATGCTGCAGAAAGTAACTGTGTTGATTTATCTGTTAATTGACCAGAGCCAAATTGTAATTTAGCAAGACCTGCTATTAGCTCTGGACTCTTATTATTTAATTGAGTAGAACCAGATGACAAACTTTCTATACCTGATACTAATTCTGGAGCTTTTCCAGCTAACGCATCTACTCCAGCTGTCAAGGTTGATGTATTTTCTGTCAACTTACTTGATCCAGAAACTAATTGATCTAGACTAGTTGTTAAGTTTGAATTCTTTTCACTTAGTTTATTGGCACCTATAGAAATTGTGTCCAGCCCCTTAGTATAGTTTACAACTCCTTTTTCAATTGACTGACTTCCAGGAACTAACTGATTATCTACAGCAGTTTGCAATTTTGTAAATCCATTTGACAAGGTTGTCAAGGAGCTAGATGCTACAGGTAGGAGTTGATTTGCTTTCTTCTGTACATCAGATAGATTGGTTACTTGTTGTTCTGAATTCTCTATACTTTCTTTCAATCCTCCTACTGTCGTTAAAATTGTTTTTGCTGACTCAATAGTAGAATTAGAATTTTTAGAAATAGCTTCTGTCAGTTCTTTCTTTTGTTCCTCTGTAAGAGATTGATAAGTAGCTGTTGATTGAAGGTTCGCAAGAGTTTTTTCTTGTTCTGTCTGACTTTTAGTCACAATATCCTGAGCAAGAGTTGTTAGATTTGGCAAAGCTTCTGACAATGTACTTTTCAGTTGGGTATTATCTGATATCGTAAGAGCTTGTAATGTTTTATTCAGTTCTCCTAAGCTTGTTGTCAATTGCGCTATTTCTTTATTTTGTTGAGATGAGGACTCTAATTGGCTTGAAATTTCTTTAATACCAGTATTTAATTGCTCCATTCCATCTCTTAGTGTATCTGATTTATTGGATAATTGACTTGTTCCATTAGAAAGTTCTTTCACACTATTTGTATAAGCATTTACACCAACTGAAAATTGATTGAGACCTGTATCCAGTTGTGAAACGCCACCTGTATAGGATTTTATACCAGTATTTAGCTGATTTACACCTGTCACCAGCTCAGGAGTTTTTGAAGCTAATTGACCAAGTCCAGTGTCAACCTGTGAAACAGCATTTGTATAACTTTGTAAACCACTATCAAAAGTTCCTAAACCAATATGTAATTGCTCTATAGCAGACACATAGCTAGATAAACCTTTTGTAAATTGATCTGCTCCATTTGAAAAAGTTACACTTGAGTTAGCTAGAGTATTAAGATTTGTCGTCAATGTTTGACTTCCCGTCACCAACTGATTTGCTCCATCAACCAGTTGTTCACTTCCATCAGCTGCCTTGTTTACTCCAGACTTCAAGTCATTCATTTTTTGAAATAAAGCCTTGGTATACGTTTCAGTTACATTAGTAGAAACGGTTTGTTTTAACTGTGTCATTGCAGAATCACTCATCTTGCTTGCAATAAAGCTATGCCCACTTGAAGTCTGATAATCAATCTGCATCTGTTCAGGATGATTAGTTAGGATAGAAGTAGCCTTTTCAGATAAGTCACTTGGTAAAGTCACTACCATGTAGTAGTCACCATCTCCTAGGCCTTTTTCCCCTTCCTCTTCATTAACAAAATGAAAATCTAAAGCCTTATTTTCTTTCAAATTAGACACCATGTCTTCACCTATTGTCATTGTCTGTCCATTATAAGAAGCTTCCTTATCTTTATTGACAACTGCTACAGGTAACTCTGACAATTGACCATATGGATCCCACATGGATGATAAAAATATAATGTTGTATAAAGCTGGAATGAGAGAAATCCCTATCATTACAATGATAAAGGTCGGTTTTTTTAATATTGCTTTCCATTCTTTAAACATATTTCCTCCTTTTTAAACATATTGTCTAAAATTTTGATATAATAGATTATACATAAAAAAATCCAAATTACAAGGTAAAAAATCATTTTTTAGACATATTGTCTAATTTGTCTACAAGGAGGAGTTATGAAAGAAAGTAACAAACGCTTAAAAACAAAACGTATTATCGAAAATGCCATGGTTCAATTATTGACGGACTACCCCTTTGATCAAATTTCTACGGTCAAGTTAGCTGAAAAAGCCGGAATTAGTCGTTCCAGCTTTTACACTCACTACAAGGATAAGTATGATATGATTGAGCACTACCAAAGTAAACTCTTTCATACCTTTGAATATATTTTTCAAAAACATGTTCATCATAAAAGAGATGCTATTTTAGAAGTATTTGAATATCTAGAATCAGAACCACTTCTGGCTTCTCTTCTTTCTGAAAATGGAACCAAAGAAATCCAAAATTTCTTGAGAAATAAACTGCATATTATGCTTAGCACTGATCTTCAGAAACGTTTTATGCAACTACAACTAAATCCAATTGAACTAGAATACAGTAGCATTTATCTAACAAATGCCCTATTCGGAGTTTGCCAGACATGGATTGCACACGGAAAAAAAGAAAGCCCGCAAGAAATGACAGACTTCCTTATGAAAATGTTAGGTGATACAAACTAAGAATAAAAAGAACACCACCTGGTGTTCTTTTTATCTGACTCCGCCAGTAGGACTCGAACCTACGACATCATGATTAACAGTCATGCGCTACTACCAACTGAGCTATGGCGGATAACATAGTCCGTACGGGATTCGAACCCGTGTTACCGCCGTGAAAAGGCGGTGTCTTAACCCCTTGACCAACGGACCATCTATCTGTAGCAGATATAACCATTATATCAATTTCTTACTAATTGTCAATCACTTTTTAGATTTTTTCTCTAGAATATCTTTTAGTTTGCGAATTTTCAAACGAGTGATGGGACAGCGATGATCTTCATAAAAGACAACTTCTAAATTCTTTCGATCAATTTCTCTCACATTTCCCACATTGACAAGGAAAGATTTATGGGAGCAATAAAATCGTTGGGTATGTTTGTCCTTTTCCTGAATATCTGTCATAGTTCCATAGAATTCTTTAGCAAAATTCTTACCAATAATCCGAAGTTTATGAGAAACTCCTGTGGTTTCGATATATAAAATGTCATGGTAAGGAATTTTCAAATCATTTCCTTTATAGTTGTAATCAAAATAGTCTACAACATCTTCGTTTTCAAGCAGCATGCTCTTAGTGTAAAAAATACTCTGCTCGATGCGTTTTTTGAACAATTCATCATTGATATCTTTATCAACAAAATCTAGGGCTGATACCTGGTATTTGTACGTTAAGGTAGCAAATTCAGATCGACTAGTAATAAAGACAATAATAGCATAAGGATTGTGATGACGGATAAATTGAGCCACTTCAAAGCCTTTTTTCTCGATTCCATGAATATCAATATCTAGGAAATAAAGCTGGTTTACTTCATCATTTTCGATATATTCCTTAAACTCACGAACTTTTCCTGTTGTCTTGTACGAAATAGGAATATTTGATTCCTCAGAGATTTCATTCAATATTCTCTCAAGTCTCACTTGATGCTCAATAACATCTTCTAAAATTAGTACTTTCATTCAAATTCCCTCTTAAATCTAATAATTTGTCTAAATGTGTTGTCTTCCATCTCTGTTTCTAGAATAATGTTGTCATACTTGTCTAAAATCTCATTGACATTATTAAGTCCTAGACCTCTATTTCTTCCCTTAGTAGAGAAACCTAAGGCAAATAAGTTTTCTGAAGGCGTCATAGTGATTTTACATGAATTCTGGATGACTATAACTGTTTCAAAATCCATTTTAATAACTGCAACTTCCATTTGTTTCAAGTAACTATCCGCAGCACCTTCAACAGCATTATTTAAGAGAATGCTCATGATGCGAACAAGATCAAGTAAATCTATTGACAATCTAGTAATAACATCCTTTACTTCCAATGTAAACTCTACATCATTATTTCGTGCATAGACAATGGATTGAGCAATCAAACTACGTAAAGCTGAATCTTCTATATTATTCAAATCAAAGTAAGTATATTTCTCTGAACGCAGTTTTTGATTCGCTTTTACTAATACTTCATTGTAAACTCTGTCAATTTCTTGTAAATCTTCACTGTCAATTGCCATTTGCATGCTGACAAGCATGCCTGCATAATCATGACGAAAACCTCGAATTTCATTATACAAACCTACAATTTCATCTGTGTAAGTCTGTAAATACTTTTGTTCAAATTTCTTTTGTTTTAGAGCAATCTCTTTTTCAACTTGAACTTTATGAGAGTTCATTGCAAAGAAAATCAATAATAAGCAAATAAAAACAATGGTTGATAAAATACTTCCGAAGCTATTTAAGTGATGAGTCGTACTTACTATATCTGAAATAAACAATAAGATATGTAAACTAAAGAAAGCAACTATTGTTTTTTTAAAAAAAGGATAGAGATAATCTTTATCAAAATATTTAATATCTAGATGAAAATAACGAATTATTATTAGAATAGAAAAATAAGTCAACAATAATACTACTAAAAAGAATATAATTTTATAATATAATACAAGTTCATCACCCATTATAGAAGATAAGGTTACGGATATAAAAGTATGGGTACTATGATATAATAAAGATAGTAGTAAACTGATAAAAATTCCTTTATATTTTTCATAATTCTTTAACTTTCTTAAATAACCATACACAACCAAAGGAAATAAAAATTTAGACAAAGCAAAACTATTAGAAAATACTAGTGTAATAATTTCTTCAAGTATAAAAACTGAGATACATGTGTAACAGAAAAAAATAATTTGTTCTTTTCTAGTTATTTTACAAATCCATTCATAACTTTTGCTAATAATGAGGAAATAAAAAATAGCTATCCCTAATCCAAATAAATCCATTACTCTTTACCTTTATTTCATTTCTTTTTTCTTGGAAAAATAAGATTACGAATTGTTTCTGAAATTCTCAAGTCCCCACCTAGAATCTCCTGCAATTCTGTTTCTGTTACCTCTTTAAATTGTTCCAATTTAACTGTGTTATTCATAATAAAGTCTCCTGTATTGTTTTTCTTGTAAATTAACTTACAACCCTATTATACAAAATGAAGACCATGTAAGAAAAATTTCTTCCCAACTGTACATTTTTGCACCTGAAACGCACTTTTTTAAGAAAAAAGCCGGGAAAAATCCCAGCTTTACATCTAAAATTGATCCCAGCAGGATTCGAACCTGCGACCGTTCGCTTAGAAGGCGAATGCTCTATCCAGCTGAGCTATGAGACCTAACATGAACATTCTATCAAAAAACAAGAGCTAAGTCAATCTTCTATTTGTGATAAGGAGATCCCTGCTGAATAGTAAAAGCTCGATAAATTTGTTCAACTAAAACCAATCTCATTAACTGATGTGGTAATGTTAGACGTCCGAAACTGACAGAAAGATTAGCCCTATTTTTTACACTAGGTGCCAGACCTAAACTTCCTCCAATGATAAAAGTAAGAGTTGAGTAGCCTTTTATAGAAGCCTCTTCTAATTGCTTACTAAATTCCTCTGAAGAGAATGTTTTTCCTTCTATAGCCAATACAAGGACAAAATCCCTTTCTCCAACTTTAGAAAGAATTCTAGCGCCTTCTGTTTCTAAGATTTTTTGATTTTCTATTTCACTAGCTTTATCAGGTGTTTTCTCATCAGCAAGCTCAATCATCTCCAATTTTGCGAAACGTGAAATTCGTTTGCTATATTCAGCAATACCATCTTTAAGATATTTTTCTTTCAGTTTTCCTACTGTTACAATTTTTATTTTCATTCTTCTATTCTATCATATCCACACTTTATTTCACATCTTATACACATAAAAAACATCCAAAATCACAAGGAAATTCACAGAATAAAGTAAGTTATCCACAACTTGTGTAAAACTTTCAAACTTTTAAGTTTGAATTAAGTTAATAGGTTTATAATCTGAGTAAATAAATAACAAACGGAGGCGTTTATGAAACACTTACAAAAATTTTACAAAAAAGGAGTAAAAGTTCTTGTAATCATTTTAATAGGTTTTTTAAGTGGTGCACTAGGAAGTTTCGTAACATTACAACTTTATCAAAAACAAGGAAACCAAGCTACAAATAATAATTCCAACACTGTTACCCAAACATCCTATAAGAATGAAACTTCAACTACCCAAGCAGTCAATAAGGTTAAAGATGCCGTTGTATCTGTTATTACTTATTCATCAAATAGACAAAGTAGTCTATTTGGAACTGATGAAACAGATACTGATCCTGATTCTCAACAAATTGCAAGTGAAGGTTCAGGGGTTATCTATAAAAAGAATGGAAATGATGCCTATCTTGTAACAAATACTCACGTTATCAATGGAGCTTCAAAAGTTGATATCCGCTTAGCAGATGGTACTAAGGTTCCTGGTGAAATTGTCGGATCTGACACCTTCTCTGATATTGCTGTCGTAAAAATCTCTTCAGAGAAAGTAACAACAGTAGCTGAATTCGGTGACTCTAGCCAACTTAATGTAGGGGAAACAGCGATTGCAATTGGTAGTCCACTAGGTTCTGAATATGCCAATACCGTTACACAGGGGATCATTTCAAGTCTTGATCGAACTGTATCTCTGAAATCTGAAGATGGACAAGCTATTTCTACAAAAGCTATTCAAACAGACACTGCTATTAACCCAGGTAACTCTGGTGGTCCACTTGTAAACATTCAAGGTCAAGTTATCGGAATTACATCAAGTAAAATCGCAAGTAACGGGAAAACATCTGTAGAAGGTCTTGGTTTTGCAATTCCTTCAAACGATGCACAAAATATTATTAAACAACTGGAAACGGATGGTAAAGTAACTCGTCCTGCTCTTGGAATTCAAATGGTCAATTTAGCTAATGTTGGGGCGAATGATCTGAGAAAACTCAACATTCCAAGTAGTCTTACTTCAGGTGTAGTTGTTCGATCTGTTCAAAGTAATATGCCAGCAAATGGACATCTTCAAAAATACGACGTCATTACTAAAGTTGACGACAAAGAGATTGCTTCATCAACAGATCTACAACATGCTCTTTATACTCATGCTATAGGAGATACTATAAAAGTAACCTACTATCGTAATGGTAAGGAGGAAACAACCTCTATTAAACTTGATAAGAATTCAGGTGATCTAGAGTCTTAATTGACATCAGTGTAAAGAAAACTTTACAGATAGTAAAAGATATGTTAGTGTAGAATCATGGAAAAATTTGAAATGATTTCTATCTCAGAAATACAAAAAAATCCTTACCAACCTCGAAAAGAATTTGATGCAGATAAATTAAAGGAATTAGCTCAATCAATCAAAGAAAATGGGCTCATCCAACCAATCATCGTTCGTCAATCTCCTGTAATTGGTTATGAAATCCTTGCAGGAGAGAGACGATATCGGGCTTCTCTCTTAGCTGGTCTTACTTCTATTCCAGCCCTTGTGAAACACCTCTCAGATCAAGAAATGATGATCCAGTCTATCATTGAGAATCTGCAGAGAGAAAACTTGAATCCCGTTGAAGAGGCACGCGCCTACGAATCTTTGGTAGAAAAAGGATTTACTCATACTGAGATAGCGGATAAAATGGGAAAATCTCGTCCTTATATCACTAATTTTATTCGTTTGCTTTCCCTACCAGAGCATATCTTATCTGAAGTGGAAAATGGAAAAATCTCTCAAGCTCATGCACGTTCACTAGTTGGTTTGGATAAAGAGCAGCAAGAATATTTCTTCCAATTAATCAAAAACGAAGACATCTCTGTGAGAAAACTAGAAACACTGCTGACAGAAAAAAAACAAAAGAAACAGAAAAAAAGTGACTCTTTCATCAAAGATGAGGAAGATAAATTGAAAAAACTACTTGGAGTGAATGTAGAAATTAAACTTTCTAAAAAAGATACTGGAAAGATTGTTATTTCTTTTTCAAGTCAAGAAGAATATGACAGAATTATCAACAGCCTGAAATAAGGCTGTTGTTTTATTTTCTCAACCCACAAATTTATCCACTAATTTTTTTAGCCAAAGACTTACTAAATCAAGGATTTTTCTATTTATCCCCAACCTGTGGATAAATACTGCTAACATTGTGGATTCTTTTCCCCAATCTGTGGAAAAATCATACTATCTATGGTAAAATAAGTCTAGCACTAAACTACTAAAATCATAGTAAAGGAGGAAAAATAGTTGAAAGAAAAGCAATTTTGGAATCGTATTTTAGAATTTGCTCAAGAAAGATTGACGCGATCTATGTATGATTTCTATGCTACACCTGCTGAACTCATCAAAGTAGAAGAAAATACAGCTACTATATTTCTACCGAGAACAGAGATGGAAATGGTATGGGAAAAGCAATTAAAAGATATTATTGTTGCTGCTGGTTTTGAAATTTATGATTCTGAAATCAAACCCCACTATATTTTCACTAAACCTCAGAGTACAGAGTCTTCTCAAGTAAGTGATACGACTGATAGTTCTACTTACAATTACACACCTGCGCTACCAACGATTCCCTACTCCGAAACAGGGTTAAAAGAAAAATATACCTTTGATAACTTTATTCAAGGTGATGGAAATGTTTGGGCGGTTTCTGCTGCACTAGCTGTATCTGAAGATTTGGCTCTGACTTATAATCCTCTTTTCATCTATGGAGGACCTGGGCTTGGAAAGACTCATTTGCTCAATGCGATTGGAAATGAGATTTTGAAGAATATTCCTGATGCGCGTGTCAAGTACATTCCTGCTGAAAGCTTTATCAATGACTTTCTTGAACACTTGCGACTTGGGGAAATGGAAAAGTTCAAAAAGACTTACCGTAGTCTTGATCTCTTGTTGATCGATGATATCCAATCTCTCAGTGGCAAAAAAGTCGCGACCCAGGAAGAATTTTTCAATACCTTCAATGCTCTTCATGATAAACAGAAGCAGATTGTCCTAACCAGTGATCGTAGCCCTAAACACCTAGAAGGCCTTGAAGAGAGACTTGTCACGCGCTTTAGCTGGGGATTAACACAAAATATCACCCCTCCTGACTTTGAAACACGTATCGCCATTCTTCAAAGTAAAACAGAGCATTTAGATTACCATTTCCAAAGCGATACCCTAGAATACCTAGCTGGCCAATTTGACTCAAATGTTCGAGAATTGGAAGGAGCAATCAACGATATCACTTTAATTGCCAGAGTCAAGAAGATTAAGGATATAACTATTGATATCGCTGCAGAGGCTATCAGAGCACGTAAACAAGATGCCCGCCAGATGCTTGTTATTCCAATTGAAAAAATCCAAACTGAAGTTGGTAATTTTTATGGAGTGAGTGTCAAAGAAATGAAGGGGACGAGACGAGTTCAAAACATCGTTTTGGCGCGTCAAGTTGCTATGTATCTAGCTAGAGAACTGACAGATAATAGTCTTCCTAAAATCGGAAAAGAATTCGGCGGAAAGGATCATACTACCGTGATTCATGCTCATGCTAAAATAAAATCATTGATTGACGAAGACGATAATTTACGTTTAGAAGTAGAATCAATCAAAAAGAAAATTAAGTAGAGTGTGGATAACTCTCACTTTCCTATCTTTTTTATCCACATTTTTTAAACAAGCTAAGAAACTTGAGTTTACTAAATAGAAATCAGTTTTCCACAGAATTCACACACTCTATTATTACTATTAACTTTCTAATACTAAGAATAAATAAAGGAGAATCCATGATTCATTTTTCAATTAATAAAAATTTATTTCTACAAGCCTTAAATACCACAAAACGAGCAATTAGCTCTAAAAATGCTATTCCAATTTTATCAACAATCAAAATTGATGTTACCAATGAAGGAATTACTTTAATTGGATCAAATGGGCAAATCTCCATTGAAAATTTCATTTCTCAAAAAAATGAAGATGCTGGTCTTTTGATTACTTCCTTAGGTTCGATTCTTCTTGAAGCCTCTTTCTTTATCAATGTTGTATCCAGTCTTCCAGATGTAACCCTTGATTTCAAAGAAATTGAACAAAAACAAATTGTCTTAACAAGTGGCAAATCAGAAATCACTCTAAAAGGAAAAGATAGCGAACAGTACCCACGAATTCAAGAAATTTCAGCAAGCACACCTTTGGTTCTTGAAACCAAACTACTTAAGAAAATTATCAATGAAACAGCTTTTGCTGCAAGTACGCAAGAAAGTCGTCCAATTTTGACTGGTGTCCATTTTGTTTTGAGCAATCACAAGGAACTAAAGACAGTTGCAACAGACTCTCATCGCCTTAGCCAGAAAAAATTGACTCTTGAAAAAAATGGTGATGATTTTGATGTGGTGATTCCTAGTCGCTCTCTACGCGAATTTTCAGCTGTATTTACGGATGATATTGAAACTGTGGAGATTTTCTTTGCAAATAATCAAATCCTCTTTAGAAGCGAAAATATTAGCTTCTACACTCGTCTCCTAGAAGGAAACTATCCTGATACAGATCGTTTGATTCCAACTGACTTTAATACGACAGTAACTTTTGATGTTGTCAACTTGCGTCATTCAATGGAACGTGCTCGTCTCTTATCAAGTGCGACTCAAAATGGTACTGTGAAGCTTGAAATTAAAGGTGGTGTTGTTAGCGCCCATGTTCATTCTCCTGAAGTTGGTAAAGTAAACGAAGAAATCGATACTGAGCAGGTTACTGGGAATGATTTGACTATTAGTTTCAACCCGACTTACTTGATTGATTCCCTCAAAGCTTTAAATAGCGAAAAAGTAACTATCAGCTTTATCTCAGCTGTTCGTCCATTCACTCTTGTTCCAGCAGATACTGATGAAGACTTCATGCAGCTCATTACTCCAGTTCGTACAAATTAAGTGAAAGAGGTTGAGCCTAGCTCGCCTCTTTTATGATATAATCGAAAAAGAAAAGGAGAGTAGTATGTATCAAGTTGGAAATTTTATTGAAATGAAAAAGCCACATGCTTGCACCATCAAGTCAACAGGAAAAAAAGCCAATCGTTGGGAAATTACACGTGTTGGGGCAGATATCAAAATCAAATGTAGCAATTGCGACCACCTTGTTATGATGAGCCGCCATGATTTTGAACGAAAAATGAATAAGATTATTGACTAAGAACCCTTAGCTAGAGAGTTAGCAAGTTTTCCCTTTTTGTGTTATAATGTTAGGGATTGAAATGAGAACGGAGAATGAGAAAATATGGCTTTAACAGCAGGTATCGTTGGTTTGCCAAACGTTGGTAAATCAACCCTTTTTAATGCAATTACAAAAGCAGGAGCAGAGGCAGCAAACTACCCATTTGCGACTATTGATCCAAACGTTGGAATGGTAGAAGTTCCAGATGAACGCCTACAAAAACTAACGGAAATGATTACTCCTAAAAAGACAGTTCCAACAACTTTTGAATTTACAGATATTGCAGGGATTGTAAAAGGCGCATCGAAAGGAGAAGGTCTAGGGAATAAATTTTTGGCCAACATCCGTGAAGTAGATGCGATTGTTCATGTTGTGCGTGCATTTGATGATGAAAATGTTATGCGCGAGCAAGGACGTGAAGACGCCTTTGTGGATCCACTTGCAGATATTGATACCATTAACTTGGAGTTGATTCTTGCTGACCTAGAGTCAGTAAATAAACGCTATGCGCGTGTAGAAAAGATGGCGCGTACGCAAAAAGATAAAGAATCAGTAGCAGAGTTTAATGTCCTTCAAAAAATTAAACCAGTCCTTGAAGATGGAAAATCAGCTAGAACTATTGAATTTACAGATGAAGAACAAAAAGTAGTCAAAGGTCTCTTCCTTTTGACGACTAAACCAGTTCTTTATGTTGCTAATGTGGATGAAGATGTCGTTTCAGATCCGGATTCTATCGATTATGTCAAACAAATTCGTGAGTTTGCAGCGACAGAGAATGCTGAAGTAGTAGTTATTTCCGCGCGTGCTGAAGAAGAAATTTCTGAGTTAGATGATGAAGATAAGCAAGAGTTTCTTGAAGCACTTGGATTGACAGAATCAGGTGTTGATAAATTGACTCGAGCTGCTTACCACTTGCTTGGACTTGGAACTTACTTTACAGCTGGTGAAAAAGAAGTCCGTGCTTGGACCTTTAAGCGTGGTATGAAAGCTCCTCAAGCTGCTGGTATCATCCACTCTGACTTCGAAAAAGGATTTATCCGTGCAGTAACCATGTCTTATGATGATTTGGTGAAATATGGATCTGAAAAGGCTGTAAAAGAAGCTGGGCGCTTGCGTGAAGAAGGAAAAGAATATGTCGTTCAAGATGGCGATATTATGGAATTCCGCTTTAATGTCTAATAACATTTAACAAATAGTGTCAATTAGGTTGGAAAAAAATTCCAACCCTTTTGGCTTTTGAAAGGAAAATAAATGACTAAATTACTTGTTGGATTAGGAAATCCAGGGGATAAATATTTTGAAACCAAGCACAATGTTGGCTTTATGTTGATTGACCAATTAGCTAAAAAACAAAATGTCACTTTTACACACGATAAGATATTTCAAGCTGACCTAGCATCTTTTTTTCTTAATGGCGAAAAAATTTATCTTGTTAAACCAACGACGTTTATGAATGAAAGCGGGAAAGCTATTCATGCTTTATTGACTTACTATGGTTTGGATATTGAAGATTTACTGGTTATTTACGACGACCTTGACATGGAAATTGGAAAAATTCGTTTAAGAGCAAAGGGCTCAGCAGGTGGTCATAATGGGATAAAGTCTATTATTCAACATATAGGGACTCAGGTCTTTAACCGTATTAAAATAGGTATTGGAAGACCTAAAAAAGGTATGTCAGTTGTTCACCATGTTTTAAGTAAGTTTGATCAGGATGACTATGTAGGTATTTTACAGTCAATTGACAAGGTTGACGATGCTGTAAATTACTATTTACAAGAGAAAAACTTTGAGAAAACAATGCAGAGGTATAATGGATAAATGGTGACTTTATTAGATTTATTCTCAGAAAATGATCAGATAAAAAAATGGCATCAAAATCTGATAGATAAGAAAAGACAACTAATACTAGGTCTGTCAACTTCTACCAAGGCTCTTGCAATTGCAAGTAGTCTAAAAAAAGAAAATAAGATTGTGTTATTGACATCAACTTATGGAGAAGCAGAAAGAATTATCAGTGATCTTCTTTCTATCTTAGGAGAGGAATTTGTCTATCCATTTTTGGTAGATGACTCTCCTATGGTAGAGTTTTTGATATCTTCACATGAAAAAATCATTTCGCGAGTTGAAGCCTTGCGTTTTTTGAGTGATCCGTCTAAGAAAGGGATTTTAGTTTGTAATATCGCAGCAAGTCGCTTGATTTTACCTTCTCCAACTGGATTTAAAGAAAGTATTATAAGGATTGCAGTCGGTGAAGAATATGACCAACATGACCTTCTTCACAAATTAAAGGAAATAGGCTATCGCAAAGTTACGCAAGTACAAACTCAAGGTGAGTTTAGTATTCGAGGAGATATTTTAGATATTTTTGAGATGTCTCAGTTAGAACCTTTCCGAATCGAGTTTTTTGGTGATGAAGTAGATGGAATTCGGACTTTCGAAGTAGAAACACAATTATCAAAAGAAAATCAAACAGAACTTACCATCTTTCCAGCAAGTGATATGCTTTTGAGGGAAAAGGACTATCTACGAGGGCAGTCAGCTTTAGAAAAGCAAATTTCAAAGACCTTATCACCAATTTTAAAATCATACTTGGAAGAGATTTTGTCAAGTTTTCATCAAAAACAAGTACATTCAGATAGTCGAAAGTTTTTATCTTTATGTTACGATAAAACATGGACTATATTTGATTATATTGAAAAAGATACACCAGTGTTTTTTGATGATTACCAAAAATTGATGAATCATTATGAAGACTTTGAAAGAGAGTTAGCGCAATACTTTACAGAAGATTTACAGAATGGTAAATCATTTTCTGATATGCAGTATTTTGCAGATACAGAGCAAACCTATAAAAAACAAAGTCCAGTTACCTTTTTCTCCAATCTCCAAAAAGGATTAGGAAATCTCAAGTTTGATCACATTTATCAATTTAATCAATTTCCCATGCAGGAATTTTTCAATCAATTTTCTTTTCTAAAAGAAGAAATTGAGCGATACAAAAAAATGAACTACACCATTATTCTGCAGTCTAGCAATTCAATGGGAAGTAAAACATTGGAGGATGTTTTAGAGGAATACCAGATTAAATTGGATTCCAGAGATAAGTCAAGTATCTGTAAAGAATCTGTAAACTTGATTGAGGGTAATCTAAGACATGGTTTTCATTTTGTAGATGAAAAAATTCTCTTGATTACTGAACATGAGATTTTTCAAAAGAAATTAAAACGTCGTTTTAGAAGACAACATGCGTCAAATGCAGAGCGATTAAAAGATTATAATGAACTTGAAAAAGGGGACTACGTTGTTCACCATATCCATGGAATTGGTCAATATCTAGGTATTGAAACAATTGAAATCAAAGGGATTCACCGTGATTATGTCAGTGTTCAATATCAAAATGGGGATCAAATCTCCATCCCAGTAGAGCAGATTCAGTTACTGTCAAAATATGTTTCAAGTGATGGTAAAGCGCCAAAACTTAATAAATTAAATGATGGTCATTTCAAAAAGGCCAAGCAAAAAGTTAAGAACCAGGTAGAGGATATAGCTGACGATTTAATCAAGCTTTATTCTGAGCGTAGTCAGTTGAAGGGGTTTGCTTTCTCAGCTGATGATGATGAGCAACATGCTTTTGATGATGCTTTCCCTTATATTGAAACGGATGATCAACTTCGTAGTATTGAGGAAATTAAGAGAGATATGCAGGATTCTCATCCCATGGATCGACTTTTAGTTGGGGATGTTGGCTTTGGGAAGACTGAGGTTGCAATGCGTGCTGCTTTTAAGGCGGTCAATGATCATAAACAAGTTGTCGTTCTAGTTCCGACGACGGTTTTAGCGCAACAACACTATACAAATTTTAAAGAGAGATTCCAAAATTTTGCTGTTAATATTGATGTGTTGAGTCGTTTTAGAAGTAAAAAAGAGCAGGCAGAGACACTTGAAAAATTAAAGAATGGTCAAGTCGATATTTTGATTGGAACGCATCGTGTTTTGTCAAAAGATGTTGTGTTTTCAGATTTGGGATTGATGATTATTGATGAAGAGCAACGATTTGGTGTCAAGCATAAGGAAACGTTGAAAGAACTGAAGAAACAAGTGGATGTCTTAACCTTGACAGCAACTCCAATACCTCGTACTCTTCATATGTCTATGTTGGGAATCCGAGATTTGTCTGTTATTGAAACACCTCCGACCAATCGTTATCCAGTGCAAACCTATGTTTTGGAAAAGAATGATAGTGTGATTCGTGATGCAGTCTTGCGTGAAATGGAGCGTGGAGGTCAAGTTTACTATCTTTACAACAAAGTTGACACTATTGATCGGAAGGTTTCAGAATTACAGGAGTTGATTCCAGAAGCTTCGATTGGGTTTGTTCATGGACAAATGAGTGAAATTCAGTTAGAAAACACTCTATTGGACTTTATTGAAGGTCAATATGATATTTTGGTGACAACTACTATTATTGAAACAGGTGTTGATATTCCAAACGCCAATACCCTGTTTATTGAAAATGCAGATCATATGGGCTTGTCAACCTTGTATCAATTAAGAGGAAGAGTTGGTCGTAGTAATCGCATTGCTTATGCCTATCTCATGTATCGTCCAGAAAAATCAATTAGTGAAGTCTCTGAGAAGAGATTAGAAGCGATTAAGGGATTTACAGAATTAGGCTCAGGATTTAAGATTGCGATGCGAGATCTTTCGATTCGTGGTGCAGGAAATCTATTAGGAAAATCCCAATCAGGTTTCATTGATTCTGTTGGTTTTGAATTGTATTCACAGTTATTAGAGGAAGCTATTGCTAAACGCAATGGCACTGAGAACACAAGAAATAAAGGAAATGCTGAGTTGATTTTACAAATTGATGCTTATCTTCCTGATACTTATATTTCTGACCAACGACATAAGATTGAAATTTACAAGAAAATTCGTCAAATTGACAACCGTGTCAACTATGAAGAACTACAAGAAGAGTTGATGGACCGCTTTGGAGAATACCCAGATGTAGTAGCCTACCTTTTAGAGATTGGTTTGGTTAAGTCATATTTGGACAAGGTCTTTGTAGAACGTGTGGAAAGAAAAGATAATAAGATTACAGTTCAATTTGAAAAAATCACTCAGCGACTGTTCTTAGCTCAAGATTACTTTAAATCCTTATCTGCAACCAATTTAAAAGCAGCTATAGCGGAGAATAGAGGATTAATGGAAGTTGTATTTGATGTCCGAAACAAGAAGGATTATGAAATTTTAGAAGGTCTGCTGATTTTTGGAGAAAGTTTGCTAGAGATAAAAGAATCAAAGGAAGCTAATTCTATTTGACGTTTTTCTTCTATAAAAGGGATAAAAATGGTACAATAATAATTTGAGGTAATAAAAATGAGATTAGACAAGTATTTAAAAGTATCACGAATTATTAAGCGTCGTACAGTCGCAAAGGAAGTAGCAGATAAAGGTAGAATCAAGGTAAATGGAATTTTGGCCAAAAGTTCAACGGATTTGAAAGTTGATGACCAAGTTGAAATTCGCTTTGGAAATAAATTGTTGCTTGTAAAAGTACTGGAGATGAAAGATAGTACAAAAAAAGAAGATGCAGCAGGCATGTATGAAATTATCAGTGAAACACGGGTAGAAGAAAATGTCTAAAAATATTGTACAGATGAATAATCCTTTTATTCAAAATGAACACCAACGTCGTCGTTACCTGATGAAGGAAAGACAAAAGAGGAATCGCTTTATGGGTTGGGTTCTTATTTTGATGATTTTATTGTTTATTTTACCGACCTATAATCTGGTCCAAAGCTATAATCAGTTACTGCAACGTCGTCAGCAATTGACAGAGTTGAAAGAGCAGTATCAAACTCTCAGTGATGAAAAGGACAAGGAATCCGCTTTTGCTGCAAAGTTGAAAGATGAAGACTATGTAGCAAAATATGCACGCGCCAAGTACTATTACTCAAAGAAACGAGAAGCGATTTACACAATTCCTGATTTGCTTCCGAGGTAATGTCATGGAAAATTTATTAGAAGTTGTTGAGCAGTTTCTAAGTTTATCAGATGAAAAACTAGAAGAATTAGCAGCTAAAAATCATTTATTACGATTACAAGAAGAAAGGGAAGAGAAGAATGCGTAAGTTCTTAGTAGTTTTATTGCTACCTGCTTTTATCATAACCTCAAGAGTAGTTAGCACAGAAAAACAGCTTCCTTACTCTTCGCAAGAAATTTATTATCTAACTGAGTCTGACTATGGGTTCTACTATAAAGAAACACTGGAATCCCCAATGGTATATGGTGAAACAACTCTCTATGCTAATGAGGATCTTGTCAAGGAGTCTGGTAAATTAACTCCTGAAACCGCCTTTAAAATCGTAGAATGGCGTTTGAATAGACAAGGTGTTCCTGTTTTTAAATTAGATAATCACCAGTTTATCCTTGCAGATAAGCGTTTGGTCTATGATCAAAGTCAAGTTCAAACTCAAAATAGACAAGTATGGTTGGAACCAGGGTTTGTTATCTATAACAGCCCTTATGGCACTAAAGAAATTTCTTCTACCCTCTCCCCCTATCAACACGTACTAGTGGATAGAACCCTCTTTGCTGAGGGACAAGAATTACTTCATATTGATCAAGTTGGGTGGGTATCAAAAGAGTTCGTTTCAGAAGAAGATAATCGCATCCAGAAGGTTCAAGAAATCTTATCAAACAACTATCAGAATGAAAATTACTCTATTTATGTTAAACAGCTGAGTACAGGTAAAGAGGCTGGGGTGAATGAAGACAACAAACTCTATGCAGCCAGTATCTTGAAACTGGCCTACCTTTATTATGCTCAAGATAAGATAAATCAAGGGGAATATACGCTAGACAGTAGCTTCAAGTATATCCCAGAAGTAAATAGTTTCCCTGGGTCCTATAAACCAGAAGGTAGTGGTAGCTTACCTAAAAAAGAAGATAACAAAGAATACAGTCTTCAACAGTTGATTACCAAGGTAACAAAAGAGTCTGACAATGTTGCTCATAATATTTTAGGTTATTATGTGACCAATCAATCTGACGGGGCTTTCAAAGAAAAAATGTCCACCATTATGAGTGAAGATTGGGATGTGAATGACAAATTGACTTCTTCAAAAATGGCTGGAAAACTTATGGAAGCTATTTATAATCAGAATGGTTTTGTCCTAGAGTCTCTAGGTAAGACAGATTTTGACAACCAACGAATCGCAAAAGGTGTTTCGGTTAAGGTAGCTCATAAAATTGGAGATGCCGACGAGTTTAAACATGACACTGCCATTGTCTATACTGATTCTCCTTTCGTTCTTTCCATTTTCACTAAAAATTCTGATTATGACACCATTGCTAAGATAGCCAAGGATGTCTATGAGGTTCTAAAATGAGGGATCAGGATTTTTTAAATCATTTTCTCCAAAAAGAGTATTTCAAAAAACATTCTAAAGTCTTATTGGCTCTGTCTGGCGGACTGGATTCAATGTTTTTATTCCAGTTATTGTCTACTTACCAAAAAGAGTTGGGAATTGAGTTGATTTTAGCACATGTCAATCACAAGCAGAGAAGTGAGTCTGACTGGGAGGAAAATGAACTAAGGAAGTTAGCTGATGCAGCTGAACTTCCTATTTATATCACAAGTTTTTCAGGAGACTTTTCAGAAGTGCGTGCTCGAGAGTTTCGTTATGATTTTTTTAGGAAAATTATGAAAGAGGCTGGAGCGACTGCCTTGGTTACTGCTCACCATGCAGATGATCAAGTTGAAACGATTTTGATGCGCTTGATTCGAGGAAGTCGACTACGTCATTTAACAGGAATAAAAGAAAGTCAAGTAGTTGATGGAATTGAACTCATCCGTCCCTTATTGCCTTTTCATAAAACAGACTTCCCACCAATTTTTCATTTCGAAGATCAAACAAATCGTGAGAACAGCTATTTTCGCAATCGTATTCGAAATAGGTATTTACCAGAACTTGAAAAAGAAAACCCTCGTCTTAAATCCGCTCTTTTAGATTTAGGAAGGGAAATTTCAGATTACCAAGTAACAATAACGGATCTTTCGAAACAAATTGATGTGGAAGATTTGAATGAGCTATTTTCATACTCACAACAAACTCAAGGAATCTTGCTCCAGAATTATCTTAATCAATTTCCAGACTTAAATCTGACAAAGGCTCAGTTTGCCGAAGTTCGACAGATTTTAGCAACGAAAAGCCAGTATCGTCACTCTCTTAAAAATGGTTACGAACTGATAAAAGAGTATCAGAATTTTCGAGTTTGTAAAATCAGTCCTCAGGCCGATGAAAAGGAAGATGAACTTGTGTTACACTATCAAAATCAAGTTCGATATATGGGTTATTTATTTTCCTTTGGTATCCCTATTGAAGGGGATTTTGTTCAAAAAGTAACGGTTTCACGGGAAACATCTGTACATATTAGATGTCGAAAACCTGGCGATGTTATTATCCTAAATGGTCATCGAAAGAAACTGAGACGCTTATTTATAGATTTGAAAATCCCTATTGAAAAACGAAAAACAATCCCTATTATTGAGCAATTTGGAGAAATTGTCTCAATTTTAGGAATTGCGACCAGTGATTTGAGTAAAAACACGAAAAATGATATAATGAACACTGTAATTTATATAGAAAAAATAGATAGGTAAAAAGATGTTAGAACACGATATTAAAAAAATCCTCGTTTCACATGATGAAATTACAGAAGCGGCTAAAAAGCTAGGTGAACAATTAACCAAAGACTATGAGGGGAAAAATCCAATTCTTGTTGGAATTTTGAAAGGATCGATTCCTTTTATGGCTGAATTGGTTAAGCATATTGATACACATATTGAGATGGACTTCATGATGGTATCTAGCTACCATGGTGGAACAGCAAGTAGTGGTGTGATTAATATCAAGCAAGACGTGACTCAAGATATCAAAGGAAGACATGTTTTATTTGTAGAGGATATCATCGATACAGGTCAAACCTTGAAAAATTTGCGAGATATGTTTATTGAAAGAGAAGCAGCTTCTGTTAAAATCGCGACTTTGTTGGATAAACCAGAGGGACGTGTTGTTGAAATTGAAGCGGATTATACTTGCTTTACTATTCCAAATGAGTTTGTAGTAGGTTATGGTCTGGATTATAAAGAAAATTATCGTAACCTTCCTTATGTCGGAGTATTGAAAGAAGAAGTTTATTCAAATTAGAAAGATCTATCTTTAATGAAAAAACAAAATAACGGTTTAGTTAGAAATCCATTTCTATACTTGTTAATTATCTTCTTCCTTGTAACAGGATTCCAGTATTTTTATTCTGGAAATACTGCGGGACGAAGCGAAAAAATTAACTATACAGAATTGGTAAAAGAAATTACAGCAGACAATGTAAAAGAATTAACCTATCAGCCGAATGGTAGCATCATTGAGGTGTCTGGTGTTTATAAAAATCCTAAGACTAGTAAAGAAGAAACAGGAATTCAATTTTTCACTCCTGCTGCCACAACAGTAGAAAGATTCTCAAGTACCATTCTTCCGTCGGATTCAACAGTTGCAGAATTGCAAAAACTTGCTTCTGAACATAAGGCAGAGGTAACGGTTAAACATGAGAGTTCAAGTGGTATGTGGATCAATATCCTTGTCTCTGTTGTGCCATTTGCTATTCTCTTCTTCTTCCTATTCTCTATGATGGGAAATATGGGAGGAAACAATAGTAGAAATCCAATGAGTTTTGGACGTAGCAAGGCCAAGGCAGCTAACAAAGAAGATATCAAGGTACGATTTTCAGATGTAGCAGGTGCCGAGGAAGAAAAACAAGAATTAGTAGAAGTTGTTGAATTCCTAAAAGATCCAAAAAGATTTACAAAACTTGGTGCGCGTATTCCTGCGGGTGTTCTTTTAGAGGGACCTCCGGGAACAGGTAAGACTTTGCTTGCTAAGGCGGTTGCTGGAGAAGCAGGCGTTCCATTCTTTAGCATCTCAGGATCAGACTTTGTAGAAATGTTTGTCGGAGTTGGTGCAAGTCGTGTTCGTTCTCTTTTTGAGGATGCTAAAAAAGCAGCACCAGCCATTATCTTTATCGATGAAATTGATGCTGTTGGTCGCCAACGCGGTGTTGGCCTTGGTGGAGGAAATGATGAACGTGAGCAAACCTTGAACCAGCTCTTAATTGAAATGGATGGTTTTGAGGGTAATGAAGGAATTATTGTTATCGCTGCGACAAACCGTTCAGATGTTCTTGATCCAGCTCTTCTCCGCCCAGGACGTTTTGATAGAAAAGTCTTGGTTGGTCGCCCTGATGTTAAAGGTCGTGAAGCAATCTTGAAAGTTCACGCTAAAAATAAACCTCTAGCAGAAGATGTTGATTTGAAATTAGTTGCCCAACAAACTCCAGGTTTTGTTGGTGCTGACTTGGAAAACGTTCTAAACGAGGCAGCCTTGGTTGCTGCTCGTCGCAACAAGTCAGTTATTGATGCTTCAGATATTGATGAGGCAGAGGACAGAGTGATTGCTGGACCGTCTAAGAAAGATAAAACAGTGTCACAAAGAGAACGTGAATTGGTTGCCTACCACGAGGCTGGGCATACCATTGTTGGTTTGGTCTTGTCGAATGCCCGTGTTGTTCATAAAGTGACTATCGTACCACGTGGACGTGCAGGCGGATACATGATTGCACTTCCTAAAGAAGATCAAATGCTTCTATCTAAAGAAGACATGAAAGAACAATTAGCAGGTTTGATGGGTGGTCGTGTAGCTGAAGAGATTATCTTCAATGTCCAAACTACAGGAGCTTCAAATGACTTTGAACAAGCTACACAGATGGCGCGTGCAATGGTCACTGAATACGGTATGAGTGAAAAACTTGGCCCAGTTCAATACGAAGGTAATCATGCTATGTTTGGTGCACAAAGTCCTCAAAAATCAATTTCAGAACAAACAGCCTATGAGATTGATGAGGAAGTTCGTTCATTATTAAATGAGGCACGAAACAAAGCAGCTGAAATCATTCAGTCAAATCGTGAAACTCATAAGTTGATTGCAGAAGCATTGTTGAAATACGAAACATTAGATAGTACACAGATTAAATCTCTTTACGAAACAGGAAAAATGCCTGAGACAGTAGAAGAGGAATCCCATGCACTATCTTATGATGAAGTAAAATCAAAAATGAGTGAAGAAAAATAAATTTAGAGAGGTTCAACCTCTCTTTTTATGTTCTAATGTGAAGGCTACTGAGCAGATGCCCTGATAGTCGACCCTCCTCGTACAGGCTTAGATGATAAGCTATTGGATACCATTCTGACCTATGTTCCAGAAAAAATGGTTTATGTTTCTTGCAATGTTTCGACCTTGGCACGAGATTTAGTTAAACTAGTAAAAGTCTATGATCTCCAGTATATCCAGTCAGTCGATATGTTTCCTCACACTGCACGAACAGAAGCAGTGGTTAAGTTAGTGAAGAAAATAAAAAATCAAATTCACGAAAAAAGTTA
>NZ_GL397179.1:0-120104 GCF_000146585.1 Streptococcus mitis ATCC 6249 | reverse complement strand
TAACTTTTTTCCTCTTTATCGAAATTCTGAAAAGATAAGGGAAAAGAGCCAGTTAAACTGACTCTTTTGATTTTTAATTCAAAGGGCCTTCCCTTACTCTCCAAGAAAGGATGAGCTCATATCCCTATATTTTTCCTACTTATTTAGAAATCTCTTTGAGCATATTATCGATATGCTGGATAGATTTCTCACGACCTAATAGGTAAATCGTATCTGGTAATTCTGGTCCATGCATTTCACCTGAAACGGCAATACGAATCGGCATGAAGAGATTTTTTCCTTTGATACCTGTTTCTTTTTGAACTGCTTTGATTTGTGGGAAGATGTTTTCTGTCACAAATTCTTCATCTGTCATTGCTTCTAGTTTCGCTTTGAAGGCTTCTAGAACAACCGGAACGGTTTCTCCCGCCATGACCTCGCGCTCAGCGTCTGTCAACTCTGGGAAATCTGAGAAGAAAAGATCTGTCAGTGGAACAATCTCGTCTACTGATTTCATTTGTGGCTTGTAGAGTTCTACCATTTTTTCAGACTTGTCAGTCAAACGTCCTGCTTCTTCTAAGTATGGTTTGGCCATTTCAAAGATAGTAGCAAGTTCTGCTCTCTTGATGTAGTCGTTGCTCATCCAGTCTAGTTTCTTCTGATCAAAGGCAGCTGGTGACTTGCTGAGACGATTTTCATCAAAGAGTTTAATCAATTTCTCACGAGAGAAAATTTCATCTTCGCCACCTGGGTTCCAACCAAGAAGGGCGATAAAGTTAAAGACGGCTTCTGAAAGGTACCCTTTCTTACGGTAGTCTTCGATAAATTGAAGGGTGTTGGTATCGCGTTTAGACAATTTTTTACCCGTTTCAGAGTTGATGATCAAAGTCATGTGACCGAACTCTGGAGCTTCCCAACCAAGAGCCTCATAAACCATAAGTTGTTTTGGTGTATTAGCAATGTGGTCATCTCCACGGATAACATGAGAAATTTGCATATCGTGGTCATCAATCACAACAGCAAAGTTGTAAGTTGGGTAACCATCTTTCTTTTGAATTACCCAGTCACCACCGATATTACCACCTTCAAATTCGATATCGCCTTTGACCATGTCATGCCATTTGTAAATACCAGCTTCATTGACAGCTAAACGAACAGTTGGGATGATACCAGCTGCTTCACGTTCTGCGATGTAAGCTGCTTTTTTCTCTTCACTCATACCAAGGTATTCATTGATGTAGCGTGGTGTTTCGCCAGCTGCTTCTTGGCGTTCGCGCTCAGCTGCCAACTCTTCTTCTGTAACGTAAGATTTGTAGGCTTTTCCTTCAGCTAGCAATTGGTCGATGTATTTTTGATAGAGTTCCAAACGCTCTGATTGGCGATAGTTTTCATGAGTTTCTGGGCTTTCATCCCAGTCCATGCCTAACCAACGAAGGTTTTCAAGCTGTGAACGTTCACCATCCTCGACATGACGTTTACGGTCAGTATCTTCGATACGAATGATAAAAGTTCCACCATGATGGCGTGCGTAAAGGTAGTTAAACAATGCTGTACGGGCATTTCCGATGTGTAGGAGTCCTGTTGGACTTGGTGCGTAGCGTACGCGGATATCTTTTGACATAGTTTCTCCTATAAAGTCTCTAGGCGTCTGCCTTTTTGCTTTCTATATTATATCACAAGTCTCGCCTGAGTCCAATGTCTACGAATAAAGAGAGTAAAAAGAGTGGTCAAGCCACTCTTTTCTTCTATTATAGACGTGCGTTAAGCTCTTTGCTCAATTCTTCAAATCCTGGTTTTCCAAGAAGGGCAAACATGTTACGTTTGTATGCTTCAACACCTGGTTGGTCAAATGGGTTGATGGCATTCAAGTAACCTGAAAGGGCGATTGCCAATTCGAAGAAGTAGATCGTGTAGCCAAGAGTAAAGGCATCTTGCTCTGGAAGAGTCACATACATATTTGGTACGTCACCGTCTGTATGGGCAAGAAGAACACCGTCAGTTGCTTTTTTGTTTACAAAGTCAACGTCTTTTCCTTGAAGGTAACCAAGTCCGTCAAGATCTTCTTCCAAGCTAGGGATAATCACGTTCTTACGTGGTTTGTCAACACGGACAACTGTTTCAAACATGATACGAGTTCCTTCTTGGATAAATTGACCCAATGAGTGCAAGTCAGTTGAGAAGTTAGCGGAAGTTGGGTAGATCCCTTTTTGGTCTTTCCCTTCTGACTCTCCAGCCAATTGTTTCCACCATTCTGAGAAGTACTGAAGTGATGGCTCGTAGTTTACCAAGATTTCAGTCGCATAGCCTTTGCGGTAAAGGATGTTACGAACGGCTGCGTATTGGTAAGCTTCATTTTCAGCAATCTTGTCTGAAGTGTAGTCTTTACGAGCTGCATTCGCACCTTCCATGAGAGCTTTGATGTCTGCACCTGATGCTGCAATTGGAAGCAAACCAACTGCTGTCAATACTGAGAAGCGTCCACCGATGTCATCTGGAACAACAAATGTTTCCCAACCATTGGCATCTGCTTCAACCTTAACAGCACCTTTTTGGCGGTCAGTTGTAGCGTAGATACGTTTGTTGGCTTCTTCTTGTCCGTATTTCTTAACCAAGAGTTCTTTGAAGACACGGAAAGCGATGGCTGGTTCTGTTGTTGTACCTGATTTAGAAATCACGTTTACTGAGAAGTCTTTGTCAGCTACGTACTCTACCAAGTCAGCAAGGTAAGTAGAGGAGATTGAGTTTCCAGCGTAAAGGATTTGTGGAGCTTTGCGTTCTTCTTTTGTTTGCAAGTTAGCAAAGTGGTGGTTCAAGAAATCGATGGCTGCTTTGGCACCAAGGTAAGAGCCACCGATACCGATTACAACCAAGACATCACTGTCTGATTTGATTTGCTCAGCAGCTTTCAAGATGCGGTCGAATTCTTCGCGGTCGTAGTTTTCAGGAAGGTCCAACCAACCCAAAAAGTCGCTGCCAGCACCAGTTCCTTTACGAATCAATTGGTCTGCAGCTGTTACTTGTGCTTGCATGTATTCCACTTCATGTGGGGCAACAAATTTGTCTAAAACTTTTGAATAATCAAATTTAATATGTGACATGATAATCCTCCAATATTTCTTCTTTTCTATCATAACGCTTACCTTCGATTTTTTCAAGCTTTTTTATTGAATTTGCCCAATTTTTATCATAATTCAAACGTTTGCGTAAAAACGCTAAAATATTAAAATTCTGAAAGGACGAATAAAAACGGCTAGAGATTCTAGCCGTTACAATTCATTTAATAAATACTTAAAGAGTTCTAAGTTGCCATCTTCTTCATTGACCAGGAACTCTGGATGCCACTGCAAACCAATGATACGATGCTCGTCGATAGACTCAATCGCTTCGATGGTCTGGTCTCTTGGATCAATAGCTGTCACACGGAAATTAGGTGCTAGGTCTTTGATACTTTGTCGATGGACTGAGTTGACTTGGCTTTCTTTGCCGAACAACTTAGCAACAACGCTTCCTTCTACTGTTTCAATCGAATGAGAGGTCCCGAAAGGCAAGCCTTGCCAGTGGCCCTCAATTTCTTGGTGGAGGGTGCCGCCAAAAGCAACATTGACCAGCTGAACACCACGACAGATTGCCATAATTGGTTTATTCTGACGGAGCGCTTCTTTCAAGAGAGCTAGTTCAAACTCATCGCGTACAAGGTTGTAATCATCGCTCTCAATGGTCTTTTTCTCTCCATAAAACTGAGGATGGACATTTTGCCCACCTGTCAAGATGAGTTTGTCAATCATTTCCACATAATCGCGAACAATGGACTCATCCCCTACAGGAATTACTAAAGGAAGACCGCCGACTTGACGAATGCTCTCTGCAAATTTACAGGATACAGATGAATGAATGTTTTTCCCTTCTGCATCTACAGGACATAGATTTGCAGCAACTCCTACAACCGTTCTAGCCATGATGGGGCTCCTTTCGATTTTCTAACGATAGTCCTATCTTATCATTCAAGCTCTCTGCTGTCTAATATGTTTTTTTAAAGACCGTGATAAGTATTTTTTATGGGCAAGAAAAAGTTGCCCAAGAGGACAACTTTTTTCTTATTCAAATACAAATTGATTGTGATACAGTTCCGAGTAGAAACCGCCGAGTTTAAGCAACTCGTGATGATTTCCGCGTTCAATGACCTCTCCATCTTTGAGGACAATAATCTGATCGGCATTGAGGATGGTCTTGAGACGATGGGCAATCACAAAACTGGTTCGTCCTGCTACAACTGCCTCCATGGCATGTTGAATCTTGCTTTCTGTTACGGTATCGACATTGGAAGTCGCTTCATCTAAGATTAGGACTTGAGGATCTGTCATCAAGGTCCGAGCGATGGAAATCAATTGTTTCTGCCCAGTCGAGAAGATATTTTGCTCATCATCAATAAGGGTATCATACTTATCAGGCAAGCTTTCGATATAGTCATGAATATGAGTTGCCTTGGCAGCTGCTTCGACCATTTCCTGACTGGCATCTGGCACACCAAAGCGGATATTGTCACGAATCGTTCCACTAAATAAGACCGAATCCTGTAAGACAATACCAACCTTGCTCCGCAGGCTGTCCAAGTCGTAGTCACGGATGTCTTTTCCATCAAAGGAAATGCTACCTGCATCCACATCGTAGAAACGATTGATGAGGTTCATAATGGTCGTTTTCCCCGAGCCAGTCGGACCGACAACTGCTATCATCTGCCCCTTAGGAGCTGAAATGCTGACATCTTTTAAAATCGGCTTGTCTGGCACATAAGAGAAATCAATATGACTGATTTCAACACCTTCTCGCAATTCCGTAAAGGCAGGCGCATTTTGCGGACGAATCTCTTCTTCTGCATCGAACATTTCTTGGATACGATCCGCCCCAGTAAAGGCCAACTGGAGGCTCCCCCAACTCGCAGCCACCTGGATAATCGGCTGGTAATACTGCTGAGAAAATTGGGTAAACATGACAATCAAACCTAGGGCTGTTGTTGTTTCGATACTTGGATCCTTCAGCAAGACAGCCGAACCTGCAAAAATGACGATGGCCGTATTGACCAAGCTCATCCCATTCATAACTGGAAAGAGGATGCCTGAGAACATTCTCCCTTTAAAAGTTGCCTTGCGCACGCGCTCATTTTGCTCCACAAAGCCTGCTACGATGTCGTTCTGAATCCCTTGTACGATAACAGCTTTCTGTCCAGAAATACTCTCGTCCATGTAGGCGTTGAGTTTCCCTACCTCTTTTTGCTGGAGATTAGTGTACTTGCGGGCCATCTTCACGATAAAGACCAGCATGAGAAAGGCTACTGGGGTGCTGGCTACTGTTATCAGGGCGAGCGTCACATTTCTTGAAAACATGACAAAAATCAAACCGATGTAAAGAGCAATGTTGCTCATAACCTGAACTAGGCTTTCATTGAAGGCTTGAAGAATGTTATCCAAGTCACTAGTGAAGCGAGAAAGGATATCCCCATCCTGATGGCGGTCAAAGAAAGAAACCGTCAAACGAGAAAGTTTGCCAAATAGTCCCTTACGCATCTCATTTGTTGACTCAGCAATCACACGGGTCATAAAGGTCATGTAAATCAAACTGGATACTACTAAGGTGAGGACAACCAGAGCTAGATTCAGCATCAGAGCTGATAAACTCTGCCAGGCTAGTTCGGAAGTCCCATTTTGATAAGCCAGAACTAGGTTAGCTAGCTCCGTGACTGCTTGGCCTGAAAAAACAGGAAAGAGGGCTTGGGCAATCGTCGCCACCGCAACCATCAGAATCACAATGACAAAGGAGAGCTTGTAAACTTTAAAATAATTCCAGAAAAATCGAACGGTTTTCATTTTATTCCTCCTTTCCCTTTTGTGTTTCGTAGATTTCGCGGTAGACGGCATTGCTAGCTACCAAGTCCGCATGCCTTCCTTCTCCAATCAAACGCCCTTGGTCCAAGACTAAAATCTTGTCTGCATGGACGACTGAACTGATTTTTTGAGCGATGATAATGGTTGTCGTTCCTTTCAGGTCTTTATTCAAAGCTTCCTGTACGAGTCTCTCTGACTTGGCATCTAGGGCCGAAGTCGAATCGTCAAAAATCAGGATACGGGGATTGCTGACAATCCCACGGGCAATGGACATCCGCTGCTTTTGTCCACCAGAAAAATTCGTGCCACGTTCTTCGACCTGACTCTCAAATTTGTTTTCCATACGCCCGATAAATTCGCTGGCCTGGGCAATCCGTGCTGCACGTTCCAATTCGGACACGCTGGCATTGCCTTTTCCTTGACGAAGATTATCTGCAATGGTTCCACTAAAGAGTATAGCACGTTGCAAGACGATGGAAACTGTTTTACGCAAGGTTCCCTCGCTGACGTCTCGAATATCCTTGCCACCAATCTTGATAGATCCCTCCTGTGGATCAAACAGTCGTGGAATTAACTGAGCTAGGGTGGACTTCCCTGCTCCAGTCGCCCCAACCACACCGACCATCTGACCAGGCGCAATATCAAAGGTTACATTCTTCAGCATAGGTTCATCATCATTGGGATAGGTAAAGGTCACATTTTCAAAAGAGAGACTTCCTTCTAACTCTTCATCTGGAAGATCTTTAAAGGTCATCGCTGGCTCGGTTTCTAGAATTTCGCGGATACGACGCAAAGAAATCATGGCACGGCTGACAGAATTTCCTAAAAAGCCAACCATGATGATGGTAAAGATAATCTGGCTGAGATAATTGATAAAGGAAGCAATCGAACCCACTACAGATGGATCTGACTGCGCCATTCCGGCCACTAACCAGATTGAAAGGAAAACCGCTCCATAGCCGACTAGCATCATAACAGGTTCTATAACTGAGAAGGCGTAGCCGATATAAAGATTTTGGCCGAGAAGTTCATCAGAAACCTCGGTAAATTTGTTAAATTGTGCTTTTTCTTGTACAAAGGATTTGACTACGCGGACACCACGTAGATTTTCTTTGGCAATAGCATTGATCCGCTCAAGAAGAGTTTGAAACTTAGCAAATCGTGGTCCCATCATCCCCATCATGATGCCTGTTAGTGCAAAGATGAGGAGCACCATGAGGACAATCACCCACCAAAGTGACGGGAGAGTGTGAACCGCCAAGATAAAGGAACCGATAAAGAGAAGAGGGAGACGGAAAAGGATTTGAAAAGCCATCATCACCACGTTCTGAATTTGGTTGATATCATTGGTCATACGAACGACAAGATTACCCGCATTAAACTGCTCGATATTGGCATAAGAAAAAGTCTGGATCTTGCGAAAAGCGTCTTCACGAAGGTCCGAAGATACTCCTTGAGCAATGTAGGCTGCAAGCGTTACATTGACCCCGCCTGCAACTAAACCGACTAGGGCTACCCCTATCAACCAAGCGCCAATACTATAGATAGCCTCATGTTGACCGGCCAACAAAGCCTCTAACACCTCTTGCAAATAGCGCGGTTGCAAGAGTGAACTCGCAACCATCAAACCTGTCATCATTAGGGATGCCAAGGCTTGCCATTTATAGGTTTTTATTTTTTTAATGAGCATATTTCCTCCTAATAAAATAGATAAAGGGAGCGACATCTTGCGTCAGCTCCTTCTCATTCCTTCATATTGATGCTATTCTAGCAAAAAAGAGGCATCTTGTCAAAGAAGTCTCCTTATTATAAATTAGTGCGCTTTCATCTACAGGTGATGCATGAAAAGGCTTTTTATGGTAAAATGAAAGGAAGAACTCTTACAAGGAGGAAAAGATGAAGAAACAAACCATCGCTGTCTTGGGTCCTGGTTCTTGGGGAACTGCCCTTTCGCAGGTCCTAAACGACAATGGACACGAAGTTCGAATTTGGGGAAATGTCCCTGAACAAATCGATGAAATTAATAACCAGCATACAAACAAACGCTATTTCAAAGATATCCTACTGGACGAAAAGATCAAAGCCTATCATGACTTGGAAGAAACACTAAAGGATGTGGATGCTGTTTTATTTGTAGTCCCAACAAAAGTAACGAGACTGGTTGCCCAACAAGTAGCAAAGGTACTCAATCACAAGGTTGTCATTATGCATGCCTCCAAAGGTTTGGAACCAGATAGCCACAAACGCCTCTCAACCATTCTTGAAGAGGAAATTCCAGCCGATCTCCGTAGTGAAGTCGTCGTTGTTTCAGGACCTAGCCACGCTGAAGAAACCATTGTACGCGATATTACCTTGATTACCGCAGCCTCCAAAGATCTTGAAACTGCCCAGTACGTCCAAAATCTCTTTAGCAATCACTACTTCCGCCTCTATACCAATACGGATGTTATCGGAGTTGAAACTGCTGGTGCTCTCAAAAACATCATCGCAGTTGGCGCTGGGGCATTACATGGTCTAGGATTTGGCGACAATGCCAAGGCGGCTATCATTGCCCGTGGCTTGGCTGAAATCACCCGTTTAGGTGTCGCTCTTGGAGCTAATCCTCTGACTTATAGCGGCCTTTCTGGAGTTGGAGATTTGATTGTAACGGGGACATCTGTCCACTCTCGTAACTGGAGAGCCGGTGATGCTCTCGGCCGTGGAGAATCCCTAGCAGACATCGAAGCCAACATGGGTATGGTCATTGAAGGAATTTCAACAACTCGAGCAGCTTACGAACTGGCTCAGGAATTGGGTGTCTACATGCCAATCACACAAGCTATTTACCGAGTTATCTACGAAGGTGTCAATATCAAAGAAGCAATCACTGACATCATGAGCAATGAATTTAAAGCAGAAAACGAATGGTCGTAGACCTTTATAGAAAGGAACATTTATGAAACAAAAAGTCAGAAAAGCAGTCATCCCTGCCGCCGGATTGGGAACTCGTTTCCTCCCAGCAACTAAGGCCTTGGCCAAGGAAATGTTGCCAATCGTAGACAAACCTACTATCCAGTTTATCGTTGAAGAAGCTCTCAAATCTGGTATCGAAGATATCTTGGTTGTTACAGGTAAGTCAAAACGTTCCATCGAGGACCACTTCGACTCAAACTTTGAATTGGAATACAACCTCAAAGAAAAAGGAAAAACAGATCTTCTGAAGCTAGTTGATGAAACAACTGGCATGCGCCTGCATTTTATCCGCCAAACGCATCCACGTGGTCTCGGCGATGCTGTTTTGCAAGCCAAGGCTTTCGTTGGAAATGAACCTTTTGTTGTTATGCTTGGTGATGACTTGATGGATATCACCAACGAAAAGGCTGTTCCGCTTACCAAACAACTCATGGATGACTATGAGCGCACCCACGCGTCTACTATCGCTGTCATGCCAGTCCCTCATGACGAAGTATCTGCCTATGGGGTCATTGCTCCGCAAGGCGAAGGAAAAGACGGCCTTTACAGCGTTGAAACCTTTGTTGAAAAACCAGCTCCAGAGGACGCTCCTAGCGATCTTGCTATCATTGGGCGCTACCTCCTCACACCTGAAATTTTCCAAATCCTCGAAAACCAAGCTCCAGGTGCAGGAAATGAAATTCAGCTGACAGATGCAATCGATACCCTCAATAAAACACAACGTGTATTTGCTCGTGAGTTCAAAGGGGCTCGTTACGATGTCGGAGACAAGTTTGGCTTTATGAAAACCTCCATCGACTACGCTCTCAAACATCCACAAGTCAAAGACGACTTGAAAGACTACCTCATCCAACTTGGAAAAGAGCTGGCTGGGGGGGAATAATCCATCTTGCATATGTAAAAAAAGTATCTCTAGAATTTGTTCTCTAGAGATGCTTTTACTTTACAAAAATTGCATGCGGTTTAAAATTGCTGAAGTGTCTCTGTCAATCTTCCATCTCAATCTTGGTACTTTGCCACTGACTACAGAATTTCAAACACAAATCTGCTTGACGTTTTGATGATTCGAGCCGTTTCTCTAGCATCTAACTGATCTGTAAACAGCAAGTGATTTTTTTTGATATTATTAGCTAGGAACTCATTTCTTGACTGGATTGATAAATCGCCTGTTCTCTCAATTTCTTTCCTTAAGGAATCTCGTTTTTTCAAGGTTTCTTCTTCAGCCAGCAGGATACAGTATTTTAAACTGATTTGTTTTTCTTTTAAGAAAGTTGCAATTTTCTTTAGTTGCTCTTCAAAAATGACATATTCTATCACAACGGTAATGCCTCGGTCAATGAAATTATTGATTAGACTGATGATATTATCCCAAAATAAATCCATATAATAACCATCATCTTCCCAAGGAGCCACGAGTCCTCCTTTAATCATTAAATAAATCATGTCGCCTTCAATTACTGCACTCTTCTTAAAAGAATAAGCCAACTCCTTACTGACTGTGCTTTTCCCAACACCAGGAGGACCTGAAATGATGTAAACACAATTTTCCATTTGACTACCTCGTCCATTCTTTTATCATTGACTATTATAGCATTTTTTAGTCTATTAAAGATAAGACAAATTCATCAAATCGTAAGATACAAAAAACTCGCTATCCTTCCAATTTTGCAACCAAAAAGCCATCTTTGTAGATGACTTATTAGCAACTGAATCCATGCTCATTTAACTATTCCATCCCTACACATAACTCATTCCTTTATAGAAAAGGAAAATGGCAAGTGCGACAAAAAGTAGGGTTGCTCCTATTCGCTGGCTGGTGCTATACATTCTTTTTTCCCATTTGACTGGAAAGATAACTGCTAGAAATGCTCCACCGACTGCGCCTCCAATATGCCCTGCTAGGCTGATTCCTGGAATTAGAACACTTCCAATGATATTTATCACGAAAAGCGTCAGGTAGGATTGCCCTAACTGCTGGATATAGGGGCTGCGAGTCGCGTAGCGCAAAACGATAATCGCAGCAAATAGTCCATAGAGGGAGGTGGATGCTCCTGCTGCTAGGACTTTCGGTGTGAAAGCAAACACAAAGAGATTGCCCATCATTCCTGATAAGAGATAGAGAAAAAAGAACTGCTTGGAGCCGAAAATCTCCTCCACCTGTCCTCCAAGAAAGTAGAGAGAAAGCATATTGACGATAAAATGTTCCCAACCAATATGCACAAATATAGCCGAAAAAAGGCGCCATAGCTGCTCAGGGAACAGGCGAATGATCGGTCCATACATAGCTCCAAACTGAAACAGAGTTTTGACCCGATCAAAGTTGATACCCGTAGTAATCAGCATCAGTAAAAATACAAAGCCTGTCACTAGGAGGAAAAAACTGGTCACAGCGTGACGTTTGTCAAAGATTTCCTTCATAGATCAATACCTCCTGAACGGGAATATCGTGGCTATCTGGATTAAATGTCTGGATTTGACAAGGATAGATTGTACTCATGGTCTGACCAGCAAAATGTTCCAGATAGCGGTCATAATAACCTCCACCATATCCGATCCGATACCCCTCTCTTGTAAAAGCCAAGCCAGGAACATGAATCAAATCAATCTGAGAGGCATCCACCACTTCCAAGTCCCCTTGGGGTTCCAGTAAACCAAAGGAAGTTTTTTTCAACTGCTGCGGATCGTAGACCACAAACTCCATGCGCCCCTTGGGATAGGTTTTGGGTATCAAAACTTTTTTGCCGTCCTTCAGCACCTGGTCAATAAGTCCCTGCGTTTGAAACTCATGCGGAAAAGAGAGGTAGGTTGCGACGACCTTAGCCTCGTGGTAAACAGGATGATTCAAAAATCGTTCGGTTAAAGCTTGATCCATAGCAATTTTTTGCTTCTGAGGAACAGCCTTCATTTCTTGCAAGACTTGCTTGCGTAATTTCGATTTCATAGATAAGCCCTCTACTCTGCTGCCTTCTTTTTAAGAAAGCTAGAGACCGCATCCACTCCAATAGCCAAGGCTTCTTCCTTGGGGCTCATCTGAGGATGGTGCAGGGCGTAAGGACTATCGATACCTAACCAAAACATAACGCCGTCTACCTTCGAAAGGAGATAACCAAAATCTTCACCTGTCATAGCAGGCTCGATATCAATCAACTCGATTCCTTCTTTTTCTCCAAAGAAGTCCATCAGTTCACGCGCCAAGGCTGGATTGTTCTCAACAGGTAGGTAGCCCCCTTGTTTGAGTTCGATTTCGACTTCCATATCAAAGGCTGCTGCAACACCTTCTGCTACTGTCCTAACTCTCTTTTGTACCAAGAGGCTCATGTCCTGGGTCAAAGCGCGAATGGTGCCATGTAAAAAGGCTGTATCTGTGATGACATTATTCGCAACACCAGCTTGGAAAACACCAAAGGTCACCACTGCTCCCTCGATTGGATTAACATTGCGGCTAACCACTGACTGCACCTGAGTGATAAAGTAGCTAGCAGCCACCAAGGCATCATTGGCCTCATGCGGAAAGGCTGCGTGCCCACCTTTTCCTTTGAAACGGATCTTCACTTCACAAGTCCCTGCAAAGAGAGTGTGTGTATTGGTCGCAATCTGACCAACTTTCAAATCCGGACGAACATGAAGGCCATAGAACTGGTCTGGTAGCCAGTCCCCAAAAGCACCATCCTCATACATGAGCATACCACCAGCTTCATTTTCTTCAGCAGGTTGAAACAGAAAAAGCAGATTATTCTTGGGTTGCTCCTCAAGGGCGCGCTCTAAACAGCCCAAGGCAATGGTCATATGAAAATCATGGCCACAAGCATGCATGCGACCTTGGTGTTGAGAGGCGAAAGGCAGTCCTGTTTGTTCGACAATAGGCAGACCATCAATGTCTGTTCGCCAACCAATGGTTCGCTCCGGCTGACTTCCCTGCAGGTAGACCAAAATCCCTGTCCGCCAAGTACGAACTTGAACAAAGTCCTTGTCCTCTGTCAATTTCTCAATCACTTCCAGCAAATAAGCCTGAGTCTTGAATTCCTCCAAGCCAATCTCTGGAATCTGGTGCAAATCTCGTCGAGTCTGAATCAAATCTAACATCTATCGATCCTCCTTTTGATAGAAGAAAGAGGCTGGAAGAAGTATCCGCCTCTTTTTATTTTTACAAGTTACGAAGCGCATCTTCTAGCGCTGTTTTTTGTTGGGTTTGGCTATCGATTTCTTTGATAATACGAGCTGGAACGCCTGCTACCACTACATTTTCTGGGACATCTTGAGTCACAATAGCTCCTGCAGCGACAACTGAACCACTACCGATTTGGACACCTTCGATAACCACTGCATTGGCTCCGATGAGAACATTGTCTCCGACACGGACTGGATCGGCACTAGCTGGCTCAATCACACCTGCCAAAACTGCACCTGCACCAACGTGGCTGTTCTTCCCAACGATGGCACGACCACCAAGGATAGCACCCATATCAATCATGGTTCCTGCACCGATTTCTGCTCCGATATTGATGACAGCTCCCATCATGATAACAGCATTGTCACCAATTTCCACTTGATCGCGGATAATAGCACCTGGCTCGATACGAGCGTTGATAGTACGCTTGTCTAGCAAGGGAACTGCCGAATTACGAGCATCTTGCTCGACAACATAATCTTGATTTTCTACCAAGCCTTCGAGAAGCGGAGCGATATCCTTCCAATCTCCAAAAAGAACATTGCCTAGTTTGACAATCGAATTAGGAACAGCAGACGCTAGTTGTCCTTCAAAGGTTACTTTGACACTGGTTTTCTTCTCTGCATTGGCGATAAATTGGATGATTTCTTGGGCATTCATTTTTGTGGCAGTCATAGGCGCCTCCTGGTTCATTATAATGATACCTATTCTACCAAAAAAGACTTCAAATTTGAAGCCTAAACTATCAAAATAATCGTCTTTACTTCCCTTCTTTGGCTTCTTCGATAGACAAGAAGACCATAGGGACTATGATCAAAATCATGGCTAAAACCAGAAATCCATCTAGGACGAGACCGAGAAAGAGGACGCTCAATAGAGCCGAAGAGAGAGGCTCGCTAGCGCTCACTACAGAGACAACCAGAGGAGAAACGAGAGAGACGGCCTTCATAGACAGGAAGAAGGCAAAAGCTGTTCCAAATACGGCAATAATCAAACAAATCATCACGCTGCTAGCATCCAACTGGAAGGTGACATGATGGACTGGATAGAGCAGATTGCTAAAGAGCCCTGCGAGAATCATCCCCCAACCAACAGTGGGTACAAAACCATAGTGGCGGGCAAATCGTTGGGGCAGGATGACATTAAACATGACGCCTACTGCACTGAGCAAGCCTGTCACTAGAGCCAAGGGTGTCATGGACAACTGGGACAAGTCCCCTTTTGTGGCCATCAAAAAAACACCTAGCATGGCAATCAAAACATAGAGAATCGCTGTAATCGAAGCCTTCTTCTGGTAGACAATGCGATTATAAAACAAAATAAAAACAGGGCTGATAAATTGTAAAATGGTTGCCGTCGTCGCATTGGAATACTCAACACAGAGATAGAAGAAAAACTGCACAGAAAAAATACCTAGAATAGCATAGGCTAAAAAAGGTAGATAATTTTTCTTATCTTTCCAGATATCCAACAAGCGACCACGCAACTGAAAGGCAGATAACCCTAAAACCAAACTCCCCGCCACCAGCAAACGCATAGAGGTAATCCAACCAGACGATACTGGGTAATGAGTGAAAAAATACTCTCCTAAAATCCCGCAAATCCCCCAAATCAGACCTGAGAACAGTGAATACAAGGTTCCCTTAAAAATCTTCTTTTGATACTTATTCATTCCCTTATTGTAACACGAAATAGAAAAAGAAAAAAGTAGCTAAGAGAAGAAAAATTGCCTCTTGCTACTTTTTTTATTATCGATTAAATAGACGGAAACGACCTGACGAACCACTTTGAGTGTTGTTGTTCGAATTTGCCCCTGAACTACTGCTTGAACTTGATCCACTGCTTGAACTTGGAGGAGTCACTGCAGGTAGGCTTCCAAGAATGGTTTTCCAAGCGTTCAGATAGTCTGCGTCGCTACCTCCGATAGCAAAGCGGTAAGTGGTTACTGGCGCCCCTTCTTTGCTAGCCCAGTAGCTTGTCACTGTAGAACCAGAAAGTTCGATTTCCTTACCATTGATGGAAACTTTGCCGGGCTTTTGGCCTGTTGATTGGAGAACTTGGGACTTAGTCACACTTGGGTCAAGATTAAAGCGATCATTTCCCCATATTCCAGGTTCAGCTTGCTGGATAGCATTGACCAAGTAAGCCATGTATTTGGCATTGCGGTAGTGACCTGCACCCTTGGCTAGTGGTCGGTTATCATCATGACCTAACCAGCCACCTAGAGTCAATCGAGGAGTAGAAAGCATGAGCCACATGTTTTCATCTTCATTAGTTGTTCCAGTTTTTCCAATCCAGTCAGCACGAGCTAGGCCTGGATTGATCGAAGCCAAGTCGGTCTGGAAGCTAGAAGTAATCCGAGATGAAATGACATCACGGAGCAGACTTTGCATGATGGTTGCTGTCGCTTTTGAATAAACCTGCACAGGCTCATCCTTATGCTCATAGACCACTCGACCATCCGTTGATTCGATCTTGGCAATCATGTGTTTCTTGTGGTAAACCCCGTTGTTAGCTATGGTCTGATATCCGTTGGTATGCTGGGCAACTGTAACCTCAATTCCTCCACCCATCGGTAAACTTTCAATGCCATATTCTGGGATTTCATAACCCATTTTTTCCATATAGCCCTTGACATCGACACCCTTCTCTCGAAGCGTACGATAAGTCCAGTAGGCTGGAATGTTCCATGAATAGTTGAGGGCTTCTCCCAAGGTCATCATCGCTGTACCAGGACTATTGACATACATGATGGGATTGCCGTTTGAGAAGTTTGTCGGATAGTTTGATAAGATACTTGCACTTCCCATCAAACCTTGGTCAATGGCGATACCATAGGCCAGTATAGGCTTAGTAGTTGAAGCTGGAGAACGTTTGGTATCGATAGCGTGATTGTTCTGATTTTCTTGATAATTACGACCACCAACAAATCCAAGGATGGCTCCCGTTTGGTTGTCCATGAGGACATTCCCTACTTCAGGCTGGCCTGTCGAATCATCTACCAAACTGCCGTAGTTAGCAACTGCATTTTGCATAGCAGTGTGGATATTTTTATTAATAGTCGTGGTGATCTTATAGCCACCATTCTCGATTTCCTTCGTCGCTAGATCGCGGTAAGCTTTTTGGATCGATTCATTTTTTTGCTCTTGCGCAGAAACATTATCTCTCTGGATAAGGTAGTCATACATCCGATCAGTTGCTTCTGCCAAGGTTGCATAGTAGAGATAGTCGCGCGAAGTACCACTGACACTACCTGATGGCAGAAAGTCTTGCTTGAAGTCATAATCCTTGTACTTGTCGTAGTCTTCCTGACTCAGAGCTCCTGTTCGATACATATTGTAGAGGACATCCTTGGCACGCTTGATTCCCAAGGCCATATCCTCATCGCTCTTCATACTGCCGTCAGATTCATAAGGAGAATAACTAATAGGACTCTGGGGCAAACCTGCGATAAAGGCGGCTTGAGGTATTGTCAAATCCGATGCATTGACTCCAAAAATTCCCTCTGCAGCTTGCTGGGCACCTGCAATATTTTGTCCCTTGTGATTGCGTCCAAAAGGAGCAATATTAAGGTAGGTTGTCAAGATCTCATCCTTACCCATGGCCCGTTCTAAAGCCAAGGCATCAATAATTTCTTTAGCCTTACGAGCTAGAGTGGGAGCGTCCCCCACCACTTGCTGCTTGATGACCTGCTGAGTCAAAGTCGAACCACCACTAGACGATCCCAAACCGACAAAGGTTCCCAGAGTCGCACGAATAACGGCCTTAGGCACAACTCCCTTGTGCTCATGGAAATGCTCGTCCTCTGTCGCAACAATAGCTTTCTTAAGGTTGTCTGAGATAGCATCTGAAGCGACTGAAGTGCGCAATAAATCGCCCTCGATTGAGGCAATGGTACTACCGTCAGAATAAGTGATTTCTGAGATGGAGGCAATATCCTTCACTTGTTTGACCAATTCCTCTGTTTGAGGCACCTTGACTTTGTCAAATAGAGCAACCCCATAGCCCATGGCCACACCCGCTCCCAACAGACCTCCGATAAAGGCTAGAATAAAGAGAGTGTTGAAGGTCACTTTAAAAGCACTCAAAATCTTAGCAAAAATGGACCCTACCCTTTTGAGTTTGTTAGAAGAAGCTACTTTCTTATCAGTCTTTTTACTTGCTTGTTTTTTCTTCCATTTGGCAGTTAGTTGCTGGAAAAAATGCAGCATTTTTGTTTTTAATTCATCAATTCTTTTTTTCATGAATGTCCTCACTTTCTCTATTATACCATAAAAGGTAAACTTTCAATAAAATAGGCACTTTCTTCCCTATTCCACTAGGCTATTGCCCAAGTTTGTGATACAATAGGTAGAAACAATATTTTATAAAGGAGAAAAGACATATGCACATTTTTGATGAGCTAAAAGAGCGTGGTTTGATTTTTCAAACGACTGATGAAGAAGCTTTGCGTAAAGCCCTAGAAGAAGGTCAAGTTTCTTATTATACTGGCTACGATCCAACTGCTGACAGCCTTCACCTAGGTCACCTTGTCGCAATCTTGACAAGTCGTCGTTTGCAATTAGCAGGTCACAAACCTTATGCGCTCGTTGGCGGTGCTACAGGTCTCATCGGAGATCCGTCCTTCAAAGATGCTGAGCGTAGTCTCCAAACAAAAGACACAGTAGATGGCTGGGTCAAGTCTATCCAAGGACAACTTTCTCGTTTTCTTGACTTTGAAAATGGTGAAAATAAAGCTGTCATGGTCAACAACTACGACTGGTTTGGCAGCATCAGCTTCATTGACTTCCTCCGTGATATCGGAAAATACTTCACTGTCAACTACATGATGAGTAAGGAGTCTGTGAAGAAACGGATCGAAACAGGGATTTCTTACACTGAGTTTGCCTACCAAATCATGCAAGGATACGACTTCTATGTCCTAAATCAAGACCACAATGTAACCCTTCAAATCGGTGGTTCTGACCAATGGGGAAATATGACTGCTGGTACCGAATTGCTTCGTCGTAAGGCTGACAAGACTGGTCACGTTATCACTGTTCCACTCATCACAGACGCAACTGGTAAGAAATTTGGTAAATCAGAAGGAAACGCAGTCTGGCTTAATCCTGAAAAGACTTCCCCATACGAAATGTACCAATTCTGGATGAACGTCATGGACGCTGACGCTGTTCGCTTCTTGAAGATCTTTACCTTCTTGTCACTGGATGAGATTGAAGAGATCCGCAAACAGTTTGAAGCGGCGCCACATGAACGCTTGGCTCAAAAAGTCTTGGCTCGTGAAGTCGTGACACTTGTTCACGGTGAAGAAGCTTACAAGGAAGCCCTCAATATCACAGAGCAACTCTTTGCAGGAAATATCAAAAACCTTTCTGTTAAAGAACTCAAACAAGGACTCCGTGGCGTGCCAAACTACCAAGTACAAGCAGACGAAAACCACAATATCGTGGAACTGCTCGTGTCATCTGGTGTGGTGAATTCAAAACGCCAAGCACGTGAAGATGTCCAAAACGGAGCTATTTACGTCAACGGCGAACGTATCCAAGACCTTGACTATGTCTTGAGTGACGCAGATAAGTTAGAAAACGAACTAACTGTTATCCGCCGCGGGAAGAAAAAATACTTCGTTCTTACATATTAAAAAAGCAGGCTGGAGGCATTTGCCATCCAGTCCTTTTTTTGCTAGACTAAAACTATGAATACAAACCTCAAACCCAAACTCCAGCGCTTTGCTACTGCTAACTCCTTTGCCTGTCCTATCTGCCAAGAAAAACTGACCTTGGTCGAAACTAGTCTCAAGTGTAGCAATCGCCATTCTTTTGACTTAGCAAAATTCGGCTATGTCAATCTGGCTCCTCAAATCAAGCAATCTGCCAACTACGACAAGGAAAACTTTCAAAACCGCCAAGAAATCCTAGAAGCTGGGTTTTATCAGGATATTTTAGAAGGCATCTCGGGCATACTAGCCACTAAACCATCCGCAAAAAAAGTCTTGGATATCGGCTGTGGCGAAGGATTTTATTCTCGTAAACTCCAAGAAAGTCATCCTGACAAGACCTTCTATGCCTTTGATATTTCCAAAGATTCCGTTCAAATCGCTGCCAAGAGCGAACCCAACTGGGCGGTCAACTGGTTTGTCGGTGACCTGGCTCGTCTTCCTATAAAAGATGCTAGCATGGATATCCTGCTCGATATCTTTTCCCCTGCCAACTATAGTGAATTTCGCCGCGTTTTATCCAAAGACGGTATTTTAATCAAGGTCATCCCAACTGAAAATCACCTCAAAGAAATCCGTCAAATGGTGCAGGACCAGCTGACAAAGAAGGACTATTCTAATCAAGATATCAAAGAACATTTCCAGGAACATTTCAGCATCCAATCTAGCCAAATAGCTTCCCTAACCAAACCCATCACAGCAGAGCAACGCCAAGCTTTACTTGCCATGACGCCCTTACTCTTTCACGTTGACCATACCAAGATTGATTGGAGTCAGTTGACTGAGATTACCATCGAAGCAGAGATTTTAGTTGGGAAAGCGGAGTAATTAAAACTTTCAGATAAGACAAAAACCCGCACCTTCAAGGTACGGGTTTAAATTATGTAATTATTAGTTCAAATGCCAGATATCTTCATTGTACTGAGCGATTGTACGGTCAGATGAGAAGAATCCTGCTTTGGCAATGTTAACGATGACTTTATCCAACCATGCGTCACGGTCTTCGTAGTCAGTAAGCATTTGCTCTTTGACCTTGATGTAGTCTTCCAAGTCAAGGAGAGTCATGAACCAGTCTTTGTTGATCAATTCGTTGTAAAGACGTTCCAAGCGTTCTTTCTTACCTACTGCAAGAACAGCATCGCTTACGATGAAGTCAACCAATGGTTTGATAGCTTCACGAGCGTAGAATTCGCTTGATTTGTAAGCTGCTTTTGCGTAAAGGTCGATAACAGTTTCTGAATCTTCACCGAAGATGTAGATGTTTTCGTCGCCAACCAATTCAGCGATTTCCACGTTAGCTCCGTCCATAGTACCAAGAGTCAAAGCTCCGTTCAACATGAATTTCATGTTACCAGTACCTGAAGCTTCTTTAGAAGCAAGTGAGATTTGTTCTGAGATGTCACATGCTGGGATGAGGAAGCTTGCTGCAGTAACGTTGTAGTTTTCAACCATTACGACTTGCAAGTGTGGAGCTACAGCTGGGTCGTTAGCAATCACTTCTGACAAGCAAAGAATCAAGTGAATGATGTCTTGGGCAATTGTGTAGGCAGGAGCTGCTTTACCACCAAAGAAGACTGTGATTGGACGAGCAGGGATGTTACCAGCCTTGATATCAAGGTATTTGTGGATGACATACAAAGCGTTCATTTGTTGGCGTTTGTACTCGTGAAGACGTTTGATTTGGATATCAAAGATAGAGTTTGTATTGATTTCCACACCTTGGTGTTCTTTCAAGTGACGAGCCAATTTACGTTTGTTGTGAGCCTTGATGCTTTCCAATTTTTCTTTAACAGCAGCCTTGTCTTCGTATGACAAGAGTTTTTCAAGCTCATCTGCTTCATGGTGCCAACCATGTCCAAGAATCTCATCCAAGTAGTGAGACAAGCTTGGGTTAGCATGCATGAGCCAACGACGGAATGTGATACCGTTTGTTTTGTTGTTGAATTTTTCTGGGTAGATGTCGTAGAAAGCTTTCAACTCTGAGTTCTTCAAGATTTCAGTGTGAAGAGCTGCAACCCCGTTTACACTGTATCCGTAGTGGATATCCATGTGAGCCATGTGAACACGTCCACTCTCATCGATGATTTGAACAGCTGGATCTTTGTATTCTGCCTTCACACGGCGGTCCAATTCTTCGATGATTGGTACCAAGTGAGGAACCACTTCTTGCAAGAATTCAAGAGGCCATTTTTCAAGGGCTTCAGCAAGGATTGTGTGGTTAGTGTAGGCAGTCATGCTACGTACGATTGAGATTGCTTCATCAAGTTCGATACCACGCGCAGTCAAGAGACGGATCAATTCAGGGATCACCATTGATGGGTGAGTATCGTTGATTTGTACAACAGCGTAGTCCGCAAGGTCGTGCAAGTTGCTTCCTTTTTCGATTGCTTCGTCAATGATTAATTGCGCACCGTTTGAAACCATGAAGTATTGTTGGAAGATACGGAGCAATTCACCTTGTTTATCGCTATCGTCTGGGTAAAGGAAAAGAGTCAAGTTGCGAGCGATATCTGTCTTGTCAAATTCGATTCCCTCTTCGATAATAGAAGAATCAACTGAATCCAAGTCAAACAAACGCAAACGGTTTTTAGTAGCTGTCTTGTAACCAGGTACATCGATATCGTAAAGAGTAGATGTCAATGTGAAGTGTGCAAATGGCACTTGGTAGCTACGGCTTGAGCGTACCAACCAGTTTTGCTCTGTCAACCAAGCGTTAGGAATTGTTTCTTGTTGGTTGTTTTTAAGAACTTGTTGGAAAAGACCGAAGTGGTAGTTCAAACCAACACCGTCACCATTCAAACCAAGTGTAGCGATTGAGTCGATAAAACAGGCTGCCAAACGTCCCAAACCACCGTTACCAAGTGATGGTTCCAATTCTACTTCTTCGATTTCGATCAATTCTTTACCTGCAGCAGCAAGTTCTTTTTTCACATCGTCATAAAGACCAAGGTTAATCAAGTTGTTTGACAAGAGTTTACCGATCAAGAACTCAGCTGATATGTAGTAAACTTTTTTCTTACCAGTGTTAACTGGTTTTTGGCTGCTAGCAAGCTTGCTGTAGTTGAGAAGAGCAAGGTAAAGCTCTTCATTGCTACATTCTGCAATGGTTTTATTGTAACGCTTTTGTACAAATTCGTTTAATGGTAACATGTTTATGTGTCTCCTGATATTGTCTTATTTCTTTAATTCTACCAAATTTTCATTGATTCGGCGATAAATTGTAGTCAAGTCAAGCAAAGTTTCTTCAACAGCTGGTGTGAGTTGGTCTGCTGTCATACGCCATGACCAGTTTCCGCCAAGAGTAGATGGGAAGTTCATACGAGCTGACTCATCTAGTTCTAGCAAGTCTTGCATAGTTGCAATAGCCATGAAGCTAACAGATGAAAAGACTGTGCGAAGCATTGCGTGTGGCACTGTTTCGTACTCTTTACGGTTCGTGTAACGAGCCATGTATTCACGAGTTGGATCGTCGATTTCATTACGGTACCAACCAAGAACAGTGTTGTTATCATGTGTTCCTGTGTACATAACAGAGTTGGCAGGTGCCAAGTGTGGGCTATCGATACTTTCGTCTTCTGGGTTGAAGGCGAATTGAAGAATCTTCATTCCTGGGAAGCCAGTGCGTTCACGCAACTCGATGACTTCATCTGTCATGAAACCAAGGTCTTCTGCGATGATGTTTAGCTCACCAAGCTCTTCCTTAACGGCTGCGAAGAGTTTGTACCCTGGACCTTTCACCCATTTACCAGGTGCTGCTGTATCGGAACCAGCAGGAATTTCCCAGTAAGATTCGAAACCGCGGAAGTGGTCGATACGAACGATATCGTAGATCTTGAAGCTTTCACGCAAGCGTTCAACCCACCATTTGTAACCGTCTTTGTCCATTGCTTCCCAGTCATAGATTGGGTTCCCCCAAAGCTGACCAGTGGCAGAAAACTCATCTGGTGGGCATCCTGCGATGCAGGTTGCTTTACCATTGGCATCTGTCTTGAAGAGATGTGGATTTGCCCACATGTCGCTTGAATCTTCCGCAACATAGATTGGCATGTCTCCAACGATTTCGATGTGGTTATCGTTAGCGTAGGCTTTCAATTTCAACCATTGTTGGAAGAAGAAGTATTGAGTCACACGGTGGTAAACCAACTTGTCTGCCAATTTCTCACGGTAGCTTTCAAGTGCTGAAGCTTTACGAGCACGAGCATCTGCGTCTGGCCATTCTGTCCAAGCAAGATTGTCAAAATGCTCTTTGATTGCCATATACTCAGCGAAGAGTTCAAGCCATGATTGGTTATCTTGAGCAAACTTCTCAAAATCTTTGACATCACCCACTTCCAAGAAGCGTTTAACTGCTTTTTCTAAAAGCGGACGACGTGCATAATAAATCTTCGCATAGTCAACTTCAGATGCATCGCTACCAAAGTCAACACCTTTAAGATCACTGGCTTCGAGCAAGCCTTGCTCTACTAAGATATCAAGGTCGATAAAATGCGTATTTCCAGCAAAGGCCGAGAATGATTGGTATGGAGAATCTCCATAGCTTGTTGTCCCAAGAGGGAGAATTTGCCAGTAACGTTGCTTCGTACGAACCAAGAAATCGACGAAATCATAGGCAGTTTGGCCAAATGATCCAATCCCGTATGCTCCTGGCAGAGAAGAGATGTGCATCAACACACCACTTTGACGTTTTTTCATAATAGCACCTCATGTGTTTGTTATAAAACGTTGCGCAATCAAGGCGCAAACGTTTGCGTTAAATTAAGTATAGCGTATTTCAAACACAAATGCAAGCGTTTTTAAAAAATTTTTTTGAATTATTTTAATCAAACAAAACTTATTCCCACTGATATTTTATGAAATGAGCGAAAAAAATTTTAAAGATTTTCTGATTTAAGATAATTCATTCCAAATATCTGCTCTATTTTCTGAAAAACTGAGCCGAATTTACGCAATCGTTTCCCTAATATATTTTCCATTCAAGAAAAACAAACATTTTAAGTTCTTTCCTATATAAAGACTTTAACAAATGTTTGAAACCTTAAAATTTTTTTTAAAAACTTTTTAAAAAAGCTTGCAACCGTTTTCTATTTGTGCTATACTAGGCTCATAAAAGAAAACGTTTGCGTTTTCTAAATAAATTATACTGTTATTCTTTAGGAGGAATACACTATGTCATCTAAATTCATGAAGAGCGCTGCTGTGCTCGGAACTGCTACTCTTGCTAGCTTACTTTTGGTAGCTTGCGGAAGCAAAACTGCTGATAAAGCAGCTGATACAAGCTCATCTGAAGCTAAAGAAATCACTTTCTACGTTGAAGACCAATACAAAGCCTACGCTGAAAAAGTTGCTGCAGCTTATGAAAAAGAATCAGGTACAAAAGTTAACATCAAATCAGGTGACCAACTTGGTGGACTTGACAAACTTTCTCTTGACAACCAATCAGGTCAAGCTGCTGACGTTATGATGGCACCATACGACCGCGTAGGTAGCCTTGGTACTGACGGACAACTTTCAGAAGTTACTTTGAGCGACGGCGCTAAAACAGATGATAAGACTAAATCTCTTGTAACAGCTGCTGACGGTAAAGTTTACGGTGCTCCTGCCGTTATTGAGTCACTTGTTATGTACTACAACAAAGACTTGCTTAAAGAAGCTCCTAAAACATTTGCTGAATTAGAAGAACTTGCTAAAGACAGCAAATACGCTTTCGCTGGTGAAGATGGCAAAACTACTGCATTCCTAGCTGACTGGACAAACTTCTACTACGCATACGGACTACTTGCTGGTAACGGTGGTTACGTATTCGGACAAAACGGTAAAGACGCTAAAGACATTGGTCTTGCAAACGACGGTTCTATCACAGGTATCAACTACGCTAAATCTTGGTATGAAAAATGGCCTAAAGGTATGCAAGATACTGAAGGTGCTGCAAACTTGATCCAAACTCAATTCCAAGAAGGTAAAACGGCTGCTATCATCGACGGTCCTTGGAAAGCTCAAGCATTCAAAGATGCTAAAGTAAACTACGGTGTTGCTACTATTCCAACTCTTCCAAATGGTAAAGACTACACACCATTCGGTGGTGGTAAAGCTTGGATCATCCCATCAAGCACTAAGAACCTTGAAGCTGCACAAAAATTTGTAGACTTCCTTGTTTCAACTGAACAACAAAAAGCATTCTACGATGCAACTAACGAAATCCCAGCTAACACTGAAGCTCGTTCATACGCTGAAGGTAAAAACGATGAGTTGACAACAGCTGTTATCAAACAGTTCAAGAACGCTCAACCAATGCCAAACATTTCTCAAATGTCAGCAGTTTGGGATCCAGCTAAAACAATGCTCTTTGACGCTGTAAGTGGTAAAAAAGATGCTAAGACAGCTGCTAACGATGCTGTAACATTGATCAAAGAAACAATCAAACAAAAATTTGGTGAATAATTGAATTCGTTACAAGGGGGGGGAGAATACAAATCCCCCTTTGATTTTATAAATTTACGAATGATTGCAGTTGCCTATCTAGTGATTGGAGACAAACTTCAATCTCGTATCCTATGAAAGGAGTATTCATGGAAAACCAACAACCTAGCAAAGCAGCCTTGCTTTCAGTGATTCCTGGGTTAGGACAGATTTACAATAAACAAAAGGCCAAAGGTTTTATCTTCCTTGGTGTAACTATCGTATTTGTTCTTTATTTCCTAGCACTTGCTGCGCCGGAATTGCACAATTTGATCACTCTTGGTGACAAGCCAGGTCGTGATAATTCCCTCTTTATGCTGATTCGTGGTGCCTTCCATTTAATCTTTGTAGTCGTTTATGTGCTCTTTTATTTCTCAAATATTAAAGATGCACATACAATCGCAAAACGTATTAACAATGGAATTCCTGTCCCACGTACTTTTAAAGATATGATCAAAGGTATTTATGAGAATGGTTTCCCTTACCTTTTGATTATCCCATCTTACGTCGCTATGACATTTGCGATTATCTTCCCAGTTATCGTAACCTTGATGATCGCCTTTACCAACTATGACTTCCAACACTTGCCACCAAACAAATTGTTGGACTGGGTTGGTTTGACTAACTTTACAAACATCTGGAGCTTAAGTACCTTCCGTTCAGCCTTCGGTGCGGTTCTTTCTTGGACCATCATCTGGGCCTTGTCTGCTTCTACTTTGCAGATTGTGATTGGTATCTTCACCGCTATCATTGCTAACCAACCATTTATCAAAGGAAAACGTATCTTTGGTGTTATTTTCCTTCTTCCTTGGGCTGTTCCAGCCTTCATCACTATCTTGACATTCTCAAACATGTTTAACGATAGTGTCGGAGCGATCAACACTCAAGTCTTGCCTATCTTGGCTAAGGTTCTTCCTTTCCTTGACGGTGCTCTTATCCCTTGGAAAACAGACCCAACTTGGACGAAGATTGCCTTGATTATGATGCAAGGTTGGCTAGGATTCCCATACATCTACGTTTTGACTTTGGGTATCTTGCAGTCGATTCCTAACGACCTCTACGAAGCGGCTTATATCGATGGTGCCAATGCTTGGCAAAAATTCCGCAACATCACTTTCCCTATGATTTTGGCTGTTGCAGCACCAACATTGATCAGCCAATACACCTTCAACTTTAACAACTTCTCTATCATGTACCTCTTCAACGGCGGAGGTCCTGGTAGCGTTGGTGGTGGAGCCGGTTCAACTGATATCTTGATTTCATGGATTTATCGTTTGACAACAGGTACATCTCCTCAATACTCTATGGCGGCAGCTGTTACCTTGATCATCTCTATCATTGTCATCTCTATCTCTATGATCGCATTCAAGAAACTACACGCATTTGATATGGAGGACGTCTAAGATGAATAACTCAATCAAACTCAAACGTAGACTGACTCAAACCCTCACTTACCTCTACTTGATTGGTCTTTCAATCGTGATTATCTATCCACTTTTGATTACCATTATGTCAGCCTTCAAGACTGGTAACGTCGTAGCTTTTAAACTAGATGCTAACGTCGACTTTAGCTTTGCCAACTTCCAAGGGCTCTTCACTGAAACCTTGTACGGCACTTGGTACCTCAACACTTTGATTATCGCCTTGATTACAATGGCTGTTCAAACAAGTATCATCGTACTTGCTGGTTATGCCTACAGCCGTTACAACTTCTTGGCTCGTAAACAAAGTTTGGTCTTCTTCTTGATTATCCAAATGGTGCCAACTATGGCAGCCTTGACAGCCTTCTTCGTTATGGCACTTATGTTGAACGCCCTTAACCAAAGCTGGTTCCTCATCTTCCTCTACGTTGGTGGAGGTATCCCGATGAACGCTTGGTTGATGAAAGGCTACTTCGACACAGTACCAATGTCTCTAGACGAATCTGCAAAACTAGATGGTGCAGGACACTTCCGCCGCTTCTGGCAAATTGTTCTCCCACTTGTTCGCCCAATGATCGCTGTTCAAGCTCTCTGGGCATTCATGGGACCTTTCGGGGACTATATCCTCTCTAGTTTCTTGCTTCGTGAGAAAGAATACTTTACTGTTGCCGTTGGTCTCCAAACCTTCGTTAACAACGTGAAAAATATGAAGATTGCCTACTTCTCAGCAGGTGCTATCCTCATCGCCCTTCCAATCTGTATTCTCTTCTTCTTCCTACAAAAGAACTTTGTTTCAGGACTTACAAGTGGTGGCGACAAGGGATAATTTATCCCCGCCACCCTTTTTCATTTTAGATCTTGTTTCTAAAGTTAAAAGATTAGACACAAGACCGCAAATAGTAGCAAAATCAGCTTTTCAATAAGCAATTTATCTACTAGACTTGAAATAAAGTACATTTCTCTATATAATAATACTCATATAGAAAACACTTTTAGAAAGATGCCTATGCTTCCATATCCATTCTCGTATTTTACTAGTATCTGGGGATTTCGTAAGCCCCTGTCAAAACGTTTCGGACTTAACTGGTTTCAGCTTCTCTTTACCAGCATTTTCCTCATTAGCTTGTCTATGGTTCCAATTGCCATTCAAAATAGCTCACAGGAAACGTATCCACTGGATACCTTTATCGATAATGTCTACACACCACTGACAGATGAAGCGATCAGGGATTTGTCGGAGAATGCGCAGATAGTAGATGGAAGGCTGAACTACTCAGGTACTAAAAATCAGCAGCCTTCTCTTCTGATTGGTTCAAGTCCAAGTAAGGAATTGCCAAAGGACTTACAACTTCATTTTGATACGGAAGAACTCATCATCAGCAAGGAAAGCAAGGAACTGACTCGCATTCGCTACCACGCCATTCAAACGGAGAGTTTCCAGAGTAAGGAAGCTTTAACCCAGGCTATTTCTAAAGACTGGTACCAACAGAACCGTGTCTATATCAGTCTCTTTCTCGTCCTTGGTGCTAGCTTCCTCTTTGGATTGAATTTCTTCATTGTCTCTCTTGGAGCTAGTCTTCTCCTTTATATCACCAAAAAATCACGCCTCTTTTCATTTAGGACCTTTAAAGAGTGCTACCATTTTATCTTGAACTGTTTAGGATTACCAACTTTGATTACACTTATTTTGGGACTTTTTGGCCAAAATATGACAACCCTTATCACTGTACAAAACATTCTTTTTGTTCTTTATCTGGTCACCATCTTTTATAAAACACATTACCGCGATCCAGATTATCATAAATAGGAGATTTTTATGCCCGTTACGATTAAAGATGTGGCCAAGGCTGCAGGTGTCTCACCTTCAACTGTAACCCGCGTTATTCAAAACAAATCAACAATTAGTGATGAAACCAAAAAACGAGTTCGCAAGGCTATGAAGGAACTCAACTACCATCCCAATCTTAATGCTCGTAGCCTCGTTAGCAGCTATACTCAAGTTATCGGTTTGGTATTGCCTGACGACTCGGATGCCTTCTACCAAAATCCTTTCTTCCCATCTGTCCTACGAGGAATCGCCCAAGTCGCGTCTGAAAACCACTATGCTATCCAGATCGCAACTGGTAAAGATGAGAAGGAACGTCTCAAAGCTATCTCACAAATGGTCTATGGGAAACGTGTTGATGGCCTGATCTTCCTCTACGCTCAAGAGGAAGATCCACTGGTGAAGCTCGTAGCGGAAGAACAGTTTCCTTTCCTCATCCTCGGAAAATCCCTCTCACCCTTTATCCCACTTGTCGACAATGATAATGTCCAAGCCGGTTTTGATGCAACAGAGTATTTCATCAAAAAGGGATGCAGACGAATTGCCTTTATCGGAGGAACCAAGAAACTTTTCGTTACACAAGATCGTCTAAAAGGTTACGAATTGGCACTCAAACAACACCAACTTTCAATTGATACGAACCTGACCTACTTTGCAAATGAATTTCTAGAAGAAAAGGGGTATCAATTTAGTAAGCGCCTCTTCAAACACGATCCGCAGATTGATGCCATCATCACAACCGACAGCCTTCTAGCTGAAGGAGTTTGCGACTACATCAGTAAGCATCAGTTAACTGTTCCCGTCTTGAGTTTTGACTCTGTCAATCCTCGACTCGATCTAGTAGCCTATGTTGACATCAATAGTCTTGAACTTGGACGAACATCATTTGAAACGATTTTGCAGATTATCAATGACGCGAAAAATAATAGACAGATTTGTTACCGGCAGTTGATTGCCCACAAAATTATCGAAAAATAAAAACCAGCTCCAGAGCTGGTTTTTTCATATCTAATTATCTGTTTCTACAAATCGTCCTAGGATGTGGACATTTTCGGATACAGAGACGAAGGCTGTCGGATCGACTTGTTTCATAATGTGTTTAAAATCATTAAACTCTGCTCGTGTGATAACGGTAATCAAGACTGCTTTTCTCTCATGATTATAGGTTCCTTCTGCATCGTGGATCATGGTAGCGCCTCGGTGCAATTTTTTATGGATTTTTTCGATTACCTTGTCAGGGTTACTGGTCACAATCATGGCTTGCATCCGTTTTTGCTTGGTGAAGACCGCATCTGTCACACGACTGGATACAAAAATGGTAATCATGGAGTAGAGGGCGTATTTCCAACCAAAGGTCAACCCAGCAATCAACATGATAGTTCCATTGACCAAGAAGGAAATACTACCGACATTTTTCCCCGTTTTCTTGCGAATGGTCAGGCTGACAATATCTGTACCTCCACTGGAAATACTATTGCGCAAAGCAAAGCCGATTCCCAAGCCCATGACAACACCTCCAAAGAGAGCATTGATAATGGGATCCTCTGTCAGCGTCACAACGGGCACAAACTGGATAAAAAGAGAACTCATGGATACCGTGATAAAGGTAAAAACTGTAAATTTATGTCCAATCTGATACCAAGCCAAAATCATCAGTGGGATATTAATGGCATAAAAGGTTGCAGATACGGGTAGTTGGAGACCAAACCAATGAGTACTCAAACTGGAGATGATTTGCGCCAAACCTGTCGCACCACTCGAATAAACATGCCCTGGTTGGAAAAAGAAATTGACAGCAACTGCTGATAGAAAACCGTATACCAGAGAAGCAGAAATCTTCTCATCATATTTTTCCTTAGAGATGCCCTGCAAGACTCGTAACATCTTTATCTGATAAGCAAAGCGGCGCAGATAATAGCGCCACCGCTTAATTTGTTTCGCTTGTTTCATCTTCTTCTACTTGTAAGCTGAGTTCCTCTAGTTGTTTGAGAGCGACTGTTGATGGCGCTTGTGTCATTGGGTCGGTTGCCTTATTGTTCTTAGGAAAGGCAATGACTTCACGGATATTTTCTTCGCCTGCTAAGAGCATGACAAATCGGTCAAGCCCGATAGCCAAGCCACCGTGTGGTGGGAATCCATAGTCCATGGCTTCCAATAGGAAACCAAACTGGTCATTTGCTTCTTCGGCTGAGAAACCAAGAGCCTGGAACATGCGTTCTTGAAGGTCTTTTTGGTTGATACGAAGGCTACCACCACCCAGCTCGTAACCGTTCAAGACGATATCGTAAGCAATGGCACGAACCTTAGCCAAATCACCTTCTAGTTCGTGAGCTGTCTCTTCCTGTGGAAGGGTGAATGGATGGTGGGCGCTCATGTAACGACCTTCTTCTTCAGACCATTCAAACATCGGCCAGTCAACAACCCAGAGGAAGTTAAATTTGTCGCTGTCAATCAAGCCGAGCTCTTTAGCAATACGACCACGAAGGGCACCAAGGGTTGCATTCGCCACTTCAAGTGTATCCGCCACAAAGAGAACCAAATCCTTGTCTTCTAAACCAAGGGCATTTGTCAACTCTGCTTGAATGCCCGTCAAGAACTTAGCAACTGGTCCGTTCAATTCTCCATCCACAACCTTGACCCAAGCAAGACCTTTGGCACCGTACTGCTTGGCTACTTCGGTCATCTTGTCGATGTCTTTACGTGAATAGTTGTCCGCAGCTCCTTTGACTACAATGGCTTTAACTGCAGGAGCTTCTGAAAAGACCTTGAAGTCCACATCCTTAACCACTGCTGTCAAATCCTGAAGCAACATGTCAAAACGCGTATCTGGTTTGTCAGAACCATAAAGGGCCATAGCATCGTCATACTTCATACGAGGGAATGGAAGGGTTACTTCAATTCCTTTTGTTTCCCTCATCACGCGCGCAATCAAGCCTTCTGTGATGTCTTGGATTTCTTGCTCCGTAAGGAAGGAAGTTTCCAAGTCGACCTGGGTAAACTCAGGCTGACGGTCTCCACGTAAGTCCTCATCACGGAAACATTTAACGATTTGATAGTAACGGTCAAAACCAGCATTCATCAAGAGCTGTTTTGTAATCTGCGGACTTTGAGGAAGGGCGTAGAAATGTCCTTTATTGACACGAGATGGCACCAAATAGTCACGCGCTCCTTCTGGTGTTGACTTAGAAAGGAAGGGTGTTTCCACATCGATGAACTCTAACTCATCCAAGTAGTTGCGGATAGAATGGGTCACCTTAGCACGAAGTTTAAGATTTTCCAACATCTCTGGACGACGAAGGTCAAGGTAACGATAACGCAAACGTGTATCATCGTTTGCCTCAATCCCGTCTTTAATCTCAAATGGTGTTGTTTTAGCTGTATTCAGCACTGTAAGAGCTGTCACGTCCAACTCAACTGCACCCGTTGGCAATTTATCATTGGCTTGCTCACGCGCAGCGACTTGCCCAGTCACCTCGATGACAAACTCACTGCGAAGACTTTCAGCTGTTGCCATGACCTCTGCAGATACTTTTTCAGGGTTGATAACCAACTGCATGATTCCTTCACGGTCACGAAGATCGATAAAGATCAAACCGCCCAAGTCACGACGACGGGCAACCCATCCTTTCAAGGTGATTTCTTGTCCGATGTGTTCCTCACGAACACGACCAGCATACATACTACGTTTCATGTTTTCTCTCCTCTTTTATTCTGTTACTATTTTACCATAAAAGCGCAGGCTCTTCATGAAAATCAGCAGAAAAGTTTGATTGTCTTTAGGAATCAAAACAAACAGACAAAAAATCCGATGAAAACGTCATCGGATTCTCTGATTATGATTCTTAACCTTTTTTACGCTTTTCAGCAATTTCAGCTGCCTTTTTAGGTAGAACAATCTCCGTCGCATAAGCCGAAGCAAAACGCAAGACACCTGCAATAGGCGCAAAGACAACTGCTAGATAGTTGTAAAAGAAATCGCCTTTAAAGGCATAGGCAAGTGCCCCGATGATAAAGAAGAGAACGACTGCCTGTATCACTGCTAATAAAATTACTCGTTTCATGTGACCTCCTGACTCTATTATAGCATGAGTATCATCAAAAAGCCGATTAAATTATTCAAAGCGTGGAGAGAAATGCTGTAAAGAAGACCTTTTCGGCTTACATAAGCCAGTCCCAAACTCAATCCCAGACTAGCATAAACTAAAAACTGTTGCAAAGTCCCTGGAAAATGAATCAAGGCAAAAAGCACACTTGATACTAGGAGAAATAGAGCTGTCTGTTTGCTATTGTCCTGCTTAGGAAAGAGATAGCGCGCCACCATCCCTCTAAAGATGAGTTCTTCCGTCAGAGGAGCAAAGACTACCACCATAAAGAAACCAAAGACAGGCTGAGCCACTGTCAGTTGAGATACGATTTGTTGATTGACCGACGGATCGTCTGGTAAAAAGAACTGGGCTGTAATCGCCACTAGCAAAACCAGGGTAGGCAACCAGATATAACGATTAAAAGCAGTCGTCTGGATGCTAACCTTTTCTGTCTGATACCATCTGTAAACTCCATAAACATAGGCTCCTGATAGGGCAATATAAAGTGGCAAGACTCCAAAGATTGAAGCCCCTAGTCCAAGAGCTGATAAAGCCATACTCTGAACCAGACCATAGCCAAAGAAAAAAGATAGAACAGCTAGAAGAAACCAGCCAAGATTTTTAAGTATTTTCATAAAGATCTCCTATTTTCCTTTATAACTATTTTTCAATACGAAGAGACTAGCTAATCCTAGTAAAAGAATCCATGCTAGCAAAAGACCAAGACTTCTCAAAGATAACTCTCCACCACCTGCTTTTAACAGACTTACCAAAGGACCAATGAAAGAATAGTCCAACAGTTTTTGAGCAGTTGCATTTTGAATGGCAAGAACGGGCAAGAAAGAAAAAATCAGCATAGGAAAAATGCTATAGACTTGCGCCTTCGACTGAGTATCTGATACTGCACCGATAAAAATATTAAGAAAGATCATACTGATAGTTGCCAAAATCAGATAGAGACTATAGGCAAGCAAGTAGTTTGTCAAATCAACTTTAAGATATAGAGGGAGAACAACCATCGAAAAAAGCACCACTAGAAGAGGAAGAGCCATCATACTAAGAGTATACTCCGTTGCTGTCACACCACTTAGAATGAGTGATTTAAGATTGCGTTTTTCCTTATCCTCAGCCATCATAATCGATACCATATAACCACTTCCCATGCTCAAGACCATCGTCAAACTCGTAGAGAGGAGAAACATAGTCAGTTCTCCACTCTTGTTTAAGAATTCATTATATAGGATAGCAATACCAAAGGGCATTAATAAAGTCGCTAGTAAGGTTGAGTTGCTAATAAGAACTTGTAGTCTTAACCAAAGAAGGGCATTTAATTTTCTAAACATCTAACTTTTCTCCTGTCAATCTAATAAAGATTTCTTCTAAAGTCGGTTCACAAGAATGAACAGCTATCAGATCACTCGTATCCAGATGAGGTATTTCTTCAAAAGAGACCACTCGTTCGCGTCCATCTTGATAGCATAACCGAACCTTTTTATCCACATGGTATTTCTGGATAATCTCTTGTGGGCTACCATACTCAATCAAGTTCCCCTTATTTAAAAGAGAGAGGCGATCGCAAAGCAAGGTTGCTTCATTCATATCGTGGGTTGTTAAAAAGATAGTTGTCCCAGCCTGCTTCAATTCTTGTAAGAGAGCATGAATCGATTTTGAGGTGGTAGGATCAAGACCACTTGTTGGCTCATCTAGAAAGAGGATTTTGGGAGCATTTAGAAGAGCACGGGCCAAGAACATCCGTTGTTTCATACCTGTGGATAGTTTTTCTGCGATAATGTTTTTGGCATCTGATAACCCAACTTGATCAAGTACTGTATCTACTCTAGAAGCTTTAAGACCATATAATTTTGCATAAATGAGCAGATTTTTATAGAGGCTCATTTTTTCATAAAAACCACTGCCATCACTAACAATCCCGATTTGTTCCAAATCATTTGAAGTTAAATTTCGAGAGGACTTTCCTAGGAGAACGGTCTCACCCTGATCTGCAGCTAACTGACCCGTCAAAACATTGATCATAGTTGTTTTACCTGAACCTGAAGGTCCTAGGAAGCCAAAAATTTCACCTTCTTGAATCTCAAAAGAAATATGATTCAGAGCTTTCTTGCCTCCAAAACTTTTGCTTACATTTTCAACACGAATCATAGGAACTCCTTTATTTGAAATAACGTTTTACCATAGATAATTGCATCACATTGATATAAATATGGATCGCTCCTACAAGCAAAAAAGCTAGTAACTGAATCTCTCCTGTCAATAAAGAAAAGATAGCAATCAAAAATAGAGACCTGGTAAGACATACTGATTTAATTGGAATAAAATTCGAAAACTTTGTTCCAAATTAGCCTGACGCTCCCCTTCATCATAGGAGTTTACGTAGTCCAAGACATCCTTTGGTGTAGAGAAGAATTCCAAATCAAACTGACGAACGATCGCAATGGTATTATAGAGATATTTTTGAGCATTGAAAACCAACACTAATGCCAAAAAAGAAAGAGATAAGGTCAGGTGGCTTACATTTAGTACAATTACTTCACTTCCTGAAATGAATAGAGCCAAAAAAATCGCTACGCTTGCACTATTAAAAGCAATAGTTCCAAACTCTAGATTACGACACATTTGTACATAATAGGTTTCATTCAGATCATCATCCATTTCCTCTTGATACAAGGAGTGAAATTTTCTGCTTTTCTTTAAGAAATCGAAAGTCAAAAACATACTAATGAAACCTAATAGTAAACAAATAGCTGATAGCCATGGAATCACGGTTTTGACATCTAAAATGCTTCCATAGTTTTCGGTATAGGCCTTAAACATCCCTGCAAACATGCCCAAGAAGCCTCCCAAGATAACAGCCATTAAAAACAACAATCCACGTTTCTTTTTCATATTCATCCTCTTTCTAAACTAATCCAACCAACCACTGACCAAATGCTTTTCCTGATTCAAAAATAGAGGTCAAGCCTTCTGTTCCAAGTGAAACCAAAATCAAACAAACAGCAAGTAAGAGAATAGCTTGATTTCTTGCTTTTTTGCTCCATCTCCCAAGGGTTCATTCCCAAGCCAACCTGCTAGATAGGCATAGAGAGTTACTGTTATAATCCCAATCTCTGTCGAAGAGAGAAATAACAAGACTGTCACCAAACGAACGATATTGGCTTGAATGTTAAAATAATTTGCTAAACCTGCACAAACACCGGCAAGTTCTTTGTGTTCAGTATCGACTTGAAAACCCGCTAAAAACTCTTTCATATTCATTCTCCTTTTTCACTTGCTAAATTTTTTGATTTCTTTTCAATCCAGTCAACTACTGGGATGAGAGCAAAGTAAACCCAAATAAATTGGTCACTTTGATAGGAACTAAACCAGCCTAATTCTATCCTAATCAATAGAAACACACTGACTAATAGAACTATGGCAACTACATAATAAATCACTTTATACTTGTTCATTCCTCATCCTCCTCTATACGAAATACCGACTCGACTGGTTCATTAAATATCTGCGAAATCTTCAGGGCGATCACAACCGACGGGGTATATTCATCCCTCTCTAGCAGACTGATGGTTTGTCGAGAGACCCCTGCCAGCTTGGCCAGTTCCGTTTGATTGAGACCATCGCGAGCCCGAAGCTCTTTTAAACGATTTTTAAGCATTCCTTTCTCCTTTTCTCTTAATTTGATTTCATTGTAACACATCTTTTTCTTTTTGACAAGTATGTTTGTCAAAAAGTTTATGATTTTTGTCATTTTGCAAAAGAAAAAGGTCAGGAGTAAGGTCCTGACCAGTTTTTCTACTATTAAAAGCCTAATTTTTCAAAGATTTCTGAGAAGTTTTGGCTGATAGCATCAAGTGACACTTGAACTTCTTCTCGAGTTTGGTTGTTCTTAACCGTCACTTGTCCGCTTTCGACTTCACTCTCTCCTAGGGTGATGAGTGTTTTAGCCGCAAAGACATCGGCTGACTTGAACTGAGCTTTGAGTTTACGGTTGAGGTAATCACGCTCTGCTTTGAAACCTTGTTGGCGAAGGGCTTGTACTAGTTGTAGGGCTTTGACATTTGCTCCTTCGCCTAAGACTGCGATATAAACATCTAGGGCATTTTCGATAGGGAGGGCCACACCTTGCTTTTCAAGAATGAGAAGCAGGCGCTCTACACCAAGTCCAAAACCAAAGCCAGCAGTCTCAGGGCCACCAAAGTAAGCAACCAAACCATCGTAGCGACCACCCGCACAGACCGTCAAGTTATTGCCCTCAATCTCAGTGATAAACTCGAAAATCGTGTGGTTGTAGTAGTCCAAACCACGCACCATATTGGTATCGATGATATAGTCTACACCCAGATTTTCCAACATCTGACGGACGGCATCAAAATGAGCTTGGCTTTCTTCATCAAGGAAGTCCAAGATAGAAGGTGCATTCTCTACTGCTACCTTGTCTTCTTTTTCTTTAGAGTCCAAGACACGGAGAGGATTTTCCTCCAAACGACGTTGGCTATCCTTAGACAAGGTCTCCTTGAGCGGTGTCAAATAGTCAATCAAGGCTTGACGGTAGGCCGCACGGCTCTCAGGATTTCCAAGAGTGTTGAGGTGCAATTTGACACCTTGGATGCCGATTTCTTTCAGGAAGTGGGCTGCCATCGCGATGGTTTCCACATCGGTAGCTGGATTGCTAGAGCCAAAACACTCAACACCGATCTGGTGGAACTGGCGCAAACGACCTGCTTGCGGACGCTCATAACGGAACATAGGTCCCATGTAATAGAACTTACTTGGCTTTTGCACTTCTGGAGCAAAGAGTTTATTTTCCACATAGGAACGGACAACGGGCGCAGTTCCTTCTGGACGAAGGGTGATATGGCGATCACCCTTGTCATAGAAATCGTACATTTCCTTGGTTACAATATCGGTTGTATCTCCGACAGAGCGACTGATAACCTCGTAATGCTCAAAAATAGGCGTACGCACTTCCGCATAGTTATAGCGCTTGAAAATTTCACGGGCAAAGCCCTCAACATACTGCCATTTAGCAGACTCGGCAGGTAAAACATCCTGCGTTCCTTTTGGTTTTTGTAATTTCATAGGGAATCCTCTTTAAACTTAATAGTCTTATTTTACCATAAATAGAGGGATTAAAACAGTGAGAAAAAATTAGGATTCAAATATCATTTTTGAGATTAAGAGTTGTCAAAAGGATAGCCAGCAAAGAAAGACCAACAAATAATATCCAAGTCAACTGCATATTCCATACGGCTACAAGTGAAAAACAAGCTGTTCCCACAGGTATGGATAAGGTAAATAATAAACCTAAAAAATTACTGGTACGAGCTAAAACCTCTGGAGCTAGATTTTTCATGAGCATGGCACTAATCTTTGGTTGAACTTTACCAGACACATACAGAGTTAAAAATAGAAATAGCAAACCAAGCACGACTTGATTGAATACGTTAGCCAGACCAATTAGACTGAGCCCTACGGTAGCCCACATCATCAATCTAGGCAAGGACTGCTTCCCAAAATAATCATTGCCCGTAAGGCTACTAATGATGATTGCTAACAAAACACAGACTTGATTGATAAATAGTGTCTCTGTGTAAGAAAAATTCAAGAGAGAATGGCTCAAAAAGAAGATATTGTAGATACCTCCTAAGGAACCACCCAAGGCATTGATAAGCAAGACAGCAAAGATCATGAATCCAAAGTTTTTCTGTCCACCTTTAAGAAAAACGAGACGTAAATTTCGGTAAATTGTTAGGAACTGGTCTTTGATAGAAAGCTTCTCATTTTTTAGGTTTTCACCATCAGCAGATGACATTGACAGACTCAATTTGCTTTTTCCTAAAAAGAGAATAAAGGCTGATACTAGGAAAAAGCAGGCATTGATTCCCGCAACGAGGGAAAAATTGTTAACCGATAGCCCTAAAAGCCAGACTCCGAAAGCTTGACCACCAATAGCTGAAATATAGGTGATAAACTGGGAAAAAGAATAAGCCTCCATCAAATCATTTTCAGCTACCTTTTCCTTAATGAGAGGCATGCGCAAACCACCAGCAAAATCACTGATGATATCACTAATCACATTGATCAAACACAGGCTAGAAAAGGCAAATAAACTAGCTTGCTGGACAACTAAAGCTGCTAGAAAAAATAAAACCGCCTGAAACAAACCGCTATAGACCATCCATTTGACCTTGTCCCTCGTGTAATCTGCCCGAATCCCTACAAAAACTGTAAAGAGAGTCGGAAGAATCATCACAATATTTGCTACAGCAACCGCAAAAGATGCTTGTGGCAAGGTCGATGCATAGACGATAAATACCAGGTTAAAAATCGAAGCACCAAAAGCATTGAAGAATCGTGACAAAGTCAACAGTCGATAAGCTTGATTTCTGAACAATAGTTTCATAGATAATCTCCCTTCTTGTTCTAATCCCTATATGAAGTATGACTATAGTATAGCACTTAGAAATTTAAGAGGGAGAACTTTTGAATATATGCAACAAATAAAAAAACGATAGAACTTCTTTAATGGCCTGAGAGAGATCAGGAGTTCTATCGCTTCAAATTTTAAATCATCTTCTTGGTTTACGGATATTCAACAATCAGGCGTGTTTCTATAGTATTCGGCAGATTTGTTACAGCCAAGCATCTCAAAAATATGGACAGCATCCTCCATCTTTTTTTGTCCTTCCTTAACTCTACCTTGCTTGCTATCAAGGAGACCTTCCGCCCACAAATAGACAATTCGGAAATAGGTCTCGTTTTCCTTGTAGAAATGCTCTTCGATAACACGTTTAAAATAATAGGCATTGGTAAATTCTTCACACTCAATACTGGCTAAAAAACCATTCAATAGCATAGTGTGAAAAATGTTTCGATTACCAGACATTTTCATTAGAAAATCAGATTTTCGGACCATTTCTCGTACATATCTAGTAAAAAGAGGAACAGATAAGAGTGGGGAACTAACTGAGAACAAATTGAGTTCATAGTTTCCCCAAATCTCGGTAGAAAACAGGTAATCATGAAGGACTTCCCCTTCCTCTGTTGTCAACTCTACCGTTTCATCCATGCTCTTCATATAAGACTTGATCATAATGGCATTTAGAATATGTTTCTGTTTGTTTTGAGAATGGGCATACTTTTGATACTCCTTGCGATACAAGTCCTCGAGAGGTGCTATGTTCTTTGGATCCAAGATATCTGTGATTTCTTTTCTCAACTCAGAATCTGTATCATAGTGAAAACCTCTCGCCAGAAAGAGGATTTCCTCTACACTGGCAGATATATTTTCTAGGGCAAACAGAAACTTTTCCACCGAAAGTTCACTCTGACCTGTTTCAAATCGGGACAACATAGACGGCGAAAATTGTCCCCCAGTTGCTTGTCTCAGCGAGATATTTCTTGACTCTCGTAATTGTCTAAAGACTTTTCCAATCTGCTCCATAGACTTCCCCTTGATTCCGTATTTTCTTCATTTTATCATATTTTTCAGAAAATTCATCAAAAACTTGCCAAATTGTCAGAATTATGAGAAAATAGAGGATATTTATCACGTGGAGGGACGTAATGAGAGACGATATCAAAATCAATGACCGCGCTTTGGCCTTACAAGACCAAATTATCGAAAAACTAGAGAAGGTTTTTGATACAGATGTGGAATTGGATGTTTACAATCTAGGATTGATTTATGAAATCAATCTGGATGAAACGGGTCTCTGTAAGATTGTCATGACCTTCACCGACACTGCCTGTGATTGCGCTGAAAGCTTACCTATCGAAATCGTCGCAGGTCTGAAACAAATCGAGGGTATCGAAGATGTCAAGGTTGAAGTTACCTGGTCGCCTGCCTGGAAGATTACACGAATCAGTCGCTACGGACGTATTGCCCTTGGACTGCCACCTCGTTAAGCAGGCAAATCACTTTTGAAGATAAAAAGAAGCAAGCCGAAGATGGCTTGCTTTTTGATACTCAATGAAAATCAAAGAGCAAACTAGGAAACTAGCCGCAGGCTGTACTTGAGTACGGCAAGGCGACGTTGACGTGGTTTGAATTTGATTTTTGAAGAGTATGAGTTTATTTTTTACCTGACTTATCCATATTCCAGAAGTCTGTCACGGCTCCGCGAGAAGCGGATGATACGATGTGGGCATATTTACCAAGGACACCACGGCTGTAAAGTGGTGGCAAGGTTGTTTCTGCCTTGCGTTTTTCAAGTTCTTCTTCGGATACGGCCATGGAAATTTCTTTGGTATCTTGGTCGACCGTAACGATATCGCCTGTACGGAGGTAGGCAATCGGTCCACCATCCTGAGCTTCAGGAGCGATATGTCCGACAACCAGACCATATGTACCACCAGAGAAACGGCCATCCGTCAAGAGGGCAACCTTGTCTCCTTGACCTTTACCAACGATCATGGATGAAAGGGACAGCATCTCAGGCATACCAGGACCACCCTTAGGTCCAACGAAACGAACAACGACAACATCGCCATCAACGATTTCATCTGTCAGAACGGCCTGAATAGCATCTTCTTCTGAGTCAAATACTTTAGCTGGTCCAACGTGACGACGAACTTTAACACCTGATACTTTAGCAACCGCGCCATCAGGGGCAAGGTTCCCGTTCAAGATAATCAATGGTCCGTCTGCACGTTTTGGATTTTCCAGTGGCATGATGACTTTTTGACCTGGTGTGAGGTCTGCAAAGTCGGCTAAGTTTTCAGCGACTGTCTTACCAGTACATGTGATACGGTCTCCGTGAAGGAAGCCATTCGCCAAGAGATATTTCATAACCGCTGGAACCCCACCGACTTCGTAGAGATCTTGGAAGACATACTGACCAGATGGTTTCAAGTCAGCCAAGTGAGGCACACGCTCTTGGATTGTATTGAAGTCCTCAAGTGACAAGTCAACATTAGCAGCATGGGCAATGGCAAGCAAGTGAAGAGTGGCGTTTGTAGAACCACCGAGTGCCATTGTCACAGTAATAGCATCTTCAAAGGCTTCACGAGTCAAGATATCTGAAGGTTTGAGACCGAGCTCCAACATCTTAACAACAGCACGTCCTGCTGCTTGGATGTCTTCTTTCTTGTCAGCTGATTCAGCCGGGTGAGAGGAAGATCCTGGCAAACTCATACCGAGAACTTCGATAGCAGTCGCCATGGTATTAGCCGTATACATACCACCACAGCCACCAGGTCCAGGGCAGGCATTACATTCGAGACGCTTCACGTCCTCAGCTGTCATGTCACCGTGGTTCCACTTACCGATTCCTTCAAATACCGAAACCAAGTCGATGTCTTTGCCATCAAGATTTCCAGGCGCAATGGTTCCCCCATAAGCGAAAATAGCCGGGATATCCATATTGGCAATGGCAATCATAGAACCAGGCATGTTCTTGTCACAGCCACCGATAGCAACGAAGGCATCGACGTTGTGACCACCCATCGCCGCCTCGATAGAGTCCGCAATGATATCACGAGATGTCAAAGAGAAACGCATACCAGGCGTTCCCATGGCAATCCCGTCCGCTACGGTAATGGTTCCAAACTGTACAGGCCAAGCACCTGCAGATTTGACACCTTCTTTAGCCAATTTCCCAAAATCATGCAAGTGAATGTTACATGGTGTATTTTCCGCCCAAGTCGAAATCACTCCCACAATCGGTGTTTCAAAGTCCTTATCTGTCATACCAGTCGCACGAAGCATGGCACGGTTTGGTGATTTAACCATGCTGTCATAAACGCTACTGCGGTGACGTGTATCTAATTCTGTCATTTGTTCCCTCCCATTTCAGTTTTTACCATTATAGCATAATTTCCGCATGAAGAACAGAATAAAATTCTTGAATTTTCAGAAAATTTCGATTACTAACTCCTAATTTTTTCATCTTTTTTTGTCAAGTAACTTTACTTTACAAAAAAAATGTGTTATTCTAATATGGTTGATGAAAATCACTAGATTGAATCGAATTTAAATACCTAAAGGAGAAATCAAAATGGCAGTACCTGCACGTCGCACGTCAAAAGCGAAGAAAAACAAACGTCGTACACACTACAAAGTAACAGCTCCATCTGTAAACTTTGACGAAACTACTGGAGATTACTCACGTTCTCACCGCGTATCACTTAAAGGATACTACAAAGGACGTAAGATCGCTAAAGCTGCATCAGCTGAATAATAGAAGGGAGATACCATGCGCGTAAATATTACACTTGAACACAAAGAATCTGGTGAACGCTTGTACCTTACTTCTAAAAACAAACGTAACACTCCAGACCGTCTTCAATTGAAGAAATACTCACCAAAACTTCGCAAACACGTTGTGTTTACAGAGGTTAAATAAGCATAACTCAAAACGCCTTACTGGGCGTTTTTTGCTTTATTGGCTGGCAGTCTATAGCTTTTCAGGAGAGATTTATGGCATTTTATCTTTGGATGTTTCCTCTACTTTTTATCTTTCACGATATGGAAGAAATTATCGGTCTTGTCCCTTGGATTCATTTCAACGAAACCTTGCTGGCCCAAAAGGCGCCAACTATTCTCAAAATCCACAAAGGAGTTACAACAGAGGGATTTGCCCTCGCTGTTTTTGAGGAATTCATCCTTGTCTTATCCATCACTTTCTTAGCGTATTTTACTCAATCTAGAGTTTTCGAATTAATTTGGTTAGGGGGATTTGTGGCCTTTGCACTTCATCTCTTGCTCCATATCGGACAATCAATCCTTCTTCGCAAGTATATCCCTGCTCTGATTACTTCTACCATTTGTTTTCCTGTCAGTGCTTATTTGATTACAGACATCGTGCATTTGTGGCAAGTTTCGACTAGCGAATTTTTCCTATTTTCACTGGTCGGTTCAGGAATCGTCATCACCAATCTCCTCTTTGCTCTTTGGCTTGGGAAAAAGTATTCCAGCTGGCTTGTTCACAAAAACGAATAAAATCCCCTGCAAATCTACATTGCAGAGGATTTATTTTTATTCTTGTACTTCTTTCTGCGCAGCCTTTCCTTGGTCTAGAAGGGCTTGGACGATTTTTTCATCGCGGAGTTTAACAGAATCGTTGATCATTTCTGCAGACTTGACGATGGTTGTTTCTAGTTGAGCACGTTTCTGGCGTCCCAACTCAATGGCAGCAACGATACCTTGGTTTTGAGCGACTAGACTTTCAGCAAGTTTGGTAACGGATTCAACAGCTACTGTTGGACTTTGAGCAATTCGTTCCATCTGCGGAATCACTTCCTTGCTGGTTTCAGCTAGCATCTGAAGAGCAGCATTGTTGGCATTGACAATGGCATCTGCCACGACACCTGATTTCATCGATTGTTGCAAAATACCAAGTTGAGCAATCGAAAGCTTCATGGTTGGAATGGTATTGCGACGAAGCATGCCCAATTTTTGGCGCATGTCCGATGAAACTTTGACGAGATTACGCATTTGTGGAGTCGTCGTCCAAGCTACGTAAAGGCGGCCAACATACTCTGTATGTTGTTGTTCAAGGGTATTGACCACTTCTGCCATACGAGCTAATTCTTGGGCCTTGGTTTGATATTCTACCGTACTTGTATCTAGTTGATCAACTTGAGCCTTCAATTCTGCAGCGCGATTCCCAGCTTCTGCCTGACTAGCCTCGATAAAGGAAATGACTCCCACTAGATTCTCAATGGATTTGGTATTGTCCTCAATCAGCATTTCAGCAGAAACAATATTTCGCGCCAGCACATCTTCTTGCTTGACCACAGCAGCAGCCATACCATCTAGCTTTTGCTCAACTGTTTTTGAGTCAAAATAAAATTCTTGCAGACTGTTCTGACTTTTTTTAAACAATTTTTGCAAAAAGTTTGGCTTTTCTTCCAATTCTGCAATTTCAGCATTTTTGTATTTGGCTACAAAACCTTGGAGTTCACGGTTGGTATTTTTCAGCAAGTCATCCACCTGCGGAATTTGCAGTTTCTTCTGCTCGGTCAAGATACGGTTAACGGTACCATTGACACCTTCCACCGCTGATTGACCAAAGTCCAAGAGAGCATTTTGGTCTGTGACAAACTGATCTACCAACTGAGGCACGCGCCCCTTAATCTGCTCTTGTTGCTCAGGACTTAGCTTTTCAAGAAAAGTGATCGTCTGGGCTGAGCCTGTATTAGTCTCGATGATTTCGGTTGTCTTGTCCACTTTGGCCACTGTATTATTAGCAATCTGATCAATATCAAAATTAAATTCTGTCATGGTTACTCCTTTGTGTCTACCCTATTCTTTGCGATCTTTTCCTAAGATACGCAGGCTAATATCAAAATCGCGCATATCTGTTTCATTGAGCTCTCTCAAAACTTGGTCTAGCTCAAGGTCAAATTGTTCGATAGCTGCTTTAGCTTGCTCCAAGCGTTCTTCCGCCCGATTATAATTTTTGGGATTTGCCTTAATCTTTAAATAGCCCTCTAAAATCGTTTGGAATTTCTCCATTTTTAAACTATGGATGGCCGTCAGCTCTTCTTTGGCTCCAACATCCGATGACTCGATTTTGTCGAGAATCGCTTGATGGTCCGCAGCAATATTTGCCAAGGTCTGGGACAATTCAGGCGCCAATTCTTCGGGCTCCTTATTTTCGATGTCTACCAGACTCTCTCTTTCTAGTCGCTCTAGCTGGACGTCTATGGTCGCCCTTACTGAACGAACCTTTTTATCAATGCGACTATAAACAGCTTCGTCAATATAAGATTTTAAACGATTGGCTTCCTGATGAATTTCTTGAAGTTCAATCAAGACCTGATTAGCTAGGCTTTTATAGGCTGCTAATCCTTTTTCAGACAAGGTCTCTTCTAACTGCTGGATATCTTTATCGGCCTGACGAATCCGCGCTTTTAAAAGCTCAATCTGATCTTCCAAAGAACGATCCTTCAAGAGAGGATAACGCCAACGCTTATAGACTAGATAAGCCCCGAAACCTATCAAGCCACAAATTGCCAAAGGCAGAGCTACCTGAACCAAGAGACCCAGCAAAAACAAGCCACCCCAGAAATAAAGGCATCCTTTCAATAATACATTACCCGATTTCATAAACATTCCTTATCTTAAGTTTATAAATCTATTTTAGCACAAAAGCAAAAAATGAGGGCAGAAAAGTCGCCTAAAACCACTGATTTCTTTATACCAGAGCTAGAAAGATTCTCAGTGAATAAAAGCACTCCTTCCGACATTGTCCAAACCCAGAAATCAACCTTTTAAGACAAAGCAAAAAGCCCACTCTTGTAGGCTTTCTGTAAGATATTTCTTAAAATTAAAGCATTTTGTTGTAGAATTCAACGACAAGTGCTTCGTTGATTTCTGGGTTGATTTCGTCGCGTTCTGGCAAGCGAGTCAATGAACCTTCCAATTTTTCAGCGTCGAATGATACGAATGCTGGACGTCCAAGAGTAGCTTCTACTGCTTCAAGAATTGCTGGAACTTTCAATGATTTTTCACGAACTGAGATCACTTGACCTGGAGTTACGCGGTATGATGGGATATCAACGCGTTTTCCGTCAACAAGGATGTGACCGTGGTTTACGAATTGACGAGCTTGACGACGAGTAGTCGCAAGACCAAGACGGTAAACAACGTTATCCAAACGACGCTCCAAAAGAAGCATGAAGTTGAAACCTAGGATTCCGCCTTTGATTTTTGTAGCTTGTACGAACAAGTTACGGAATTGTTTTTCACCTACACCGTAAGTGAAACGAAGTTTTTGTTTTTCAGCCAATTGCAAACCGTATTCTGACAATTTAGAACGGTTGTTTGGTCCGTGTTGTCCTGGTACGTAGTTACGACGTGCCAATTCTTTACCTGTACCTGTAAGTGAAAGGCCAAGGCGACGAGCTTGTTTCCAAGATGGTCCTGTATAACGTGACATGTGTATGTCCTCCTGATATAAATAATATTTCGGTGGAAATAGTCACTTAGAAAGCCCTGATTCGTGCAGATGCCCTTCGCCTAAACAGCCAAGGTTACTTGTCATAAGACACCTGTTGACGAGCTTCATGCTTTCCTGCTGCTATTTCACACAAAGGCTATTGTACCATGAAAAGCTAGATTTGTAAAGGGATTTATCAGTTGAACTAAATTATTTTAATATTACAGTGTCAACAAACAGCACTCCCTCTATCTTTCTAAGTGGTTTTTTAGAATAAAAATAGAGTGAGGAACATCTGAAAAGACTTGACTTAAAAATTCTAGATGTTGCTTGTCTTCACTATCCAAAGATACAGTATGTTTTACATTTACAGTGCCATCATTATTCTCAATAATTTGATGACCAAAAAGAATATCACCAACTGGAGTTGCCGTTTTATCCCAAAATTCTTCAAGAGGTTTTACAAGCGTGAGCTGATATTCCATAGGGGGCATTCCTTCGAGTTCCATAGTTCCGTATGAACCCGTCTCAAATCCACCTTTTAATGTAATATTTTTTAAATCTTCTTCCCAATCATACCACTTTTCAATATTTTCATAGTAGGCCCATACATCTTCTTTTGATGCTCTTATGTTTAAACTAAAACTAAATTCCATTTTGACACTCCTTTTAATATAAGTGTACTTATTATAAAACAACTTATAATGTTTGTCAAATGATTTTTCATCATAGCATTAGCATTTCTTCTAAATGGGCTACCTGCTTTGGTTCTGCTTTTCATACTGATAAAATGGGATAAGAACGATGTCTTGGTCGTATGGCTTGATATTCGCTCTCTTATTTAGCCATTTAGGCAATAGTGCAATTCCTTTCCCGTTTTCAACTAAGCTGATAATATTCTTAAAAGAATCAATTTCTACAACTGATTTTAAATGAGTAAACTTCATTAAGCTTTGTTCTCTAAAAGGGCAATTTTTATCTTTATTAACGAATATAGGCATTTCCTCAGTAGCCTTTATATTGCTCGAACAAGCATAAACTGACTCGATATGCCCGATAATCTCATCATAATGCTTTAAATGTTCAATTTTTTGAAAGCAAAAAATTTTATCAAAGTCTTCCTGATGAGCAATGATTGGTATATCCGAAGTTTTTTGGATATTGATCTCACTTTTATTCAAATCAATTGTTTGTGAATTATTAATATCGTGATTAAATAACAATTCTGAAATTAAGATGGATATTTTCGAGGTTTCACATTTCTTTTTTAATTTCTCTAAATTGTTAGAAGTTTCCTTACAAAATTGATAAAATAAGTCTCCACTTTCTGTCGGGACTAAACCATTATATTTTCTGTAAAATAATTTCGTATCTAATTCAGTTTCAAGCACTTTCAATCTAGCGCTGAGATTAGATTGTGCATATTGTAAGATCTTTGAACTTTTGTTTATTGAGCTTGTCTCATAGATCGTCACAAAAATGCTCATATCATTAAAATTCATTTAAAACACCTTATCACTTTTTGTGATAATTATATCATTTTTAAGTATTATTCAACATGATAAAAATCATTTATACTGTCAATAGTTCATTAGAAAAGGGGTACTGCTATGCAAGCAATGCAATATACTATAAAATTGCCATCAGATTATGATATGGATATCATTAGACAACGTGTCCGAAATACAGGTCATTTAATGGATGGATTCGACGATTTGTTTTTCAAAGTTTATTTAATCTCTGAAAAATCTGAAGGCCAATTATTTAACAGTTACTGTCCGCTATATATTTGGAAAAATACCAACGGAATGACAAAATTTATATTTGATGGTTACTTTGATCATATTTTAAATTCGTTTGGCTGGCAAAGTATTGAAATCGGAATAACTTCATCAGTCGAAATATCTGATCATTTTAACTCAAGTAAATATGCTACATTAGAAGTCATTGATATAGAAGCATCTGAAAGTTTAAAATCCTTTGCCATTTACGAGCAAATACAAACCAACGAAAGTGGCAAAGTTGTTATTTTCAATCCTGATAAATGGAAAAAATGTATTTTTACTTTTTATATCAATAAACCCAATACACAACTACCAACATTTGAAATTTTGCATATTTCACAATAAGTAGCATATGATAAGTAATAGGGAAATGCCTGAGTAAACAATTTTTCATTTTTTTGCACACTATGATAGTATACTTGCTCTTCCCAAAATTGTATGACCTTTACTGTCATCGGCTAAATGAAAAAATCGTTACGACATGTAACGATTTTTTGGCTATGATATTAACTCAATTCCGTGATAATAGCTTTCAGTTGCTCCTTAGTATGAACACCAGCCCCGTATAAATTTGACACCCCCCTAGTGTCAGATTTTAAATCACCTGATTTATCAACCATTCTAGCAACTGTGTCATCTTGTAAGAGACCAAGGTAAATTCGATTAGCTAGATTTCCTGATTTACTTGTAGATTGTTGAACCTCATGAATTAATCCATACTCTGTGAGTTGCTTCTTAATTCTTAATAGGGTAGATTTTGAACAGTTAAGGATCTTCATCAAATTAGAGTTAGAATATACCAAAAAGATACTTCCATCTTCATCAATCCAATTATTCTTGAAAGAAAGATCTAGTCTATCTTTAAGCATAGCATAAGCGACTTTTGCATCTGACCTCATATCTTCATAAATAGGATTTTCAAACAAAACCTTTGGTAAGGTATAAAAGCGATCAGATGTCTGATAATGGCTGGCACTAATAAACTGAATTTGTCTCATCAATTACACCTCTTTCAGTCTAAAGTCACCGTTCACGTTAAATCCTATCAATCCAAAGGTCTCAAGTTCTTCTATACTTGCTATTATTTCTTTTCGTGTTGAACCTGTTTCCTTCATCAAAAACTGGATTATCATCTCTCTTGAAATTCTCTCCTTACTTTTTCGTCTCATAATTTTACCTCCCAAAACACAAAAAAGAGCTAACAGAATTTTCCGTTAACTCAATATTTTCTATTTACCTCAAAACACTAGACACTTACTACGCCTTTATTTCAAACTAAGGCTGAATGTAAACTTGCTTCCTAAGCCATATTGACTTTCTGCTGTGATTTCGCCACCAAGCTGATGGGCTAATTCTCGTGCAATCGCAAGTCCTAATCCATGTCCACCTGTCCTCATATTGCGCGAAGTTTCTACACGATAAAGTCGTTTAAAGATCTTTTCCAAATCCTCAGGATGAATCCCCTGACCCTCGTCTTTCACACTGATTGTCAGCTCTTGTTCTGTTAATTGGGCAAGAACCTCGATTCTGGTTCCTGGTTCTGAATATTTAAAGGCATTGTTTAACAAATTGACCAGAATGCGAGAAAGTTTGTCAGAATGGCTCTTGATTTTCGCCGACTCAGGTGACACTTGAATGTAAACATCTCGCTCCTCTTGTTCAATCTGGAGTTGAAATTCACTCATTGACTCAATCAGCAACTGATCTAAAAAGACCTCTTCGACTTCTTCAGTAGCAGTATCTTGAGGTTGTGTATTGAGAGTTAAAACATCCAATTCCTCTACTAGCTTATTTAGACGCTCAGTTTGCCGACCAATCGTGGTTAAGTAGTGGAGCCGTTCCTCTTCCTTAATCACTCCATCTAGAATTCCCTCCACAGTAACCTGAATGGAGGTAATGGGAGTTTTAATATCGTGAGAGAGCTGCGCAATCATCATTCTCTTTTCTTGCTCGCTCTCATCAAGTGATTGAAAGGTAGCTTGCAACTTGTGGGACATGTCATTAAAAGCCTGGCCCAACTCTTGAAATTCTAATGGACCTTTGGTTTCAATTTCTGTGCTGAAATCCTTACCAGCTATATCCTGAGCTTGTTTTTTCAAATGTTTCAGAGAAGAAAAAACAGGTGACAGAAGAAAGATGCTCACTGCAGCGCCAATGAAACTAGCAATCAAGGTCATTCCAACTAGAAAGTAAACTTCACTTTTCTCAATCAACATTCGTTGGACTGCCCAGAAAACGACCAAAATTGTTAGTAGAGTCGACACTAGATACCCCACTAGTATATAGTTTTTTAATTTCATTTTCTACCTCTTGGTCTTTCCATCTTATATCCCAAACCCCAGACAGTTTTGATAGAAGGAGCATTTGAATTTGTATACTTGGTCAACTCTTGCCTCAAAGCATGGATATGAACATTGAGTGTATTGGTATCATCCACATAGTCCTCTTGCCATACCTTCTCGTAAAGTTCCGTCTTTGAAAAGACTCTCTCAGGATTGCTGGCTAATACCCATAGAAGTTCAAAGGATTTTACTGTCAATTCCAAAGGTTGATCCCCAATGCGAACCTCATGAGTCACATGGTTGATCACTAAGTCACCAAACTCGATCTGTTCTGTCTCTCCTCCACGGCTAAGGCGACGCAAGATATTATTCACTCTTAAAACCAATTCGCGTGGGCTAAAGGGTTTGACTATAAAATCATCTGCCCCCAAACTTAATCCATAAATCTTATCCTGTTCGCTTGTCTTAGCAGTTGTAAAGAGGAAGGGTTGATCCGGAGCGATATACTGAACTTCACTGATAAAATCATAACCGTCCATATTGGGCATCATGATATCTGTGATAATGAGGTCGATAGATTTTTTTCTGAAAAGTTCTAATCCCTCCTTACCATCATGGGCGACCAAAACATCGTAACCTGCCTGTATAAGATAGCGATTTTGAATATCTAGAATATCTATCTCATCATCAACCAGCAAAATTGTCTTTTTCATCTGACACTCCTTCGATAAAAACAGTGTTATACTTGCTTTAGTATAACACTATTTTCCCTAATGTTTAAGTGATTTGAATCTTAATCTTCTCGTTTGGTTGTCAAACCCAAAAGTCCAACAAGACCTGCCAAGGCTAGACCAAAGATACCAAGGCCAGCTGTAGCCGTTTTAGCTTCCCCAGTATTTGGTAGCATCGCTTTATCATCTTTTTTCATCATATTAGCCATTGGGCTAGAAGCTGGTTGATCTACTTTCATATCTGACATATGGTGATTTGTACCCATCATACCCTCAGTCATACCTGTAGAGCCTGTTTCAGAAGGCTTCGTATTCATCTGACCTTGTTGAGATGGTATTGTCGCCATTTCTTTTCCACGAAGTCGAATCGTTACTTGACGAGTTGCGATAAGATTGGTCAAATCTGGTTTGCCATCTTTAGAACCATACACTTTGACAGTAGCTTGGTAAGTGTGAGTGCCATTGGCACGAAGTTGGTCTAGAAGGGCTTGTCCTTCTTTGCCTGTCGTGTTGCCATTCAAATCCACTTCGTAGAAATATTGGCCTTTAGCCAAGCCTTCAAGTGGCAATAGAGCAGGATTTTTAGCTGAACCATTATCTGACCATGGAGCTTTGTCTGAGGTTTTTAACAAGAGGCGAGTCAACATACCATCTCCACCAAAAGCTTCGTATGGAATAACTTGGTTGACACCGGCCAAGAAAGGTCCAGGAACCTTAGCCTTATCAAGGTAGCTAGCTGGAACATCAATCATGTCTTTGACATTGTTAACAACAGACTCTTTAACCTGACTTGGTGTGGTCAAACCATTCAAATTAACAGTCAAATCTTTAGTCGCTACCAGATTAGTTAAGTCAGGTTTGCCATCTTTTGCACCGTACACTTTGATGGTTGCCTTATAACTTTGCGTACCATTTTGTTTCAAAAGGTCAAGAAGCTCTTTATCTGATTTTCCTTGGGTGCTTGCTAAATCCACTTCATAGAAGTAAAGGCCTTTGCCCAATTTCTCTACTGGTGGGAGAGCGGGATTCTTAGCTGTTCCGTTGTCTGACCATGGAGCCTTATCGGATGCTTTCAAGATAAGACGAGTCAACATGCCATCTCCAGCGAAGAATTCGTATGGAATAACTTGGTTGACACCCGCTGTAAATGGGCCTGGGAAGTTGGCTTTGTCAAGGTAGCTAGCTGGGACATCTACTGTGTCTTTGGTGTTGTCAGCCACACCTTTTTGGACTTCAGCTGGGGTGGTCAAACCATTCAAGTTGACATCCAAATCTTTAGTTGCTACCAGATTAGTTAAGTCAGGCTTGCCGTCTTTTGCACCGTACACCTTAATGGTAGCCTTATAACTTTTAGTGCCGTTTTGTTTCAAGAGGTCAAGAAGCTCTTTATCTGATTTTCCTTGGGTGCCTGCTAAATCCACTTCGTAGAAGTAAAGGCCTTTGCCCAATTTCTCTACTGGTGGGAGAGCAGGATTTTTAGCTGTTCCGTTGTCTGACCATGGAGCCTTGTCGGATGCTTTCAAGATAAGGCGAGTCAACATGCCATCACCAGCGAAGAATTCGTATGGAATGACTTGGTTGACACCAGCTGTGAAGGGACCAGGGAAGTTAGCCTTGTCCAAGTATGTAGCTGGGACGTCTACTGTATCTTTGGTGTTGTCAGCCACACCTTTTTGGACTTCAGCTGGAGTGGTCGCTGTTTGTGCTTCACTGGCTTCACGGTCTTGTCCAGAAACTGTAGACGCAGAACTTTCCACAGGTTTAACTGCATCTTCTGTTTGTTTCTTAGAGTCAGGTTGTGCTTGTACTTCTTCTTTTGGCGCTACTGCCGGCTCTTTAGCAGTTGCGTCCGCTTTTTCTGAAGAGCTTGTCATATCCACACTTACTTTAGGCGTTGGAACAGACTGTTCTGAAGGAAGAGCTACATCGACTGCTTTTTTGAGAACCTCTGCTGGTAAGTCGCTCTTTTCACTCACCGAAGCAGCGCCTGGCACGACTTGGGCAGGAGTCGGATTGACGACATCAGCACGCGCAGAACTTGGTTGACCAACTAGGACAAAGAAGCCACTGGCCACAACAACTGAAGCAACACCGACACTGAGACGGCGAATAGACCAACGAGTATATCTCTGATTTGGATTGAATTTCATAGGATTCTCCTTAGAGTTTTCTTTTTTTTGATGACTCTAGTATAATCTCCTAAAATTAAAAAGGATTAAGAAAAAGTTAAAATTTTTCTTAAATCCCTCTTATAAAATACTTATATTGACTCGTTGATTATTGGAAAAGAGAGTAGCCCTTCCTCTCCTACTCACTCAGTTCAGCTAGAGTGTCCAAATGTTGGTTATTAATGACTGCCATGATGTAGGCATCTGCCTGCAAGAGGTCATTGGGTCCGAATTGGACATCTAGAGAAGCATTTTCGTAGGCACGAAAACCAAGTACGTTGAGGTTGTATCGCCCACGTAAATCTAACTGACTGAGACTTTTACCCGTCCACGATTGGGGGATTTTCATCTCGACAATCGATACATTCTTGTCCAGCTGAAAGACATCCACGCTGTTATGAAAGAGGATTGTCTGCGCTAATGAGCGCCCCATTTCAAACTCTGGTGAGATAACTGCGTCCGCACCGATTTTTTCTAGAACTTTTTTAGCTGTATGGCTTTTGACCTTGGCAATAACGGTCGGTACTCCTAGACTCTTGCAGTGCATGACCGCGAGAACACTGGACTCTAGATTTTCCCCCGTTGCGACAACTACGGTATCACAGGTGTCAATCCCCGCTGATAGAAGGAGTTCTTCATCCGTGATATCTCCAACTACCCCTCGCGCCAACACTGGTTCAAATTGATTGATACGTTCCTCGTGGTCATCAATAGCAATGATATTCATGTCATGCTTGGCTAGAGCTTCCAAAACACTGCTCCCAAAAATTCCCAAGCCTAAAATTCCAATTGTTCGATCTGACATCATTTATCCTTTCTTATCCAATGGTGATATCTGCTTTCATATAGTGAATCGTGTCTTTCTTGTCTGGCTGGTATTCCGCTACACTGACCAGTAGTGTCAAGGGACCAATACGGCCGATAAACATCAGCAACATAACGATACTGAGGGCCAACTCACCTAACTCCGGCGTTAAATTTGCCGTCACTCCAACTGTCGCAAGGGCTGAAATGGTCTCAAACATGAGGTAGATAAAACGCGGATTGCCCTCTGCTGTTATTCCTAGCAGGATCAAGCCCAGCAAGAATGTTAGCAAGAAAATAATAAAGACACTGAAAGATTTTTGCACGGTTCGGGGTTCAATAGTCCTCCGAGCCACATTGGCATGAGGCAAGCCCAATAGTTCGCTACGAGCAAAGACCAACAAGACAAAGAAGGTCGTAATCTTGAGCCCCCCTGCTGTCCCTCCAGGCGCCCCTCCTAGAAACATCTGTAGGATATAGATGAACAAGGTCACCGGTCGAGCCTGGGTGTAGTCAATGGAAGCAAAACCTGCCGTTCTCATGCTGACGGTCTGAAAGAAACTAACCAGCAATTTCTCTGGAGCGCTGAGATTTCCAATCGTTCCAGGATTGTTCCACTCGATGAACAAAGTCGATACGGTTCCAAAGAGTAAAATTCCCACCGTTAAAAAGAGAACTAACTTGGTATGGAAACGCAGGCGGCGTTTTTTCTTTTTCCCAAACTGGGTCGCTAGGTCAAACCAGACCATAAATCCTAGACCACCCGTGATAATCAAACCCGCAATAACTAGATTGATCAAGGGGTCCGTTTGAAAGGCTACCAAACTCGTACTCCCAAAATTATCAAATCCAGCATTACAGAAAGCGGAAACAGCCAAAAAGATAGAGGTTAAAATCCCTCGCCCCCAGCCAAATTCAGGAATAAAGCGGAAACTCAAGAGAAAGGCACCGAGCCCTTCCACTAGAAAAGTCGTCAGAAAGATTGAACGGATGAAATCCTTTAGAGACTGGGTTTCTCCATAAGCAAAACTTTCTTGAATAGTCTCACGGCCACGAAGACTGAGCTTTTGCTTGCCTTGGATATAAAAGATTCCGATAAAGGTCATGAGCCCCAAACCACCTATCTGGATCAAGATCATGCAGATCAACTGGCCCCAGATATTGTAAGTAGAGGCTACCGGCTGGGTGAAGAGCCCTGTCACACAGACCATGGACACAGTCGTAAAGAGATGGTCAAAGTAGGTCGCTTGTGACGTTTCTGCTTGCACAAAGGGGAGGCTTAAAAGGAGAGAACCCAAGAAGATTACTAGAGCAAAACTTAAAAAGATGCGACGAGCTGGCGACAAGCGTCCCAGTATCGTCTTGATTTTTTCCAAAAAAGATTTGAATAACATAGCTACATTCTACCATAAAAACAGCAAGAACACTCACATGTGGTGCACAATGGCAAGACAGAGTTCGAGTGCCTTGTCAAAAGCTTCTGAGCCCCAGTCACGACTGTCGTAGTTGTCCAGATCTGCCAAGGAATCTGCGGTAAAGAGCAGTTCTCCCCAGACAACCCCACGTAGTTGGGCAACTGCCACAAGAGCAGAGCACTCCATCTCCACAACAGCACAGCCTTCTTCCTTGCGATAGGCAACCTTTTCAGCTGTCTCTCGATAAAAACCATCTGTCGTCCAGGTCATGACCTCCTCGTAAGGAATGTCTCTTTGTTCCAAGACTTGCTCAATGGCAGAGATAGCCTCAAGCTGCATCTCCATATAACGAGAAGGCGCTGCATAGTGGTAGCTGGTCCCCTCATCTCGCAGAGCGCGAACAGGGACGAGAAAGGCATTTTCCTCTATATCGGCTAGGACGCCACAAGTACCAGTGGAAATGATTTGCTCCACACCATAGCCAATCAACCAATCCATAAACTGGGCAGCTGGGGCAGAACCAACGGGCGCTTGGGCCAGACAAATCTCCTCGCCCTTGTAGTTGAGGACATAGACTGGATAAGTTTTGGTGGCAGAAACGAACTCACCAACACAGTCCGCCCCTACTTCCTGAGCATAGTGGTCAATCTCCTCCTCCAAAAATGCATAGATACACTTCTTTGGCAACTTCAAGTTTAACCCCTCATGTGTTGGCATAAGGACCGCTTGAGGATTGTCATCAAACTCTAAAATGGGAATCGCATGCTTCTGAATCATCGCTCACCTCCTCTAATTTTGTACTATTGTATCAAAAACTGACGGAGTGTCAAGGAGTTGTCTTTACATTTCCTCTAGTAAGAACACAAAAATCTCCCTTCTCTCGAGAAAGGAGAATTTTGCTTATCCTTGTCCGCCAGGGGCTGGACCGTCACCTTGAGGAGCTCCATTCGGTCCACCGCCTCCAGGCATAGAGTTGACAATATCCGTTTGTTTTTCACCGTTGAGATAGATATCTCCGCCTGTGTAGGTCGCTATTCCATCAAAGTCAAAACCTGTTTGACCAGTCATTTTAATGGTTCCGCCTGTGACTGTGATATTGCCGTTTGAGTCGATTGGATCTGTGTCCCCTTGGCCGACTTCTACTGTCAGGTTCCCACCGTTCATGGTGAAGAAGATTTCACTCTGTTGGGCGTTTTTATTAGCTGCGTTGACTCCATCATCTGTCGAATAGATGCTAATGTCCCCACCGTTGATAGTGATGGATTTCCCTTCAAGTCCTTCTGTCGAATTCTTGACGGTGTAAGTCCCACTATCGATGACGAGGTCTCCAGAAGCGTGGATGCCATCATCCCCTGCTGTAACGGTAATCTTGTTGTTAGATAGGTACATGGTTCCGACTGAAGTATCTTCATCATTGTCCACCTTGACTCCATCTTCTTTGGCATCGATAGTCATGGTCGTACCAGTGATATTGAGTTCATCATTGACATTGAAGGCATCGCCAACTGCTGTGATGTTATAGGTTCCACCCGTGATGTGGAGGGTGTCATTGGCCTTGATACCGTTGTTTTTCTTGCCATCTACATTGAGAGTTCCTTTCCCGTTGATGGTCAAATCCACCTTAGAAAAGAGAGCTGCGTCTGCTTTTTCGTCGCTGTTCGAGCTTGAGTCAGAGAGACTGTTGGTGGTTCCCTCTGCTAGAGTCAAGCAGACATGGCCAGCTGATGTCGCAGATATCGCTGCATTGGTATTGGTCATGGTCGCACCTTTTAGGACTAGGTGAACTTCTGCCGACTCATCTGCCTCGACCTTGATCTGCACTCCGTCAGACTGACCTGAAATCACATAGGTTCCAGATTTTGTGATGGTCACTGTTGATTCAGAGACTGTCACCCCATCTCCAGAGACGTTTGCTGATGAGCCAGATAGCTCAATCTTAGAAGCTGTGCTTTCATCATAAGAAGTATCATAGTCCTTCTCTGTAAAATAGGAAGTTTGGTTTGTCTTTGTTGCAGTTGTTGCATTATTTGTAGTTGCCTTGGTATTAGATGTAGTTGTTGACTGGGCACATGCTGCCATCAGCACCATTGCCGTTAAACTCGTTGCGAGTAGGGTCCATTTCTTTGATTTCATACCTTTTTCCTCTCCTTCGTATGATATAGCTAGACAGTCTACAGAAGATTCCTGAAACAAAACTAAAACTTTTCTGAGAGTTTCCTTAAATCTAGTTTCACTCAGTATTCTTTTGAAAGGGCTACTAGAAACAATTTGAGAGTACTAAAATGCATTTAATAGTTTTTAAAAGCAACTTCCCCAGTGCGATGTCTCCTTGACCAAGAAAGCCAAAAAGAAGAAAAATCTATAAGACTATGATAAAGATTACAAAAAGAACAGCCCCAGCTGTTCTTTTTAATGTTCTTTCACAGGGATTTCCTTAATCACGCGCGCAGGATTGCCAGCTAGGACAACATTATCTCCGAAGGATTTGGTAATCACAGATCCAGCTCCTGCCACTACGTTATTGCACAGTGTCACTCCAGGAAGGACAATGACACCACCTCCAGCCCAGAAATTGTCCCCGATGGTGATGGGCTTGCCGTATTCGACCCCTGAATTGCGTTCATGCGGATCCAGTGGATGGAGTGGGGTTAAAAACTGACAGTTGGGGCCAAGCATGGCATTGTTACCGATGCGAATCGGACAAACATCTAGCATGGTCAAGTTCCAATTAGAATAAAAATTTTCCCCTAGATGGATATTGATTCCATAATCAACCACCAGGCGTGGATTGACATAGAGATTTTCTCCAGTTGAACCAAACCAAGTCTTGATAATCTCCGCCCCTTTCAGGGGATCTAACTCCTGGTTGAAAGCCGCCTGCTTCTGACGTGCTGTCTGAGCCAAGGCCCGCAACTCAGGATCAAAGGGATGATAGGGTTCTCCCGCTATCATTTTCTGGTATTCACTGGTCATCTTAGCACCTCACACTTAGTTTGAAGCCATCATATCAAAAAGACTTTGAATGGTCAAGAATAGCTTGCTTTCTAGGCTCTCGAAACCATTCCCCATCCCAAGTCAAAACAACTTGCTTGACAAAAGCTTAACTTCATGGTTTAATATACCCCATAAGGGTATATTTGGAGGTGCCTATGTTTCACTTATTATTTACAAAAATTGACAGTATTTCGACCAGCGAGTTAGAAGCTAAACTCAGAGAACCGATTCAGCTATTGGATGTTCGGACACCTACGGAATTCCATAGAGGTCATATCAAAAATGCCAAGAATGTCCCTCTATCCGAAATCGGATCTTATACACCAGCGACAAAAGAAACACTCTATGTCATTTGTCATTCTGGTGTGCGTAGCAAACTAGCTGCGAAGAAGCTAAAGAAAAAAGGCTACGATGTCATCAATGTCCGAGGCGGTATGAGCGCTTGGACAGGTAAGGTCATCTAGAAGCATAAAGGAGAAAATCAATGAAAATTATCATTGTCGGGGGAGTTGCAGGCGGTATGTCAACAGCAACCCGCCTCAGACGTCTCATGGAAGACGCTGAAATCACTATTTTTGAGAAAGGTCCCTTTGTTTCCTTTGCAAACTGCGGACTTCCTTACTATGTTTCAGGAGAGATTGCAAACCGTGATAGTTTATTGGTCCAAACTCCTGAAAGTCTCAAAGCACGCTTTAATCTGGATGTGCGACCATTTCACGAGGTCATCAGCATTTCGCCAGCAGAACACACTGTGACCGTACGCCATGATGGACAGGAATTCACAGAAAGCTACGACAAGTTGATCCTCTCCCCAGGAGCTAAACCATTTGTTCCTACCATTGAAGGTGTGGCAGAAGCTAAGAATGCCTACACGCTCCGCAATGTTCCCGATCTTGATGAAATTATGGCAGCCTTGGACAATCATCCAAAAGAAGCTGTCGTTATCGGTGCAGGCTTTATCGGGCTTGAAATGGCTGAAAACCTGGCGAAACGTGGATTGCAAGTTACTATCGTTGAGAAAGCACCCCATGTCTTGCCACCATTAGATCACGAAATGGCGGCCTTTGTCCAAGCAGAATTGCTGGCAAACGGTGTTCGCGTTATCACTTCTCAGTCTGCGACTCGATTTGAAGACCAAGGAAAAATCATCGTTCTCGAAAACGGTCAAAAGATCACTTCTGACCTCACCATCCTTTCTGTCGGTGTTGAACCTGAAAACGGACTGGCCAAAACTGCGGGGATTGACCTGGGACTTCGTGGTGGAATTCTGGTCGATGAACATTATGAAACCAGTCAAAAAGATATTTTTGCAGTTGGGGATGCCATCGTCGTCAAGCAAGAGATTACGGACCAAGACGCTCTCATCTCTCTTGCTTCTCCTGCCAATCGTCAAGGACGCCAAGTTGCGGACGTCATCGCAGGACTTGGTCATACAAACAAGGGCAGTATCGGCACTGCGATCGTTCGTGCCTTTAATATGACAGCTGCTTCGACTGGTCTCAGCGAGCGTATCCTTAGCATGAATCAACTTCCTTACAAGGCACTTCATGTCAGTGGAAAAGACCACGCCGGTTATTATCCTGGCGCTACTGATATGACCTTGAAGCTCCTCTTCGAACCAAACACTGGAAAAATCTATGGTGCCCAAGGAGTTGGGAAGAAAGGTGTTGACAAGCGAATTGATATCCTAGCAACTGCTATCAAGGGAAATCTCACCGTCTTTGACTTACCAGAGTTAGAGTTTACCTATGCGCCACCTTTTGGATCTGCCAAGGATCCCGTCAATATGCTGGGCTACGCAGCCTTGAACCTTATCGAAGGTCTCAGCGACAACGTTCAATGGTACCAGCTCGAAGACGAACTGGCCAAGGGAAAAAAATTCCTTGATGTACGGACAAGTGGCGAATTCCAAAGTGGTCGACTTAAGGTTGACACCATCCACATCCCCCTAAACGAACTACGAGAACGCTTGGATGAACTAGACAAGAACCAAGCCTACATCGTTAGCTGCCACAGTGGTTTACGCAGCTATATCGCAGAGCGTATCCTCAAGCAAGCAGGATTTACCGTCCAAAACCTTGACGGCGCTTATTCACTATACAAAATGGCTAAGCCAGAAGGAGTAGAATATGCTAACTAATATCAGCATGGCTGACTTTTATGAAAAATATCAACATGAAAATCTAGATCTTATCGATGTCCGTGAAGTACATGAATTCCAAGCAGGACATGCACCAGGTGCCAAAAATCTTCCGTTAAGTACCTTGGAGCAAGGCTACAAAGAACTCAAACCTGACCATGAATACCATGTCATCTGTCAAGGTGGAGTGCGTTCTGCCTCTGCCTGTCAATTTCTCAGCGCCCAGGGCCTCACCGTTACCAATGTAGAAGGTGGTATGAATGCTTGGCCCGGTCAAGTAGAATAAGCAAAAAACCGATTAAGTTCCTTAATCGGTTTTTTCGTTTTTACAACTCAATGATATGGGACTCGTAACCAAGCGCTTCTAAAAAACGAAGCAAATCTACGGTATCCAAAAAGAGGGTTTTCTCGTTTGTATTGGGGTGGAAACTCATCCGTTTTTCCGACATGATTTCTTTGTCGAAATAAACTTGAATGTCCTTGTCGGTATTATTGAGCAAGCCAAAAGGCGAAACAACTCCTGCGGGCAAGCTCATTTTTTCAAACAAGCTCTCAGACGAGGCCATCCGAATTCTATTAGCTCCTATTAGTTCTTTCAAGAGGTCCATATCCAGACGTTTTTGATCATCCATGATTAGCAGATAGTAGGCTGTTTTCTTTTTGTTGGTGAGAAACATGGTTTTGGTACGAACACCTTCGATACCCTCGATAAAACTGTCTGCCTGCTCAGTTGTCAAGGCTGGTTCGTGCTCCACGATTTCAAAGGGGATATCTAGTCCATTTAATATTTCTACCACTTTTTCGTATGCTTCCATCTTCTAGCCTCCTTTATCAACTTGATAGTCCCCAAAAGTGGGTTATTTTCGTTTGATTAGGTACTGAACAGCCTTTTCCAAGCGTTCCTTTTGAGCCTCAGGGTCCTCTAGCGGTTGGTTGATGCAAGCAGTGAGATTTTCGGTAATCATCATCTCAATCACGCGCTCAACACTGGAGCGCACCGCGGTCAACTGGGTAATGATATCTGCGCAGTCACGATCTTCATCGATCATTTTTTGAATCCCACGCAACTGGCCCTCTGAACGTTTCAGGCGTGTTATATACTTTGAGTTTGTCATTGATTTATCCTTGGTCACTTTTTCTTCATTATATCTCGAATAAGGTTCTTTGTCAAAATTCTCATCCTATCTGTCTTTATAGGAGGCAACCTTTTCTTTGTATTGGATAGAAAAGATTATTGAACACGAAAAAGGAGAACAAAGACTGTTCTCCTTGAAGTACGATCGGGACATCAAGTTTCCGATTAGTTATGCCTTATATCTTGGACAAAAAGGCTAGGATTACTATCCCATAGACCAGGACTAGGGCCAGTCCAAATCCGATACCGAACCACTTGTAAAACTTGTCCATCCCGCAATAACGTTCGACATAGGCCCTGGTCGGCTTGTCTGGATCATACCAGACCGTTAGCTCCGAATAAAGGGGGAAATGAGTCTGCATCAAACTATCAAAGGAAACAAAGGAGTTGCTGTAGCGAGTGATGGATGGCGCCAGCATTTCTTCCCTTGTATAATCATTTGAAACCTTAGTAGGACCCCACGGAGTCGTGACCGTTTTGATCATAAAATACTGCGAGGTTTTCTTATAAGTAATCCCATCCACCGTGTATTCAACGATAGGTGGATATCCCTCACGAAAACGCCTATAGCCGATAACTGTTCCCTGTACGGATGACTGAGCAAGGCGGACCAACTTCTGATCTCGAAGATAGAGGTAGAGAAAGGTCCCACATACAAATACAAAAGATAGGAAGATGACGATGGTCCCAACTATCAAACCAATCACTTCTTTATTCATATGAACTCCTCCTGTTATTTTATACAGTAAAATCTTAAAACTAACTCATCCAGAAAGGACATCGATGTCCTCGAGTCTACTCTTCGGATTTTTCTTTTGACTCTTGTTCTTTCAAATCTTTCACAGATTTCGATACGATATCTCTCACCTGTTCGTCAGTAAGCCCTGGAATCTGATAATAAGAATTATTGGACTCGCTTTTTGAGGGTTTTGTTCCTGAACTTTCGGTCTTAGAACTTTGTTCAGTCGAAGACGAGGATTTCGACTCTGAGGAACTGGATTCTTTGGTCTTAGAGGAGCTAGATGACTCAGACTCCGAAGACCTAGACTTTTCAGGAGCTTTAGAATCAAGCTTAGGCAGCTTGTCTACTTGGTTCACCTTTACGTTCGGCTGTTTCACAGGTTTATAGAATAGCCCAAAAGACAACAGCAAGGCCATCAAGATCCCAATACCAGCCAAGGTTCTTTTATTGGCTTCTGCTGAAGGAACTTTTACTCCCTTTGTACTGAGTTCTTTCCATTCCGGGTGCTCTTTTTCTATAGCTTTTTTCTGTCTCCTAAGAGGACCAAGTAGAAAATGATTAAAAGGCACAATCGTTACCATAGCCACCGTTACAAGCGGGACATAATTGGAATGACTTGATACCAGTAGAACATCGAGTATAGCGAGAAGAATGAAGAGGAAACGCCCCACAAACTTACGAACTTGATGCTCTTTTTTGATCTGCAAATATCTCTCTTGTGACATTATCATCCTCTCTTTTCTATTTCTTCATTAAATATCACTTTCCCCTGTTCATATTTTCGCACAGCTAAGAACCAGCGGATAGGGTTGTTTTGGAATAAGAAAAGGTACAACAAGGCAGGAAAGAGACCTGCTAAAGGCGAGAAAAAGATTTGTATATCAAATGCCTCTTGCTTATTGAATGAGTCAATAGTGCCCGGAATTGCAGCAGCAAATATTACTATAGTAGTCATAAAAACTAGTAGCATGACAATCATAAAAGCCAACATTTTCGCAAACGTCGCTTTTTTCTCACTAAAATTTTCCCAGAACAAATTTGAATAAACTGCTTCTTTAAACTCTTTCTTTGTTGCTCCTTGGACTCGTTTCACTCCTTTATATAAGGCGACTTCCATCATCCATATAAATCCAAATAGGATAAAGGAAAGACAAAGAATAAAAATAGGAACCATCCCACTATTATAACGAAGGCCTGAGAAAATTGGTATTGCAACAAATCCTCCGAGTAAACCTAACAAAGAGAATATAGCAATTAAAGGAGCAATCCCCCTATTCGATCTCCTAGCCCCTTCTGTATTTAACAAGGCACTCTTATCTGCTACAAGAGCCTCTTTTGTTCGCGTATTATAGTAAACGGCCTTATCACCGCTCTGTCCAATAAAAATTATTTTTCTCATATAAAATCACCACAGTTTTCACTAATCACTATAATCAGAAACTTCAATTTTATCATAGGTTGTTGATAAAACATCACCATCACCAACCACTGGTAATGGTAATAGCGTTTCTCTCGTGTTTCTAGTTCTTCTCTTCCCTAAATAATACTTTCCCCTGCTTGTATTTTCGTACGGCTAAGAGCCAGCGGATAGGGTTGTTTTGGAACAAGAGCAGTACGACACTAATTGGGACGATCGTTGCTCCGATGGGCACCATGAACATGGACGGCTCAAACCATTCATGTTCATAGTAGGGAATGAAGGTCCCAGGTATGGCAAAGAACACAACAATAACAAAAACAAATAGAAGAACGAGGATAACAAATAGATACAAGATGATTTTATCGACTGTTGGTTCCTTATCCGGAGATTTTTTCCAAAATTTACTACTTTCAACTGCTTCTTTAAACTGTTCTTCACTTGCTGGGATAAGCGACTTAGCCCCACTGTAGAACAGTTTTTCAAATCCATAAACACTTCCGATAAAAACGAAAAGGATAGCGGCTAGATGGATCGGAATCATCCACTCACTCAATTTAAAAGGCGCTATCAAGGAACGAATCCAAATACTGATGATAGCAACTAGCAAGAAAGCAAAGAAGAGAAGCCAAGGCCACTTGGATTTCTTTGAACTGATGGCACCGTCGGTTTCTGACGAGGTACTAGATTCTGTCGCTAAAGCCTCTCTCGTCCTTGTATTATAGTAGACGGATTGCTGGTTTCCTTGGCCTATATAAATGATTTTTCTCATCTCACATTTCTCCCTCTTTTCCTCGGCTATCGTCCTGTAATATCTCCATCAGCTCTTTGAACAGTCGTTTGCGCGTTTTCATCCGAAAATCATAAACTATATATGTAAGAATACCAATCCCTAACATGTACATAATTAAAAATTGAAAATCAGAAACAGCCAGATAACGATAGGCTGAAAAAATCGTTATTAAAACAAAAATGTAGCCAACTACTGTCAACGCCCTAGATTTTCTCCTAAGTGTTTTGATATTGGCTTTTGTCAACCGAACTTTTCTAAATCTATCTGTCTTCATGTTGCGTCGGGTAGATTTGGCAAGGAGAATGGTCCCGAAAACCAAAAACAGAGACATCAGGATAAAGAAGATTAGATTAAGAGGGGATGAGACATCTCCAAAGGTTTGGTTGAGCAACTTTGACAGCCGTTGGAAGGAATAGATTGCAATAGGGGCTGCAATAGCTGAATAATTCATGCCTTGTTTTACGCTGTAGAATACTTGATTCTTCAGATCATAATAGATAAAAGAATCCTCCAGAGGCCCCATACTGATTAAATTTTTTACACTTGTGTCCATCTTATTTCCCGTCTCCTAAACTCAATACGGATGTTCAAACAGAGTCCTACTTTCTCTTAAAAGCATCGTGACAACGATTGCCAGCATTCTAGCTTTTTCGGCATTTGCCTTCCTAGAGAAAGAAAAGTTTATTAGTATTATAGCATGAACCCCCAGAAAAGGGAAAATATCCCCGGCAGATACCATTGCTAGATCCAAGAAAGGTTTCGTCATTTCATAAAAAAGCGAACAAGTTCGCATTCTAAAAACAGAATGCGAGCTTGTCCGCCTTTTTCTATGTATATGATGTGTTTTTCACATCTCATCGTGCCAAGCGAATGCGAGTCACAATCCCATCTGGGTCTACAAGATTCAACTCACTCGAATTTACCCACTTAATCGGAGCTTCTTCCTCTTGTGCTTGCTGAACGATGGCTAAGAGTTCTTCCTTGCTTTCGACCTCAAGGACGTAGTAGGCCAAGCCAGGCATGCCTGCCTTACGTGGAGCCAGATTTTTTCCTCCCCATTCATTGACTGCTAAGTGATGGTGGTAGTCCCCAGCTGCAATCCAACTAGCACTAGGGATGCTAAATTTATCCTCTAACCCTAACACCTTTTGATAAAACTGACTCGCCGCGCGGCTATCCTTAACCGATAGATGGATATGCCCCATTCTCGTCCCTTCAGCTAGGATAAAGGGATCTACCTTTTCCCCTAACTCATAAATGTCCTGTGCCGCAAGAGCCTCAGTCACACCGATAATGCGACCATCTTCTCGAATATCCCATGAAGAAACTGGTTTATCACGGTAGAGTTCAATGCCATTTCCTTCCAAATCTTCCAGATAAAGGGCCTCACTGTATCCATGATCCGCTCCTCCGACCAGAGGAATGCGCAAATCACTTAAGTGTTTCAGGACATCTGCCAAGGCTTTTCTTGTTGGCAACAAAATCGCCAGATGGTAGAGCCCATAATGCTCCCTTACTTCCCCAGCTTTTTCTGCCTGAATCAAGTGGACCAAGGCTTTTCTGCCAAGTCCCAAAATCGCTTCAGTCTCTGTTTGAGATAAAATCTCCAAGCCAATAATCTGGTGATAAAAAGCCGTTTGACTCGTCAAATCCTTGACATTTAAAACCGCCTCTGCTAGGTAAATGTGGCTTTGGTATGCATAAGTCATAGGGTGTCTCCTTTTGTTTGTTGTAACTTTGTTAATTACATCAATTATACACTATTGAGATAAAATGTCAACGAAGACAACTCAAAAGAGCTGGAAACCAGCTCTTCTTTTTATTTTACAACAAGCTCGTAGCGAGTTTTGCTAGTGAAAGTTTCCCCTGCTTTGAGAATGACTTGGTCTTTGAGGTCGCTATGAATGGCATCTGGTAAAGCTTGCGCTTCAAGGGCAATCCCATTGTGCTGTAACATTGGTTGGCCTCCGATGAGCACACTCTCATCCACAAAGTTTGCTGTGTAGACCACAAAGCAAGGGGCCTCTGTCTTGAACAGCAGGAAGCGACCTGAGTTTTGGTCATAAAGGAAACCAGCATTGTCATGACCGGCAGGAAGAGCAAATGGGTGATCCAAACCAGATACCAACTGGATTTGCTCATCTTCCTCTGCAAAGATGTCCTTCAACAAAGCTCCATTATAGATGTGTTTGACTACATCACGATTAGCATCTGGAGTCTTAGCTGGAACACCGTCAGGAGCGATTGGGTAAATGCCCTCCGTATTTAGTTGGAAGACATGGCGGTCAACGGTCTGCGTGAAATCACCAGACAAGTTGAAGTAGCTGTGATTAGTTGGATTAACCAGCGTATCCTGATCTGTCGTCACCTTATAGCTGACTTCGTAAGCACCACTTTCTTCCAAGTGATAGCTGATCCAGATCTTGAGATTGCCAGGGAATCCTCCTGTCCCGTCTGTACGCTCTGTGTAGAGGGTCAAACCATGGTCGCTCACCTCAGTTAATTCAAACAAGCTTGAATCCCAACCTGTTGAGCCACTGTGGTTACAGTTGCTAGCATTATTGACTTCAAGATTGTAGGTCTTACCATTGAGCTCAAATGTCGCACCTGCAATACGGCCCGCTACAGGACCTACACTTGTTCCATGCTTGGGACTATTGCCTACATAGTTAGCAAAATCATCAAAACCCAAAATTACATTGGCAAAATTCCCAGCCTTGTCAGGGGTGACATAGCGCAAGATGGTCGCACCATAGGTCATAATTTCTAGTTGGTAGCCACTATCAGTCTCAAAGCGATAGGCCAAGACATCCTTGCCCTCATGATTTCCAAATACACGCTCTGTGTATGCTTTCATTTTCATCTCCTTTTTTCTATTTCTATTAAGTAAACAAACCATAGAAAGTGTATGCACCATCTATGGTTGTAGTTTCTATTTTCAGAATCCTTTGTCAGAAAAACTTGAGTATTTTCTTAACAAAAAGGGATTCTTCTATACTTGTTTTATGCTTCCACACGTTCTTTCCATGAAGTCGCTGTTGTTTGAAGAACCTTGTTGAGTTCGTCAATGTTCTCAAATCCTGTTGTACGCAACCACTCACGAGCTGCCGCTTCACCGTCTTTGATGTAGGCTTCAACTGATCCAGCCCATGTAGCACGGCCGCAAAGAACTCCGTTGAAGTTTGCGCCTGATTCGTGAGCAAAGACAAGTGTTTCTTGGAAGAGTTTGGCTGATACACCCGCACTCAAGTAGATGTATGGAAGATTTGTTGCTTCATCTTGTGCTTTGAAGAAGGCTGCTGCTTCTTCGCGTGTATGCACGATTTCACCATCGCCAAAGCCTTCAACGTAATTAACATTGACTGGAACTTCCACTTTCAAGACATCGATGTTGAAGCTTGGGTCTGAGAAGACCTTCATGGCACCTATAACCTTGTGTGGTTTCACTTTTGCGTATTCTGCAGAACCTGCATCCGCAATCTTTTCATCGTAAGCAAGAATTTCAAGGAAGAATGGAATGTCTTCCGCCACACACTCAGAACCAATACGTTCGATGTAGGCTTGTTTTTCTTGGTTGAGTTCGTCAGAGCTGTCTACGTCATAGTAAAGCAAGAACTTAACAGCATCTGCACCTTGTTCCTTGATGCGTTTTGCAGACCAAACATCCAAGCAGTCAGGCAAGCGTTTGGTGCTTGTTGTGTCGTAGCCAGTTTTCTCATAAGCAAGGAGAAGTCCAGCATTGGCATCAAGCGCTTTTGTAGCTGGAAGACCATACTCAGGGTCAAGGAGCATAGAGGATGCGTATTTTGTCAATTCATCTGCAACCAATACTTTAAGTTCTTCCATTTGAGCAACTGTTGGCTCTTCTGTTTGGTATTGAGCCATGAGGCGTTTCAAAGCACCACGTTGGTCAAAGGCAAGAGCTGAGATAATGCCGTTCTCGTCAGAGAGTTTTTGCAAGCAAGCTACTTTATTAGGACTTAATTGTAATTTACTCATAGACACTTCCTTATTTTTGATAGTCATGAATGATAACACCTTGTACCACACGGTTTACTGTACCTGTAGGAGACGGTGTATCTGGTTTGTTTTCGACCTTAAGCGAAGTCAAAAGGGCAAAGAGTTGGGCATAAATGATGTAAGGGAAGACACGGTAAATATCGTTCAAGACTCCACCACAGCCAAGAGCCACTTCTTTGACATTTTCAAGACCAAAGGCTTGATCACTCAAAAGCACAACACGACGAGCAATCTTATCACCAGCCACTTCACGAACCAAGTCCAAGTCGTACTTGCGAGTGTAGTCTGTCGTTGTACCAAAGACCAAAACAACTGTATCTTCGTTGATCAGTGATTTTGGACCGTGACGGAAGCCAACTGGACTTTCATACATAGTCGCTACTTGACCAGCTGTTAATTCCAAAATCTTGAGCTGAGCTTCATGAGCAAGTCCAAAGAAAGGACCAGCACCTAGGTAGATAACACGGTTAAAGTCGAGGTCAACCAGCTCTTTGACATCTGCTGCATTGTCTAGAACTTTACGGGTAAGACTAGAAATAACTCCAAAACGTTCAGCTTTAACAGCAAATTCTGTAGGATCAAAAACCAAGAGAGCTGTTAGCATCATGGACGTAAAGCTAGAAGTCATAGCAAATCCAGCGTCATTAGAGGCAGCTGGTTGCAAGAGCAAGAGATTGCGGTCATCGCCATGGGCTTGAAGAGCCAATTCCCCATCTGCAGCACATGTAATGGTCACTTGATAGAGGTCATCCACCAAGGCTTTGGCCAAATCAACTGTTGCCACACTTTCAGGTGAATTCCCGCTACGAGCAAAGGATACAAGGACAGTTGCCACATCTTTTTTCAGATAGATTTCTGGATTGGCAACAATATCAGTTGTCGCAATGGCATTGAAATTCCATTTGCGTTCATCATAGACTTCCTTAAAGTAAGGCACCAAGGTATCTCCCACATAAGCAGAAGTACCAGCACCCGTCAAGATGACCTTGATATAGTCATGTCTATCAGCGATACCTTGCAGAAAGGCTGCAATTTCTTCACGTTTCGCTTGATAGGCTTCAAAAGCTTCTTTCCATACATCAGGCTGTTGATAGATCTCACGAGTCGTGATTTCTGCACCCAGTTCAAGTAATTCTTCTTTTGTGTAATTTAGCATAGAGTTCCTCTAATCTATTGTTGTTTCATTCCTATTGAAAATATGGGAATGGGAGTGACTCCCATTCCCATGTATATTCTATATAAGATGCTCTAAGTCACATCTTATTCATCTTCGTCATCATCGAAGCCCGCTAACAAATCATTGACTTTTACAATGCTTTCTGCACCACGGCTCTTATAGTCCGCATCTGCACCTGTAAGGCTAGCATTGATAAATTCAATCACCATTGGAAGATTCATTCCTGCGTAAAGTTCCACGTTGCGACCTTCCATAATCAAGCGGCTTACCACGTTACATGGTGTACCACCGAGAAGATCTGCAAAGACTAGGAAATCATCCAATCCTTCGATAGCAGCTTCAAATTTTGCAGTAAATTCTTCTGGACCATCTTCTGGAAGAAGAGCCACTGCATGAATATTGTCTTGTGGGCCCATGATCATTTCCGTGCTACCTTTAAGTTCTTCACAGAAACGACCATGACTCACCAAAATTAACGATTTCACCATAAATTATGCGCCCATTCCAAGCAAGAATTTACCGATGAATGAAAGACCTACTGCAAGAACGATAATGATACCGATCGCTTTAGTAGAGTTCATACCTTTCTTACCAAGCAACCAGAAGATAAAGGCAGTAAAGATTGCTGGAAGCAAGCGTGGGAAGATTGAGTTCAAGATGTCTTGGAAGTCAATCAATTTTTCACCGATTGGCAATTTGTAAGAAATGTCAAAGTTGATCATTGTTGCTACAAGAGCCCCCATCATGAAGACACCAAGTACAGATGCAGCGTCAATCAAAGCTGTCAAAGTACTTTGCATGTTGTTGATAAGGTTAACCCCTTCTTTGTAAGCAAATTCCAATTGTTTCCAACGGAAGATGTCATAAGCAACTGCAACTGCGATCCAAAGGAAGATACCCCATGGTTGGCCAGCGATAGCCATAGTTGCTGCGATAGATCCCATGATAGCAGGTACAAGTGAACCAAAGATTGTATCTCCAAGAGGAGCAAATGGTCCCATCAAACCTGTCTTGATACCGTTAACGGCATCTTTTGAACCTACACCATCTTTTTCTTCCATGGCAAGGTCAAAACCAGCGATAATGGTATGGAAGAATGGAGAAGTATTGAAGAATTGAGTATGAACTTTCATCATTTCTTTCAATTCAGGAGTTCCATCCCCATACATTTTACGCAATTGAGGCAAGATCATGTAAAGGTAACCAGAAGCTTGCATACGCTCATAGTTCCAACCTAATTGGAAAGTAAACAAGCTACGTTTGTTGATTTGATTAAAATCTTCTTTTGTAAGTTTGTAATTAGAATTCGTCATCTTCGATTTCCCCACTTTCTGATGGTGTAGAAGGTGCTGCTACAGCTACTTTTTGGCTGTTCTTAAAGTGAACAACTGCAAGGAAGATACCTACGATAGAGATACCGATCATAGACAAACCTTTGAAGTTGTTAGCAAAGCCAATCTTTTCAGCAACATCAGCAGGAAGAGTACCAAGGATACCCGCAACAGCTCCACCAAGACCTGTTACATATGAGTAAAGAACAGTCAACATAGCTGTCAAACCGAATCCCATTGCAAGGTAGTGAAGGTTACGTTTAACTGGAAGGTAACGAAGCAAGATTGCAAATCCGAGACCTGGAAGCATACGTCCTGCAAGTGTCAAACCGTCTGCAACCCATTGGTATTCCTTAACAAGGTTTACAACACCTTGTACGAATTCTCCACCAAAAGCAAGGGCGAAGAATACTGGAAGGGCACGTGAAAGAGCCCAAGGCACTGCACCAAGTAGGTAGTTGCGCTCGATTCCTTTATAGTCAAAGCGTTCGATTGCAGCGTCAATACGGTGTGCAAAGAAAGTAGTAGTCATACGTCCAAGAACGTCGAAGTATGTCAAAAGTGCTGCTACTGGTACAGCGATTGTTGTGATCGCAAGATCTGTATCAATACCTTGAGAGATAGAGAATGCTGTTGCAAGAACCGCACCAGAAGTTGCGTCGATACGAGAAGCACCACCGAAGGTACCAACCCCAAGAACGAACAACTGCAAGCTACCACCGATAAACAAACCAGTTGTCACATCTCCCATGATCAAACCGGTAATAAAACCAGCGAATACAGGGGAACCTGCAGATGAAACGATTGTCAACTCATCACAGATTTGATAAGCTGAGTACAAAGTGAGAAGTAAAATTTGCCACCATTGTATCATAACAATGACCTCCTAAAAATTTTTTCCTATTTTAATAAGCTCAAAAAGTCTGAAACTGGATCATTTGGAACCATTTGAGCAGTGAGTTTCACACCTTTTTCTGCCAGTTTGTGGAAGTCTTCCACATCCTTATCTACCACGTTGATAGAACGTGTGATAGGGCGAGTTTCTGGTGTTTGAGACATATTGCCGACATTGAGTGTTTCAAGCGGAACACCTGCTTCAACCAAACCAAGGAAACGATCTGGTTTACGTGCAACGATAAAGAGACGTTGGCTATCGTATTTACCAGCAAGGATATTCGCTGCCGCTTTCTCAATTGGCAAGATACTAAGTTTTACACCTGGTGGTGTAGCAAGTTTCAAGCCGCTCTTTTCAATATCGTTGTTAACGACTTCATCGTCTACAACCATAATGCGCGAAACGTTTAGTTTCCCTGCCCAAAGATTGGCTACTTGACCGTGGATCAAACGTCCATCGATACGGCATCCTACAATTGTCATAAGTTTTCCCCCTTTATGTGTTTTAGTGTAGGTTTACGAGTTAAATGAATCTCTTCTTTATATTCACCTTCAGTTTCAAAGATAATGATGCGGTTATCACCTTGCTTGAGATAGCTATGAGGGATATAAAGCGAGAGGGTCGGGCCGACATTCCAGAAACGTCCTAGGTGACGCCCGTTGACAAAGGCAACTCCCTTACCAAACTCAGATAAATCTAAGTAGGTATCCTTAGGCTCTTCAACGGTAAAGTCGAAAGCGTAAAAGGCCGGTTGTCCTTCTGTCCATTCTTTTGAAAAATCAATTTTCTCAGGATTATCCAATGGAAGTGGATATTGTTTCCAATTTAACATGAAGTGTAGATCCTTGCAGACACCTGTACGAATTCCTTTACGTTGCGTATCTGCCAAGAACTTATGTCCGTAGTTAACACGCCCCATATTTTCGACCAAGATGTCAATCTCTGAAAAACCTTCTCGATTTCCCTGACAGTAGATATCTTCACCAATTTCTGTCTGGTATTGAGTGGCAATCCATTGACCATCTACATAGAGTTGAGCTCGGTCACGTCCATCGATGATACGGAGACGTTCCTCTTCTGCATCCCAACTTGCTTCAGTACGATAAAGAAGGTAGCCATAACTTTGACCAAGTTCTTCCATCGCTTTTGGATAGAGGCTTTCAGTTGGACTTGCCAGGCTATCCAGGGTTTCAAACAAGGAAACTTTTTCGACTAGTGGAATGGATTCCATTTCCATGCTTTCCTTGTAAAGTGGTTCTAACTGTGGATACTCTGGGAAGTGCGTTGCCATCATCTTCTTGACTGCTAGGTATTTAGCAGTTGGATTTCCTTCTTCATCGAGAAGGGCATCATAATCGTAAGATGTAACTTGTGGCAAATCTAGAGTTCCTCGAGCCGAGCAACCATTCATGAAACCAAAGTTTGTGCCTCCATGGAACATGTAGAGGTTGATAGAGCCTTGTTCCAATACCTCTCGAACAGCTTCTGCCAACTCTTTTGGATCACGCGTGATGATTGGTTCTTTCCAACGGTTGAACCAGCCATCCCAGAATTCCATACACATGAGGGGCCATTTTTTGCCATACTCATCAAAGAATTCTTGCATTTGTGAAAAGTTGTAAGGAGCCTTAGAGCCGAAGTTTCCTGTCACAAAGAGGTCATCTTCAATCAAGGTTCCAGCTTTCAGAGTGGCCCTCCAAGGACCGTCTGAAGTAAAGAGTGGACAATCAATTCCACGATCTTCCATCAATTTTCGAATCGCTCTCAGATAAGACTTATCTTCTCCATAAGACCCATATTCATTTTCGACTTGCATCATGAGAATGTTTCCACCATTTTCCAACAAGCGAGGCACAAGCCTTGGTAATAATTGGTCATAATAGCGAGCAACTGCCTCAACATAAGCCGGATCGGATGAACGGATTCGCATGTTCTTAGTTAAGAGCCAAGCTGGTAAACCGCCGAACTCCCACTCAGCACAGATAAATGGAGACGGACGCACAATGGCGTATAGACCCAAATCCTGTGCGATTTGGAGGAATCTCTCCAAATCCATAGCACCTTCAAAATTAAACTCCCCTTCAACAGGTTCATGTAAATTCCATGCTACATAAGTCTCGACTGTATTAAAGCCAAGCGCTTTTAAGTTGTAGAGCGAATGATACCAATCCTCCGCTGGAATTCTAAAATAATGAATGGCGCCGGACAAAATCTTGAACGGTTTCCCATCTAAATAGAAATCGTCCTCAATTTTAAATCTTGTCATGTTACTACCTCTGACTAATTAAGTTTGCGCTTTCATTTATTATAATATTAAATATAATCAAATCTTTTGCATTTGTCAATAGGTTTTAGAAAATTCTTTAAAATTTTTCTATTTTTTTACTTACCGTTTACCGAAACTATCAAAAAATCGCATGAAAGTCGTTTTTTTATGTATGATAATTCACAAGGCTAGAAAATGAAATTTTTTACATGTAACATAACATCTTTAGTCGATTATTTTAATTTTTTTTACCTAAATACTACTATTTTCTCAGTATTTGTGGTAAAATCAAGGTTGGAGAAAGAGAATCGAGGTGAAATTATGGCTATTCCAAAATACCAATATATTAAAGATGAATTAAAAAACAAAATCATCTCAGGTCAATTTGCGAGTGGAGATAAATTTTATACAGAAGCAGAATTGATTGCGATGTACGATGTTAGTTCGATCACCGTTGTTCGTGCTTTGAATGACCTTGCAAAAGACGGCTATATTGTCCGTCAACAAGGTAAAGGAACTTTCGTTTCACGTGCACGTAAGCACAAACTCGTTGAGTTTTCAGATGTTGAAATCTTTGAAACAAAAGACGATAAAGTTACTGTCCTTTCTATCGAGCGCGGAAACAAGCTTGAATATTTAGAGAAACTCGGCCTACGTGGAGATCAATTCTACTATAAGATTGAACGTATTCGTCAAACAAATGACGTTACATACATCTACCACACATCTTATGTTCCTGAACAATATATCAATGCCAACTATCCAAATCTTGATTATTATAGTTCTATCTATAAACGTTTCAAATTGGATTACCGCATTCACATGAGTGATGAGCATTTTGAGGAAATCAATGAGATTGCCTTTCCAACACCAGAGCACGCTGCTTCTGTACTTGGAATCGATACACAATTCCCAACTGTCTTCCAAACCAAGACTACAAAACTTGAGGCCACTGGCCAAGTCCTTGCCTATAGTGAAACTTATAAGCGAGCAGACTACTACAAAATCAAATTCATCTCATGTAACCGAGGTCATTAAGAAAAAGCCTGAGCCCAGCTCAGGCTTTCTCTGTATTTAATTATAGCACGAGAAAGAAGCTATGAAAATGACATGAAAGGTTCTTATTTAATTAGTAGCGTTTTTACTAAAAACAAGTTAAATACTTGCTTCGTTTTTCCTTCTATCTTTATCTTTTATTGGCAATTTTCTCCTAAATCTTATGTTTTCCTCCATTTATTATAGTTCTTATATAAACCCACTTGACATTTTACCCCTTAGATAATAAAATAAAATTGGTTTTATGTAAACGCTATCATATATGATAATAACAAGGAGGTTTTGTCATGAAACTAGAAAAGAAACAGCGCTTCTCCATTCGTAAATACGCGGTTGGAGCAGCTTCTGTACTTATAGGATTTGCTTTTAGCGCACAAGTCGTAGCTGCCGACGGGATTACTCCGGCTCCAACAGCTGAGGAAACGGTTCAAACTGTCCAGGAGAGTCCTCAAACACCCGATGAGACTGGGGAGTCCAAGGTCCCAGAAAAACTGGAAGAAAAGGCTGACAAACCTGTAAAAGAGGAGGTCAAAGAAGACCAGGAGGCTCCTCGAACAGTTGCTCCAAAAACGGAAGAAACAACTGCACCAGCTGTGACAGAAAATGCTACTCCAACTCCTACTGCCGAGAAAGAAAGCCCTGCTCCAACTGAAGTTTCTGCAGAAAACACTTCTTCAGAAAAGAAAAATGAAGCAACCACACCTGCAGTAACCACTCCTAACACTGAACGAGCAGCTCAGGTAAATGAAAAACTGGCTAAAAGAAAAATGATCTCAATTGATGCCGGACGCAAGTACTTCTCGCCTGAGCAACTCAAAGAAATCATCGACAAAGCCAAACACTATGGTTATACTGATCTTCATTTACTAGTTGGAAACGATGGCATGCGTTTCATGCTGGACGACATGACCATCAAAGCCAATGGCAAAACCTATGCAAGCGATGATGTCAAACGTGCACTCGAAAACGGAACCGATGCCTACTACAAGGATCCAAACGGCAACCATTTGACAGAGAGTCAAATGACGGACTTGATCAACTATGCTAAAAACAAAGGCATTGGTCTCATCCCAACTGTAAACAGCCCTGGTCACATGGATGCCATTTTGCATGCCATGAAAGAACTAGGCATCCAAAAACCGAACTTCAACTACTTTGGTAAGGAATCTGCTCGTACCGTTGACCTGGATAACAAAGAAGCTGTTGAGTTTACTAAAGCTCTGATCGACAAGTATGCTGCTTACTTCGCTGGCAAATCTGACATCTTCAACATCGGGCTAGACGAGTATGCTAACGATGCTACAGACGCTAAAGGCTGGAGCGTTCTTCAAGCCTATAAATGGTATCCAGAAGATGGATTCCCTGACAAGGGTTATGACAAATTTATCGCCTACGCAAACGACCTTGCTCGAATCGTCAAATCTCACGGTCTCAAACCAATGGCCTTCAACGACGGCATCTACTACAATAGCGATACAAGCTTTGGTACTTTTGACAAAGATATCATCGTTTCTATGTGGACTGGTGGGTGGGGCGGATACGACGTCGCTTCTTCTAAACTTCTAGTTGAGAAAGGTCACCAAATCTTGAATACCAACGATGCTTGGTACTATGTTCTCGGACGAAATGCCGACGGACAAGGCTGGTACAACCTGGACCAAGGACTCAATGGAATCAAGAACACTCCAATCACTTCTGTACCAAAATCTGAAGGAGCAGATATTCCGTTCATCGGCGGTATGGTAGCTGCTTGGACAGATACTCCATCAGCACGTTATTCTCCATCACGCCTCTTCAAACTCATGCGTAGCTTCGCAAATGCCAATGCTGAATACTTTGCTGCCGACTATGAGTCTGCTGAGCAAGCCCTGAAAGAAGTTCCAACAGACCTTAACCGCTATACTGCAGAAAGTGTCGCAGCTGTCAAAGAAGCTGAAAAAGCCATTCGCTCACTCGATAGCAACCTCAGCCGTGCCCAACAAGACACCATTGACCAAGCAATTGCAAAACTCCAAGAAGCTGTCAGCAACCTAACCTTCACACCAGAAGCTCAAAAAGAGGAGGACGAGAAACGCGAAGTTGAAAAACTTGCCAAGAACAAGGTGATCTCAATCGACGCTGGACGTAAGTACTTCTCAGCTGAACAACTCAAACGTATCATTGATAAAGCTAGTGAACTTGGATATTCTGATGTGCATCTCCTCCTAGGAAATGATGGACTTCGCTTCCTACTTGATGACATGACTATCACTGCTAACGGAAAAACTTATGCAAGTGACGATGTCAAAAATGCCATCATTGAAGGGACAAAAGCTTACTACGATGATCCAAACGGAACCACTCTTAGTCAGGCTGAAATCACTGAATTGATCGAGTACGCAAAATCAAAAGGGATTGGACTCATCCCAGCGATCAACAGCCCAGGTCACATGGATGCCATGCTTGTCGCTATGGAAAAATTAGGTATCCAAAATCCTCAAGCCAACTTTGACAAGGTCTCTAAAACAACCATGGACCTTGAAAACGAAGAAGCGATGAACTTTACAAAAGCCCTTATCGGCAAGTACATGGACTTCTTTGCAGGCAAGACTAAGATATTTAACTACGGTACAGACGAATATGCCAATGATGCTACCAACGCTCAAGGCTGGTATTATCTGAAATACTACAATCTCTATGGCAAGTTTGCTGAATATGCCAACACTCTTGCTGCTATGGCTAAAGAAAGAGGCCTTCAACCAATGGCCTTCAACGATGGTTTCTACTACGAGGACAAGGATGATGTTGAGTTTGACAAGGATGTCATCATCTCTTACTGGTCTAAAGGGTGGTGGGGCTATAACCTTGCAACTCCTCAGTATCTGGCAAGCAAAGGCTACAAATTCCTTAATACCAACGGAGACTGGTACTACATTCTCGGTCAAAAACCAGAAGATGGCGGTGGCTTCCTCAAAAAAGCTCTCGAAAATACCGAGAAAACTCCATTTAATCAACTAGCATCAACTAAATACCCTGAAGTTGACCTTCCTACTATTGGTAGTATGCTTGCTATCTGGGCAGATAGACCAAGTGCTGAGTACAAGGAAGAAGAAATCTTTGAACTCATGACTGCCTTCGCAGATCACAACAAAGACTACTTCCGCGCTGACTACAATGCTCTCCGTGAGGAGCTTGCTCAAATCCCTACTAACTTGGAAGGATACAGCAAAGAAAGTCTCGATGCTCTAAATGCAGCTAAAGAGGCTCTCAACTACAACCTCAACCGCAGCAAACAAGCCGAGTTAGACGCTCTCGTAGCCAAACTCAAGACAGCCCGCCTAGACCTCAAACCAGCGGCAACTCACTCAGGAAGCCTCGATGAAAACGAACTAGCTGCCAATGTTGAAACCAAACCGGAACTCATCACAAGAGCAGAAAAGATTCCATTTGAAGTTATCAAGAAGGAAAATCCAAACCTCCCAGCTAAGCAAGAAAAGATTGTCACACCAGGTGTAGAGGGTGAACGCACTCATTACATCTCTGTCCTTACTGAAAATGGTAAACAAACAGAAACCGTTCTAGATAGCCAAGTAACCAAAGAACCTGTGACCCAAGTGGTTGAAATCGGTGCCCCTATTACCCACAAAGGGGATGAAAGTGGCCTTGCTCCAGCTGCCGAAGCGAAACCAAGACTGGATATCCAAGAAGAAGAGATTCCGTTCACTACTGTGACACGTGAAAATCCACTCTTGCTCAAAGGGAAGACTCAAGTCGTTACTAAAGGCGCTAACGGCCGTCGCAGTCATTACTACTCTGTGAGCACTAGTGCTGACGGTAAGGAAGTGAAAACTCTTGTAGATAGCCTTGTGACTCAAGAAGCAGTGACCCAAGTTATTGAAGTCGGAACCCTTGTAACCCATGTAGGAGACGAACACGGTCTTGCTCCAGCCGCAGAAACAAAACCAAGACTGGATATCCAAGAGGAAGAAATTCCATTCACTACTGTGACACGTGAAAATCCTCAATCACCAAAAGGACAAACACAAGTTGTTACTAAAGGAGCTAACGGCCACCGTACTGCCTTCTACTCTGTAAGTACTACTGCTGATGGAAAAGAAGAAAGAACGCTTGTCAATAGCGTGGTAACACAGGAAGCCGTCACTCAAGTTGTTGAAGTCGGCACTGCCGTTGAGAAAGCTGAGCAAACTGCACCAACTACTGCCAAAGCAGATGAAAAACAACTCCCTGCAACAGGAAGCCAAGACTCTGCAGGTTTGGTCGCAGCAGGCCTCATGGCGACTCTAGCAGCCTACGGACTGACTAAGAGAAAAGAAGACTAAGATTCTTCTAAGAGAATACGAAAAAGCGAGATTGAATCTCGCTTTTTTATTTTATGATTAATCACCAAGTCCGATACGTTCAAAGATATCATCCACTCGTTTGGTGTAATAAACTGGGTTGAAGATTTCATCGATTTCTTCTTGAGTGAGGCGAGAAGTTACCTCTGCATCTGCTTCGAGAAGCGGTTTGAAGTCTACTTGATTGTCCCAAGAGTAGGCTGTTTTCGGTTGAACAAGGTCGTAGGCTTGCTCACGGGTCATGCCTTTCTCAATCAAGGTCAACATAGCCCGCTGGCTAAAGATAAGACCAAAAGTTGAGTTCATGTTGCGGATCATGTTTTCTGGGAAGACCGTCAAGTTCTTAACGATATTTCCAAAACGGTTGAGCATGTAGTCGATCAAAATAGTCGTATCTGGTGTGATGATGCGCTCAGCTGATGAGTGAGAGATATCACGTTCGTGCCAAAGGGCTACGTTTTCATAGGCCGTCACCATGTGACCACGGATAACACGCGCCAGACCTGTCATGTTTTCAGAACCGATAGGGTTACGTTTGTGTGGCATGGCTGAAGACCCTTTTTGACCTTTGGCAAAGAACTCTTCTACTTCGCGTTGCTCAGATTTTTGAAGACCACGAATTTCAGTCGCCATACGCTCGATAGAAGTTGCGATGCTGGCAAGAACTGCGAAGTACTCAGCGTGAAGGTCACGAGGAAGCACCTGTGTAGAGATTTCTTGAGCACGGATACCGAGTTTGTCGCAGACGTATTTTTCAACGAATGGTGGGATGTTGGCAAAGTTACCAACCGCACCAGAAATCTTACCAGCTTCCACACCAGCAGCTGCATGCTCGAAACGCTCGATGTTACGCTTCATTTCACTGTACCAAGTCGCTAATTTCAGACCAAAAGTTGTTGGCTCAGCGTGCACACCGTGGGTACGACCCATCATGATGGTGAACTTGTGCTCCTTGGCCTTGTCAGCGATGATGTTGGTGAAGTTTTCAAGGTCACGACGGATAATGTCGTTGGCCTGCTTGTAGAGGTAACCGTAGGCCGTATCTACCACGTCAGTAGAAGTCAATCCATAGTGAACCCACTTGCGCTCTTCACCAAGAGTCTCAGAAACCGCGCGCGTGAAAGCTACCACATCGTGGCGTGTCTCCTGCTCAATTTCTAAAATACGGTCGATGTCGAAGTCCGCCTTCTCGCGAATCAAAGCCACATCTTCCTTAGGGATTTCCCCCAACTCAGCCCATGCCTCATCAGCCAAGATTTCCACCTCAAGCCAAGCACGGTATTTATTTTCTTCACTCCAAATGTTCGCCATTTCAGGGCGAGAGTAACGGTTGATCATGTTTTCTTTTCCTTTCTTTGTTTACAATTAGGAAGTCCGTAGCCCGTATTCAGTTTAGAGGATACAGCGCCCTTGTTCCTCTCTATTTTTACAGATACAAAGTATCCCAGATTCAATTTTATTAATACAGCTATCTTTGCTCTTTTCTAAATTTCTCTTTGTCCTGACAAGCGATTTTTATTTTTATGATACTTTTAGGTAATTACTAACGACGTTCATTCGTTTATGCTTTGAAGCAATAGCTCAAAAGTCTGCTAAGACTGATCCCATCAAGACTCGAAAACAATTTTGAACTAGCTCATCTTTATGGAATTCAATATTCCGCTCAATTTATGAAATCGTTCAATCAGACACATGCTTCACTTTCAATCATTCCAGTTGTTAGATTAAAATGAGAAGAATAGTCAATCATTGTATTTTCCTTCAAATTAAATTTATACCATTTTGCTTAATTAAATCAAGCATAGAATTAATTGATTCTTTTAAATCACCATCATTAAAAGTATTATTAGTATTCTCAGGATGATGAATTATATTCCGTATAAAAGTCGGAGTTGTATATCTTGTTGATGTTAAAGTACCTGTACTTAAATTTTCTCTCTGATAATTTCTATTTTGCAGGAGCCCTTTACTACTTAACCAACTATCAAATTGTGATACGCTATCGTTAATATTATCTTGTTGAATGGCGTATCTATTTATTTTCCCATACAATTTATTGTGTTCAATGACAAAATATTTATTATCAAAGTATTGTATATCTTCCACTGAAGCCCAACCCGACTCTATAATATCATAACAGAACCATTTCAATTCTTTATCCAAATTAAATTGGTTTTCACATAACAAACGTAAGAAAATATATCTATCTAATTTTTCAAAAAAAAATCCTTCTATACCATCAAAATAATACTCAGAATTTTCTAGCTTAGCTATCAACTTATTTTTTTCTGCAATATAAATAGAATCGGCTTCTATCTTTTTTGCAAGCCAATGATACACATCAGCTTCACCAAAGCACTCAGATTCTTCTTGAATAGTTAAATCTGTAATATCATCAAGATTAATTGAACTAATGTAATTCATTATTAGTTGAGTTATTTCGGGAAAATCATGTACTCTACGCCAAATATTAATTTGATCTTCAAGTCGTTTTTTAGTTTCGTCTAATGAATAACCTAAATTATTTAACCTGAATTTTACATTCTCTAAATTATCGAAAATAGCTAACGCCCCATTATAAAAATTATAGTTAGTAGACTTCTTCTCAAATCTATCATCCTCTGAAAATAGCCAAGAATGAGCTTTATAATTATTATTTTTTCCCCAGTCCAACGTTAAATTATCAGCACATAATTCTATAATAGTTCCCACTAAAATTCTACTCCTTTCCCAAACTCATCCACACTATCCGGTTCATCACTAAACAAAGTCACATGTCCCATCTTGCAGTTGTGCTTGTCTTCTATGGTCACTTATTTACCGCCCACTCCGCTGCTTTCTCTGCATGAATCACTGTTGTGTCATAGAGTGGCAGGTCAGTGTCGGATTGCTTGACGAGGAGACCAATCTCGGTACAACCCAAGATAACAGCTTCAGCACCTGCTTTTTTCAATTCATCTATAATGGCAAGATAAGTCTGCTTTGAGCTTTCTTTGATGTTCCCTAGGCAAAGTTCGTCATAAATGATTCGATTGACCTCTGTAATTCCAGCTTGGTCTGGAATCAGCACTTCTAACCCAGACTCTATTAATTTCTCCTTGTAAAAATCTTGAGTCATGGTGTACTTGGTCCCTAAGAGGCCGACTTTTTGAATACCGTCAGCCAACAAGGCCTGCGCAGTTGCCTGCGCAATATGCAAGATTGGAATCGTAATCTTTTCTTGTATCTGCGGAGCAACCTTGTGCATGGTGTTGGTACAAATAACGATGAAATCCGCACCTGCTTGCTCCAGGCGCTGAACAACATCTGCCAAAAGTTGACCGCTTTTCTCCCAGTCTCCAACTGCTTGATAATGCTCAATCTCTGCAAAATCAACACTATAAAGTAGAATCTTAGCAGAATGCAGGCCACCCAGCTCTTTTTTGATGATTTCGTTGATGATTTGGTAGTAAGATGTGGTACTTTCCCAACTCATACCACCAATCAGACCGATTGTTTTCATAGACTAATCAAACTCCTCCTTGCTTATCGCCACCGTCTGTCATTTCAAAAATCAATCCCTTTCCCAAACTCCTCCACCTCATCCGGCACATCACTAAACAACGTCACATGTCCCATTTTGCGGTTGTGCTTCGCTTCTATTTTACCATATAGGTGGAGGTGGGCGCTTGGATTTTCTGTGACATATTTTTCAGCGGCTTCGACATGCTGGCCGAGGACATTGAGCATAACGGCTGGCGCATGTAATTTAATTGCTGGCAATGGTGCTCCTAGAACGCCCAGAATATGGGTATCAAACTGAGAGAAGTCGCAGGCTTCGATAGAGTAGTGACCAGAGTTATGTGGGCGTGGGGCGATTTCATTGACGATGATGTCATCCGCTGTCGCAAACATTTCCACGCAGAGGGTTCCAGACAAATTGAGTTGCTCAGCGATTCTCACTGCCATAGCTTTGGCTTTTTCAGCTAGACTTTCTGAAATGCGAGCAGGCACAATAGTTTTTGAAAGGATGTTATTGCAATGGATATTTTCCTGAACCGGAAAAACTGTCACATCCTTGCCATTGCCTGACACGATGACAGAAATTTCAAGGTCAAAGTTGACGAATTCTTCCAAGACACAGTCTGCTGAGTCGGCTAGTGCACGGGCTTCTTCCAAGTCTGCTTCTGAACGAATAACCTTTTGTCCATGCCCATCATAGCCACCTGTCGCAGTCTTTAGGACATAGTTTTTAGAAAGGTCAATATCTGCCAAATCTTGATTTGAAGTCACAACCTTGTAGGGTGCCACAGTGACTTGAGCCTTATTTGAAAGAAAGTCCTTCTCAAAGATACGGTTTTGTGAAATGCGGAGCAGGTCTGTTCCTTGAGGGAGTTGTCCATCCTTGATGACAGCATCCAAGCCGTCAGCATCGACATTTTCAAACTCATAGGTGAGGACATCGCAACGCTCAGCCAACTGACGGAGGGCATCCACATCGTTATAAGGAGCCACTATGATCTCCGCCACGCGAGAGGCTGGGCAATCCGCCACAGGATCCAGCGCGATGACCTTGTGCCCCATGTAGATAGCAGAAATGGCCATCATCTGCCCCAGCTGACCGCCACCGATAATTCCGATTGTTTTAGACGAGCTCATTTGTAGACTCCTCTGCAATTTTTCCTTGTTCTTCTGCGAAATCTGCTAATGCTGTAGCAATAGCCTGGTCCTCTACTGAAAGGAGACGGAGGGCAAAGAGGGCCGCATTTGTCGCTCCTGCTTCACCGATAGCCATCGTCGCAACAGGCACACCACCTGGCATCTGTACGATAGAGTAGAGTGAGTCCACGCCACTAAGAGCACGCGATTTGACAGGTACACCGATGACAGGAAGGGTTGTTTTGGCTGCGACCATTCCTGGCAAATGGGCTGCGCCACCTGCACCTGCGATAATGACCTTGATACCGCGACTACGAGCTTCCTCCGCATGTCTGAACATGAGGTCTGGAGTACGGTGGGCAGAGACAACTTTCTTTTCGTAAGCTACACCGAAGCGGTCTAGAACTTCTGCTGTTTTTTGCATGGTTGCCCAGTCGGATTTTGAGCCCATGATGATGGAAATTACTGGTTTCATTTTTTCTCCTTTTTCTTCCTTTCAACAATCACCTTAGGTTGTGAGGGACGGCAGCGGCCACCAAAGGTGTCTCATGCCTAAATCGGAAGCCCAAGGTCTTCCGATTTCCCTAAACGATTAGCTTATAATCCAATTGTTCTTTCACAACGGCGGTGATTGTTATTTTATTGCTCGCTAATGCTCGCAAGTTATGCAACCATTATCGTATTTGGCAAATTCGTCGCGTTATTCTTATATCGTTACTTAATTGCCTTGCTTCCGATATCTGTTCGGTAAAAGAGTCCTTCTGTTTTTTGTTGCGATAGTACTTGGTAGATGGTTTCTCGGGCTTCTTTGACGGTTTCTGCTGTGGTGACGAGCATATAGACACGTCCACCGTTTGATAGCAGTGCTCTGCTATTTTCCGCAAACTTAGCCCCTGCATAGTAAGTGATGATATCCCCCTCGGTTTTTACTGGCAATTCAACACCTTTTTCATAGTCTAGCGGGTAGCCGTTTGATGCGACAACCACACCCAGAGTCACACCCTTGTCCGTCCAAGTGATGTTTGGCTCCTTACCATCAAGGATATCTGTAATATTTTGTGCAAAGTCAGATGTCAGACGAGGTAGGATAATCTGAGTTTCAGGATCTCCGAAGCGAGCGTTAAACTCGATAACCTTAGGTCCATCAGCTGTCAAGATAAGCCCTGCGTAAAGAACTCCCAGATAAGGACGACCTTCCTGAATCATGCCCTCAAGGACTGGCTTGACAATAGTCTTAACCGCTGTATCAACTACACTCTGTGGCAAGTGTGGAACTGGTGCATAGGCACCCATACCACCCGTGTTAGGCCCCTTGTCGCCATCATAGGCACGTTTGTGGTCCTGAGCCGTTGGCATAATGTAGAACTTGTCCCCATTGACAAAGGCAAAGAGTGAAAATTCCTCTCCTTCAAGGAATTCCTCAATAACCACACGCGCACCTGAGTCACCAAATTTATTGTCCAAAAGCATCTCATGAGCGGCTTCGACTGCTTGCTCAACAGTCTCTGCAACAACGACACCTTTTCCGAGCGCCAATCCATCCGCCTTGACTACGATAGGTGCCCCATGCTTTTCGATATAAGCCTTAGCTTCCTCAAAATCTGAAAAAGTCCCATAGGCTGCTGTCGGAACGCCGTATTTGACCATGATTTCCTTGGCAAAATCCTTGGACCACTCCAGCTCCGCCGCCAATCTTGTCGGTCCAAAGGCTTGGAGACCAGCTGTATTAAAATCATCCACAATCCCAGCCGCAAGGGCATCATCTGGTCCGATAAAGGACCAAGCGATATCATTGACCTTTGCAAACTCAATCAATTTAGAATGTTCGGAAATAGAGATGTTTACCAATTCCAAACCATCCAGAGTCATCCCGTCATTCCCAGGAGCTACAAAGACCTTTTCAACCTCTTTTGACTCAAGCAACTTCTTAGCAATGACATGTTCACGACCACCCGAACCGACAACAAGCAGTTTCATTTCTCAACCTCTTTTGCGAATTATTTACTAATATTATATCATAAACGTTCGTTATAATCTAATTATATTTGCGAGTAAAAATACAACATCGAATAAACTTACAGAAGCTAGTTCATTTTTTAAATCTTTAAACACTTAATGAGGCTGGGACAAAAAAATTTTGACTTTAGGAATTCTATAAGATAAATTCTTAGACTTGGTAAATGAAATAAAAAAAAGCGAACAAGAAAAATCCTCGGTTCATAACGAACCGGGGATTTTTAAAATTATTGAATGTGTAATCTGGATTCTTCCTCTGCTAATTGAACTAAATTTAAATGATTATACTTTTGAACATGTTTTATTGGATATGTATCATAGACATACTCAATAAATCCGTTCCAATAAAGATTCCTTGTTTTATCAATTACATCATCAATTATCGCTTGTGTTTCTCTATCTAAATCAGGATATTCTAGCCGTTCCCTATCATTTTTAGATTGAACTATGTACTTTGTTGTACCAAATGCTGATTGCTTTTTCACAATACTCAATTCCTTATCTTCATCAGCTGCATCATAAACATCTGAAACAAAAGGCCCAAAATGATCAAATTTCCATTCAATATCAGTTAACTGCCTGTGTTTTCTCTTAGCCATTTCCCAATCAACCAAGTACACTAACTTCGTTGTTCTTGTTTTAGTTAATTCTTCAGGAATGGGATAGTTTTTTACTATATAGCGTAATACTTGATCTACCATATTTTTCATTATTAATTTCCTCTTAATTTATTGTCCATAAGTTGATATAGATACTCCATCATATCAGAATCTAATTTACTTTTCAATTGTTTCTCATTTAAATTCGCGATTTTAGAATTTATAGATTCGATAACAATAACGCCTATAGACTTATCCCTATTCTTGTCCTTCACATTTTTTATATAAAATGCGCGACTTTTCATTTTTAAATGTCTTAGTGTTTCAGGAGCCATATTCATTTCACTAGCAAAATAATCAATGTTTTCAGTATAGCTTGCTTCAGGAATAGCCTCCACATAAAAATCATCATCCTTTGTTTCCCAACATTTAGAAATATAGCCCTGATCATGTGGATACGAAGGGCGACTATGCTCTTTAAAACGATTTGATGTACTATATCGAGCTACAATTTCAAAGTCTTTATCAATACTATTTCTATAATATAATGATATTCTATCTGATTCCGTTAACCCTAATTTTCTATAAAGCATGATTAAAAAATATTTTTGATTATCTTCAATTGTTAAGGCATAAAATTCATTTTCATTTTCAAGACGCTCTTTTTCTTGTCTAGCTCTTTCAACTTCTTCTTCTAATTGTTGAATTTTTTGAACATGTTTTATATCATTTTTATATTCAAAAAAAGTTTGAGCTGCAATTAAAATTAAAATTATAATTATTAGAATCAGAACTCCCCACCAATGCTTCATCAAAACTTGTAAAGGAAATATTGGCAAAGACAATAATATTGGAATTACAATTATAAAATATTGAGGAAATAATTGTTTTACATAATTTTTTATCCCTACCTCCTCTTTTACATAATTCCACCATTTAAACCAATTACTATCATTTTGTTGCTCAGGCATAACTTGTCCAATCTATATAATTACATCTTGTTCAAAATAATTATAACAGAATCTATTCAAAATTTCATAGTTAGACGATAAATTTACAAAATAAAACAACCAACTTTTAGCTGATTGCTTTTCGCTATTTATTAACTTCTTAATGCCTAAAATGTCTCACGCCTGTGAAGACCATAGTCAAGCCATATTTGTCCGCTGCTTCGATGGACTCTTGGTCACGGACAGAGCCTCCTGGCTGGATGATAGCCTTAATACCTGCTTTAGCGATTTCTTCCACATTATCCGCAAATGGGAAGAAGGCATCCGAAGCAAGAACAGCACCGTCCAGACGATCTTTAGCTTGGTCAATAGCAATACGGACCGAAGCTACACGGTTGGTTTGGCCAGGACCAACACCAAGTGTCATGTGGTCGTTGGTCACGATGATACCGTTTGATTTGACATATTTGATAGCTTTCCAAGCAAACTCGAGGGCGGTTGCTTCTGTCTCAGTTGGCTGGCGTTTTGTTACCACTTGCCAGTCAGCTGGGCTTTCCTTGACCACGTCTTGGTTTTGCACGAGAAGTCCACCGACAACGCCTGTGTATTCTGCTTCTATTTCGCTAGCATCTTGAGCATCAAATGGCAAAGCAAGGATACGCAAGTTTTTCTTTTTGTTGGTCAAAATAGCTAGCGCTTCATCCGTATAGCTTGGTGCAATGATGATTTCAAGGAAGACATCGTGCATCTTCTCAGCTGTCGCAGCGTCCACCTCACGGTTGAGAACAACAATTCCACCAAAGATAGACACTGGGTCAGACTCATAAGCATAATCCCAAGCAGTCTCGATGTCATCTGCCTGACCGATTCCACATGGGTTCATGTGTTTGAGAGCCACAACGGTTGGACGTTCTTTAAAATCACGAATAATACGAATAGCAGCATCCGCATCGCGGATATTGTTAAAGGACAATTCCTTCCCGTTAAGCTGTTTCGCTGAAGCGATGGAGTAATCTGTCGGCAAGGCTTTTTGGTAGAAATCTGCGTCTTGTTGAGGATTTTCACCGTAACGCATAGCTTGTTTAAGGTCATAAGTCAGAGTGAGTTTTTCAGGTTTGCTTTCACCCACTTGAGCTGTGAAATACTCTGCAATCAAGGCATCGTAAGCTGCTGTGTGACGGAAAACCTTAGCCGCCAAACGTTGGCGAGTTTCATAAGAGGTTTCGCCGTTTGCTGCCAATTCGTCAAGAACAACAGCATAGTCAGCAGGGTCTACAACAACGGTCACGCTAGCGTGGTTTTTAGCTGCTGAACGAAGCATAGATGGCCCACCGATATCGATGTTCTCAACCGCATCAGCGTACGTCACGTCTGGTTTAAGAATGGTTTCCTTGAATGGGTAAAGGTTGACCACCACAAGGTCGATGAGTTCGATTTGATTGTCCTTAGCAGCCTCTAGATGGCTATCGAGATCACGACGAGCGAGGAGCCCACCATGGATATTTGGGTGAAGGGTCTTGACACGGCCATCCATCATTTCTGGGAAGCCCGTCACATCATCAATTGCAATGGTCTCCACCCCAGCATTGTCAAGGGCAACCTTTGTCCCACCTGTCGAGATAATCTCCCAACCAAGTTTTTTAAGTTCTTGGGCAAATTCAACAATGCCTGCTTTATCTGAGACGCTGATTAAGGCGCGTTTAGTCATGTTTTTTCCTTTCATTTACTTATTTTTACTTTATTTTTTTCAGTTCTATTTTGATCAAATATCGCATATTGAGATTGTTCAAACTTACCATTTTCGTTTTTGAATTTATTATAATAATAATTTTTTCCAAAAATGTCAGTATATATAATTATTATTTCTTTAATATTTGAAATTTCTATACCTTCATCAAGAGGAATTTTTACAGAATATTCTTCGTCTTTGTCTTTTTCAACAATTGGAAATTGATTAATGTCACCTTTTGTTCCATGTAATTGTTGAGTATTTTCACTCTGATCTTCAAATTCATTCAATTTCCAATACTTTAGAATTGCATGATTTAATCCAATATTCTTTGCTGATATCTGAAGTTTATTATCTATTAATTCTACTCCCATTATTAATATTGGTAAATTATTATAACGTTGTTCTATCTCTCTAATATCGCTATCCTTCTTGAGAGAAGCGGTATAAATATAAGAAGTCATCAACAATCCTGATATAGAGCCTATGTATGCTAACCAACTATTCATATGATTCGGTTTCATACCAAGGAATCCAAATATTTTTGTTATCAAATCAAAAGAATCAACAACAAACAACAAAATTGAAAATGCCGAAAAAAATACAATTGTTTTCAAAAAAGGGGACGATTTAATTTTATTTATCATTCATACCTTCTCTCCACTCCCAAGCTATCCAACACCTCTGGATACAACTTGTACTCTGCCTCATGAATGCGAGCTTCAAAGCTTTCGATGGTATCATCAGCTAGTCGTGGTACGCGTACTTGTTTGATGACCTTGCCTGTATCCACACCCGAATCCACCCAGTGAATGGTCACTCCAGACAGGTCTACGCCAGCATTCCAAGCGTCCTCAATCCCATGAGCTCCTGGAAATTCTGGTAGGTAGGCTGGATGAATGTTAATGATCCGACCCTCGTAAGCAGCGAGCAAAGTTGGCCCAACGATTTTCATGTAGCCTGCTAGACAAACCAAGTCAATCTGGTGTTCTTCCAAGAGCTCGACAAGAGCTGCTTCGTAGTCCGCCTTGTTCTCAAACTCCTTGAGTTCAAAAGCATAGGACAGAACGCCGAGCTTGTCTGCACGCTCGAGCACATAGGCGTCACGATGGTCTGAAAAGACAAACTCAACCGGAAATTCTTCAGCAATCACCTGAAAATTTGAGCCATTACCAGAGGCAAAAACCGCTATTTTTTTCATTTGATGATGACACTTTCGTTTTCTTTCTTGACGATGCGACCAATTTCATAGACTGGTTCATCCAACAATTCCTTGACGCGACCTACATTTTCAGGGCTAACTGCCAGCATGAGTCCCACACCCATATTGAAGATTTCAAACAATTCTTCATGCTTGATTTCACCGTATTTTTCAAGAGCTTTGAAAATAGGAAGGACTGGAACCTTGTCTTCTTCAATTTCCGCAGCTAGGTCAGCCGCAAACATACGAGGAACATTCTCGATAAAGCCGCCACCTGTGATGTGGGCAATGCCGTTGACTAACTCTTCCTTGATGAGTGGCAAGACAGCCTTGACATAGATACGAGTCGGCTCAAGAAGGACTTCCTTGAGTTTCTTGCCTTCCAATTCCGGCAAGACTTCCTCACCTGTGTAGTCCGCAAAAACACGACGAACGAGGGAGTAACCATTTGAGTGAATCCCACTTGAGGCAAGTCCGAGAAGAACATCGCCTTCAGACACCTTTGAGCCGTCTATAATTTGAGATTTTTCAGCCACACCGACTGCAAAGCCAGCCAGATCGTAGTCATCTGCGCCATACATACCAGGCATTTCAGCCGTTTCCCCACCGATGAGAGCAGCGCCTGCCTGCACACAACCTTCTGCCACACCAGCAACGACTTGTTCTAGTTTAGCTGGTTCATTCTTCCCTGTCGCGACGTAGTCAAGGAAGTAAAGAGGCTCCGCACCTGCAGCGATGATATCATTGACACACATGGCCACACAGTCCTGCCCGATGGTATCGTGCTTGTCGTACTTGATAGCCAGCATGAGCTTGGTTCCGACACCGTCAGTCCCTGAAATCAAGACCGGTTCTTTGACACCTGTTTTTGAGAGGTCAAACATGCCACCGAAACCACCAAGAGCTCCCATGACACCCGCACGCTCCGTGCGAGCCACGTGCTTTTTGATCCGCTCAACAACTTCATAACCCGCTTCAACATCCACACCCGACTGGGCGTACGCATTTTTATTTGCCATTTTATTTTTCCTTTTCTTTGAGAAGATTGCGACGTATTTTTAGATAAACAATTATTTTATCTAAAAATACTAGTCAGGGCTCTAGCTTTGGTCCCATAAGGCAAAGCGTCTACTGACAAATGCTTTAGCTTTTAGTCAGTAGCGAGACGTGGAGCATAAGCATTTTTATTTGTCATCTTCTCTTCCTTTCCTTTCATGGAGAGTCTTTATCCGTCTATTTGTAAAAACTGGTCTTATCCCCCAAGCTTCTACGATATTCTTCCTCATAGTCGTAGAGAGGAGTTGGGTAGTCGCCGTCAAAGTAAGCTACACAGAGGCCACCGTTTGGCGCATCTGTTTCGATGCCGATAGAATCAATCAAGCCATCAATAGAAAGATAGGTCAGACTATCCGCACCAATGATTTGGCGAGTTTCTTCGACCGTATGATTGGCCGCAATCAGCTCCTGACGCGTCTGGATATCAATCCCGTAAAAACATGGATAAGCTAGCGCTGGACTACCAATGGCAACATGAACCTCAGACGCACCTGCTTCTTTCAAAAGCTGAACGATACGGCGAGAGGTTGTCCCACGAACAATGGAATCATCCACCATCACCACACGTTTGCCTTTGACAACGCCCGAAACAGCAGACAGTTTCATCCGCACCCCTTGCTCCCGCAATTCTTGAGTCGGTTGGATAAAGGTGCGTTGGGTATATTGGTTTTTGATGAGACCCATTTCATTTGGCAGACCAGATTCTTCTGCAAATCCCATAGCTGCGCTGAGTGAGGAATTTGGCACACCGACCACAATATCTGCTTCGTGCTTGAACTCACGCGCCAATTGGGCCCCCATACGTTTGCGAGCTGTATGGACATTAACACCATGAATGTTAGAGTCAGGGCGGGCAAAGTAGATATACTCCATAGAGCAAATCGCCAACTGGGTATCATTCGTATAGCTATCGTACTGAATCCCATTGTCATCTACGATTACAATTTCCCCTGGTTTTACATCACGAATCCACTCAGCACCGATGACTTCAAAAGCACAGGTTTCTGACGAAACCACCACCGCTCCGTTTGCCATTTTCCCAATAGAAAGTGGACGGAAGCCATTAGGATCAAGCGCAGCAATCAACTTGTCCTCAAACAGCAGGATATAAGCAAATCCACCTTTGACAAGGCTGAGCGCCTCTTTGATTTTACCCATCAAGTTCGGATTGTGACTCCGACGAATGAGGTGGGCCAAGATTTCCGAGTCCGAAGTTGAACTGAAAATAGCTCCTCTTTGTTCCAATTCTTTCTTGAGCGATTCAGCATTGGTCAGGTTTCCGTTATGAGCAAGTCCAAACTGCATATCATGAAAGCGAAAAAGGAAGGGCTGGATGTTATCCACAGAAGCTTCACCAGCAGTCGCATAACGAACATGCCCAATCGCGCTCGTTCCAGTCAGTTTATCCAAATTAGCTGGGTTTCTGAACACTTCTGATAGAAGCCCCATATCACGATGACGCTTCAATTGCCCCTGATCATTGGAGAGGATTCCCGCCCCCTCCTGACCACGGTGCTGAAGACTGTGGAGACCAAAATAGGTTAATTTAGCAGCATCTGGATGTCCCCAGATACCGAAAACACCACATTCTTCATTAAGAGATTTTACTTCGTATGTCATTTTTTATACCTTTTATTTCCCTGTGAAATAACACACAGCCGACGCGAACAGGTGCTGGTCTTTATTTCCTGGAATGTTTTGGAAGAGACCGTCTTCATAACGTTCTGAGTGTCCCATTTTACCGATGATTTGACCATTCTTGCTGGTAATTCCTTCGATGGCATTTACCGAACCATTCGGATTGTACTTAGAATCCATGCTTGGTCTGCCTTCAAAGTCAACGTATTGGCTAAAGATTTGACCATTGTCACGGAGCTCTGCAAATTCCTCAGCCGTCACGACAAATTTCCCTTCACCGTGCGATACCGGGATGGCATGGATATCGCCCACTTGTACTCCAGCCAACCATGGTGAGTTGGTATTGGCAATCCGAGTTTCCACCATCTTGGCCACGTGCTGGTTGGCATCATTGTAAAAGAGGGTTGGGCTGGTACTGTTAGCATCTTCAAAGTTTCCATATGGAAGAAGACCTGATTTGACCAAGGCCTGGAATCCATTACAGATACCGATAATCAAACCACCACGAGCAATAAAGCTATCAATGGCCGCACGCACTTTTTCATTAAGCAAGATGTTGACAATAAACTTAGCTGATCCATCTGGTTCGTCCGCAGCTGAGAAGCCACCTGCAAAGAATAGGATATTAGCCTTGCCGATATTGTCAACCATGGTTTCAACTGACTTGGCAATGGCTTCTTCGTTGAGTGTCACGAATGGCACCAAGTTGACCTCTGCACCTTCTTTTTCGAATGCCTTGGCTGAATCGTATTCTGAGTTGGTTCCTGGGAATACTGGGATGTAAACCACAGGTTTTTCAACAACTTCTTTAGATTTCACAACTACTTCAGAAGCGACAGCTGGAACTTCTGCCAGTTCTTTAGCTTGGGCAAATTCAGTAGGGTAAACTTCTGCCAGTTTCCCTTGAAAGGCACTGTCAAGTTTCTGTCCATCTAGCTTCACACCGTTGACAACGAGTGTAAAGTCTGCTTTCGTTTGTCCAATCTTCTCTACTCCAGCAATTTCTTCAGAAGATGTGAAGACAAATCCACCCAATTGAGCTGTCAAAGCTGTTTCAAGTTCAGGCAAGGTCACCTCTGCACCGATATGGTTCCCAAAGGTAGCAAGAGCCAAGCTTTCAAGGACACCACCATATTTAACAGCTGATGCAGATGTTACTTTGTGGCCAGCTTGGATGGCTTCAAACTGAGCAAAGTTTTTCTTAATCAAGTCAAAATCAATCTCTGCGGAGAGGGCTTGACCTGGGATGTAGTAGATGTTTTCACCAGCAGTCTTGAACTCAGGAGAAAGCACCTTACGGCTATCTGCTGTTGTCACCCCAAAGGCAACCAAGGTTGGCGGTACCGTCAATTCTTCAAAAGTACCAGACATGGAGTCCTTACCACCGATAGATGGCAAACCAAGTTGGATTTGTGCTTCGATAGAGCCTAGAAGAGCTGCTACTGGCTGACCAAAACGCTCAGCTTGTTTGTCCATCCTCTCGAAATACTCTTGGTAAGAGAATCGAGCCTTAGACCAGTTGGCACCAGTAGCCACCAAACGAGCAGTCGCTTCAATTACTGCATAGGCAGCACCGTGGTATGGAGACCATTCTGCTAGATAAGGGTTGAATCCTTGCGCCATAACAGACGCAGTATGAGTCACTCCATGTTGAACTGGCAATTTCTGCACAGATGCCTCAGTTGGTGTGAGTTGGTAACGACCACCAAGTGGGTGATTGACCGTTGAACGACCGACCGAACAGTCAAAGATGGTCTGCAAGCCTTTTTGACTTGCATGGTTAAGATCAGATAGAACCGCAAGAGTATCAGCTTCAAGGGCTTCAGTACTTGTCTTGCGCTCTTCTGGGAGTTTGACATCCTTGTCCACAACCTTGGCATCGACAACGACACGCACACCGTTTGTATCAAGGAAACGACGTTCCAAGTCAACAATCGTTTCACCATTCCAGTGCATGACTAGATTTGGTTTTTCAGTCACTGTCGCAACCACAACAGCGTCAATATTTTCTTTGTTACATTCTGCAACGAAGGCATCTACATCCTCAGGTCGAACCACCACAGCCATCCGTTCTTGTGATTCAGAGATAGCAATTTCTGTACCGTTCAAACCTTGATATTTAAGAGGAACTGTATTAAGGTCGATTTCAAGACCGTCTGCCAATTCACCGATGGCCACACAGACACCACCCGCTCCAAAGTCGTTGGATTTCTTGATGAGGCGGGTAACCTCACCATTACGGAAGAGGCGCTGAATCTTGCGTTCCTCAATGGCATTCCCTTTTTGAACCTCAGCTCCAGCAGTCTCTACAGACTCAACTGTTTGAACCTTAGAAGAACCTGTCGCACCACCGACACCATCACGTCCAGTCTTGCCACCAAGGAGAATAATCACATCACCAGCTTCCGGTTTTTCACGGACGACATTGCCCTTTGGAGCCGCACCGACAACGGCACCAAGCTCCATGCGTTTAGCTACAAAGCCTGGGTGGAAGTACTCACGAACATAGGTCGTCGCAAGCCCAATCTGATTCCCGTATGAAGAATAACCATGAGCTGCTGTTTTAGAAATGACTTGTTGTGGCAATTTCCCAGCACGAGTTTCAGAAATCGGTGCTGTAATATCACCAGCACCTGAGATACGCATAGCTTGGTAGACATAAGAACGCCCTGACAATGGGTCACGAATAGCTCCACCGATACAAGTAGCCGCTCCACCAAATGGTTCGATTTCCGTTGGGTGGTTGTGGGTTTCGTTTTTAAACATGAGGAGCCAAGGTTCCTTGACACCATCAATGTCCACTTCGATTTCAACCGAGCATGCATTGATTTCGTCAGACACTTCCATATCGTCTAAACGACCATTAGCACGCTCATAACGACCAAAAATAGTCGCCATATCCATCAAGGTTTGTGGCTTTTCAGACCGACCTAGTTCATCACGCATGGCAATATACTTGTCATAAGTCGCTTGCAATTGCTTTTGGAATTTAGAAGCTGAGAAATCAATCTGTTTCAACTCCGTCTCAAAAGTCGTGTGACGGCAGTGGTCAGACCAGTAAGTGTCCAAAACCTTGAGCTCCGTCTCAGTCGGCACGCGCCCGATTGACTTGAAGTAGTCTTGGATAAAGAGCAAATCATCCACTTCCATGGCCATCCCTTGCGCGGCCTTGTAGCGGGCAAAGTCTTCTGCCGTATAACTTTCAAAGAAAGTCAATTTAGGAATAGTCTTGTCTGACTCTGAAAATTCCTGCTTGGCAATTCCTGTCGTGATGTCCTTGAAACGAGAATCCACTGGATTGAGCAGGTAGTTCTTGACCGCTTCCAACTCAGTCGCATCAATATCTTTATTAACCAAGTACAATTGTGCTGTGTTGACCGTCACGTCACTCGAACTTCCCAGCAAAAGCAAGGCTTCCTGTGAAGAAGCTGCACGCTGGTCAAACTGTCCTGGCAAACTTTCAATGGCAAAGAAAGCATAGTTAGCAAGATCAGCCTGCACAGCCGATTCGTCAAATACATGGTCTGTCACCTGCTCAGAGAAGATATGTTTTTCTGCAGGCGCAAACAAGTTCTCTGCCAAATCAAAGACATCATAAACCTGTATGATACGAATAGTTTTCAAGGTTGAAAGTCCTAAATTATGCTGGAGTTCTCTCACCAAACTCTCTGACTTGACCTGAAAATCAGCCTTCTTTTCAACAAAAATACGTTTATTCATCAATTCTTATTCCTTTATTTCAGCTTTTGCAATGTTCCACAATGACCTTGAAGGTGTTATTTTAAACCTTGCAACTTTTCCCAGACAATCTCGTAAACATCTGTTAGTTCTCCCAAGCAACGACAGAGTGTAAAGGTCCGAGGGACCTTTTCAGCCTGAGTCCTTACATCTGAGAGACGAAGGTTTTCTGTTTCTAACAGCTTATTTCAAAGCCTGCAATTTCTCCCAGACAATTTCGTAGACGTCAGTTAATTCACCTAGACCTCTACGGAAAACATCCTTATCCATGTGGTTACCGTCAGCATCCCACAGTCGGCAGTTATCTGGCGAAAATTCGTCTGCCAAGATAATCTTGCCATCCTTATCAAAACCAAATTCCAGTTTAAAATCGATTAACTTAAGACCAATCTCAGCAAACCAAGCTTTCAAGAGTTCATTGATACGACGGGTTTCTTCTTTCAAGTAAGCAACCTGCTGGTCATCCGCAATTTTAAGGAATTTCACATGCTCGTCATTGATAAAGGGGTCATCCAAATCATCATTTTTATAGTAAAATTCTACAATTGGAGTCTCAAATGCGATACCTTCTTCCACCCCAAAACGTTTTGAAAAGGAACCAGCCGTGTAGTTGCGAAGCACAACTTCCAAAGGAATAATCTCCACCTTTTTATTGAGTTGCTCTGTATCTGAAAGCTTATCCACAAAGTGAGTCGCTACACCAGCCGCATTTAATTTCTCAAAAATAAAAGATGAAATCTGATTATTCAAGACTCCTTTGCCCGCAATCTGCTCCTTCTTGACACCGTTGAAGGCAGTTGCCTGGTCCTTGTAAGTTGAAATAATGAGATTTTCATCCTCAGTTGTATAGATATCCTTGGCTTTTCCCGAATAGATCAGTTTTTTTGACATTTTAAAGTTCGCCTTTCGTATTACTTGAGCACATTCTACCACAAAACAAACAAAAATTCAAGATTTTTACGAACTATTAACAAAATAGTACTTGTTGCGTAAAGAAAAAACTGCAAAACACCTTTGTCTTACAGTTTTTCAATCAGTTATCTCGAAAAAAGACGAACATTATTCTCTGTTCAAAAATTGATCCCAATAATAGCGCAAATAGCTTTTCTTCCCTGTGATTAGCGTCAAACGTCCTTCTGAACCGTAGCGAAGACTTTCTGCCTGTTCAGGAGTCAGACTGGTCTCCGCCTCTATTTTAAAGAAATTGCCCTTTTCAGTCTTGGTAGCTGTCGCGTCAATATTCGTAATCGCAGAAACAAGAACGAGCTCTTTATTACCATCCTTGCTTGTAGTGAAACGGACAGAATCACCGACCTTGAGCCTTGCAACATCTTTTGAAGTAAGATAAGCCGTGAGTTTAGTTTTGCCTTCTTTTTCCAAGGATGGATAGAGTTGGGCTAGCAATGTCCCCTCTGCAACCATTGTAGAATCACTGGTTTCAGGATTAAGGTGAAGCACCCCATCCTCACTTGCTGTAATTTTCCCCTTGTCCAGCAGGCCTCCTTGGACTTTCTTACCCGACTCTGCCTCCAAAATTTTCTGATCCAAAAGGGTTAATTCCTGACCGACTTTGACTAGGTGCTGAGACTTGAGGGATTCAAGTTGACTATCCAGTCCCGTTGCGTAGGCTTGTTGAACTCCAGATCCCGCATACTGCACACGATAAGTAGCTAAACTAGACTCTAGCTGGGTGATTTGTGCATCCACCTGTGCAATAACTTGCGATTTAGCTTGCGGATCTTCTTCACCTTGGTTTTTATAGGTCTGATAAAATGAGTAGGCTGCATTTTGACTATCTAGTTGAGCTCCTGTTTCAATCGCCGACTTAGCTGTTTTGTAATCTCGAATTTTATCCTGTGTTTGACTGATAAGGTTGCCAATCTCAGCCTGACTCTGACTTGCGGCTACATTTTGAGAAGAGATGCTGGCATTTTGTTGAGAAACATTGCTCTTAAGACTACTAGCTTGGCTGAGATAGTCTCGAAACATCTCCTGGTATCCAAACTTATCTGCCTCTGGAAATTGGTCACTCCCCTCTTTCAAACTGGATTGCAAATAACCCAACTGCTTTTTTTGATCCTTTAACATCTCCAACTGATTGGCGTATGCTTCAGCTTGAACAGCTTCCGCCCCTTGCTGGTACTCAACGAGTAGTTCCCCCTGCTTGACCAACTTGTTCTCTTCCAGATAATTTGCCACAATCCGTTGATTGCTAGTCGACTGGATGTTAGCAATGATCCGACTAGGTTCGACAGTGGCCCTAGTAGACAAACTAATCTCCTTCTCTGCAAAAACTGCAAATCCAAACAGAAACACGAGCAGAAGCGACATGGGTAAAATCACGCGACTGGAAAAATTATGGTAACGACGATGGTAAAACTCCGCACTTTCTAAAAATTCTGGTTTCATCTTCTCCTCTTTCTAGCTATTGACCAAATGGGCGTAAAAGCCATCCTGTGCAAGCAAGTCTGCATGGGTGCCTTCTTCGACAATCTTGCCCTGATCCAAGACAACAACATTTTCTGTCCGCTCAGCAATGGTCAAGCGGTGGGCGATGAAAATCAAGGTCTTGTCTAAAGCCATGAGATTATCAACAATCCGCTTCTCCGTCAAAATATCTAGACTACTAGTCGCCTCGTCCAATATCAGAACAGGCGCATCCGTTAAAAGAGCACGCGCCAAAGCGATTCGTTGTCGTTGCCCCCCAGAAATACCTGCCCCATCCGAAGTCAATTCTGTCTGATAATTCAGTGGCATTCGCTCGATATCCTCCCGAATCTCAGCCAATTCAACTGCTCGTAAGATATCTTCCTGCGTCGTCCCTTCCTTGGCTCCAAGGAGCAGATTCTCCAAAATCGTTCCGTTAAAGACATAGGGCTGTTGAGGCAGATAGTTGATGTACTGGCGCAAGGCTTTTTTATCAATCTGATTGAGATTGACACCACCCAGACTAATCTCTCCCTGACTTGGATCGTAGAAATTAACCATCATCTTGGCCAAGGTGGTCTTACCTGATCCTGAAATCCCCACAAAAGCTACCTTAGAGCCTTGAGGAATGGTCAAATTGATGTCCGACAAGACGTCACGACCATAGCCATACTTATAGTGAACCTGCTTAAAGGTCATATCTCCCTTCATCATGCTCAAATCTTCGATTGTTTTCTTCTCCTCAAACTCCGAAGCTACCAGATAGACCTCGTTCAGACGGTTATTGGCAACTTGCGCTGTCTGAAGTTTGGTTTGCAGGTTGATGATATTCTCCAAAGGATTGGTAAAGTAAACAAGCAAAGTATTATAGGTAATCAGCTGGCCCAAACTCATTTTCCCATTCATGACCAGAACAGCTCCCATCCAGAGAACACCAACATTAAGCACGAGCTGAGCAACTTTTTTCAGAGCCTTTTGTTGACTTTCTGCCCGACTGTAAGTAAAGGATTTTTTCAGATAAGCTACAAATTCCTTATCAATCTTTTGATAGCGTGAACTTTCACTAGTCAAAGATTTAATGGTCTCAATACCGTTGATGTCCTCGATGATAGAAGAAGACAGAACCGCATTGGTTTCCATGGTATCACGATTCATCCTTTCAAAAGGCTTCATAAAGGCAAAGATAATCACTGTATAGATGGGAAGCGCAAGCAGACTAATGAAAAAGAGCGTCATATTTTGTGAAAACAGGACAAGCGAGATAATCAAAATCGTCGACACATCTAGGAAAATCGAAAGAATGGTCGACGCCAACGCGTCGATGATACTGTTAGCGTCTGTAAAACGAGATACAATCTCTCCTGTCCTGCGTGTCGCAAAAAAGGACATTGGCAGGTGAAAAACATGCTTGATGTAGGACAAAATCACATCGATAGACAAGCGTTGCCCCAGAACAAGTAAGAGGTATTCTTGCGCATAAGACAAAATCTGCTGGAGGATATAGACGATGACTAGTCCTATTGAGATAATGCCCAAGGTCGAACGCATCTGGTCTGGTACGTAACTGTCAATGATAGACTGCAGATAATAAGAGCCCACGATATTAATCAGGGTTACCAAGAGTGTCGCTAGGACGATATTGGTAATTAAGCCACGTTGTTTGAGTAAGATGGGCAAGAAGGATAGGAGCCCCTGTTTTTTCTCCTTATGGGGTTTATAGTCTGGAGACGGAGCCATAAAGAGACTGACTCCTGTCCATTCTTGCGCAAATCGCTCACGGGAAATCTTGGTCAGCTTAACACTGGGATCTGGATCAGCGATATGGATCGTCTTCTTATCCTGCCCAGTCACCACATAGTAGTGGAGTAATTTTCCTTCCTTAAGCACATGAGCAACAAAAGGAAAAGTCAAATCTGGCAAGTCAAAGATCGTCATATCCGCCTTAATTGCTCGCGTCTCAAAACCAATCTCCTCTGCCACCTTGACCAAGCCCAAAGCCGTTGTCCCATCCATGGTTGTCTTGGCCAATTCTCGCAAGTGAGCCAAAGAATAATAGCTACCATAGTAGCCAAAAACCATGGCTAATGAAGCTACACCGCAGTCCATCTGATCCACTTGCGGACGATAATGACGTTTCCCAAATTTCATATTCATCTCCTTTTTCCTAATAATCTCTTAAAAACTTTGTAAGATTATTTTAACCAAACAAGAAAGAAAGAAGGGAATTATTTCTGAAAAAACAATATTCTCACCTGAACAGCACTTTTGCCAAAGAAAATAGGCAGAACAAGAGTCCTGCCTAGAATATTCAATTACACAGATTTCTTACCTTCCCCACTTCTTTTGTGAATAGCGTATAAAACGATAAACGCAAACACAGGTGGCACCATATAACTACTTTCACTCATTGTTAGCTGAAAGCCAAGAGTTGCTAGAATCGTAAAGTTGAAAATATTCATTAAAAATAGGAAAGTGAATAGTAGAACATATTTTACAATTCTATTCATTCTTTTCTCCTTTTCTTTCTCCTTGGCCCCGATACAATAAAATAAATACCACTAAAAACAAGGAAATCGTAGGTATATCAAAAGATTCAAACCATGTAGGTAGATTTATTTTGTTTACATCAGCCACGATTCTAATAATTAGATAAGCCATCGAGCTAAATAATACAGTGGTCTCTGGCCAAGTTTTTCCTAGTAATTGAACAACTTTCATCCCAAACTCCAATCTGATGGTCCATCAATTCCCAATCGTACTTTCTTTTGTTTTGTACTTGTATCCTACATAAAACAGACCAAGCAGAATTGGATAGGTTTCTGGATAAAACAGGGTATTAATCGGATTTTTCATAATCATATACGTTGCGATATAAAGAATGATCGATATGACAAAATACCCCTCAACAAATCCTAATAAGATTTTTTTCATAGCAGACTCCTATTTACCTGAAAAGAGTGCTCGAGTTGTTAAAATAGCTCCACCTGTATATACAAATCCTTTTACAAAACCGACTGCCACAGGGATAAGAAGGGGAAAGGCTCCCCCTTGAATTTCCTGCAAGTCCGTATCAGTCATTGTTTCAAATTCTAAAATAGATTTTTCCATATCATCTCCTCCTTCTATTACCATCTACCCGTCACATAATTATAACCTGCAATTCCTACTGCAGTAATTCCACCAGCAATTTTAGCTGCTGTCACAGGATTAGCAATCACCCAAGCTACAATCGGCCATGCTCCCCCATCCACATCCATCAACTCTTCTTCAGTAAGAGCTACAAAGTTTTGTTCCATTTTGTCAAAATTTGTCATCTTTTTTCTCCTTTATTTTTTTAGTTTATGGTCTCTAGGCTTTAAACCATTTTAAAAACCATATTGGTAAATTACTGAAATCTTTTTCCTCCCTGTTCTTCTCACTTATCTATTCGAGAAGTGATTTAAAATGAACAGGTAAATTTCATTTATTTCAAATACCATTTGATAAACCATGGTAATAAGATTGGTAAATACATCGCGTAGTCTCCTTTCTTTTCTTCTTACCTATCTATTCGAAAAACAATTCGAAAATGAACAACTTATTCATTTTTATTTTAAAAACCACTTAATGAGCCAGGGATAAAAACCGGTCACGTACATAGATAATCCTCCTTTTTTCTTTCTCGTCTCTTTATTCGCAATTTCTACTAAAAATTTTAACGTTTTTCTTTTTTCTGCAAATGAAAAAACAACATGACTTGCATGTTGCTTTCGGCTATATTTTACCTTTAATGGTTTCGATTACATCTGTTACACTTTGAAGATGGTCAATTTCCTCATCGCTGATTTCGATTCCAAATTCATCTTCTAGCGTCAAGACGAACTCCATCAAGTCCACTGAGTCTGCATCGAGGTCGTCCTTCAGACTCAAGGCTTCTGTTACGACAAAGTTTTCTCCCTGTCTTTCTTGGATAATAGTCACGATACGGTCAAAAATTTCTTTGTTTGTCATCTGTTATTCTCCTGAAAATTCACGCGCAGTCTGAGCAACTACGTCTGTTTCTAGCATGGTACGAATCTGGCGAATCGTACTGTACACAGTCTTGGCATCGCTTGAGCCATGAGTCTTAACAACAGGTGCTTTGACGGCAAACAAGACTGCCCCTCCAACATCTGAATAGTTGAGCTGTTTTTTCAAACCTTTCAAACTATCTTTAAGGAGAAGAGCACCAAGTTTTGCTCGAAGCCCACCACCTGTAATAGCTGTCTTAAGCAAGCCCATGATTCCCATGGCTGTCCCTTCGATAGATTTGAGCACTGCGTTTCCCGTGAAACCATCTGTCACGACAACATCCACAACGCCATTCATTAGATCACGCGCTTCCACGTTTCCGATAAAGTTCAAACTTTCATCAGCTACTAGCAATTCGTATGTTTCCTTACGAAGCGGGTCTCCCTTGCTGCTTTCTGTTCCGTTGTTAAGCAAACCAATACGTGGTTTTGCAATCCCACGAACATTCTTGGCATAGAAGGAACCTAGGACAGCGTATTGGTGGAGGTGCAGGGCTGTGTTTTCTGCATTGGCACCGAGGTCAAGCATATCAAAGCCTTTTCCATCTATAGTTGGCAATGTTGACATAAGTCCAGGTCGGTCGATATTCTTGATACGACCCACGATGAAGAATCCTGCAGCCAACAAGGCACCTGTATTTCCTGCGGAAAGAACAGCATCTGCCTCTCCCTCTTTGACTGCCTTGGCCGCCAATATCATGCTGGCATTTTTCTTCTTACGGATAGCTTTTGTCGGCTCATCGTCTGAGTTAATTTTCTCATCCGTATGGATAATGCTGACACGCTCTGTCGCTGTTAGATATTGCTTAATCTTACTTTCATCTCCATAGAGTTGAATCTCAATATCTGAAAAGTCAGCTAGGGCTTGATTGACACCCTCAACGATGGCCTGAGGTGCGTAATCGCCCCCCATAGCATCTACTGCGATTTTTTTCATTTGTCTTCCTCTTTTAGTAATTGTCCCCAGTCGGCTAGGGAATCAATGAATTTTTTTGATTTTAGATGAATCCCGACGTACTCTTCATAGATTTGATCCATAAACTTGCGCAAGTCTTGCTTGATTTCAGGCTTGAGTGAAATGGTCTCCAAGGTCTCAAAATCAATAGCCTGAAATTGATTGAGCAGATAAGGGATGTTGGGATTCAGATGGCAACGTTTCTCGTCCTCATGGTAATGGTCTGGACAGAGGCAGGCTCCATATTTGAAAGAAAAATCAAAGGCCTGACCTACCCGATGGCAAAAGACACACTCATTAAAATTGAGCCCAATTCCAAATCGGTTCAAGATTTGAATTTCAAAAATATTGGTCAAAACTTGATAATCTAAACCCTCTTCCATCAACTCTAGAGTCTTTCTCAAGAAGGCAAACAAGGGAGCATCCTGCTGATTATCCTGCAAACTAGCATCTGCAAGAGCCGCAACATAAGTCGCATAAGCCATGACAAAGAGATCGCTATTGATTTTGGGAAAGGTCATCACCTCATGATAGTCCTCAATGTAACTGAGTCCATCATCATTGATTCGCAAGAGAAATCGTGCCAGTACCAAGGGCTGAATAACAGGAGCTAATTTAGACTGACCAGCGTGTTTGACGAAAAACATGCGCTTCCCAGCCTGCTCGGTGAAGATCTTGACTAGCTTATCATCCTCCCGAAAGTTACGATTGTAGAGCACGAGACCTTGACTCGTTATAGACTGGATCATGTTTCTCTCATGTACTCCTCAAGTCGTTTCATGGCCTCCCTGATTGTTTCCATGCTGGCTGCATAAGAAATGCGGATATAGCCTTCTCCGTAGCGACCAAAGGCAGCACCCGGGATAAAAGCAACAGCCTTCTTCTGGGCAAAATCCTTGAGAAAAGCAAAGGAGTCTTGATTGTAACCTGCTGGAATCTTAGCAAAGATATAGAAGGCACCGTCTGGTTTGATAATCTCAAAACCAAGAGCAGTCATCTTTTCGATGATATAATCTCGACGCTGGATGTATTCCTTCTTCATAGGCTCTGCATCGTTTTTACCAGCGGTCAAGGCTTCTACTGCAGCATGTTGGGCCATGGTATTTGCGGCAGTTACCAAGTACTGGTGACTCTTGATTAACTGAGCTGTGAAAGCTGCAGGAGCAAAGATAAAGCCTAAACGCCAACCAGTCATGGCATGGGACTTAGATAAGCCATTGATAATAATAGCTTGATCTCTCAGCATAGTTCCCAGAGATACATGGGCTTCGCCTGTATAGGTTAATTCTGAGTAAACCTCATCACAGACAACAAAAATCTCATACTTGCCTAAAACGGCTGCCAAGGCTGCCAACTGCTCCCGGCTATAGGTAATTCCTGTCGGATTGGCTGGATAATTAAGAATAACTGCTTTGAGCTTATCACCTTGCTCCAAAATGGCCTTCTCCAACATTTCTGGTGTTAAAATAAAGCCGTTTTCTGTGGTATCAATCTCGACAATCTCTGCCCCAACTAGGTTGACAATAGGCTCATAGCCTGGATAAGCAGGAGCTGGCAAGAGAACCTTGTCTCCTTCTTCCAAGATAGCTGTCAAAGTAGCAGATAAAGCCTCTGTCGCTCCGATAGTAACCAAGATTTCATTTTCAGGATTGTAGTCCAACTGGTATTTTTCTTTTACAAAATCACTAGCTGCCTGACGCAAGGTCAGTAAACCGCTCATCCCTGTATAGTAGGACTGGTTCTGGTCAATCGCTCGCTTGGCTGCCTCCTTGACATGATCTGGCGTTGTAAAGTCAGGCTCTCCCAAGGTCAAACGCAGAACTCCAGGGATCTCTGAAATGGCCTGATCAAACTGACGAATCAAGGACACTTGAATCTTATCTAATTGTTTATTAAAGTGCTTGGTTAAGTCCATAGATACCCCCTTACTTACAGAACATAGTACTATTATACTACAAAAGCTCCCTGACCGCAAAATCCATCTGAAATCAAGAATTTTCACTTTCTATTTTACTTTTCTTCTCGACAGGACTATAATAATAAGTGCTTATTTCGGAGGTTTATATGTCATTTTTATCAAAAAATGGAGCAGGAATCTTGGCCTGCCTTCTCATTTCTATCGTATCTTGGTTCCTGGGAGGATTTTTCCCCGTCGTGGGTGCACCTGTCTTTGCGATTTTTGCGGGGATGCTCCTCCATCCTTTTCTCTCTTCCTACAAGCAACTGGATGCTGGCTTGACCTTTAGTTCCAAGAAATTACTTCAATATGCCGTTATTTTGCTCGGTTTTGGTCTCAATATCTCGCAAGTATTCGCAGTCGGGCAATCTTCGCTCCCTGTTATCCTTTCCACCATTTCGATTTCCTTGATTGTTGCCTACCTCTTCCAGCGCTTTTTTGCTTTGGATACTAAACTGGCTACCTTGATTGGAGTGGGGTCTTCGATCTGTGGTGGTTCTGCCATTGCTGCGACAGCACCCGTTATCCATGCCAAGGAAAAAGAAGTCGCCCAAGCCATTTCCGTTATCTTTTTCTTCAATGTCTTAGCGGCACTCATCTTTCCAACTCTAGGAACCTGGCTTCACCTATCAAATGAAGGCTTCGCCCTCTTTGCAGGAACTGCGGTCAATGATACTTCTTCTGTAACGGCCACAGCCAGCGCATGGGACAGTCTTTATCAGACCAATACCCTTGAGTCTGCAACCATTGTTAAACTCACACGCACCCTTGCCATTATTCCTATCACGCTCTTTCTCTCCTACTGGCAAAGTCGCCAACAAAAAAATAGCCAGGGTTTCCAACTAAAAAAAGTCTTCCCACTTTTTATCCTTTACTTTATCTTGGCTTCTCTCTTAACGACTCTCCTTACCTCTCTCGGTGTGTCCGGTAGTATCTTTACCCCTCTTAAGCAACTCTCCAAATTCCTTATCGTCATGGCCATGAGCGCCATCGGTCTCAAAACCAATCTCATTGGATTGATCAAATCCAGCGGCAAGTCCATTCTTCTTGGAGGCCTTTGCTGGATTGCCATCATCCTTACCAGTCTTGGCATGCAAGTTTTGATTGGTATTTTTTAACACAAAAGGTAGCCCATGGCTACCTTTTATTGTTCAAGAATTAAGCGTGTGTGTTCTCTCTTGATACAGCGATTCATCACGATGTCGTCGCATCCTCCAGCACGCAAGATTTCTTCCGCTTCTAGGCTTTCAAGTCCCAGTTGTGCCCAAAAAACCTTGGCATCAGCCTTGAGAAAATCACGCGCCACATCTGGTAAAAACTCGCTACGTCGGTAAACATTGACAATATCGACAGGAAAAGGAATCTCAGCTAGGTTTGCATAAGCCTTCTCTCCCAAGATTTCGCCACCTGCAGCCTTGGGATTGACTGGAATGATTTTATAGCCCCGAGCCTGCATTTCCTTAGTCACTCGATTGCTAGTTGTTTCTTCACGATCGGACAAGCCTACTACCGCTAACGTTTTACTGGTTGCAAGATACTGACGTACCACACCATCACTTGGATTGATAAATTCTTGGCTCATAGAAATCCTCCTTTTCCATCAGTATAGCATATTTTGAAAAGGCTTGCAGATTTTGACTACAAAAAATCTCCTAGCAAGAAAAGAAACCTGCTAGGAGAACGATTTATTTCAAGTGAAAGTTTAGATTTTTTTCTCGATACTAAATAATGGAGAAAGAGGACGTTTTTCGTGGATACGTACAATGGCATCTCCTAAGAGATGAGCAATCGAAATTTGTTCAATCTTATCAATCAAACGTTCTTCTGGCATGTAGATGGTATCCAAAACAACTAATTTTTCAATAGCTGATTTTTGAATATTATCCATAGCTGGCCCCGAAAGAACTGGGTGTGTACAGCTTGCATAGACCGCAACTGCGCCTGCTTCAGCAAGTGCATCCGCTGCATGGCAGATTGTTCCAGCTGTATCAATCATATCGTCAATCAAGATACAAGTCTTGCCTTCGACCTTACCGATGATGTTCATCACCTCGCTGGTATTCATCTTGTCTACACTACGGCGTTTGTCAATAATCGCAATCGGAGTTTTCAAAAACTCTGCTAGTTTACGAGCACGAGTCACCCCACCATGATCTGGACTGACAACAACATAGTCTTGCCCAACCATTCCACGACGTTCGAAGTAGTCCGCAATCAATGGAGCGCCCATCAAGTGATCCACAGGAATATCAAAGAATCCCTGAATTTGCGCAGCGTGCAAATCAATCGTCAACAAACGATCTACCCCAGCAACTTCTAGCATGTTTGCAACGAGTTTTGCTGTGATTGGCTCACGCGCGCGCGCTTTTCTATCCTGACGTGCATAGCCATAGTAAGGCATAACAACATTGACAGATTCTGCACTAGCACGCTTCAATGCGTCCACCATAATCAAAATTTCGAGCAGATTGTCATTTACAGGTGAGCTCGTTGATTGTAGGATAAAGACGTGTTTTCCACGGATTGATTCTTCGATGTTGACTTGAATCTCTCCATCTGAAAATTGGCGAACAGTCGATTTCCCCAACTCTATCCCAATCTCTTGCGCCACACGCTCTGCCAATTCTCTATTAGAAGAAAGGGCAAACAGCTTTAAATCAGAAAAAGACATGATTTCCTCCGGTATTTATGTATCACTTGTTTTTTACACAACATTTTCCATCTACCATTGTAGCGCTTTTTCCTTTATTTTTCAATCAAAAATAAAACAAGAGCAAACATTTATACCCTTGTTTTTTACTATTTTATATTAGCTATATTAAAATCAAGACCGCTACATTTGAAGTAGCGATCTTATGCTAGGATTAGAATTCTGCGAGATGAAGTTAGTATACTTCTCTCATACTCCCTGTATCCACATCGTAAACCGCACCTGAAATAGCCACATCATCAGGAATCAGTGGAGATTCTCGAAGCAACTGCATATCCTCTCTCACACTCTCTTCAACATCCTGGAATGGTAAAAAATCTTGACCAGAAACATCAATTCCGAGCTCGTGCTTCAAATGCTCTTGAAAAGACTCGTTTTGAAAGGTTTGAGCTCCACAGTCTGTATGGTGAAGCACCACAATTTCTCTTGTGCCCATTTGTTGCTGGGAGATCACCAGCGAACGAATCATGTCCTCCGTTACTCTACCGCCAGCATTCCGCAGGATATGGGCATCCCCAAGTGCTAAACCTAAAGCTTGCGCGACGTGTAGCCGTGAGTCCATGCAGGTCACAATAGCAACCTTTGTTTTGGGCTTTATTGGTAAATGAGCTGTTCCATGCAAGTCGACATATGCTCTGTTGGCCTTCATAAAATTTTTAAAGTAAGACATATTCACCTCTGCTTCATCTATGAAAAATTTATTTGATTATCAAATAAGTTAATCTTATCTTACCAGCTTTTTCAAGATTTGTCAGAGATAAAGCTTCTTACTCATGAAAAATTTGTATGCTCAGGATGATCAACCCTACTCTTTTGTAGGAATATATCCACCCAAAATTTTAGCAAAAGTTTCAACATTTAAACTTTGGACATAGATTTCTCCTGTACCTCGGAAGGTATTAACAACACCCTCACTGATGCCAAGCTGGAAGCAACTAATGGTTCTATGAAGGACGTCAAACGACCAAGTTTTGAACTTAGAACTTCCCCAATTTCAAAAAAGAGAGAACCTATATAAACGGCTCTATATGCTAGCTTTTATCACCCACTATAGTTGATAAAGAGCTATTAGTTATAACTTTTTAAAGTAGCGAGCAACAGGCCATTGTTCAAAACCAAAGTTCTCATAGGTTTTACGGGCTGGTGCATGACCTGGATCACCACCCGTCTCAACCATGACCATTTCCATCCCTTTTTGTTTAATCTGATTACAAGCATAGGTCATGAGCGCTTTTCCGACACCTTGGCGCTGATAGCTTGGAGAAACAGCTAGTATATAAATCTCTCCCATTTTATCCTCAGGGTGCAAGCGAATGTGAATCCAGCCGACCAACTCTTCCTCCAGAAAAGCTAGCCAGGCAAACTGACCCTCTTCATCTAAGACCGCTGTTAAATCATTAATTTGTCTTGTTTCCCACCCTTGAGGATAAAAATTGTCATAAACAAACTTAGGAACTCCTTTTTCCATTTTTGGAAAAACCGGAGACCAAGCCTGTATTGACAATTCTAAAACAGCCTTTTTATCCGATTTCCGATAAGGTTTTATAGTAATTGTCACTTTTTTCTCCTAACGTCTCTTTAATTCGCAAAAAATGCCACGAACGAGTTCGCATCCGATGGTGCCCAGGAATAGTCAAGCCTACTCTTTTGTAGGAATATATCCACCCAAAATTTTAGCGAAAGTTTCAACATTTAGACTTTGAACATAGATTTCTCCTGTACCTCGGAAAGTATTAACAACACCTTCTTCTGTACCGACAGATTGTAAAAAACCACTTTCCAAGTGAATGTCATAGTGCAAGTCTTTGCTCCAGGCAACAACATGAGCATTATCAATCGTCATTTCTTGGTCTTTCAGTTCAATTTTCTTGATAGCTCCAAAGGCATTGACTAAGAGTGTTCCTTCTCCTTGAGTGGTCATGACAAAGAAACCTCCTTGACCGCCAAACAAGGCACGGCCAATAGACTGGCGTTCCATAGTATAAAAAGCTGAACCATCCAAAGCAAGGAAAGCTCCATCGTTCAATCGATATTGATGTTCCCCTAAATACAAGGGCATTACCTGACCCGGAACATTAGGAGCTAGAGCTAAGAGGCCACCATCTGCATCAGATAAAGCTTCCGTAATAAAGGTGCTTTCACCAGATACCATCGAACGCCCAACTGCTTTAACTAATTTACCAAGACCAGATCCTTTTGCATTCAGTTTGGTTCTTAATTTGACACTAGAAGAATGGTAGACCATGCTTCCGCGCTGAATATAAGCTTTTTCTCCTTTATCTAGTACAATTTCTACAAAAGGAAATTGGCTATTGTTTTCAATAGTAAAATTCATGCGATTATCTGACATCAGATTTCTCCTTTTATGTCTTTTTGAGGAGGCTAGTTTATTGTCTCTCTTGGCCACTTAGCCTATCTATCACGATTATAGCACTGGTAAGTTTTTTCTTCAAATCTAAAGCAAATCTCTTATGAAAACACCCTCTTTAAGACTTCCCCAATCGTTGTCACACCAATGATTTGAATATTATCTGGAACTTTGAGGCCGTTCAGAGAATTTTTAGGAGCGTAGACTTTGGTAAATCCAAGCTTCGCAGCTTCATTGATGCGCTGCTCGATACGATTGACCCGTCGAATCTCTCCAGTCAAGCCTAACTCTCCTACAAAGCATTCTTGAGGATTGGTTGGCTTGTCCTTGTAACTAGAGGCAATAGCCACTGCAACAGCTAAGTCAATAGCAGGCTCGTCTAGTTTGACACCACCAGCAGATTTGAGATAGGCATCTTGATTTTGCAAGAGAAGCCCTGCACGTTTTTCCAAAACAGCCATAATCAAGCTAGCGCGATTGAAATCAAGCCCTGTCGTCGTACGCTTGGCATTTCCAAACATGGTCGGTGTCACCAAGGCTTGAACCTCCGCCAAAATCGGACGCGTCCCTTCCATAGTTACCACGATGGATGAACCAGTAGCCCCATCCAAACGCTCTTCTAGGAAAACTTGACTCGGATTGAGCACCTCAACCAATCCACCTGACTGCATCTCAAAGATGCCAATCTCATTAGTGGACCCAAAACGATTTTTGACTGCTCTCAAGATACGGAAGGTATGGTGGCGTTCCCCTTCAAAGTAAAGTACTGTATCTACCATATGCTCCAACATACGCGGACCAGCCAGAGTACCTTCCTTGGTCACATGCCCTACGATAAAGATGGCAATGTTATTAGTCTTGGCCAGCTGCATGAGCTCAGCTGTCACCTCTCGCACCTGAGACACAGACCCTTGCACACCTGAAATCTCAGGAGACATAATAGTTTGTATAGAGTCAATGATGAGAAAATCTGGTTGGATGCGCTCTACCTCAGCTCGAACACTCTGCATATTGGTCTCGGCGTAGAGATAAAACTCACTATCAATATCCCCCAATCGCTCTGCTCGTAGCTTGATTTGCTGGGCAGACTCCTCACCACTGACGTAGAGAACCGTACCCACTTGAGACAACTGGGTTGAAACTTGTAAAAGAAGCGTTGATTTCCCGATTCCAGGATCCCCACCGATAAGGACGAGACTCCCTGGTACCACTCCGCCTCCAAGTACACGGTTAAATTCCTCCATCTCGGTCTTGGTTCTATTGACATTGATAGACGTTACTTCAGCCAGTTTCATAGGCTTGGTTTTTTCACCTGTCAAAGACACACGCGCATTTTTGACCTCTGCAACCTCAACTTCTTCAACAAAAGAAGACCAAGATCCACAGTTTGGACAGCGTCCTAGATACTTAGGTGAATTATATTCACAATTTTGACATACAAATGTCGCTTTTTTCCTTGCGATGATAAACCTCTTTCTAAATTTCTACCTCACACTCAATTATTTGGCAAAAATCAATCTTCTCGTCTGGTACAAATTGGCGCATGAGCATTCGATGAGCGACAACTAGCACTGTCTGGTAGTCTCGGTACTTTATCATAGTTTGCAAAAAACGCGCCTTCATCTCTTCAGCTGTCTCATACTGAATAGGACTATTAGGAAGCAACTCCCCCTTGTTTTCTAAAAACAGAGTACGTGCTTTTTCAAAATTCTCTATACCACTTTCGTAAACCTGCCACTCATGCAATAAAGGTTCTACTCTTAAAGGAAGATCCGTAGCACAAGTAAGATAAGAAGCCGTTTCTAATGCTCGCGTCACTGCAGAAGACACCAGTATATCAGCTGAGCCAAGCAAAGGATTTTGGCAAAGTTCCTGAGCTTGTCGCCTTCCTTTCCCAGACAAAGGTGCTAAATCCATCCCAAAACCTATATAAGAACGTTCCTCTAACTCACGGTAGTCTGGCTCTCCATGACGTACAAATATAATTTTCATCTTAGTGCCCAGTCGAACCAAATCCACCTGTCCGAACACCGTCTGCCTCGTCTCCATCCGCAATTAAGAAAGGCGCAAAGACAGCCTGAACCACACGTTCCCCAACTTCAAGAACCACTTCCTGGTCCGTAATATTTTTCATCTGAGCAAAGATATGTCCCTCATTCCCAGGATTGCCATAATAATCCCCATCAATAACGCCAACAGAGTTAATCAAGACTAGACCCTTCTTACGAGGGTTTGAAGAGCGATCATAAAGGTAGAGGACCTCAGTTGGTTGCATATAAGCCTTAACCCCTGTCGGAACTAAGACAATCTCTCCTGGCGCAATCACCGTACGCACGGCAACCTTTAAGTCATAGCCAGCTGCATGCGCTGTCTCACGCTTGGGCAACAAATTTTCATCTGTAAAACTCGAAACCAATTCAAAACCACGAATTTTCATATTTTTCTCTTTTCTATTATCATTCATTCTAGGCTATTTTATCTTATTTATTCGAAAAAAGCACGAAAAAAGAGCACACAACAACTCAAAAGAGTTGAGCCCACCCTTGAGCACGTTGTATGGCAAACTAGATACCCATACCGATTTAAAATGAGGGTTGATATTCTTCTGAACATTAAAGGGCATCTGTTCCCCCCTTTACTTCATCTATTCACTCATCGACAATATGGATTGTTTCACTAAATCCTTTCTCAGTTTCAGCACGCTCTCTATTTTCATGCTTGAGTACTTTGATTCTCTCTTTCTGCTCTTGTATATCGTACCTATCCTTAGTATTTGTCAGCTTGACTATGTTCTGAGTCGCTTTTTGATTTCCTTTTATCGCTTGTTGATTGGTTGCAAAGGCTAGCAAAGCCTCGTTGTTGCCAGCCATACCCATCTCCTCAAGTTGTTTCTTGATTTTACTATCCGTCACATCCAAAGATAAGAGAGTTTCAAATGCTTTTTTTAGATCAGCTTTTTTTCTTCTTGCTATGCCAGATGCTTTACCTCCTTTTCTTTGGAGTTCTTTCTGTTCCTCCAAACTTCGTTTGTTCATAGGAGTTAAATTTTTAGTTCCATCTCTAGGCAATTTCCACCCTCCTTTCAAACAAAAAAATCACAAGCATTTTATACTTATGATTTCATTGTATATGGTAAAAAGAGGGTATTTTTACGCTGTTTTAAATATTAGATAACAAAAAAAGCCCCAATTAAGGGGCTAAGATGTAACGTAGTAGCCCGGATTCGAACCGGAATCTCCTCCATCAAGGCGTAATCCCTATATACTACTCCCTACGTTTCTTAATGTGATTATACCACTCTTTTTTGACTTTTTCAACAAGTTTACGCTCTTTTGGTGTCAAATTGGTTGCTCCCTTTTTGCTTTTCTCATGTTCTGCATGATTATAGCCGTGATGAGCATGTGGTTTCATACCTTTATGCACATGATCTAAGTCAATTTGCTTATTACGCTTATTTTTTGCATCAAAATAAACAATACTCTTGGGTGCATTTTTGTTCTTGTCGATGAGCACATAAACTCTACCTTTTGTCATCGTTTCCATCGGGGACTTTTGTGACCCTTGCTCATTTTGAGTAACAAATTTTATATTGCCTACTTTATGTACTGTTTCATACTCTGTGCCATATTTCTTCTTTTTATCGCTCATTCCGGAGCTTGCTCCTCTACCACCCATTGTTTAAACTTCTTTCTATCAATACTTGTACCAATCCCATTCATTAGAATTAACTACTCTTGATAACTTCACATTATATCCTTTAGCATATTCACCTATAATTTTACCAATATCACTTTTTGATTTTTTATCTAGGTTCTTATACCCCTTTTGGTTCGCCCATTTTGCTATAACATATTCCTCTCCATGAGCTAATATACCGTTAGTTAAACTTCCATTTTTTTGAAACATTGTAGCAAACGACTTAGCACCTCTAGGAGTGTTTTCTTTTCTATAAGCATGACTGCTAAAGTTTTTAATTTCTTTTGCTCTATCAAAAGAGTTTTTTCTCTCGTTTTTGGGGGTTGATTTTGTTTCCTCACGTTTCAAATAACCAGCCTCAATGAGTTTTTTTCGCTCAACCCTTGTGATTCCGCTTGAGCTATTATGAATCTTCTTTTTATGGTTTTCATACTTTGCTATGATTGATTTAACACTTGCTCCACGTCAAACAATAATTTACCCCTTTTCTTTTATTCATATGAGTAAGCATAACCGTATTTCTTAGCGCTTTTCTTGAGCCACAAGTCAGCTCCCTTATTGTAATCTTTTGTAGTAAACCGTGTCTTACTGACTACTTTATCAAAAACCTTATCATCAAAGGGTAACACCTTTTGTAGTTAGATAAGTTTTTTAGCTGTTAGTCACAACTAACATATTCATATTATTTTCCGATGCAAAAGTGTGCAAGTCTGTACTTGAAAAATTACCTCCGCTTAGATGGTTATGGATTGAGGTAAAGCCTCCAAAAAATAGGCAAAATAATGTAGGTCTTGCTGCCTTGAGTTACAAAGAAGATATAGACTTTTCAAAAATACAATCCACATAAGGCATACATACGATTTTAGACTTAAAAAGAGAACTGCACCAAAGACGGCTAAATCAGATAGAATTATAACTGCCCCTCAAAAGTGTTAGATATTATCAAAGAGCAAATTATAGAGAGTACAAAAAACAGATTTGATACTGATTCTATTTTTATCAACACTATGGGAAAGCAAATAACAAGTGCTAGGGTTATTATACCTTTAAAAAATCATGGTAAAAAGCTAGGTATTGACAAAAATATCACTACTCACATGTTTAGGCATTCTCATATCTCTTTACTTGCTGAACTAGGCATCCCGCTAACTGCTATTATGGATAGGGTAGGCCATTCTGATTCAAAGACAACACTTGAAATTTATTCTCACGTTACCCCAAAAATGGTATCAGACATATCTAATAAATTAGAAAAGATAAAACTATAAACTTTGCCCCTTTACTGCCCCTTTTCTTCTCGATAAGATAAACAAAATCCCTTTAAACCATTGATGTTAAAGGGTTTGTTTTATGCACGAAAAAAGAGCACACAATTCACACTCGCTTAGGGCTGCTGGATTCCTCCCCTGACCCGCTTCACGCAGAACTGTTGCTCCACTGTTTATTATACCACATTCTCCTCTATTTTTAAAGAGAAATTATTTTTTACGTCTATTACGGAAAAAATCCTGCATAATCCCTGCGCACTCATCCTCTAAAATCCCCGTTTCAACCTCTACACGGTGATTGAGACGTTCATCCGTCAAGATATCGTACAGACTTCCAGCTGCACCAAATTTCTGATTTTTAGCCCCGTAGACTACCTTTGGAATGCGGGCAAGTCCAATCGCTCCACTACACATAACACAAGGTTCAATGGTCACAAAAAGCGTACAATCAAGCAGGCGCCAACTTTCTTCACTCAGGTTCGCATTCTCTATAGCCATGATTTCTGCATGCATAACCGCCCGTTGCAACTCCTCGCGCGCATTATGCCCCCTACTAATGATTTCTCCATCCTTGACAATCACACAACCAATTGGAATTTCATCGTGTTCTAAGGCAATCTCAGCCTCTCTCAAAGCCTCTCTCATAAAGCTTTCTTTTTCTTCAACTGTATAATTCATCGTTTTTCTCTTTTCCTACTTGTCGATTTTATTATTATATCATGATTCTCAAGACAAAAAAAGCCACCGAATGCGGTGACTTAATAGGGAGATTATTATGAAAAAGAAAAGTTTAGGATATTTGTTACAACAAGTTAGGAGGTCTTCTTGTAACTGTCTATAGTATACCCAACCTGTCTTAAACTAATCTTAAAAATCTCCTATGACCAAACACTTTCTAAAATATTGGTTTGTTCACGACCAGGACCTACTGAGAAAGTTGAGATACGAACACCAACTAACTCGCTTACACGACGAACATAGTTACGCGCATTCTCAGGAAGATCTTCCAAATTACGAACCCCAGTGATGTCTTCTGACCAACCTGGCAATTCCTCGTAGATTGGTTTGCAGCGTTTCAACTGCTCAAGACTAGCAGGATAGTAATCAATACGTTGACCATCAAGATCATAGGCCACACAGATTTTCACAGTATCCAAACCACTCAAAACATCGATAGAGTTCAATGAAAGATTGGTAATTCCAGATACACGGCGGCTGTGACGCATCACAACTGAGTCAAACCAACCCACACGACGTGGACGGCCAGTTGTTGTACCGTATTCATGACCTACTTCACGAATGCGATCTCCCACTTCATCAAACAATTCCGTTGGGAAAGGTCCGTCCCCCACACGACTCGTATAGGCTTTACACACACCTACAACCTTGTCAATCTTACTTGGACCAACACCAGACCCGATTGTCACACCACCAGCGACAGGGTTTGACGAAGTAACAAATGGATAAGTACCTTGGTCAATGTCCAACATAACACCTTGCGCACCTTCAAAAAGCACACGTTTGCCATTATCAAGCGCATCGTTCAAGATAACAGATGTATCTGTCACGTATTGCTTGATTTGTTGGCCATACTCATAGTACTCGTCAAAAATATCATCAACTGAAATAGGGGTGCTATCATATAATTTTTCAAACAGACGATTCTTTTCTGCGAGATTGCGCTCTAAACGCTCACGAAATATGTCTTTATCCAAAAGATCTGCAATACGAATTCCCACACGAGCAGCCTTGTCCATATATGCTGGACCAATTCCCTTTATTGTAGTACCTATCTTATTTTCACCCTTGGCTTCCTCTTGCAAACGATCCAACTCGATATGGTAAGGCAAAATGACATGGGCTCGATCAGAAATACGCAAGTTATCAGTTGTCACACCTTCCTCATGAAGATATCTCAACTCTTTCACAAGAGATTTAGGGTTTACAACCATCCCATTCCCGATGACAGAAATCTTTGCAGGGAAGAAAATACCTGACGGAATCAAGTGCAACTTAAATTTCTTACCATCAATCACAATCGTGTGACCAGCATTATCACCACCTTGATAACGAGCAATTACCTCTGCATTAGCAGAAAGAAAATCTGTAATTTTCCCTTTACCTTCATCACCCCACTGGGTACCTACAACAACAACTGAAGTCATAATAAAATTCGTCTGAGCTACTAGGAGCTCGTCCTTTCTCATATACATGGCAGGAATTTCACCCGCAATTATATCTTACAATTTATTATAAGAAAAAAACACTATTTTATCAAGAAGAAACAGTAGAAAAGATTTGGAAATTCTTTCATTTCTAAATACAGAAGCCTTTGATCATAAGCTAATTCTATATTTTTTAAAAACTAGCTACAACTATTGTTCGTAATTATGATATAGATGTTTCCTATTGGATAAGAGTTGTTTCACCTTGCAGTAATTTATCTAGATATAGACGATAAGCTGTTCTAAAGTGATATAGAGAAAAGTCCCTATCACTTTTAATTTTAAATCGGATTAAGTAATATAGTAAAAAACGAAGATGAAGTGATTCCCACTCTGAACAACTCTGGCCTAAAGAGGCATATTCTTGTTCAACTAGTTTCAAAAAAACAAATGCTCGGTCATAAAATTTCTGAAGCATATAAAAATTCCCTTTCTTATTAGTAACACTAGTCTAACAAAAAAAGGAACTAAAAAATCTTCAAATCCTATAAAAGTAGAATTTGAAGCTAAACGAACTAAAAATAAAATATAAAGACATTTATAGATGCAAAAATTAAGTTTTGAATTTTGAGAAGTTTACTTCATTTATAAAATCATAACCCCTCGTCTAAGGAGAGGTTTGCGCTAGGGAATATAAGCTCAAATTATCAGCCAGTACCTACAGATGATAACTTTTCGTCAGTACTTAGGATTAAACACAATGTGATACTTACAGGCCACTTTGTTTTTGATAACTATGAGCCTTTTGTACCATGGTTTCTCCTTTTACTCTACAATTAGCTTGAAGACCTTTATTGTATAGCATTTGGATTTTTATTGGCATAACAAACAACACACTCTCTCATAGCAGGTAGTTTATTTATCTTAGTTCGTTAGGTGAGACGAACTAATAGTAACATAAGAAAAAAGAACACAACCAGGTGTTCTTTTTATCTGACTCCGCCAGTAGGACTCGAACCTACGACATCATGATTAACAGTCATGCGCTACTACCAACTGAGCTATGGCGGATAAA